>JAPKYZ010000084.1 GCA_026394055.1 Acidobacteriota bacterium
GGGTTCTCGTAAAAAGCCTTGCCCAGATTGCGGTGGCGGGCCAGCCGCTCTTCGGCAGAAAAAGCGATGGCTGGCTTCGGGCTTTGTGCCGAAACCAGCCATGCTGCACAGGCTAGACAAACTGCGGTAGACAAAAGACCGGTCGCGGCGGACGTAGCGGCAAAACCTTTCACGAAGGTCAGCTTATCGCAACGCCCGCCACGCCAGTTACGGAGCCGTTACCGGACGGGCAGCAGCACCGGGTTGGCCGTGGCCGTCCCCTGCTTCACTTCCACGGGAGCCAAGCCCGCCGTGACGCCATCGGGAATGCGGACCAGCATCCAGTAGAGGCCCACCGAATTGGGGACCGCCTGCGCCAGCGTGACCGTGGCCGCGCGTCCGCCAATGTTGACGATGGGCGTCTGCGCCACCGTATTGGAATCGCCCGCACCCGCGCCCGTGGCCAGTGCCGGTGTCGTGGCACCCAGACCCGTGGCCCACAGGAGGATGATATCGCCCGCGCGAGCCGCATTGTCCGCCGTGATGTAGGTGGAATCGGAAAGGCGGTAAGCGCTGGCGAGATAGCCCTGGGGTACGATGCGGTCAAAGAAGATGGCCGGGGCGGGGTTCGCCACCATGATGGTCATGGTGTTCGACATGCCATTGGGGCCGACGACGTAAACCGGTTGCATCCCGGCCGGCGAATCAACCGGCACCTGAGCGGCCACCGTGCGCGGGCTGACGCTCAACAGCGGAGCGGCGCGGTTGGCAAAGACCAAGCTGGTGCCGTTGATCTGGCCCGGGGCGTTGGTGGTGGGTGAGCCGCCGTTGCTGGCGCCCACCTTGGTGAGATTGCGGCCGTAGACCGAGACCAGGCCGCCCGGAGCAACCACCTGATAGGCGGGGTCCGAGACGCCGCTGATCAGCGTTTCAATGCTGGGCAGACCGAACGGACGGGGTTCCAGCTGTTCGCGCACCACCCCGCCCGGATTCACCGTGCTGTGGAGGTTGACGTAGGCCGCGGCCGGGTCCGTGATGATGGTGTTCAGCGTCGCCACACCGGCGGCATTGCTCACCGTGATCTGGCGGTAGATGTTGCCGAAGCCGGTGGTGCTGACCACGGGCGCCGTGGCCGTCGTGCGGGTGTCGATGGTGACGCCGCCGTTGGCGCCCGCCAAACCGTTGTGGATGTGGAGACCGGTAAAGGTTACGGCCTCCGGGAAGCGATAGTTGATGTCGAACAGAACGGAGCCTGCCTGCACCTTGCCCGTGTCGTCGCGCAGGGTCCAGATCACTTGGCGGGCGTTGGCGCTGGCGGCGATCGTGACGGCCGGCACTTCGTTGGACGGCAGCATCGTTTGCTGGAACACCATGGCGTCGGTGCGGCGCAGCTGGCCGCGGCAGAAGCCACCGGGGAAGGTCCGGGTGTGGATGTTGACGTAGAAGGCTTGCGGGTCGTTGATGATGTCGTAGGCCGTGCTGACCTGCGCAGCGGCGTTCAAGTTCACTTCGACGTCGTAGCTCAAGTTGCCGGTACCGTTGGCGTTGGCGGGCACGGCGTTGTTGCCGTTGATGCCGGTGTCGATGGTGACCGGGCCATTGGTGCCCGCGGCGCCACGGTGGATGTGATAGCCGGTGAACACGGTGTCGGCGGGCATGCCGGTGTAGTTGATGTCGAAATTGAAGGTGGCCGAGGTCAGCACATTCTGCGGAGTGGTCGTGTACAGCATCGTCACGGTCGAGACGGCGGAGGCGTTGGCATCGGCGATCGCCGGCACCTCGTTGGCCGGGTTCATCAAGCCCATGAAGACGCGCATCTGCGCCCGTTCCAGCTGTCCGCGAATGGCACCACCCGGGTTATCGGAGGTGTGGACGTTAAAGTAGAAGCCCGCCGGGTTGGTCAGCATGTCGGTGGCCGTCGAAAGCGCCGCCTCATTGGTGGCGCTGATCTGCCCCTGGCGGACCAGCGTGCCCGTGGCGGGCTGGGCGTCGATGCGGGTGAGGCTGGAATCGATGGTGACCGGGCCGTTGATGCCGGCGGCGCCACGATGGATGTGCATACCCGTGATGTTGACGGCGGCCGGAAAGCGGTAGTTGACCTGAAAGTCAGCCGATCCGGAGACAATCTTGCCGCTGGCGTCACGAACGATGTGCAGCCAAACGGTGCCCATCCCGCTGGCCTCCAGATTGGTGATGGCGGGAACTTCATTCGCCGGCGAGAGGATAGCGCGGAATGGGATCGTTTCAACGGTCTGGGCAAATGCCGCGGCCGCTGTGAGCAGTGCGAGTAGGAGGTGTTTTTTCATCGACGTGGAACCTATCATGAAACCCTGTTAGCAATTTCGGGGCCTTAGCCCCTCCGGGCTTGAGTACATCACAAGTCGTTGTCACGAGCAAGCAGAATCGACAGCCGCCGCCGAGTCGACTAGCCTATACTGACCTTATGTTCTTCCGCCGCGTGAAGCCGCATATCGCCACGTTTGATGAGTGCCTGAAAACCATGGCTGGCTTGGGCATCAAGTCGTCGAAAAAGTCTGAAGGGAAAGCCGCTGTCATGCGGGACCGCTGCGCGGCCGTCGTCAAAACGGACGGGAGTTCCTATACGGTGGACCCGATCGGCATCGTCGTCGGCAATGAGATCGCCGTATTGGTGGATGGCGGCAATCAGAAGTTCTGGCAGACCCCGAGCGACAAGCGCGAACCCGCCCAGGCGGAGCAGTTGGTGGCGCTGCACGCGTTTTCAGAAGACATCCGGGAGTCGCTCGGCTTAACCAGCCTCTACAACGAAGGTCTGGGCTCAGTGAATGCGTCCCACATGTACGATCGCGTCAAGGATCGTGATCACGGCGCAGCGCATCGCCCTTGGGAAGCGTAACTCGCTAGACGAGACGGCCGGTGCCGCGGCTCAAAATGACCGCAGCCGGTCGGCTGATGTCACTGGACTCACCCGTGTGGGCGGTCCGGCCAGCCTACTTCTTCTGGCTGGCCAAATAGTTACGCCGCATCAAGATTGGCGTCAATGGCGTCGCCGTGGGCAAGCGCGGGATGCCATGCTGGGCCAGCAGTGATTTGGCCTCCGCCTCTTTGCCGGACCCCGTCAACGCCCACGCGAGCAGCGTCCGCACTTCCGCATCATCCGGGATGGGGGTTTGCTCCAACCCTTTTTGGAACAACTGCGCGGCGGCCTCGTAGTGCTGATTCACCAACAGAGCCGTGCCCAAGGCCAACGTCCCGACGCCTTTGATCCGCGGGTCGGCGAACTGGACACTCGCCCGCTTGGCCCACTCGGCTGGCGGCGCGGGTCCCAGGCTGACGAACAACGCCAGCAGACCATTCACCGAATTCACCTGCCGCGTTGGGAAGGCCCGTTGCAGCGCCTGCTGTGCGCCGGGCAGGTCACCGCGCAGGCGGCTCCAGAGGGCGACGTGGGTCTCAGCCAACGGCGTCTTCACCGCGCGCATGGCCGTTTCCCCCTCCGCCGGCCGGTCACTGGCGAAGAGCCACAGCGCCTGCAGATAAGCCTGACCTTGGGGCGACGTATCGCTCAGGGCATCGAGAAATGCCTTCCAATGCTTGTCCGCCCCGGCGCGATCACCGGCCATCAGTCGCGAGACGGCGGCCTTGTACATGCCTTGGCCGTTGAGGAACGTGGGATCTTTCTTGTAAGAGTCCAGGAAGTATTTTTCGGCGGCGGCGAAGTCGCCCAAATAGAAGTGGACCTCACCCAATGAATCGAGCGGATTGGCCTGATCGGGCGTCAGTTGGGCGTACTTCTCCAACGCCTCGCGAGCCCCTTTCAAGTCTCCGGCGTAGGCCCGCATGTAGCCCAGGTCGTTCCAGACCGTCGCATCGGCGGGTAGCAGCTCGGCCAGGCGCGCTTGATTGGCGGCGGCGGACTTGGCCTGGCGCGACCGCAATTGGGCCTGCACCAATCCCCGCAGCCGGGCCGGATCTTTGGGCCGCAACTGGCTGAGCCGCTCGAGCGCCGCGGCTTGACCGGACGCACTTCCGGTCAGCACCGCTTGGTCCAGCATCAGCTGCGCTTGTGTCGGCTCATCCAAGCTTTTGCCCCGAGCCATACCGGCCGCGATCAGGCGAGCCGCTGCTTCTCGTTGGACACCCATTAGGCTGGCCGCGCCGTCCGCGTAGGCGACCCCGAAATCCGGCTCCAGGGCGACGGCGTCTTCAAAGCGGCGCTCGCCATAGGCTTTCAGCGCCTCCGTCTTCAGCGGCGGAGCGGGTTTGGCCTCCGGGTCCAGCCAACGCCCGACGGGCGCCACCAAGGACGGCAATCCGGCCGCGACACTCCCGGCGGATTCAAACCCTTCGCCACCCGGCTTCCAGCACCGCAACTTGAGCTGCGCCGCGGAGCCTTCCAAGCGGCAATAGACCGGAATGGCGGCCACCTGCGCCGCCTGAGTTTCAGCCAGCGATCGCGCTCGCGACAGCTCCACCTTGGGTGACGCGGCCAGCTGGCTGGTCACCAGCGCCCGCACGGCCTCCGGCGCCCAAGCCAGTTCGTCGCCGCTGGTGAGGTTCTCCACCGGCGCCATGGCAAAACGAGCGAAGACCGGTGCCTCCGGCTTCCGCGCACAATCAGTCAACAAAAGGCCGGTGGCGGCCGCTAGATACCACGTTACGCGCTGTTTCAAAGCACCTTCGGTTTGTACTGCAAGAGTTCCTGAAATTCGGGCAGCTCGCGCATGGCGGCAAAGGAGGGGTCGTCGTTCATCCGGTCCCGCTCCTTAAAGCCTTCCTCCAGCGCCTTGCGCAGATACATCAGCGCGCGCTCGGAGTTGCCGGATTTGGCGTAGGTCTTGGCCAGATAGAAGTGGAATTTGGCCCGCTCTTCGACAGTCCGTTCCTGCAGCATCACGCCCGCCGCGCCGCGATGCTCAAACACTTCCGGGTCGAGCGCGAGCGCCTGCTGATAAGCCTTGAAGGCTTCGTCATAGCTCTTGCGCGCGAAATAGGCCGTGCCCAGGTTGCTCAAAATCGAGGCCGAATCCGGCGTCAACCGCAGCGCCCGGCGGTAGGAGCTGACGGCGCGGCGGTAGTTCTTTTTGGCGTAGTGGATGGTGCCCAAGTTGTTCACGGCTTCCGGATACTTGGGGTTGATCTTGGCGGCGCGCTCGTAGTAGCGCTTGGCCGCGTCCAGATCCAGCATCTGGTGGTAGGCGATGCCGACCTTGTTCCAAGTGATGGCCGACGAGGGGTCCATCTGCTTGTACATCTCGGCCGCTTCGCGGTACATCTTGCGCGCCATAAAGATATCGCCGCGCATCTCTGGGCCCAAGGCTTGCGGGCCAGTGGCCGGCAGCGCCGGAGCCTTTAAGCCGCCGCGGCTGTCGGCAAACCCCTGTGCTGCGATAGCAGGTGGGGCGCTCCCCGCGGCGGATGCCGTCTGTTGCGTGAAAAAACTTGCCAGCAGGACGAGTGTCAGCATGGCTGCCTCCCGAATCTACCTGAATATAGCCCGAAAACGGTCAAACAGTCCCTTCTTTTCTTTCGGCGCCACCGGAGTTGGGGTGGCCGCCGGTTGAACCGGGATGGATTGTGGCTCTGCCCGGGCGATGCGGGCCGCACGCCGCGGGGTGGCCGGTTCACCGGGTTGAGGCTCCGCTGCCGGAGCATTCGGCTCATCCCAGGATGCCACCTGAGTGCCGCCCGAACCGCCACAGGAATCGGCCGGCTGCGTGCCGGCAATAAATACTTCGCTGCGCTCGCCGCACTGGGTCACAATGACGCCCTCCGGCGGAGAGAACGGCATCACACCTTTGTAGTCGCTATGCAAGTGGGCGCGCTTCATGAACTCGGTCCAGATCGGCAGCGCCGCTTTGGCGCCCTCCAGCTTCAGGTCCGTGTTGTCATCAAAGCCCACCCAAACAACGGTGATCAACTTGGAAGTGAAGCCCGCAAACCAGGCGTCGCGGGAGGTCCCGGTCTTGCCCGCCGCCGGCAGGCCGAAGCCGCGGCCCCGGGCACCGGCACCGGTGCCGGAACGCATCACTTCTTCCAGCAGGTTCACCATCATGTAGGCCACCCGCGGGTCCAGTACTTTGCGCTTTTCGGGCTTCGCCTCGTAGATCCGGTCGCCGTCCTGGGTGTAGATCGCCTTGATCAGTGACGGCTTGATGTATTGGCCGCCGTTGGCGAATACGGTGTACGCCCCCGCCATATCGAGCGGCGTCGCATCGTAGGAGCCCAGGGCAATCGACGGCGTCGCCACCTGATTGGGCAGCCCGGCTTCCTTGGCGAGGGCGGCCACCTTGGCGTAGCCCACCATCTGGGCCAGCTCAACGGTAGGGATGTTCAAGCTTTTGGCCAACGCCTGCCGCACCGTCACCTGGCCGTAGAATTTGTTGCCAAAGTTGCCCGGCTCATATTCCTTGTCGTCGTAGTGGAAGACCTTGGCCTCGTCCATCATCACCATCGACGGGGTGATGACGGTGGTGGCGGCCGGATCGAGCCCCGAATTCAGTGCGGCCGCATAGACCAGCGGCTTAAAGATCGATCCCGGCTGCCGCTTGGCCAACACGCGGTTCAACTGGCTGGCGCCGTAGTTCCGCCCACCCAGCAGCGCCCGCACTTCGCCGGTCTCTGCATCGAGCGCCACCAGCGCCACCTGGACATCGCGCACGGCCTCTTTGGTCCGCTTCCGGCGGCCGTTCACCAGATCGTCCGGTTCCTTGATCCCGATACGCACAGCATCGGCGGCGTCCTTCTGGAGGCGCGGGTCGAGCGTGGTGTAGACCCGGTAGGCGCGATTCTGGAAGTCATGGTCGGCCATGTTGTCCTGCAACCAGTCGTTGGCCAGGTCAACAAAGTAGGGCGCGTCGTTGGAGTCGACAGCTCCGGTCGCCACCTGCACCGGCGCCTCGGCCGCCGTGGCATAGCCGCGATCGTCGATATAGCCGTTGTCGCGCATCAGGGTCAGCACCACGTTGCGGCGGGACCGTGAGCGCTCCGGCCACCGGACCGGGTTGGTGAAGCTGGGCCGCTGGATCAGCCCGGCCAGCGTGGCGGCTTCGGCCAACGTCAACTGCTTGATATCTTTGCCGAAATAGGCCTGCGCCGCTTCGCCAAAGCCCAGGATCTGGAAGCTGCCCCGGCGGCCCATGTCGACGTTGTTGGCGTAGTACTCAAAGATCTGCTCTTTGGTCAGCGTTCGCTCTAAGTGCAGCGTAATCAACGTTTCGGCGGCCTTGCGCTTCCACGATTTCTCGGGCGTCAGCCAGATGCCGCGCGCCAGCTGCATGGTAAGCGTCGAGGCGCCTTCGGCATGGCGGCCGGCTTTCAAATCGACAAAAGCGGCCTTCATGATGCGCAACGGGTCAAACCCGGCGTGCTTGAAGAAGCGCTTATCCTCCACCGAAACAACGGCTTGCACCAGCTGCGGGGGGATGTCTTCAAACTTGACGATGCGGCGCTTCTGGCGGTTCCGGTCAAATAGATTGGTGACCAACTCCGGCTCCAGCTGGAACACCGTGCGGCGCGAGGCGTCGCGTAAGGAGACGATCTGGGCCACCTGCGACCGGCCGGATTCGCCCACGGCGATCTTGATCAGGAACGATTCCTGGCGGAAGAAGGAGTCCGGGCCAGGGAAGATCTCGATGCCATCGGGCCGCTTTTTAAACCAGCCGATCAAGCCGCCTTCGGATTCGCGGTACCCCGCCCGGCGAAGCTCCGAGGCGATGTCGTCGGCCGTCAGCTCATCGCCGACATGGACCGTTTCCGGCGCGGCGTACAGCTTGGACGTCTTGGCAAAGGGCCCGACGGCCAATTTCTGTTCGATCAAACGTGCGTAGGTGACGTAGAAATAGCCCGTCACGGCCAATGCGGAAACAATTCCGGCGGCGCCCACCAGCAATAGCCAGCGCACCCAACTGGTGCCCCAAAGGCGCCCGCTGGTGGAATTCCGCGAGACCTGATTCTTGGTTCTCACTACCCGCAGTGTATCAACCCGTTCTGCCCGCTGCCTTCTGGAGCGGCCACTACCGCTTGGGCCCCAGCGATTCCAATTCAGCCCAAATGTCCTTGTGCTCCACCCACACGGGCGTCTCCCGGCCGGCAATCTGGAGCTCCGGCTGCGTCATGGTGCCGTGGCCGTAGGGACAGATGAATTCGGTGCGGGGCGGGGCAAAGATGGTGGCCGCCGACCAGGAGCCGCTATTCACCGGCATCCGCAGCCGCCGCGCGCATGTCCGGCACCGGTATTTCTGATCAATGATGACCAGCGCCAGCAAGCCGGTGCAGATCAACGTGTAGACCATCATCGCCGTCGTGTACGCCAGATCATGAGAAAACGGTGCGTGGCCAAATCGCGTGGCGGTGTACCCGATGGGGACCACGGCCCGGATCAACCACTTCAGTCCGGCCGCCAGCGCGGCCACCACCGCCAACTTCGCGCCAAACAAACCCCAGTATTTCATCTTGATCGTGCCTCGCCCTTAAGACCCCTCAGCGGGGTGGCTGGTTCCACTAATTCCGGAAGAGGCTTTTGGCCAGAAACAACAAGTTCGCCGGTCGCTCCGCCAAACGGCGCATAAAGTACGGATACCACGCATCGCCATAGGGTACGTAGAGCCGCAACCGGTAGCCATCGGCCACCAGCCGCCGCTGCAGGTCACGACGCACCCCATACAGCATCTGATACTCAAATTTATCCGCCGCGTGACCTTTTCCCGCCGCCACCATCCGGTCGTCATGCGTGGCCAGAGCCGGGTCGACGCCGATTTCGAGCAATAGCCGCGCCAGACGCAGGTAGTTCTCATCCACTTGCGCCTTCTCTGGAAACGCCACCGAAGGCGGCTCGTTATAGGCGCCTTTGCACAAGCGCACCGGAATTCCCGCTTCTGACAGCAACCGGATATCGGACTCGCTGCGGCGTAGATAGGCCTGGATCACCGCCCGGACACAGCCATAGCGCTGCTGCATCGCCACCACGATTTCGAGCGTCCGGTCTGTATAGACCGTTGACTCCATGTCGATCTCGACCCGGGTCCCAATGTCACGCGCCCGCTCCACCAGCGCCGAGACGTTGTCGAGACAAAGCCCGGTGCCCAGGTCCAGCCCGAATTGGGTCAACTTAATGGACACAGTCGATTTCAATCTTTGATCGGCGATCCGGTCCAATCCCTTCAGGGCCTGGTCACGGCTTTCGCGGGCTTCGGCGGCGGAGGAGACGTTTTCGCCTAAATGGTCCAGCGACGTGGCGATCCCTTGCCGGTTGATCTCGGTGCAGACGCGGATGACGTCGTCAAGCGTTGTGCCTGCCACGAATCGCCGGGTCAGCGGTCCGGCGAGCGTTGAGGTCTCCGCCCAGCGGCGAAGCCGGGGTTGGGCCGACAGATAGAGTAGAGCCTGGCGCAGCATAGGCCGACGTATCCATTATCGGGTGAGTCCCGCCGCGATTGCCGGGAAATTGTGTGACGGCCACGCGTCCGATGGAAGGTGGTCAGAAAATTCTTTCGTAACCTACGTGCTATGCTGGCGTCAAACTGATACCCATGCGAGTCCGGAATTGGGCGGTGGCTGGTTTCGTCGCGTTGTTGTTGGCAAGCATCATGTACGCCCAGTTTGGGCGTCGTGGGCGGGGTGATGAGGAAGATGTCCCCATCCCTGCCGATGCCAATGAAGCGACCGAGTTCGTCTTCGCGCGCCTCCGCTATCCTTCCTACCGCGGCGGCTCCGGCATGTGGGGCGTGCGCGGGTCCTGGAGCACGGACTACCCCGCCGCCGATCGCCACTTCATGCAAGGTGTCCGGCGCTTGACCCGGCTGCACGTCCGGTCCATGGAAACTGTGGTGGACCTCGACAGCGACGAGATCTTCAACTACCCCTTTATCTACGGCGTCGAAGTGGGCCACTGGGACCTGACCGACGCGCAATGCAAGAAACTGCGCGAGTACTTGCTGCGCGGCGGGTTCCTGATGGTGGACGATTTCCACGGTTCGTTTGAGTGGGAAGTGTTTTTGGCCAGCCTGAGCCGTGTGTTCCCAGACCGGCCGGTGTTCGACTTGGATTCAAAGGACCACATCTTCCACGTGCTCTACGACATCGACCAGAAGGTGCAGGTGCCCGGCATGGTGATGTTCTACACGGGCCGCACGTATGAGCAGGACGGTGTGGATCCGAAATGGGCCGGCGTCGTTGACGACAAGGGCCGCGTGATGGTGGGCATCTGCCACAACATGGACCTGGGCGATTCCTGGGAACATGCCGACTTGCCGCGCTACCCGGAAAAATATACGTCGCTCGGTTACCGGATCGGCATCAACTACATCATTTACTCGATGACGCATTAGCTTCTAATTTGGGCCGCCCCTCAATGTTCGAACTACTCTTCTCATATCCGGCCCGCATCTTCTCCAAAGGCGAGATCGTCTTCCTGGGTGCCGCTCCTGTGTGGGCGCTGTGGATCGCCATCGTCGCGGCGGCGGTGGGGTTGGGGCTGCTGATCATGCGGCGCACCAGTATGCCCTCCGTGCGGCGCGCCACCATCTGGACTCTTCAAAGCCTGCTCGCCGCGCTGCTGCTCACGCTGCTCTGGCAGCCGGCCTTGCGTGTGTCGAGCCTGAAGCCGCAGCAGAACGTCGTGGCCGTGATGGTGGACGATTCGCGCAGCATGACGACGAACGAGGGCGGATCCACGCGCCTCGACCAAGCGCGCCAAACGCTCGATTCCGGCTTGCTGCAGAAGTTGAGTGACCGGTTTCAAGTGCGTCTCTACCGTTCCGGCGCGGGGATTGAGCGCGTGAGCAAAACGGCGGATTTCAAGGGCGCACAGGTCGCCACGCGCTTGGGCGATAGCCTGAAGCAGGCCGCCGGTGAAGCGGCGACGCTGCCCGTGGGCGCCGTGGTGGTGCTCTCTGATGGCGCGGATAACTCCGGCGGCATCGACGCGGCGTCACTCGCGGAAGTCCGGCGGTTGCGCATTCCGGTCCACACCATCGGCTATGGCCGCGAGAAGTTCGACAAGGATCTGGAGCTGACGCAGGTCGAACTACCCGCTCGCACCTTGAACGGGGCGCGTCTGGCGGCGCAGGTCAGCTTCCGGCAGAACGGCTATGCCAACCGCAAGGCCCGTCTGGTGGCGCGCAGCGATGGCAAGATTTTGGCCAATCGCGAAGTTCTGCTGAAGGCCGATGGCCGCACCCAGACCGAGTCGCTGCTGTTCGCCGCGGGCAATCCCGGGCCACGGACGATCGAGGTTGCGGTGGAAGGTCTCGACGGCGAGGAGAACGCGAAGAACAACTCGCTCCGGCGCTTGGTGACGGTGGAGACCGCGAAGCCCCGCGTCCTCTATTTTGAAGGCGAGCCGCGCTGGGACTACAAGTTCATCCGCCGCGCGTTTGAGGAAGACAAGTCGGTCGATCTGGTCAGCCTGTTACGCACCACGCCCAACAAGGTCTACCGCCAAGGCGTCGCCAATCCCAAAGAGTTGGAAGACGGCTTTCCGGCGAAGGCCGAAGAGCTGCTGGCTTACCAGGGCCTGATCATTGGCGGTGTCGAGGCTAGCTATTTCACGCCCACCCAGCAGGAGGCGATCAAGCTGTTCGTCGACCGTCGCGGCGGTGGCGTGCTCTTCCTGGGCGGCCGCACCGGGCTGGCCGATGGCGGTTACAACGCCTCACAGTTTGCGGAGATTCTGCCGGTCGGTCTGCCGGATCGCAAGAACACCTTCCACCGGGACCCGGCCAACACCGAACTGACGCCCGCGGGCCGCGACAACCTGATCACGCGTCTGGATGATTCGCCCGACAAGAACGCCGAGATCTGGAAGAAGCTGCCGTATCTGGCTAACTTCCAGGAGTTGGGCACGCCGAAGCCCGGAGCCGTGGTGCTGGCCGAAGCGCTGCCGACAAGCAAAGGGCGTTTGCCGCTGCTGGTCACGCAGAATTTCGGACGCGGGCGCGTGGCCGTGCTGGCGACCGCAGGCACGTGGCGCTGGCGCATGCTGCTCGATCATGCCGACACCAAACACGCCACTTTCTGGCAACAGATGCTGCGCTGGCTGGTGCTCGATACGCCGTCGCGGCTGAGTGTCTCAACGCCCAAGACCGTCCTGAGCGACGAATCTCAAGCGCCGCTCCGCGCGGAGTTGCGCGACAAGACCTACCTGCCGGTGAGTGATGCGCTGGTGGAGGCTCGCATGACGGGTCCTGATGGGGTGACCATCACCGTGCCCATGGAGCCGGACCCGCTGAATGAAGGTGTCTACAACGCCAATTGGACCGCCGGCAAGCCGGGCTCCTATCTGGCCGAAGTGACGGCTCGGCGTGGCGATGAGGACCTGGGCAAAGACCTGGTGAACTTCCGCCGCGAGGATGGCGTGGCTGAAAACTTTGGCCTGGAGCAGAATCGCGAGCTGCTGGAAAAGCTTTCTTCCGAGACCGGCGGCCACTACTACAAGCCCACCGAGATCAACAAGCTGGTGGAGGAGATCACGTTCTCTGAAGCGGGCATCACGGTGCGCGAGACCAGAGATCTGTGGAATATGCCGATCGTCTTCCTGTTGATCTTGTTGCTGCGCGGCTCTGAATGGTTCCTGCGCCGGAATTGGGGGGCGGTATGACGCCGTTGCTGGTGGCCCTTTCGCTGGCCACGTCTCATGTCGTGACCGTGGCGGGCTTGGGTGGTGAACCGGACTATGAGCAGCGCTTTGCCGCCCATGCGGCCGAAATCGAGAAGCTGCTGAAGACCGACGCGGATGCCAAGGTGATCACCTTGAGCGGTGCGGGTGCCACGAAGACGGCGCTAGTGAATGCGTTGCAGCAGGTGGGCCGCGACGCGAAGCTGGATGATTCGTTCGCGCTGATCCTGATCGGCCACGGCACCTTCGACAACACCGACTACAAGCTGAACCTGCCCGGCCCCGACATCACCGCGGCGGAGCTGGCGCCCTTGCTCGACCGCATTGCGGCGAGCAAGCAATTGGTCGTCAACACCACCAGCGCCTCCGGCGCCTCGCTGATGCTGCTGCAGCGGCCCAACCGCACGGTGATCACCGCCACCAAGTCCGGGATGGAGAAGAACGCTCCGGTGTTTGCCCGCTACTGGGTAGAAGCGATGCGCGATCCGGCGGCGGATTCGGACAAAAACGAAACCGTCACCGCGCTTGAAGCCTACCGCTACGCTGACCAAAAGACGGTGTCCTACTACGAGACCCAGAAGCGTCTGGCGACGGAGCATGCGCTTCTGGAAGACGCCGGGTCCGGCGATGGCGCACGCGCTCCGAGCCCGGAGAATGGCAAAGGGCAGTTGGCCGCACGCTTCCCGCTGGTGCGCCTCGGCGCCGCGCAGAAGGCATCGTTGAGCCCGGAAAAGCAGGTCCTCTTGAAGAAGAAGGAAGAGCTGGAAATCTCGATTGACAAGTTGAAGTACCAGAAGGCCGCCATGCCCGCCGAAGAGTACCGGCGCACCATGCAAGCGCTGCTGCTGGAGCTCGCCCGAGTGCAGGGGGCGATCGACAAATAGTGGCTCTCCAGCAGCAGTTGCGCCTGGTCTTCGTGGGGCTGTCTTTGGCCACGCAATGGGCGTGCGCGCAAACGGTGGAGCTCAAGAAGCCCAAGGCCAAGGTGGATGTCGTCGTCTCCCCCAACCCGGCCGCAGCGTGCTGGCAGCACAAGCTCTACGGCCGGACAGCGGAGGCGGTGTCGTGCTTTACCAAGCTGCAAGGCGCATCCGATCCACTGGCGCGCGCTGAGTCGGCGTGGGGCCTGGAACGCTATCAGGACGCGGTCTACCAGTTCCAGGAAGCCGTAAAGGCCAAGCCCACGGACATCACGCCACGGATCCGGCTGGGTACGCTGTTCCGCCAGCGTTACCAACCCAAGGATGCGGGCGAGCTGCTGGGCGAAGCACTGGAGCTCGATGAAAAGAACACCGACGCACTTCTAGAGATGGCGCGCGTTGCGGGCGAGAACTACGACCGCAAGGCCGTCGAGATGGTGAAGCAGGCGCTGGAGATCAACCCGAAGTTGGCCACCGCGCATGAGCTGCTGGCCAAGTTGTCAGCCGAAGAATCGAACTTCGCGCTCGCCACCGAACACGCGGAGAAGGCGCTGGCGCTCTTGCCGCAGTCGCTTGATGCCATGGCCGTGTTGGGCGCGATCGACCTGTTGCAGGAAAGGCCCAACACCACCTGGTTTGAAAAGGCCCTCAAGATCAACCCCGCTTACGGCGAAGCCTACAACATTGGTGGCGAACTGCTGATCCTCAACCGTCGCTACAACGAAGGCATCGCACTGTTCCGCAAGGCCGTCGAGATCCGCCCCGGTTTGTGGGAAGCGCGCGCCCGGCTGGGCATCAACCTGATGCGCCTGGGCAAGGAAGAGGAAGCGTACAAGGAGCTTTCCGCCACCTACGAAGCAGGCTACAAGTCCTTCCCCGTCGTCAACACGCTGCGCCTGATGGACAGCTACAAGAACTTCCAGACCTTCCGCAACAGCCGCGCCGTGGTCCGGCTGCACAAGAAGGAAGCAAGTGTTCTGGAGCCCTACTTCACCTCCGAAATGGAGCGCATCATGGCCTCCTACGACAAGAAGTATGGGACCTCGGTGAGCGGTCCGATTCAGATCGAGGTCTATCCCGATCACGAAGATTTCGCGGTTCGCACCATGGGCATGCCGGGCCTGGGCGCGTTGGGCGTCAGCTTTGGGCCGATTGTCGCCATGGATTCGCCCTCCGGCCGCAAGCCGGGATCGTTCCATTGGGCGTCTACGCTGTGGCATGAGATGAGCCATGTGTATGCGCTCTCCATCACCAACTACCGCGTGCCGCGCTGGTTCACCGAAGGGTTGGCGGTTTATGAAGAGACCGCCGCTTCGCCCGATTGGGGCGATCGCCTGGACCCGCCCACCATCATCGCCATCCGCGACAAGAAGCTGCTCCCCGTGGCCGAGCTCGACCGCGGCTTCATCCGTCCCAGCTATCCGGCGCAAGTCACCGTCAGCTACTTTCAAGCCGGCCGCATCTGCCAGTACATCGCGCAAAACTGGGGCTATCCGAAGCTGATCGAGATTCTGCGGGACTACGGGCAATCGAAGAAAACGCCGGAGATCTTCCAGGCGCGGCTGGGGATTTCGCCGGAAGAGTTCGACAAGCGCTTCCTGCCGTGGGTCGAGAATCAGAACTCGAAGATCGTCACCGGCTTTAAGGATTGGCAGGAGCGGCTGAAGACCGTGGTCACCGCCTATCGGGCCAAGAATTGGGATATCGTCCAGGCTGAAGCGCCCGCGCTGCGTGACATCTATCCCGAATATGTCGAAGCCGCCAACCCTTACGAGATGCTCTACGAGATGCATCTGGCGAAGAAAGATCAGGCCGGCGCGATGGCCGAGTTGAAGCGCTATTCGAAGGCCGCCGGGCGTGATCCGAAGCTGCTGAAGGATCTGGCGCGTCTGGAAGAAGAGTCGGGCGACAAGCGCGCGGCGGCGGCGACCCTGAAGCGGCTGCTCTACATTGCCCCGGCGCAGGACGAGGAATTGCACCGCCGGTTGGGGAACCTGCTGCTGGATGAGCAGGACAACCTGGGCGCCGTGCGCGAGTTTCGAGCAGCGGTCGCCTCAAAGCCAGTAGACTTAGCTGCCGCCCAGTTTGCGTTGGCCAAGGCCTACCGCGCCGCCCATCAGACCGACAATGCCAAGGACGCGTTGTTTGCGGCGCTGGAAGCCGCACCGGGTTACCGCCCGGCCCAGAAAATGCTGTTGGAATTGACTTCATCCGAGAAGGAATAACTAGCTTGAGCACCAATCCCAGTCAACTCGACTCCGCCGGCCTGGAGCAGCGTGTCAACCGCTTCTATGAAGTCCAGGAGCGCATCGTCCAGCAAGTCCGCCGTGTGATTGTGGGCCAGGAGGAGGTGCTGGAACAGGTGCAGATCGCCCTGTTTGTCGGCGGCCACTGCCTGATCACCGGCCTGCCCGGCACCGCCAAAACTTTGCTGGTGCGGACCATGGCGCAAACGCTCGGCCTGATCTACAAGCGCATCCAGTTCACGCCGGATTTGATGCCCTCCGACATCACCGGCACCGACATCATCGAGGAAGATCAAACCACGGGGCGCCGCAACTGGACCTTCGTGCAAGGCCCCATCTTCGCCAACGTCCTGCTGGCCGACGAAATCAACCGTACGCCACCCAAGACGCAGTCGGCGTTGCTCGAAGCGATGCAGGAAAAGTCCTGCACCGTGCGCGGCAACAACTACACGCTGCCCGCTCCATTCTTCGTGCTGGCCACACAGAACCCGATTGAGCTCGAAGGCACGTACCCGCTGCCGGAAGCGCAGTTGGACCGCTTCATCTTCAATACGCTGCTCGACTACCTGCCGGTGGAAGACGAGATGAAGGTGATCGGCATGACCACGACGACGGCGAACGAACAGCCGGAGCCCGTCACCACCGCCGAAGAGATTGTCGACTTCCAGAAGTTGGTCCGCATGGTGCCGATTGCCGAGTCAGTCGCCCGCTACGCCGTCGATATCGTGCGCGCTACGCGCTCGAGCGACCCCAACGCCATCGAGTTCGTGAAGAAGTACGTCAACTTCGGCGCCTCGGTCCGCGGCGCGCAGTTCCTGGTATTAGCCGCCAAGGCCCGGGCGCTGATGAAGCGTCGCTATCACGTCACCTATGAAGACATCGCCGCACTGGCGAAGCCCGTACTGCGCCATCGCGTGCTGCTGAACTTCCAGGCCGAATCCGACCGGTTGACCACCGACGACGTGCTGAAGAAGATTCTGGAATCGATTCCTCAACCCAAGGCCTAAACCAACGTGCTGCAGCGCTTCCTCGATCCCGCGGTGCTTTCGTCCATCTCGAGTCTTGACCTGGTGGCCAAGACCGTCGTGGATGGCTTTATCGCGGGGCTGCACCGGTCCCCTGATTTCGGCTTCTCGCAGGAGTTTGCCGAATACCGGATGTATTCGGCGGGCGACGACTTGCGGCACGTCGATTGGAACGTCTTCGCCCGCACGGAGCGCATGTATCTGAAGCGCTACCGCGGCGAAACGAACACGCAGCTGACGGTACTGCTCGATTCGTCCACGTCGATGGGCTATGCCTCGCCCGGCCAGACGCGCAAGATCGACTATGCGCGCTTTTTGGCCGCTTCGATCATCTACCTGTCGGTCCAGCAGCGCGATGCCTCGGGCATCATTGTCTTTGATGACGATGTTCGCCAGTTCGTCCCGGCTTCCGCGCGCATTGGCCAATTGCACCGGGTGCTGCATGCGATCAACCTTGCCGAGCCGCATGCCCGCACGGATTTCGCGAAGCCGTTTCTGCACTTCCAGCAGTTCCTGAAGCGGCGCGGGATGGTGGTGGTGATTTCGGACTTTTATGCCGATCCCGAAATGGTGGTGAAGTCGATCATGCCGTTGCGGGGGCAGGGCAGTGAAGTGGTGTTGTTCCATCTGCTCGACCCGCAGGAGATTGCGCCGAAGATCAACGCGCCCGTCGTGCTGGTGGACATGGAGACGCACGACGAGATGGAAGTGACGCCCGAATACGCCAAGGGCGAGTATCGCGAAAAGATCGATGCCCACATCGAGCTGCTGAAGAGCAAGGCGCAGGGCGCGGGGCTGGACTACATGTTGATCGACACCTCTCGGCCGCTTGATGCCGCGTTGCGCGAGTATCTGGCCGTGCGGCAGGGGAGGAAGTAATGGGTCTTCTCTCACCCTGGTGGTTGGCAGGTCTGCTCGCGGTCGGGTTGCCTGTGTGGCTGCACCTGCTGCAGCAGCACAAGATGGACCCGCTGCGGTTTCCCTCGCTCCAGTTCTTTGAGCGGCGCACGCAAAGCTCCGTCAAGCACCGGCGCCTCAAGTATCTGCTGCTGTTTGCGCTGCGGGCCTTGATGTTGGTGTTGCTGGCGCTGCTGTTTGCGCAGCCATTCTTGCGGCGCGATATGGCTTCTTCGGGTGGCGCGCGGCATGTGCTGTTTGTGGTGGATGATTCATTCTCGATGCGCGCGGGTGATGGTCTGGAGCGGGCGAAGCGGCAGGCGAGCTCGGCCATCGATAGCTTGAGCGCGTCGAATTCGGCGCAAGTGCTTTCGCTCTCGGGCGGCATGTCCGTGCTGACACAGCCAACCAAGGACAAGGCGGAGTTGAAGGCGGCGGTGGCTGCCATTCGCCCGGCCGACGGACGCAGTGCCTTCACTGAAATTGCCCGAGCGGCCAAAACCGCGGGCGAGACGCTGAAGGTGCCGGTCGAAGTGCAGTTCTTCTCTGACCTGCAGCAGTCGTCGATGCCAACGTCGTTTGCTGAGCTGCGGCTGCCGCCGAACACGACTTTGGTGATCCCTACGGCGGCTCCCGCGCCTACGGCGAACTTTGCGGTGGAAACCGTCACTGCTCCCAGCACGGTCAGCGAACCGGCCAAGGCCCGCTTGCTGGCGACGGTGGCCGGGTTTGGTACGCCGGCAGCAGACAAGACCGTGTCGCTGGTGGTGAACGGCAAGACGCTGCAATCGAAGCCAGTGAAACTGGCGGCGGGTGGCCGGGCGTCGGTGGAGTTCTTGGGGCTTGATGCATCGTATGGCTGGAATCGTGGCGAGGTGCGGATTGAAGGCGGCGATTCGCTCGCCGCTGATGATACGTTCCGCTTTGCCTTTGAGCGGGCGGATCCGCGCAAGGTGCTCTTCCTGCATGAGCCCGGTCGCACGCGCGGCGCGGTCTATTTCCGCGCGGCGCTCGAAGCCGGGGCCGAGAATCTGTTTGCGCTCGAGCCCATGGCCGTCAATGACGCGGCCAATGTCTCGCCTTCGCGCTATTCACTTGTTGTACTGAGCGATGTCGCCAGTCTACCGGCTCAGCTGGAAGATTCATTAAAGAAGTACATCGCGGCGGGCGGCGGTGTTTGGATTGCGGCCGGAGCCACCATGGCCTCGCGCGGCACGGTGCCGCTGACGGGGGCGAAAGTGATCGAGTCCCGATACGCGGGACGCGGCGAAGAACGCTTCTTTACGCCCGGCGGGTTTGACCTGACGCACCCGGCGGTGGCCAAGGCCAATAAGTGGGAAGGCGTCCGGTTCTATCAAGCCATCAAGGTGGATGCGGCGAAGGCTCGCGTGCTGGCCAAGCTGAGCGATGACACGCCGTTGCTGACGGAAGTGCGGTCCGGCGAAGGGCGCATTCTCTTCTTCGCCTCCGCCTTCGATAACGTCGCCAACGACTTTCCGCTGCACCCCACGTTTGTCCCGTTTGTCGAGCAATCGGCGCGGTATCTGGCGGGCATTGATGCGCGGTCGGCCACGGTGCAGGCGGGTTCGTTCCTGGAACTGCGGCAGGCGGGCTCAAAGCTGGGCGCAGCCGTTGATGTGCTGAACCCCAAAGGTGAACGGGCGCTCGATCTGAAGGCGTCGTCCACCGCTGAGACCCTGCGGTTGACCGATGAAGGCTACTGGGAAGTGGTGCGGCAGAATGGGCAACGCCAACTGGTGGCCGTCAATGCGGACCGTGGTGAATCAAACTTAACGCCGATGCCGGCCGAATCAGCCGATCTGTGGAAGAGGACCGGTGAGGCGGGTACGGCGGGCGATGGATCGACCACCATCGAGCAAAAGCCGCAGAGCTTCTGGTGGTATCTGGCCTTGCTGCTGCTGTTGACGGCGCTGGCGGAATCGTTTGTCGCCAGCCGATACTTGGAACCTCAGGGGGCGGCGTAACGCTCCGCTCCACCAGCCCGATGAAAGGAAACCATGCGACCACTCGATGAACTAAATGCCTATCTGGCCCGCATTGAAAAGCGGCTGATGCTGTCTTCCTTGCTGCGCGGCGCTGCTGTGGTGGCCGTGGGTGCGCTGGTGGCCACCGTGCTTCTGGTGCTGGTGGCGGATCAGTTTGCCTTCTCGGAAGGCAGCTTGACCGGGAGCCGCTTGGCGCTGTTTCTGGCCGTCGGGTTGGCGGTGTCGTTTGGCGTGGTGATCCCACTAATGGCGCTGAGCAAGCGCCGGGCGGCGCAGCGGACCGAACAGGCCGCCCCTGAATTTGACCAGCAGCTGCTGACCTGCGTCGAAAGCGAACCGTCGCCCTTTGTCGACCTGCTGGCGCGCAAGACCCTGACCGTCGCGCGTCAAGTGGAGCCATCGCGCGTGGTCCCCACCAGTTGGCTGGCGGGCTTTAGTGTTTCGTCGCTCGCCGCGCTGGGCGTGTTGATGTGGCTGATTCTGGCGGGTCCGGGCTTTCTGGGCCATGGTGCGGCGCTGCTGTGGGGAGGCACTCCGAAGAACGGAGCTGCCGCCTTCTACGAGATCCAGGTGACGCCGGGTGATAAGTTGGTCCGCCGCAAGGGTAACCAGATGGTGCAGGCCAATCTGATCGGATTCCAGTCGGCCACCGCCAAGCTGAAGGCGCGCTATCGCGGGACCTCGAAGTGGGAAGAAGTGCCGATGCTGCCCTCGCAGACGGGCGGCTTTGAGTTCCTGTTCTCGTCGCTGGCCGAGGAAGTGGATTACTACGTCGAAGCGGGCGCGCTGAAGTCGAAGCAGTACAAGCTGAGCGTCGTCGACCTGCCGGCGGTGAGGAAGATCAAGGTCACCTACAACTATCCGGCCTGGACCGGGCAGAAGCCCAAGGTGGAAGATCCCGGCGGCGACCTGCGAGCTGTCGAAGGCACGGAAGCGCAGCTGGAGATCGAGTTCGACCGGCCGCTGAAGAATGGCCTGATCTCGATTGACGGTGAGACGACCGCTCTCAACACCGGTGACGGCAACAAGGCCGTGGCACGGGTTCCGATCAAGAAGGAAGGCCTGTATCACTTGGCCGCGGTGGAACGGTCTGAGCAGGTGCGCTTGACCGACGACTACTTTATCGAAGCGCTGACAGAGTCTGAGCCTAGCGTGAAGTTGACGCGTCCGGGGCGCGACTTGAAGGCCAGCCCGATTGAGGAAGTGACGCTGGAAGTGGCGGCGGATGACGACTTCGGATTGCAGGAAGTCACCCTGCACTATGCCGTCAACGGCGGTGAAGAAAAGACCGTGCCGCTGCTGGCGCAGCGCGGCGCCAAGACTTCGTCCGGACGGAAGCTGCTGGAGCTGGAACAGTTCAAGCTGATCCCGGGCGATGTGGTGAGCGTTTACGCCACGGCGAAAGATGCCCGCACCACGGCGCGAACGGACATGTACTTCATCGAAGCGCAGCCGTTTGAGCGCGAATACTCGCAATCGCAGCAAGGCGGCGGTGGTGGTGGCGGTGGCGGCGAACAGGACCAGAACCAGATCGCGCAGCGCCAGAAAGAGATCATCGCGGCTACCTGGAATGAGATCCGCGACAAGTCCGGCGACAAGCGCAAGGCGGCCGAAGACGCCAAGTTCTTGAATGAAGTGCAGGCCAAGCTGCAGGCCCAAGCCCTAACGCTGGCGCAACGCATGCGTGCCCGTCAGCTGTCCGGCGCGGCGGAGTCGTTTGAGGCGTTCGCCAAAGACATGGAAGCGGCGTCGAAGGCCATGGGTCCGGCGGCCGAGGCGTTGAAGGCGCTGAAGTGGAAGGACGCGATGCCCTATGAGCAGCAGGCGTTGCAGCACCTGCTCCGCGCCGAAGCACGCTTCCGCGAGATCCAGGTGGCGTTTGGCGGCGGTGGTGGTGGCGGCGGGGGCGGTGGCAGCCAGCGCGATCTGGAATCGCTGTTCGACCTCGAGCTTGATACAGAGAAGAACCAGTACGAAACGGGTCAGCAATCGGCCTCAGCGGGAGATAAGCAGAAGGAAGTGGACGAGGCCCTCCAGAAGCTGGAGCAGCTCGCCCGGCGGCAGCAGGAGCTAGCCCAGGCCCAACAGAACAATCGCAACCAGACGCCGGAACAGCGCTGGCAGCAGGAGATGTTGCGGCGGGAAGCCGAAGAGCTGAAAAAGCAAATGGAGCGCATGCAACAGCAGGCGCAACAGCAAGGCCAACAGGGACAGCAGGGTCAACAGGGACAGCAAGGTCAACAAGGGCAGCAGGGACAATCCGGCCAACAGGGACAATCCGGCCAGCAGAGCGCTCAGTCCGGGCAACAGGGCAAGGCCGGCCAGCAGCAGGGGCAGCAATCAGCCACGCAGCAGCGGCTGCAGTCGATGGCGGGCAACCGTGGCAGCCAGCAGCAGGGCGGCGATCCGCGCATGCAGCGGGCGATTGAGCAGTTGCAGCGGGCCACCGAAGACATGCGCCGCGCCAACCAGGCGGGCGAGCGCGATGGGGCGGAGTCCAAACGCGCGGCCGACCGTTTGGAAGAGGCGCGCAACATGATGTCCGGCGCGCGCAAGGAAGAGACCTCCGGCCAGATGAACGAGCTTTCGCGCCGGGCCGACCGCCTCGCCGAACAGCAGCGGGCATTCCAGGAGCAGCTGAAAAAGCAGTTCGGGCAGGCCCAAACACGCGAACAGCAGGAGCGCGCCGCCATGGGCACCACGCGCGAACAAAACGAACGGCTGGCGAATGAGAAGCAGCAGCTGATGCAGGATTTCCAGAATCTGGAAAAGGATCTGCAGTCGGCTTCACGCGCCATGCAGGGCGCCCAGCGCGGCGCCTCCAACCGCATCAAATCCGCCCTGGGTGAGCTGCAACAGGAATAGCTGGGCCTGAAGATGAAGTACATGTCTGAATGGCTCCGGCGCGGCTTGGGGGCCTATGCCTGGAACCGGGAGCAGACCGTCACCAACGCTCTCGACAAGCTGTCGGAGCGGGTGAAGGAAGCAGCCGGGCAGGCGGGCAAGGAAGGCGACAAGGCCGCTGAAGCCGGCGGTCGCGAGAAGGCGCTGTCTCAATTGGAGCAGCTCCGCCGCCAGATGGACACCATGGCTCGCAATGGCCAGCCGGGACAGCGCGGCCAGCAGGGTCAAGGCCAGCAGGGTCAAGGCCAACAACCGGGTCAGGGGCAACAAGGGCAAAAGGGTCAGCCAGGCCAACAGCCCGGCCAACAGCCCGGCCAGCAAGGCCAGGGTCAACAAGGCCAGCAAGGTCAGGGACAAAAGGGACAGGGTCAGCAGGCCGGTCAACAAGGGCAGCCGGGCCAACAGGGTCAACAAGGGCAGCAGGGCCAAGGCCAGGGGAGCATGCAGCAGGGCGGCAATCAGCCGGGTGGCGGAGCCAACGGTGGCTCCAGGGACTACTCGGCGATGAACCGCGGTGACCGGCAGTATGACGGTGGCCTGGGCGGCGCTCCCGATCAGGCCGCCACCCGCGCCATGATGGGCGCCTACTCGCAAAGCATGCGAGACCTGCAACAGCTGCGACAGCAGTTCTCTGACAGCCCCGAATCACGCGATGAAATCGACCGGTTGATCCGCGAAATGCAGCGCATCGACCCGGCGCGTTTTGCCGGCAACCCGGCGCTGATTGAGCGGATGCGGACGCAGATTCTGCCGTCGCTCGAATCGCTGGAGCTGCAGCTGCGGCGTCAGCTGGAAGAAGCCGCAGGAGCACCGCGCGCCGGTTCGACCGACCGCATCCCGGCCGGATACTCAAATGCGGTGGCGGAGTACTATCGCAAACTGGGCCGCGCCAAAGCGCAGTAGCGGCCAGATGATGGCCGGGTCTATTCAAAACAGACCCGGTTGCGCCTCTCGTGCGGCCGACCGTTGGCTTCCGGGAGTTGCAGGTCAGCTCTCGATGAGAGCGCCATACATGGCTTCGCCCTTGGCGACCAGTCCGGAGCCGTCGAAGCAAAGCAACTCCATCGCCCGGTCACGGCGGCCGTCAATATGGCGGACGTAGATGATTGCCAATTCCTGCTGTTGTTGGTCCCACAAGATCCGTTCCAGCACAAACTCAAATGTGGTGAAGGTATGGACCACGGACCAGTAGGCCCTCAGTGCATCCCGCCCAACTACTTCCGCCTGACCCGTGCGCTGGGCGGCAATCGGGCTGACGAATCGCGCGTCCTCGGCAAAGTGGGAAACAATGCGTTCGACATCTCTCGTTGTCCAGTGATGGACCCATTCCCGCGCGAACTGCTCAGCATCTGTGCGAGTCATCGTGATCCCTCCAGAATCGCACTCACTAGCGCCCGGAAAAGGCGCGGCGCCCAGTTAGGTGCTGCCGTGAGTCCCCGTATCGCAAGGTTTGTGTGGATGAATCAAGCAAGAGCCCGCCAGGTGCGAGGCGCGGCACACCGCATCGCGATGGACTGCGACGCCCTTGGCTGAGGAGCAAGTAGGATAACAGTTATGGGCGCACAACAAAGACGATCGCGCCGGAAGGTCGTCCGTCGACAATCACGGTCAACGATTGAATGCCCACTGGCACCACGGGCAGCAGCGTGAAGGAGACATTGTTGCCACTCACCGAGGCCAAATGCTCGATGTTGTCGACGCTGACCACGACGCGCGGTTTGGAGAAGGGCACTGCCAGATCTGTCAATCCCGTCACCGGGAGCGTAATCAGCTCCCCCACCCGGCCAGAGCGAGGGCCATCCGCCGAACCCGGAATGGTCAACGCTGCGGGCTCCACCTGGATGGCAAACGGCAGGGCCGGATCTGCATCGTTTTGTAGCTTCACGATCGCCGCCCCCACCGGCAAGCCGGCGGGAATCTGCAGTAGCAGAACCGATGGTGACACGACGATCACCGGAGTGGGGCGATCCGCCACCGTGGCTGAAACCGTGGCGCCGATGCCCGGAGTGACCAGCGCCAGGAGGCCCCCGGCCGGCGCTGAGGCCACGCCCGTCAATGGATTCACCGAGGCGGGCTTCACGACAAAGCTACGGCTGGGCGGCGGGACAATCGACAATCCATTCACGGAGAACGACTGCAGGCCGCTGGCTACCGCCACCGTCACCGGTCCCACTGGAGCTTGCGCCGATACCTGCACCTGCGCCACCAGCCGCGTTGGCGACACCACCCAGAGCTTCTTGGCCACCAAATCGCTTGATCCAAAGCCCACCGAAACCGCGCCATCGGTGAACGATGTACCCGAACCGATGATCTCGACCACCGTCTCCGAGCCCATCACCAAACTGGATGAACCCAAGCTGACGCTGGCCGAATCGTTGCCCTCCAACAGGATGGCGCTAGGTTCGGTTTGGAAGAAGGCGGAACTCTGGCCGTCACTGGCCACCACCACCACTCCCGCCCGGTGAGCGTTGGCGGACGCCGGAGCCGTCACCACCAGCCGTCCCGCCGCCTCATCATACGAACGGACCGCCGCCGGACTCCCGTCGAAGAATACTTGCGAGTCCGCACTGAGGCCGCTACCTAAGATCTGCACCGTGCGCGAACCACTATCAAGCAGCGACACGGAAGAGATCTGTGGCGGCTGCCGGGACGTGAACGTCACCGCCGCCGGTTGCACGTAGACGTCTGTGTTTTGCGAGAACACCAGATGGCGCGGGCCTTCGCCCGTCTGCGGCGAGAACCCGAAATCGAGCGCGAGGTAACCCGCCGAGTAGGTCCGGATCCCTGAAACCTGGGTTCCGTTGCCCAACACCGACGCTCGCAAGCCCGCCACCGGAGCGTTGTTCGACATCAGGCCATTGCCGGTGGCCACCAGAAAGTTCCGGGAGCTATTCACGTTCACCACCGCCGGCCGGATGGCCACCTGACCGGGGAACGAGTAGGTCTGGACGTTGTACAACGAGAGCGCCGTCCGCCGGGCGGTCACGTTGAAGTTCACGCCGTCCAGCACCGCCCCTGCCGTGACGGGCAGCGCCCCGGCCGTATTCACGTCGCGCACACCCGGATAGAACTGCAGATCGAACAACCCGCCGGGAGCGATCGGATTCCGGTCCTGATCCTGTGGGTAGCGAATGTTGGCGGCCGTGGCCTCGCCCGTCTGGGCCGGCGGCAAGGGGTGCGCATAAACGTAGTAGGCGCCCGGAGCCAGGCCATCAATCCGGTAGCTGCCATCGGGTCCCGTCAGCGTGCCCACCGCCGCGCCGCCCGGCGCAATGGCGACCACGCTGGCCAGCGCCTGTCCCGCGCCGCCCTGGGTGACGCGTCCGGCAAGGGAGCCCAAGCTCGACTGGAACGACCGTGTGGGGTAGAGCAGGGAGACACCCGCGACATCGTCCGCCGCCAACGTCCGTCCGCGCGTCGTGGTCCGGGTGAGCTGCGTGGCCATCGTCGAGGAGACTAACGAATGCTGCAAGCCCAGCGTGTGGCCGAACTCATGCACCAGCGTCATAAAGGCCGCGTCCGTCCAGCTAGGCTGGTCAGTGAGATTGCGGGGCAGGATAATTGTGGACCGTTGGATCGGGATGAAGGTCGATCCGGCCGCGGGCTCCACCACCGAGGTCGGCCCGCCCAACGCCAACAACCCCGGCGGAACTTCGTCAAACACTACATCAATTCCCGGAGTCGATTGCGGAACGGACACCGACGCGACCACGCCACCAAACTGCAGCCGGAGCTCCGAGGTATCCACTTCGCTCCACTGCTTGGCCGCCAGCCGGATCTGGCTGGTCAGGCGCGCCATAGAATCGCCTGGCGCCATCGCTTGCGGGAGTTCCGCCGTGATGAAGTAGCTCACGGTCTTGTTGGGAAGCACCGCCAAGTCGAACTTTTGGGGGAGCGCCACCAGTTGCCCGGCGCGATTCTGATAGCGCAGGAAGTGGTAGTAGGCCTCGGCCACCGGGCTCACCGCCAGGATCAAGACCGCCGCCGCTACCATCCGCCGGGTGTTCACTGTTTGGCCTTTAACTCGATGCGGCTCAATACACTAGACTTGAAATCTTCCAGCAATACATCAACACCCTCATCCGCCACCGGCCGCCCGGTGTGATCGAGCATCCGCTCTGAAGTGGGTGTGCGCGTCGCGTAGACTTGGCCGTTGGCCGTCTTCTCCAGGGTCAGCACACCTTGAGACAAGCCCATCACCTGCGTGATCCCCGACCGGCCGGTCCAGAGGAAGAAGATCTGTTCGTCGCCAGGATTCAGGGTGGGGGTTCCCGAGAAGGTTTGCCGCTGCGTGCCGACCGTGCCGCCTGGAATAGAGATCGCCACCGTGTTCGCCGGAGCACCCTTCCAGCGTTCAATGACGCTCAACGTACACGTGGTGTAGATTAACGAACCCCGGAACGCGGCCGCGCAGGAGTGAACTTTCGCTCGCACAATCGCGGTGGCTTGATCGGTCATCTCCGCCACGGAGAGACGCTGCAAGGTGGTGGCGTTCGCGTGAAGCGATCCCACCAACAACAACGTCGCGATCAGCTGAATCTTCATGTCCTGCCCGGTTAGATGCAAGTGGTATGCCAATCGCGGCAAAGCGGCAAATCAAAGGGTTGCCGGAAGGGACGCGCGGCGGTTCGTGTCTACCTGACACAGTTGTGTACCTGAGTGCCACCTTTGTGGCGGCCCCGGCAACGGCTCTAGCGTTAGTTTAATGAATCGGCATTAAAGTGCTGATAATGAGCCGATTAATCAGCGAACGGTGGATCGGCCGTGAAAACGATGTTCCGGCGCTCCAAATCGGCGAGTTCGGCGGCGCCAATCTCAAGCCACTCCTGGAGTGCGGTGCCCGTGTGTTCACCCAGACGCGGGGCGGGCGTCCCAATCACCGCCGGTGTGCCGGAAAGCTTTACAGGTGCCCCCGTGACCCGGTGCGGACCCGCCGTGGGATGGTTGAGTTCCGGAAACATCTCGCGGACCGCCGCCTGCGGGTCCGCCACCACTTCGTCGAACTGCCGGACGAGAGAGCACGGGATGCCCGCGGCACGAAGACGGGGAATCCACTCCTCGCCCCGATGCTGCGCGAAGGTGGAGGAGAGGATCTCGTCCAGTTTAGTCCGATTCCGAATGCGGTCGGCATTGGTCGCAAAGTCAATGTGTTGAGTGAGATCCGGGCGTCCGATGGCCACGGTGAAGGCGGCCCATAGCTTTTCGCTGCCCACCGCAATCGCGACTCCGCGGTCGGCGGCGGGGATTACCTGGTAGGGGACCACCGTCGGGAAGGCGGTGCCCATCGGAAACGGTAGCTCGCCCGAACCCAGGTAGGTGGAAAAGTTCGAGCTCATCGCCGAGATCATCCCATCCAGCATCGAAACGTCCACGAATTGTCCGACGCCCGTCCGTTCCCGGGCGCGCAGGGCCAGCAGGATGCCGATGACGGAAAACATCCCGGCGGTGATGTCGGAGATGCCGTAGCCGCAGCGGACCTGCTGCCGGTCGGCGGTACCGGTGACGCTGATGAGTCCGCTGGAGCTTTGGACGATCACATCCATCGCCGCTTCATCCCGCGAGGGTCCTTGCTGGCCGTAGCCCGAGATGGCGCAATAGATCAGGCGAGGGTTGCGAGCATGAACGGCGGCGTAGCCTAAGCCCAATCGTTCCATGGTTCCAGGGCGGAAATTCTCAAGTAATACATCGGCCTGCTCGGCCAGGCGTAGACACAGCTCGATGCCCTCCGGTTGCTTCAAATCAATCGAGATCCCCCGCTTGCCCCGGTTTAAGCCCAGAAAAAAGCTTGATTCGCCACCTTGAAACGGAGGCCCCCAACCCCGGCCCATGTCGCCGCCGTCGCGAGACTCTACCTTGCAGATCTCCGCCCCGTAGGTGGCCAGCAGCATCGTGCAGTAGGGCCCCGCCAGCGCGTGCGAGAAATCGAGCACGCGCAGCCCGCCCAGGGCAGACGGCAAATCACTCGGGGAGCTTCCAGGGTCAGGCATTGAATCTTAGACTACCAAGGGGTGCGCCGGGCTGGCGCTGTTTGGTACCGGCCAGGGGCGTACGGCGCTTCATTTACAACATGGACTTGGAAGAAAAGAAAGTGGCTGGGAGACAGGGATTCGAACCCCGATACGCGGCTCCAGAGGCCGCAGTCTTACCGTTAGACGATCTCCCAGCAAGGCCAGATCATCCACTAGTGTACTATTACGCTCTCCGTTTTGCCACTGCGGGCGCCGGTATTCCCGCTGGGGCAGCCGGGATGGCCTTCCTGGGCGGCCGGCTGGCTTGGGCGGCTTTGGTCCGTCCGGCGTAGTGGCGCAGGTACTGGACCCAAGAACCAGAAACGGCGCCCGCGCGGAACTCGTTCTCCCAACACTCGGTCAGCGCGTCACGGACCAACGTCTCGCGCGCAGCCAGCAGGGCGGTGATCTCTGGCACCGGCACCAGCGTCCGCGTGGTCACCAGGTCGTTCAAGCGGCCCAGCGAATCCTGCAGCTTCTTCAACTGGCGCAGGCACAGCAAGAAACGCGGGCCATAGAGCGGCGCAAAAAACTCCAGGCCGTAGCGGAAGCGCTTGGCGGCAATGCGGAACTCGTGCAAGTGTTCGGCGTCGCCCGTGGCGAAGGCCTCGCGCCCGGTCTTGAAGAAGCGGCGCGCCAGAGGCGGCAACCACCGCTCCGCCGCTTCCGGCAGCAGCGCCCCGGGCGGCAAGCGACCCTTGGGCTTCTTTTCCGGCCGGGGTGTTTCAATCGCGGTGCGCCACTGGGTGCCGAACTCCTGGTGGACCATCTGGCGGAGGTGCTCGGTCAACCGCATCGACCACAGGAGCCGCTCCTGCTGCAGGTACGCCGTCGTCTGCGGAGCGTCTTGCGCGAGCAGGCCGCAGGCGATGTCGCGGTTCCGGACCTCGCCCGCCACGGCAAACAGTGCTCGAATCTCTTGCTTCACCTGCGCCCGCTCCGGTGGCGCAAAGTAGGGCCGGAAGATGTCGAGCGCGGCGCGCAGGCGGCGGGACGACACCCGGAGCTGATGCACAGCTTCTTCGTCCGGCGACCGCAGGGTCTGTTCCACCTCCGCGATCACGCGGCGCAACCGGTCCGCCGCCTGGCGCTGGGCAAAACGGGCGACCGGGATCTGCGTGACCGGCTTACGCAGCGCAGCCTCCTGGGACGCGAGGGCGGCGACGGGCGGGTCGACCGCAGGTGTTGTGACCGGAGGCGCCTGGGGGCTGGCGATCTTCTTCACCGCTCGACGCGCGCGACCTGCTGGTGGCGACGAAGCCATACCGGGTTAACGCCCTTCCTTGGAGACACTGACGGCCAAGCCACGCTGGTAGACCTGCCGGAACGGGTCCGCCACGCGCTCCACCGCCCACTGCTCCAGGTCGGTATCCATGTTCGACCGTAGCCGCAGCACGACGTCGGCGCCGGAAAGATCGCAGGTCACCGAATCTACCCGTTGCGCGCGGCTCCGGTCGAGGCCGTCCACCAAGCGCAACAGCGGAATCAACAGCAACAGCGCCCGTCGGTTCTCCGGACCCAGCACTTGGAAGTCACTGTGGCGCTGGTTGGGCATCGCCTTGCGGTGGTAGCGGCACAGCTGCGCGATCAGGTGCCGTTCGGAATCGGTGAAGCCAGCCAGATCAGAGTTCGAGACGATGTACTGCGAATGCTTGTGGTGGCTGGTATCGGAGATGAAGTGGCCGATGTCGTAGAGGTAGCAGGCGGCCTCCAGCAGTTTGCCAAAGTAGGGCGGCAACCGGTGCAGAGGTTCGAGCGAAGCGAACAGACCGCGCCCAAATTCCGCCAGCTTGCGGGCATGGCGAAGGTCGACGCCAAACCGCCGCGCCACGGCCTCCACCACCGCTTTCTGCTCCCGGCTGAGCTGAGCAGTGTCGCGGCCCCCACGGCGCTCCGCCAAGTCCGCCACCAGGCCATCCCGCAACCCGGCGGCGCAATAGTGGATGGCGGGCAGGTTCAGCGTTTCCAGAATCGCGAGAAATACCGCCACACCGGGAATGATGATCTCGGCGCGGCGCGGACCGATGCCGGTGACTTTGCGGCGTTCGTCCAGCGTCTTCTGGGTCAGCTCTTTGTAGAGCCTTCTCACTTGGGCGGTGGTGGCACGCAACCGGTCAGCCTGATCGCGCTTGGGCCGCGTGATCCGGTGGACGGCGCTCACCATAGCGGAGGCCGAAGCCGAGGTGCCGATCACCCGCTGAAATTGGCGGCCGCGGAGGCGGGGCATGGCGACGGCCAGCTTTTCTTCAATAAACTCGCGCAGGCGGTGGAGCTCGATTTTGGTGGGCGGGTCGGACTGGAGAAACGTCTCCTGCAAACGCACGGACCCCAGCGGGCGGGACCAGGCCGCTGCCAGGCGTCCGGATTCGGCCACGATCACTTCCGCGCTGCCGCCACCGACGTCGACCATCAGCACCTGCTCCTTGGGGTGCGGCCAGACGCACTCAACGCCCAGGTGGATCAGGCGCGCCTCTTCCTGGCCGGAGATAATCTCCACTGGCGCCCCGATGGCGGCTGACGCACGCTCAATAAACTCGGCTTGATTGCCGGCATCGCGCGTGGCACTGGTGGCCACTGCGCGGATGCCCAACACGTCGAACTTCTGCCAGGTGGCCCGCATACGTTCGAGCACGGCGCAGGCCTCCGTCATCGCCTCCGGACTCACGATTCCACTGTGGAACACGCTGGCGCCGACGCGCGTCACCTGCCGGTCTTCCGCCAAGCGGGTGAGCTTGGGGGTCTGGTTGCCTTTGCCATGCGGACTGCCCGGTGCGACTTCGGCCACGAGTAATCGAACAGAGTTGCTGCCAAGGTCGACAGCGGCGTATTGGGGCATTACAGCTATCATAGGGAACCGCCGTATAATTAGGAACCACCTTAATTTCATGCCCTACTTTCGAACCAACCGCTATCGCGGCAAGCTGATCGTGGTGGAAGGTATTGATGGCTCCGGGAAATCGACGCAGCTCTCGTTGTTGAGCCAGTGGCTCCGCTCCGAAGGGTTCGCCGTCGCTTTCAGTGAATGGAACTCCTCCCCGCTGGTGCGTGAAACCACCAAGCGCGGCAAGAAAAAGGAGATGTTCACGCCGACCAGCTTCAGCCTGATCCACGCCACCGACTTCGCCGACCGTCTGGAAGGCTACATCATCCCGTTGCTGAAGGCCGGCGCCGTTGTTTGTGCCGACCGCTACGCCTACACCGCCTATGCCCGCGACGTTGTCCGTGGGGTCAGCCGCGTGTGGGTCCGCAACCTCTATCGCTTTGCCGTGCAGCCCAGCCTGCGCTTCTATTTCAAAGTGCCGCTCGACATCGCGCTGGGCCGCATTCTGGGCGGGCGTGATGCGCTGAAGTACTACGAAGCGGGCATGGACTTGGGGCTCAGCCGGAACATCGAAGAAAGCTTCCGGATGTTCCAGGGCCGGATCCTGGAAGAGTATGACCAGATGTCCAGTGAGATGGGCTTCCACGTCATCGACGCCACCCAAAGCATCGAAGCCCAGCAGCAGCAGATGCGCCAGATTGTGATGAATGAGATCGGCGAAAGCCTGCGCAAGAATCTGTTGCGCATGCCGCAGAAAGGCGAAGCCCATGGCCACGACGCCGAAATCACCGCTTAGTTTTTATAGTGAGCCGTTGCGCGGCGTCGACTTGAGTGAGCTGCAAGGCAAGCTGATCGTCATCGAAGGTCCCGACGCGGTGGGCCGCTCGACGCAGGTGGCCCGGCTGCGCAGTTGGTTGGAACAGCAAGGCCACGCCGTGCTCGACACTGGGATGGCGCGTTCGGCCCTGGCGGGCGACGGCATCCAGAAGGCCAAGGAAGGCAACACGCTGGGTCCGGTGACGATGACGCTGTTCTACGCGACAGACTTTGCCGATCGCCTGGAAAACGAAATTCTCCCCGCCTTGCGCGCCGGCTTTGTCGTGTTGACGGACCGCTACATCTTCAGCCTGATGGCCCGCGCGATTGCTCGCGGTGAGGATCGGGTGTGGCTGGAGAAGCTGGCCGGGTTCGCGCTGGTGCCGCATGCGGTTTACTATCTCCGCGCCGAAGTGCAGGACTTGGTCCCGCGCGTCGTCCGCGGCCGCGGACGGTTCGACTTCTGGGAAAGCGGCATGGACATGCGCTTTGGCCCGGACATGTACGACAGCTTCGTGCGCTATCAGGCCCGCCTGATCAAAGTGCTGGACCGTATGGCTCGGCAGTACGATTTTGTCGCCATCGACGCCACGCAATCGCCGGACGCGATCTTTGCCGAACTGAAGCGCGGCATCTCGAAGCTGTTCCCGAAGTCGCGCACGCCGCAGTCGCGGATGCCTCAGGGTGAGGCCAAGCCGGCTGCTCCGGCCAAGGCCAGCAAGAAGGCTGCCAAGAAGGCACCTGCCCGCAAGGCCGCGAAAGCAGCCTCTCCAGCTGAGCCTGAAACAACGGTCTCGGCCGACGCTTAGCAGACTGCAGGAAAAGCGGTTTGCCGGATCACAGCTGTTTGCCGATCAGCGCGCGAGCTTGCTGAGCCGCGCCGTCAGCCAGTGGTCTCCGGCCTTTCCGCACCCGGCCAGGCTGCACCGGCGAATCTCCATCTCTCAAGGACGCTCCCGTTGCTAGCCTCGATTCTGCCGGCGCTGGGAGCGTTTCTGCTTGGCCTGTTCCCCCTGTGACCGGCCCTGTACGACGCCTGTGTGCGAAGCAGGTCAGCAGTGGACCCAAAACTCGCCCGGTAACCTTGTCCGCGTGGGCAACGTTCTTACAATAGCGATGATCAAACGACGGCGATTTGTTCAGGGTCTGGCGGCTGCTCCGGCCATTCCGGCACTGGCCCAGCAGCCAGCGGTTCCCAACCCACCCGGAGCTCCTCCGCAAGGCATCACCTTTCCCGGAGGCCAGACCTTCGGCGGGCTGGGCGCCCCCATGGAGATCCCCAAGCTGGAGGTCACCTCGCCCGATGCCGTGGCGGAGACCGTGCGCCGCTTCTTTACGGCCGATCAGTTTGCCGCGCTCGAAAAGCTGAGCTCGACGCTAATGCCGGCCATCGGTACAGCTCCCGGCGCGCTCGACGCGAAGGCGCCGGAGTTTCTTGATTTTCTACTCAGCGAATCGGGTGCGGAGCGGCAGCAGCTCTACCGCACGGGCCTCGACACGTTGAACGCGCAGGCTCGCAAGCGCTTCTCGAAGACGTTCAGCCAGCTCGAAACCGCGCAAGTGACGGAGCTGCTGGCGCCGCTCAAACGGCCCTGGGCGTATGACCCGCCCACTGATCCGCTGGAGCGTTTTCTCCGTGCCGCCAAGCAGGATGTGCGCACGGCCACGATGAATTCGCGTGAGTATGCCGCCGCTGGCCCATCTGCCGGTGGACGGGGCCGTGTGGGCGGCTCCGGGCTCTATTGGTACCCGCTGGACTAGGGCAAGGAGACGACAAATATGGCGACCCCAGAATACGATGTACTGATTGTCGGCTCCGGCGCTTCGGGCGGCATGGCCGCTTATACGCTCACCAAGCTGGGCGTGAAGTGCCTGCTGCTCGATGCCGGCCCGGCGGTGGATTTCAACCGGCAGCGCGTGCTGAAGCCCGCCCATGAACTGCCCTATCGCGGCTTTGGCAAACCGGGCAAGCTGCCCCATGTCTTCCAGGCCAACGAGTTCAACGCCAACCAGTGGGTGGACGAAGCGAAAGTGCCTTACACGCACGATCCCAAGAAGCCCTACAACTGGGTGCGCGTGCGCATGGTGGGTGGCAAGAGCCTGTTCTGGGCCCGCATGTCGTTCCGTTTGAGCGACTACGAGTTCAAGGCGAAAGACCATGACGGCTACGGCGACAACTGGCCCATCAGCCACGCCGATCTGGCCCCGTTCTACGACCGCGTGGAACCGATCTTCCGCGTCACCGGCCGCAAGGAAGGCTTTGCGCAGCTGCCCGATGGCAACTTTATCCCCGATGAATCGCCCGACAGTGAAGCCACCAAGCGCTTCGCCGCCAAGGCCAAAGAGATGGGGATTCCGGTCACCAAAATGCGCCGGGCCCTGGGCCGCGGACCCTTCGCCAGCAGCTACAACCTGCTGCTGCCGGATGCGCTGGCCACCGGCAATCTGACGCTGGTGCCCAACGCCATCGCGCGCGAGATCACGGTGGATAAAGCCACCGGCAAAGCCACGGGCGTTCACTTTATCGATCGCGCCAGCGGTCGCGAGATGCATGCCAAGGCCAAGGCGGTCATCGTCGGCGCATCGTGCCTCGAAAGCACGCGCCTGCTGCTGAATTCCAAGATCGCCAATTCCAGCGGCGTGCTGGGCCACTACCTGTGCGACCAGTTCTACATGGGTTCGAGCGTCGTAGCGGTGATTCCGGAAGCTCGCAACGGCAAAGCGCCGCGCGGCTTTGTGGGCGGCGCCGGCTACATTCCGCGCTTCCGCAACCTGAAGAAGGACGAGAAGAACAACTTCCTGCGCGGCTATGCGCTGGACTTTTCCACCGGTGGCACGCCCGATGCGAAGCTGTTCGGGTCCTGGGGTGAGGAGCTAGAGAAAGATCTGGCCAGCGCCCGCGGAGCCGGCTTCTCCTGCACCAGCATGGGCGAAGCCCTGCCCCGCTACGAGAACTTCGTCAGTCTGGACAAGAAGGTGGTGGACGCGTGGGGCATCCCGGTGCTGAACATCAACTGCACCTACACCGACAACGAATACAACATGGCCAAGGACGCCGTCGACACCATCGGCGAAGTCTGCCAGCGCGCGGGTTGGGAAGTGCTGAACAAGAACCCCAAGTTCTACCCGCCGGGCTACAGCATCCATGAAGTGGGTACCTGCCGCATGGGCGACAACCCCAAGTCGAGCGTCCTGAACAAGTGGAACCAAAGCCACGACATCAAGAACCTGCTGGTGGTGGACGGCAGCAGCTTCGTCACGGCAGGCACGCAGAATCCGACGATGACCATTCTGGCGCTCTCCATGCGCGCCAGTGAGCATCTGGCGGAAGAGTCAAAGAAGGGCAATCTCTAGCCGGGGCGCGGCCCCAAACCGAGCCCCGGCCAGCAGGAGGGGCCTGCCGGCAAGTTTGCCAGGCTCCAGCTCCCAATTGGTGCCGCTGCGGGCTTGGTCTAGGCCGGGTCCGAGAGGCCGAGCGTCGTCAGACCGCGGCGCGAGAAGACGTCGAGCACGCGGTCCGGATGGTCGCTCATCATGCCGTCGACGCCGAAGTCGAGCAGCCGCTCGATGTCCGCGTGGTCGTTGATGGTCCAGGCGATCACACCCAGGCCGATCGATTTGGCGGTCCGCATCAGCTTGTCGTTCAACACATGCAGTCCATGCCGCCGCTCCGGCAGATGCACGGCGCAACTGGTGCGGCGCCCGAGCAGGGAGTCGATGCCCAGCTTGGAGAGCGCAAACAGCCGCTGGATCTCCGACGGGTCGGCGGCGGTCGATAGGTCTGGCCGTAGGCGCCGCACTTGGGTGATCGCGCGCGGGTAGAACGAACAGATCAGCACCCGCCGCTCGCAGCGATACTCCCGGATGGCGCGCAGCACGGCCCGGATAAAGCGCGGCTCATCGCTCTTCAAATCAAGGTAGAGAACCGACTCCGGGAGCGCCGTGATCGCCTCTTCGAGCGACACCATTTTCAAGCCCGCGCCGCGGTAAGGGAACGTCCGCCCGCCATCGGTGGTGAAGCGGTAGCCCGCGTCGAGCTTGCGCAACTCGCGCAGCGAATGGTCCCGCACGCGTCCGGTGCCGTCGGTCTGGTGGTCGAGATACTCTTCGTGGCTCAGCACCAGCTCGCCATCAAGCGTGGGCATCACGTCGATCTCAATCGCATCAACGCCCAGCCGCGACGCCTCGGTTAGCGACAGCAGCGTGTTCTCCGGATACCGCCCGCCCCAGCCGCGATGGCCGATCACCAGGGGCCGGGCGGGCAAGCCGAGATAGCTGCGATCACGCTCCCAGATCGGGTGATGTGAAGTGAGCCCACGCAAGGCGGACCACAAACCGTCCATCTGGAAAGTGTACTTCTCTTAGCTGGCGCGGTGCTCCTCGCGCTGTTCGGCTACTTTTTCTTCTTGGGCTTGGCTGCGGCGGCGGGCGGAGGTGCGGCGGGCTTACCATCGGCGCCGGGCTTCTCCTCGCCATCAAAGCTGACCGACGAATCGGTGGCGGAGATGGTGGATTCCGCCGAGAAGCGCCGGTAGTTCTTGAAGGTGATCTCGTTTTTGGCGCAGAAGGGCGTGCCGCGCTGACAGCTCAGATTATCGCTGCGGGTGGGCAGGAGATACTTCTGCTGGCCAATGGTCACCCAGCCGTATTCGAGCATCACCTCGACCGTATCCACCGCATAGCCCGCAGGGATATTCATCGCCTGCATCTCAATGCGGAGCACGCGGGCGGAGACTGGGTCCACCCACAAGCTGCCCTTGTAGGCGGGCTTCATTTCGCCATCAAACTGGATGCGCCAATGGGAGTTGGGCTGCGCGACGGTGTAGTCGTAGATGACGGCGTCGAGGCCTTCAATCTTTTCGTGCTCGGAGCGCTTCTTGAACTTGGCGTTGGAGGCGGGACTGACGATGTCCATCAGTGTCGTGCCAAAGTCGCCGCGGGACCACTGGCCGGTCTCTTCCGGGTTCTTCTTGGTCACCTTGCCGTTCACGCGGACGTTGCGGTACTCCTCTTTGCGGTCGATGTAGAGCAGCTCCACTTCGACGCGATCCTGCTTCTTCCAGACGGGCGCGGAGCCGGTCTTGCTCTCAAAGCGCACTGTGGCTTGATCGCAAATGAAGTTAGGGAGGCCTTCATCGAAATCGAGCGAGGCTTCGCGGACCCGGTCAATCAGCTCGTCGCCGGAAGGGCGGAAGCGGATCACCTTCTTTTCGGGCTCATTTGCCGCGGCCTCCGCCTCAGCGGGCGTGTCGCTCGCGCGGGCGGCCGGAGGGGCAGGCGTGCCGCCCTTGGTGTCGTCGTCATCCACGGCCCGCGGCGGGATCTTCATGGACTTGAGGTCCGGACCCGGAGGCGGCGCCTTTCGCGGCGCGTTGCCACCACGCTTGAGCACCGGTGGGCCTGGATCATCGGCCTCCGGCTTCGGCGGATTCTGCGCCCAAGCCACCAAACTCCACCCCACGGCCATCGCGGCCGTCCAAACGATCCAGTTGCGGCGGGGTTGCAGGAGTGTGCGCCAGGAGATCACGATTGCATAGTACGACGATTCCCAGCCGGGTGGGGTTTCCCGGGGGTGGGCGAGTTTTGCAGTTCGCTCTCATTCTGGTAAACTGGTCTTCGCGGCCAGGTAGCTCAGTTGGTAGAGCAGCGGACTGAAAATCCGCGTGTCGGGGGTTCAACTCCCTCCCTGGCCACCATCCGAATGTTTTTCACAACCCAATAGGCCAACATCGCCGGAGACCCAGAAAACGGGCCCTCCGGCGTTTCTTTTTGGCGTCAACCAGGGCCACTGGTTGGCAGGGCAGGAACGCGCCGTCCGGGTAGACGCGGCAAGGGCGTCTTGAGAAACTTAAGAGGCAAGGAGGGCGGTTCTCATCGGCCCGCAGCGCGATCTATCCATCTGTACACTCTTGAGAACGGGGACCCTCTCGATCGACGACGTCCTCTGCTCAGGGGAGTGCCGGCACAAGAGCGCTGAAGAACAGGCGCCATCCACGCAACTCGCATTTCCGTACCGCGGCGTCTTTGTGCGCCATGCGCGCGGCGAGGATGCGGTCGCCGAAGCCAACCAGGTCATCTTCATTAACCGATTGGAGCCGTACTGCGTCAGTCATCCCGTTGAAGGCGGCGACGCCAGCCTGGTGCTGACGGTCGCGGAGCCCTTCTTGGCTGAGCTGATCCCCAAGGACCATCTGCGCAGCCACGCTCCGCTGGCCTTCAACAAACAACGCCTACGTGTCGACGCGCGCACCCAGGCGTTGGTCGCATTGCTGCGGCATAGCTTGAACTCGAGTGCGGCGGAGACCCTGGAAGCAGAAACGTTGGGTCTGACGTTGGTCCGCAGAGCGATGGGTGAAAAGACATCGCATATCGCTCAGGGTAGTGTTGGCCACCAGAAGTTAGTCGACCGGGCCAAGTTAGTGCTCAGTTCCGACTTAGAGCGGCGCTGGAATCTGGCGGATATTGCCGCGGAGGTTCGCGTATCGCCGGTCTATTTGACGGCCGTCTTCCAGCAAGTGGAAGGCATGCCCCTTTACCGGTACCAACTGCGGCTGAGGTTGGCGCGGGCGTTGAGCCTCCTGTCGCAATACGATGACCTCACCGCGTTGGGCGCCGACCTGGGCTTCTCAAGCCACAGCCACTTTAGTGCGGCCTTTAAACAGGCCTACGGCCGAACCCCGGCGGAGTTTCAGCGCTCGGTCGACTTGCGGTGAGCCCGAGCTCACAACGCTAAAGATTTTGATAGCGACCGGCCGCCTCCCAATGGAACCATTGGAATGTGCCCGGCATCTGGGCACCACAAGGAGATCAGAATCATGCCCAAGACATGTGCTGCGTGTGACTGCGCCATTGATGGAGACCCCATCACCGTGGCTATCGGCGGCAAGACGGTGGAAGTCTGCTGCGAAGAATGCTCAGAGAAGTTGAAAGAGTCTCATGCGTCGGCGTCCGGCGCCTCCACCAAGAGGAACAGTTAGATGGACGCGACCACAATCCTGAAACATAGCGTCGTTGTTCCATCAGGAAAAGTATCTTATCGCGAGGCGGGCAGCGGCCCCGTGGCGCTGTTCGTCCATGGGGTGTTGTTGAACGGCCACTTATGGCGGCACCAGTTGAGTCACCTATCGGACATGCGGCGCTGCATTGCCCCGGATTTGCTGGCACACGGTGATACGGAGATCGCCGCCGGGCAAGACGTTTCCGTAACGGCCAACGCTGAGATGCTGCGCCAGTTTCTTGATGCCTTAAACATCGAGCAGGTGGACTTGGTGGGCAACGACAGCGGCGGTGGTATCTGCCAGATCTTCGCGGCGACTTATCCGGCACGCGTGCGTAGTCTGACGCTCACCAATTGCGATGCCCATGATAACTGGCCGCCGGAAGCATTCAAGCCGTTCCTGGCGATGTCGGCGGGCGGGGGCCTGCGCGGAACGCTGGAGGCGATCCTGGCGGACAAGAGTATCTACCGGTCACCCGGAGCGCTCGGGCCCGCCTACGAGGATCCTCAGCAAGTAACCGACGAACTGATCGACACCTATCTCGGCCCATTTGTCCGAACCGGCCAACACACCAAGCATCTCGAAAACTTCCTGGCGGCGTTTGATAACAAGCACACACTCGCCATCGAGGCGAAGCTAAAGACGCTGACGGCTCCCACCTTGATCGTTTGGGGGACGGACGATATCTACTTCGATGTGAAGTGGTCGCAATGGCTGGCCGCGACGATACCCGGGACGAAGAATCGAGTCGAGTTCGAAGGCGCGCGAATCTTCTTTCCCGAGGAACGTTGGGCCGCGTTCAACACGGAGCTTCGGGCCCACTGGCTGAGGGCGCAATAGGCATCGCGGTGGACCTTCCGCGACGGCGGCGCGGATCGCACGGGTCAGAAGCTGACGCGCGCGCCCAGTTGAATGGCTCGGGAGGGCCGCGCGCTCAGCACCGTGCCAAAATTGGCCGCGCCCAGCACGTGCCCGGGCAGCTCAAAGTTGGCGTGGTTCAGCAGATTGTAGAACTCGCCGCGTAGGTCAAACGAGTAGCGCTCCGTCACGGCGAACGTCTTCGACAGTGTCGCATCCACCGTCTGGGAGCCATCTCCGCGCAGGCCGGACCGCGGCGAATTGCCGAAGGTGAAGGGTGCGGGCGTGGCGAAGGCGCCCGTATCGAACCAGCGGGCAAGGGTCTGCTGGCTGGCATCAAGCTGGGGGTTGCGCAACAGATTGGGCCGCAACGATCCAGCGGTGAAGGCGTTGGTGGTGTTGGCGGCCGTGACGATGGTGAAGGGCGGGCCGCTCTGGAAGGTCGCCAGCACGCCCACCTGCCAGCCGCCGGCCACCCAGCTCAGCAGGCGATGCGTGCGGAACGACGGCGCTTGATAAAGGCCGGTCAGCACCACGCGGTGCGGCACATCGGAACCAGCCAGCGACTTGTCGAGGCGGCGGTTGTAGGCATCCATGTAGCTACCTGGATCACCATATTCGTCCGCCCCGGCGACGTCATCCAGGAACTTCGAGAACGTATAGTGCGCCAGCACCGAGACGCCGCGCCGGAAGCGGCGTTCCAGGCGCACATAGCCGCTGTGGTAAGTGGAGTTACCGATCGATGGGTTAAGCCAAGTGACGTTGGAGAACTGGGGGAACGGCCGCCGGGCCTGCGCGTCGCCCGCGCCCATCAAGCCCGGTGCCACTTGGTTCAACGTCAGATCATTGGCGGTCAGGTTATGGCTGACGTTCGCCATGTAGCCCACCTCCACCACCGTCTCCGCCATCACCTCGCGCTGTAAGTTGAAGTTGTACTGGTAGGCCGTCGGCGCCACCTGCCCGGGGTTGAAATAGCCCACTGACAAGACCGGCCGCTGTCCCGGGGCCACCGCCCCGAACCCGTCGTTCAGCGGCGGACGGGTGACCGTGGGGAATCCATTGCGCAGCTCCATGGCCGTGAGAAACTCCGCCTGCGGCACCACCAGGCTGGCCGAGGTGGAAAAGCCCGTCGAGGCCACATCGCCAATCGTGTTGCTGACGGTGGACCCAAAGAATGCGCCCGCGCCAGCCCGAATTACCGTCTCCCGCTTGAAGGGCAGCCGGTACGCCAGGCCCACGCGCGGGCCGAAGTTGTTCCAATCGGTCCGGAAGGCGTTGCGGGGAACTCCGTTGCGGCCGGAGAACGTGACGACGCCGGGTGTCCCGGAAACCGGATTCAGGCGCGCCGGGTCAAACGAGTTCTGCGTGTCGCCAATGGCGCGGCGGGGCAGCTCGGTCTCCCAACGAAGGCCGAGGTTGACGGTCAAGCGGGTGGTGAGGCGCCAGTCATCCTGGACATACCCGGCGAGATAGTACGCGCGCGTGCTGATGCGGTCAGAGATCTGGATGTTGGCCGTGTTCACGCCGCCGATCAGAAAGGTGGCCAAGCCGTCGCCGGTGCCTGCGGTGCCCGGCAGACTGGTGTACTGCGGCACAAACTGGAAGATGCCGGAGGAGCCACGGTCCCGGACCTCACTGTTGCCCGCGCGCCGGTACTCAAAGCCGAACTTCACCGAATGGCTGCCGCGGAACCACGAGAGCGACTCCAGGATTTGGGTATCGCGAATGGGCGTCTGATTGCGGCCGGGCGGGGCACTGAGGGCCACGTAACCCGGAATCGCGATGTTCGGAAACGCCGCTTTGCTGACGCCGCGCAGGCCGATCTTGCCCGCGAAATCCTCATCCGCTCCATAGCGTTGATCGATGAACTTGCGCTGGAAGAAGCTGACCTTCAAATCGTTCACCAGCGTCGGCCGGAAGATGCGCGTGTAGCTGCCTAGCAGGCTCTGCACGCGGACGTCGTTGGTGTTGGCGTTCGGGTCCGACACGGGTGTTCCAAATGAGCCCTGGTTTTCGATATTGGCGTCGTTCAAGTAGTAGCGGGCGGCGAAATGGTGGTTGGTCCGCCACTGGTGGTCGAGCTTGGTGACCAGGATGTTGCGCGCGAGCACCGAGTTGGCGTTGGCGGAAAAGTTGTTCGCGCCGGTCAGCGTGCCGCTCCGGTTGGGCGACGGCCAGTAGCTGAGCGCGGCCTGGGAGACCGGGTCAAACCGGGCGGCGGGGATGCGGTTGTTGGGAAAGGGCTGGCGATCGCGGCCGACCGTGGTGGCCGGGTCATAGATCAAGATCGGCGAACCGGAGGTGCTGCGGAGCCCGGAGAAGTCGCCCTGGCGTTCGGCCAGCGTCGGCACGGTCTGCAACGGGGTGACGCTCGACACCTGCTGCGTGCCTTCCCAGGAGGCGAAAAAGTGCGTCTTGTCGCGCCGGATGGGGCCGCCCAGGGCGAAGCCGTACTGGTTCAGACGCAAGGGCGGACGCTGGACGGCAAAGAAGTTCCGGGCGTCGAGCGCGCTGTTGCGCAGAAACTCAAACACGCTGCCGTGCAACTGGTTGGTGCCGGACCGGGTGGTGAGCGTGATCACGCCGCCGGCCGAATGCCCATACTCCGCGGAGTAGTTATTGGTGATCACGCGGAACTCCTGCATGGCGTCCATGGGGAGGCTGGTCATCTGCTGGGGGCGGGTGAGGCCGCTGGCGTTGGTGGCGTTGCCGCCGTCAAGCGAAAAGTGCTGGTTCCGCCCGCGGCCGCCCGCGACGCTGAACACCGGGTAGTTCTCCGCACCTTGCCCCGGGTCGATCATCACGACACCCGGCGCCAGCGCCACCAGCGCCGTCGCCGCCCGGTTCGGCATCGGCAACCCGGCCACCATCCGTCGATTCACCAGCTGGCCGACGCTCTGCGACTGCGTCTCCGTCAGCGGACTTGCTTCGGTGACGGTCACGATCTCCCCCACCTCGCCTACCTTCAGGATGACGTCGACCGCCACGGTTTGTCCGGTGGTCAACACCAATCCGCGACGGGTGAGCTTCTCAAAGCCCGCCTTCGCCGCCTCAATCCGGTAGTTCCCCGGCCCCAGCGACCCCACGCGATAGCGGCCGCCATCGTCCGTCAGTGTCTCCACCCTGATTCCGGTTTCCTCGTTCGCCACGACGACGCCAACCGCCGGAATCGGCGCGGAGGATTGGTCCGTGATGGTGCCGGTAAAGCTGCCGCTACCGGTCTGACAAAGGAGGATTGTGGGGATCAGGAAGAGCCAGAGAGCAGGTGGAAATCGCCGGGTTTTCGTATTGACATCCATGTCTATAGACAATAGGGTATTTCGGGCCTGTCCGTCAATCGGGCATCTTCGCGTCGCCATCGGCTCCGCAGCCGCCGTCCGCTTGGCCGGGAAGCCAAACGTCTCTGACCTCGGTTAGGTACATGGGCTTCTAACAAGGGACGGTAATGTCCCTGTGATCACGGCAAAGCAAACTTAGCTTCTCGTCTCGCCGGTCGTAACTGGATCGCCCTGATGAGCTTCATGCATGACGTAGCGGTATGAGATAGAACGAAGCATTGATAGCATTGACACGAAAATAATACCGTGTTATTTTCTGACCGTGATATAGATCTCTGTGGTCAAGTAAAAGGAGATAGTATATGTCCGTTTTTCGCTCAGTCATGACAAAGCTATTGCCGGCTTGTCTCCTCGCTGCCGCCGCTCCCGTATGGAGCGGTCCGATCACCACGTTCGCTTGGGATGATGCCTTTCACGTTGTGGCGACCATTACTGGTGATCATGGAAGTCCAGAAACTACTGACTACGCGCCGACTCCTGGCGGGTATTGGGATCTGCACCTTACCGTGAGGAAACTGGGGCTTGGGGAGATCATCAATTTCAAGGGAACCCTGCAGCACAACAAGCATCCGGAAGTGGGCCCTAATCCGGGAACGCTGTTTACCTTTGATCTCAACAACGACCTTCGCGGTCCCACGCATCTCGAGCTACTGGGTGCGCCACATGATGGGCATTATGATGACTTCTTCATCGATGTCTGGGCCGACCCGGCGGTCTACGCGGTTACCATTGAAGGGCGGCACATCTGTCCCGGCGGAATCTGCGAGACTCCGGAGCCTGCCACCTTTAGCTTGACCGGTTCGGCCTTCCTGTTGGTCGCGCTCAAACTGTGGCGGAAGATAGTCTAGACAGCCTGCCGCCATCTTACTCGCAACCTCCGGACCGAATCGTCGTGCGGAGGCTTGGAAGTATCGGAGCACGGGTCGGCCCGCGCGACACTCGGGCAAGATACGATGTTGAGCAATGTCTGCTCTTTCGCGCCGCTCCTTTCTGGCCACCGCTGCCGCGCCTCTGGTGGCGACGGCTGCTCCGGCGAAGCCCAATATTGTCTACATCTTGTGTGACGACCTGGGCTATGGCGACTTGCGTTGCTACAACCCGGAATCGAAGATCCCCACGCCCCATGTCGACCGGTTTGCCGCGCAGGGCGTGCGGTTCACTGACGCGCACTCGCCTTCGTCGGTCTGCACGCCCACTCGCTACGGCATTTTGACCGGGCGCTACTGCTGGCGGTCGAGATTGAAAAAGGGTGTGCTCGATGGCAAGTCACCCAGCTTGATTGAGCCCGGCCGGATGACCGTGGCATCGATGCTGAAGGCGCAGGGGTACCGTACGGCCGGGGTGGGGAAGTGGCACTTGGGGCTGGGCACCGAAGCGGAAACCAACTACAACCAGCCGCTGAAGCCCTCACCGCTCGACTTTGGGTTTGACTCGTACTTCGGCATCCCCGCCTCGCTCGACATGGAGCCGTACCTCTACTTTGAGAACAACCGCGCCGTCGAGCCGCCCACCGGGCAAGTGGCCGGTATCCGCCAAAAGCGCGGCATCTATTGGCGTGAAGGGCGCATGGCCCCCAGCTTCAAGCATGCCGACGTGTTGCCGGCGCTGACGCGCAAAGCGGTGGAGTTTATCCGTCAACCTCCGCCACAGCCCTTCTTTCTCTACTTGCCGCTGACGGGGCCGCATACGCCGTGGCTGCCGTCGGACAAGTTCAAGGGCCGCTCCGGCGCTGGTCCCTATGGCGACTTTGCGGCCATGGTGGATGATGCGATTGGGCAGGTGTTGGGGGCGCTGGACGACAAGAAGCTGGCGAGCAACACGCTGGTGGTGGTCACCAGTGACAATGGCGCGCACTGGCTGCCGGACGAGATTGCCGAATGGGGCCACCGCTCCAATGGCGCGCTGCGCGGGCAGAAGGCGGACGTCTATGACGGTGGCCACCGCATTCCCTTCATGGCTCGCTGGCCGGGGCACATCAAGGCGGGGACTACCTCGAACGCCCTCACCTGCTTGACCGACCTGATGGCGACCGCGGCCGACATCACGGGCACGGCCTTGCCCGCCGGCGCCGGTGAGGACAGCTTCTCGATGCTGCCAGCGCTGGAAGGCAAGACGGGGAAACGGACGGCGATCGTCCATCATTCCGCCAACGGCCATTTCGTGATCCGGGATGGTGACTGGAAGCTGCATGTGGGCCTCGGCTCCGGTGGCTTCACGCCTCCCGTTGAGGTAACGCCAACGCCGGGTGAGCCCGCGGGCGAGCTGTTCAACCTAAAAGATGACCCGGCCGAGCAGCGCAATTTCTACGCGGCGCAGCCCGCGGTGGTAGCGCGGTTGACGGCGCTGCTTGCCCGTTATCAGGCGGACGGACGCAGCCGGCCGGCGTAGCTGAGGTGCTGAGGGGGCACTTGCCCTGGCTCCGCATGCGGGTGCCCCTCAGCCTCACTGTGCCAGCTTCATTGCCCCAGCTTGCGCAGCGCCGCCTCGATTCGATGCAACTCGGCCCGGTCACGCTTTACCTGGCCATTCAGGATGGCGGCACGGGCGCCTTTCAACAGCGCCACCGTATCGTTGCCCGGCACGGTGGAGAGAACGAACATCGTTGCGCCTCGCACTTCAGGGCCATTGTCGGCCAGCGTTCGAGCTGCGATCGCCATCGCCCGGCGCCGG
>JAPKYZ010000030.1 GCA_026394055.1 Acidobacteriota bacterium
AATTCGCTTCCGCAGCGAGGTACGTTGAAAGCGAGGCTTCGGTTCGCCAAAGGTGCACCGGTTCGAGCTCCGTTGCCGCTGGCCTCGGACAACGGTGTGCCCTTCGTGATGCTGCCTCGTCGCTTGCAGACAGCCAAATAGAGCCTCGGGACGCGGGAAGACGGGCCCCACTTTCTTGCCCGTGAGGAGAGAACAACATGTCACGATTGTTCATTATCAACATCCTGTTATCCAGTGTCGCTTTGGGCAAGATCGTACACTCAATAGACTTAGTGCGTGAACCTATGCGTGGCAGGCCACACGCCGTCGGTGGCAGGGGCGGAGGGATATACAATCGTCCGCTGCCGCCGCCGCCCCAGCCTCCCCCGCTGGCGATTGAGTTGCGCTCCGTCACACCAGATCGGGAGGACCGGTGGGTGGCGGAAATGATCGTGACGAATATCGGCCCGCGCCCCTATCGGGTCCCCGCCGGACGCGATACGGAGGTACTCTTGAGCGGAAAGACAGCGAGGCGGCAACTTGTGTTCAAGGCCAAAGTGCCCGGGGCCAGGCCAGGATACGGCGACGAGATTGTGGTTGATTCACTTGTCGCTAGCGACGGACAGCCTGAAGTTGCTGTTGCGCCTGGCGACAGCATCGCCGTGCGTGTCCCCATACATACCCCGTCGTTGTGGCCAGCGGGAAGGGTGGGCGCTGAACTGGCAGTCACCGTCCAAATGATGATCTTCATTTGGACGTACGAAGATACGAGGCCTGACTTATTCATACAGGAGACGTCTTCACCGGTACTATCGAACCCGGTGAGCGTCAAGGTGCCGTAGGCTACCCAAATGGCCATGCAGGTCAAGCTATCTATCTTTCCCGTTGTTCTACTCGTTTGCGGAGTGTCTCATGCTCAGCAAGCCGTCCTCGACTTAACGAAGGTGCGAGAAGCACATTACCCCGGTGGAATCGGCCGAGGTTCTGGCGTAGGGGTCGGCGGGTCCGGGATAGTGCCTGAGCAGCTCCCGTTGTCACTGACACTCCAAGATGTCACGGCCACCGAGGCCACCTACGGCGCGGAGATTGGCTACGTCCTAGCGATCAAGAACACCGGCCCCAAGGCAATTGAGTTCCCCTGGTCGGGCGAACCTGACGACGGCGAAACGCCCCGTCCCATCGATTTGTCCGTCTTCCTGACCCTGGTATGGGCTGGACCTGGCGACGACTTGAGTATACGGACCGAGTCGGTATGGGGATCGAAACAAGTAAGAAACAGCATCAAGCTTTTGCAGCCCGGACAGGAAGTCCTCATCCGTCGCAAGGGCTCAATCCAGATGGCGATGTCGGACGCGGCCGGAGCTCTGGTCAATTCGCTTCCGCAGCGAGGTACGTTGAAAGCGAGGCTTCGGTTCGCCAAAGGTGCACCGGTTCGAGCTCCGTTGCCGCTGGCCTCGGACAACGGGGTGCCCTTCGTGATGCTGCCTCGTCGCTCGCAGACAGCCAAATAGCGTTCCCGAGCCCATGCAAGCGGGCGCGCTCACCGGAAAGTCTGAGCCCTACTTCTTCTCGAACACCACCTCACCCCCCAGCACCGTCATCTTCGGCAGTGTCGTGAGGATCTCCTTCTCGGGGATCGTCATGACGTCTTTGGTGAGCACCAAAAAGTCCGCCACTTTGCCCGGCGTGATGGAGCCTTTCTTGTCTTCTTCAAACGCCGCATACGCGCCGTCGAAGGTCCAGCTCTTCAGCGTCTCCACGCGCGAGAGCTTTTCGCTCGGCATGAAGCCGCCGGGCGGGTTGCCCAAGTGGTCCTGGCGCGTGATGGCGGAATAGAGGCCCCAGAAGGGGTTGGGGTCTTCCACCGGGAAGTCGGAGCCGTTGGCGATCTTCACGCCTGCATTCAGGAAGCGGCGCGGAGCCCAGGCACCCAGCAGGCGGTCCGGGCCCAGGCGGTCGACAGCCCAGCGCATGTCGCTGGTGGCGTGCGTCGATTGCAGTGAAGCGATCACCGCGAAGTCCGCATAGAGCTTGAAGTCGGGCAGGGAGACCACCTGCGCATGCTCAATGCGGAAGCGGCGGTCCTTCTTGCCCTGGAGCGCTTCGCCATAGGCGTCCAGCGCGGTCCGGTTGGCCTTGTCGCCGATGGCGTGCGTGGCCACTTGGAAGCCCTTGGCCACCGCATCCTTCGCGACATCGCGGATGTACTCCTTTTGCAGGATCAGCAGGCCGGAGTTTTGTTTGTCGTCCGAGTACGGCTGGAAGAAGGCCGCGCCGCGGGAGCCCATGGCGCCGTCGGCCACCAGCTTGATGCACCGCACGGTCAGCTTGTCGCCAATCTCGGGGCCCTTCTTCAGATACTCCTCCCACAGCTCGCCTGCGCCGCCGATCATCATGTAGATCCGGACCGGCAGCTGACCTTTGGCGATCAGGCGGCGGTACGCTTCCAGCTCCTGCCGGCCGGCGCCCGCATCGTGGACGCTGGTCATGCCTAAGCGCGCGCACTCTTCGGCCGCGCGCTTCAGCCGGGCTTCCACTTGGTCGTCGGTCAACCCTGGAATCTTGCGAGCCACCATCGCCTGCGCGCGATCCACCAGAATGCCCGTGGGGTTGCCCGCGGCGTCGCGGATGATCTGGCCGCCCTTGGGATCTTCCGACGCCTTGGTGACGCCACCGGCCGCGAGCGCCAGGGAGTTGCCCCAGCCGGCGTGGCCGTCGACGCGGGTCAGATAGACCGGATGCTCGGTTGCTACTTTGTCGAGGTCAGCCGCGACCGGGAACTTACCGCCCCAGTTAGTCTGATCCCAGTTGCGGCCGCGGATCCAGGTTCCTTTGGGTAGCGTCGCCGCCTTCTCTTTCACCCGGCGTGCGACCTCTTCAATGGACGAAACGCCGCGCAGGTCCATCGTCTCCAGCATGTCGCCCAAGCCTCGCATGTGGACGTGAGAATCAATCAGGCCGGGGATGATGGCGGCGCCTTGCGCGTCGATCTTGCGGGTCTTGGGCCCGATGTGCTTTTTCACGTCGGTGCCGACTGCGATAAACTTGCCATCTTTAACGGCAAAAGCTGACGCTTTGGGCTTTGCTGCGTCTACGGTATAAACTTGGGCGTTCTCAACAACCAGGTCCGCTGTCTGGGCGAATCCCGCGGCGGTGGTCAGCAAGAATACAATGGATAACATGCAGGAAAGTATGGCATATCCGAGCCAGCCCGCTGCGCTCGACATGCCGGCGTGGAAGACGGTCGCGGCGACGGCGTGCGCGATTTTATTGGCCGTGCTGTTTGCCTCGGCCGGAGTGTGGAAGATCACGGACCCGATCGACTGGTCGGCCAAACTGACGCAGATGAAAGTGCCGGGTCCGCTGGCTTTGCCGTTTACGCTGGCGCTGGGCATCGGGGAGACTTTCTCCGCCGTGCTGCTGCTGGTCCCGCGGTTCCGCCGCTGGGGGGCGTGGTTGACCGCGCTGATGCTGCTCGCCTTTATGGCCTATGTCGGCATCAACTACACGGCGTTGACCGGTGCGGATTGCAGCTGCTTTCCGTGGCTGAAGCGTTCGATCGGGCCGGGCTTTTTCTGGGGCGACGCTGCCATGCTGGCTGCGGCCGGTCTGGCTGGTTGGTGGGCGCGCAAGAGCGAAGGCTTAAAGGGCGCCGCCCTGGTGCTGGGTGTGGTGGCCGTGTTTGCTGGAGCGTCCTATGGCGTGGCGGCCTCGCGCAACACCGGTACTAAGGCGCCCGAGACCATCACCGTCAACGGCCAGCCGTACTCGCTGACGCAAGGCAAAGTCTTCCTCTACTTCTTTGACCCGGAATGTTCGCACTGCTTCCAGGCCGCGCAGCAGCTTTCCACACACAATTGGGGCGATACCCGCCTGGTCGCGATCCCGACGCGTGTGCCGCAGTTCGCGCAAGGCTTTTTGGAAACGACGAAGTTCAAGGCCGGGGTATCGAACGACCTGGACCTGCTGAAGAAGACCTTCCCGCATGGCGACCCGCCGTATGGCGTGGCGCTTGAAAATGGGCGCCAGAAAGCGGCCTTTGCCATCTTCGATGCCGAGCAACCGCGCAACGGGCTCCGCGAGCTGGGCTATCTCCAGTAGCCCGCCGCCTCACCTCCGCTGTCCCCCCCCGGGTGGGCAGGATCAAGCTGGGGATCTGTACGTTTGACGTCTAACGTCTACATGGTATATAGATATGGATGATCAGGGGGTACCGTGATCGGCATACGGAGAGCTTTGCTTCTGGCAAGACGATCCGAAAATGGGAGTCCTTCCGAAGGCAAGGCGAAAAGCGGCTCCGGGTTTTGGACGCTGCGACATCACTCGCCGACCTGGCCGCGCTCAACTCCAACCATCTGGAAGCCCTGAAGGGAAGCCGGAGGGGGCAGTATTCGATTCGGATCAACGACCAGTGGCGCCTGTGTTTTGAGTGGCCGAACAACGCGCCGGGCCCAATGAATGTTGAAATAGTTGATTACCACTAAGCGAAGGGAGACACCATGGAACGCACACCAATTCATCCGGGAGAAGTCCTCGCCGACGAGCTTGAAGCGATCGGCCTCTCTCCCAAGAAGCTCGCTGATGTTCTCGAGGTGCCTTCAAACCGGCTCTACCAGATCCTCGCGGGCAAGCGAAATCTGACAGCTGACACGGCCCTGCGCCTGGGCCAGTACTTCGGGATGTCCGCCGATTTTTGGATGAATCTTCAGAGCGCCTATGAACTCGACCTTGCTCGCCGAGAAAACGGAAAGTCCATACAGCGCATCCCCAAGCGCAGTGCGATAGCGGAGCCGCGGCCAGCGGCCTGAGTCTATCTTTAGAAGACTGACACGGCCGCCCTGATCGGGGCAGGGGCGTGACGTCTCCCGCAGTTGCCCGATGCGGCCTTGGCCGCGGTTCCGCAGATTCAGCTACAGTCAAAGGTTTAACGGTCCACCATTCATGTCTCTCACTGCTCCCGCCGGCACGGCGGAACTCACGACCCAGGAACTCGAACAGAAATACCTGCTGCAGAACTACGCCCGCTACCCGCTGGAGCTGGCGCGTGGAAAGGGCTGCTGGCTGTGGGACACCTCCGGCAAGCGCTACCTGGACCTGCTGGCCGGCATCGGCGTCAACGCCCTGGGGCACAACCACCCGCGCATCACCCGCGTTATCAGGGACCAGGCCTCGCGCCTGATCCACACCTCGAACCTCTACTATCACGCCTACCAAGGCAAGCTGGCCCAGCGCATTGTTGAGACCTCGGGCCTCGATCGCGTCTTCTACTGCAACTCCGGCACGGAAGCCATCGAAGGCGCCTTGAAGATGGCGCGCGGCCGCGGGCGGCAGATCTCACCGGATAAGTTCGAGTTTGTGGCGCTGAATAACTCGTTCCACGGCCGCACCTTTGGCGCCCTCTCGATCACGGGCCAGCCCAAGTATCGTGAGCCGTTTGAGCCGCTGCTCCCCGGCGTCCACTTCATCGACCGCAACGACGAAGCCGCGCTTGAAGCCGTGGTCAGCGATCGCACGGCGGCTATTATCGTCGAAGGCATCCAGGGCGAAGGCGGCATCCTGTCGGTCAGCGAGTCGTTCCTGCGCAAGGTGCGGGCGCTGGCGGATAAGCACGACGCGTTGTTTGTGCTGGATGGCATCCAGTGCAGCGTGGGCCGCCCCGGCCGGTATTACTCGTATCAGCTGTTCAACCCGGTGATCCTGCCCGATGTCATGACCGTCGCCAAGCCCATCGCTTGCGGCTTACCGTTGGGCGCGGTCGTGGCAACGGAGCGGGCCGCGAAAGGCATCGCCCCTGGGATGCATGGGACGACCTACGGCGGCGGTCCGCTCACCACCCGCGTCGCGCTCGAATTCTACGACGTGTTGGATGAACTGATGCCCTCCATCAACCGCGTTGGCGCGTACTTCCGCACCCAGCTGTGGGAGCTACGCCACAAGTTCAGCTTCATCAAAGAAGTCCGCGGCGAAGGCCTGATGATTGGTGTCGAGATCGACTTCCCGTGCAAGCAGTTCGTCACTGACGGCATGGCGGAAGGGCTGCTGTTCAACGTCACGCACGACACCGTGGTCCGTTTCCTGCCGCCCTACATCCTCACCGAAAAAGACGTCGACCGGGCCATCCGTGGTCTGACGCGCGTCTTCAAGAAGGCCAAGGGCTAGGCGCTCTCTACCGCAGGGCGTTCTGCCACAATAATCGTGATGCACATCACGTGGTCGGGGCAGGGCTCGTTTGAACTGCACTTGGATTCGGGCGAATCGATCATCCTAGATGACCTGCCCTTGACCCAGGCGCAGCCGTTAACTCCGGGGGGACCGTGGACTTACTAGCTTTAACTCTGCTGGCCCAAGCGTGGCCCAGCTATCATGGCGGGCCCGAGAACATCAAGTACTCCACGCTGACGCAGATCACGCCGGCTAACGTGGCGCAACTGAAGGTGGCGTGGCGGTTTGATTCGGGCGATGAGTTTGAAGGCTCTGAGCAGCAGTGCAACCCGATCATCGTCGATGGCGTGATGTTCGCCACGACGCCCAAGCTGCGCGTGGTCGCGCTTGATGCCGCGACGGGCGCGCAGAAGTGGGCATTCGATCCCAACAAGCCCGGGGCGAAGCCGTTCAAGCGCCGCAATCGCGGGGTGATGTACTGGCGCGGACAGGTGCTGTTTGGCTTTGAGCATTGGATCATTCGCCTGGACGCCAAGACCGGCCAGGAAGTGGGCCGCCTCAACTTGAAGGAAGGCCTGGGCCGCGACCCGGAGCGGCTGACCGTCAACGCCACCACGCCCGGCGTCATCTATCAGGACCTGTTGATCACCGGCCATCTGACCAGTGAAGATCTGCCCTCTTCGCCCGGCGACATTCGCGCCTACGATCTAAAGACCGGCAAGATCGCCTGGAGCTTCCACACCATTCCGCATCCCGGCGAAGTGGGCCACGACACCTGGCCCGCTGATAGTTGGAAGCTGTTGGGTGGGGCGAACAACTGGGCGGGCATGGCGCTGGATGTCAAGCGCGGCATCGTCTATGTGCCCACCGGGTCGGCCGCGTTTGACTTCTATGGAGCGAACCGCAAGGGCGATAATCTGTTCGCCAACACACTGCTCGCGCTCGACGCCAAGACCGGCAAGCGGCGCTGGCATTTCCAGTTTGTGAAGCATGATGTCTGGGATCGAGACCTGCCCACGGCTCCGAGCCTGGTGACCGTGCGGCGCAATGGCAAACCGGTGGATGCGGTGGCCCAGATCACCAAGTCCGGCCATCTGTTCCTGTTCAATCGGGAGACCGGCGAGAGCCTGTTCCCACTCGCCGAGCGCGACGTGCCGCCCAGCGACGTCGATGGCGAAGTGACGGCGGCCAAGCAGGTGCTGCCCGTGAAGCCCGAGGCGTTCGCCCGCCAGCGGCTTACGGCGGACATGGTGCCGGACCCGGCCCTTAAAGAGAAGCTCAGCAAGGTCCGCTCCAACGGCCAGTGGATTCCACCGTCGCTCGAAGGCACGGTGATCTTCCCGGGCTTTGATGGCGGCGGCGAATGGGGCGGCGCCAGCTTCGACCCGGAAACGCGGCTGCTCTACGTCAATGCCAATGAGATGCCCTGGGTGCTGCGGCTGGTGCCACGGCCCAAGGCGCGCGGGATTGCGCTGGCCAGTGAAGTCTACGCGTCGCAGTGCGCGGGCTGCCACCGGGCGGACCGCAAGGGCACGCCGCCCGAGTTTCCGTCGCTCGAGAAAGTGACGCGACCCGCGGCTGAGGTCGAGAAGCTGATCAGCACCGGCGCGGGCCGCATGCCGGGCTACGCGCAGTTGGGGGAGGACGCCGTCAAGGGTTTGACCGCGTGGCTGAAGGGCGGGGAAGACGCGCTGGTGCGCAATGCGGCCATCGGCGGCTTGAAGTACTCGACTGACGGGTACAACAAGTTCCTCGACGCCAATGGCTACCCCGGTGTCGCGCCGCCGTGGGGGACGCTGTCGGCCATCAATCTCGATACCGGCGACTACGCCTGGAAGATCCCGCTGGGTGAGTTTCCGGAACTGGCCGCGCAAGGCCGCAAGGACACGGGCACCGAGAACTACGGCGGCAGCATCGTCACCAAAAGCGGCCTGCTGTTTATCGCCGCCACCAACCACGACAAGAAAATCCGGGCGTTCGACAAGCTATCTGGCAAGCTGCTGTGGGAGTACACGCTGCCCGCGGCAGGCAACGCGACGCCGGCGATGTATCAGTTGAACGGCAAGCAGTATCTCGTGATCGGTGCGGGTGGCGGTAAGTCGAAAGCGCCGACCGGTGGCAGTTACATCGCGTTCGCGCTGCCCTAGCCATGACACCCATTCCCGCCCACATCGCGCAGATTTGCCGGCCGGTGCCGCAGTTGATGCGCCTCTACGTTCTTCAGGCGCTGGCCACAACGGTGGCGTTTCCGGTGATGCTGGTGGTGCTCTATTTCCGCTATCACACGATGCGGTACCAGTTCACCGAGGAAGGCATCCGTAAGAGCTGGGGCATTCTCTTCCGGAATGAGATCCTGCTGAACTATGCCCGTATCCAGGACATCCATCTGCGGTCGAACTTGATCGAGCGTTGGCTGGGCCTGGCGCGCATCGATATCCAGACCGCCAGTGGCGCCACCGGCTCCGAGATGACGCTGGAAGGCCTGACCGATCACGAAGCCATGCGGGACTTCCTTTATTCCCGCATGCGCGGCGCGCACGAGAAGCATCCCGCTGCCGCCCCAGCGAGTCCGGCCTCTGGTTTAGCGCCAGTGCTGGATGAGATCGCGGGCGAGTTGCGGGCCATTCGCCAGCTGTTGGAGCAGCGCCGCCATGAGTAGGGGGCTTCCGGCGGTGGTCCTCAAGCTGATGCGCGTGCCGGCGGAGCCGCAACCGCCGGAAGGGTCGGCTGGTTCGATCCGGATCTTTCGCGCGGGCCGCAATTACTATCGCTTCTTGTTGCTCAAGTGGGCTTTCGCTCAAGTACTGGTGGTGTTGGGCGCGGTGGTGACGTTCCAGTCCACGCAGTCGGTGATGGCGAGACTGCCGCTGTGGGCAAAGGTTGTCTGGCTGGGTGTGGAAGGAGTGGTGGAGCTGTCCGCGCTGGCCTTCATCGTAATCAGTTACTGCGCGGTGCGCCTGAACTATGAGCTTCGCTGGTACATTGTCACGGACCGCAGCCTTCGCATCCGCAGCGGCATCTGGAGCGTCGAAGAGCTCACCATGACGTTCGCCAACATCCAGAACATGCGCATCCACGCTGGTCCGCTGCAGAAGCTTCTCGGGCTGGCGGACCTGATTGTCAGCAGCGCCGGCGGTAGCCAACACCAGACGCCCGGCCAGAATCCGCACCTGGCGAACTTTAGCGGTGTCGACAATGCCGAAGCGGTTCGCGACCTGATTGCCGAGCGCCTCCGCCAATACCGCGACGCTGGTCTGGGCGACCAGGATCAGCCCGTGGCGGTTGGCGCATCCAGCTGCTCCGGGCAGGATGAAGCGGCGGCGCAGCGGGTGCTGGCTGAAGTGCGGGCGTTGCGCGCGACGCTCGATCCAGCAATAACAACGCTGCCGCCAACTGCGGCCTGATTCAGGCATACTAAGCTTCGATGTCACCTGGTCCTTCGCCCGAGTTCCAGCTGGCTCACTATCGCCTGTTGGCGGAAGTGGGCCGGGGTGGCATGGGCGTGGTCTATCGCGCGCTCGACACCAAGCTCGACCGCGTGGTGGCCGTCAAGTTACTGGCCCGGCGCCCCGGATCTTCGCCCGCCGTGGAGCGATTTCAGCGTGAAGCCCGGCTGCTGGCGCGGGTGAATCACCCGCATGTGGCCGTGATCCACGATGCGGGCACCGAGGGCGAAAATCACTATCTGGTTTGCGAATACCTCAGCGGCGGCACGCTGCTGCAGCGCATCCCGGAAGGCGGCATGCCGGGGGGTGAGTTGCTGGCCGTCAGCCGGCAGTTGGCCGAAGGTCTTGAGGCAGTCCACCGGGCGGGCATCATCCACCGCGACATCAAGCCCGGTAATGTTCTGTTCAGTGACACGGGCGTGGCCAAGCTGGCCGACTTCGGCCTGTCCAGCTCCTCCGACAGCGCGGACTTGACGGCCGAAGGCGCGGTGGTGGGCACTTACCACTACATCGCGCCTGAACAAACGCTGGGCGAATCGGCCAACATTCAGTCGGATCTGTTTTCCTTCGGCGCCACTCTCTATCACATGGCCGCCGGACGCCGGCCGTTTGAGGGTGAATCGATGGTCGCAGTGCTGCACCGCGTCCGCGAAGTGGAACCGGAGCCTCTGGCGGCGCTACGGCCGGATCTGCCTGCGGCGTTCTGCACCATGGTCCACCAGTGTCTGGCGAAGAAGCCCGCCCAGCGCCCCGCCCACGCCAGCGCGATCGCCTCCGCGCTCGGCGGTAAGCCGACCAGTGAATGGAGCACGCAACTGCTCACCCAAGTGGTGCCTCCGGTCGCGAGCCAGCGGCGGCTACGGCTGCCCGCCACCGTCGTGGGGCGCGGATTGTTGGCGGTGGCGGCGCTGTCGCTTGCTGTGGGCCTCTGGTGGAGCGTGCCCTTGATCCAAACCTGGTGGACCGTGTCCTTTTCCGCGCGCCAGGTGGCCGTGCTGCCAATCGAAATGGGTGAAGGTACGGCCACTGAGGCGGCGCTGTGGCGGGGCCTTTCAGAAACGCTGGTCGAGGGGTTGGCCCAGATGCAGCAGCTGCAAGGAAGTTACTGGATCGTGCCGTCGAGCGAAGTGCGGGCGGCCAACGTGCACTCTGTCCGCGACGCGCGGCGGGCGTTCAACGTCACGCTGGTGATGGGCGGCACCGTGTATCCCCAGGGTGGCACGCCGGAGCTGGCCTTGACCCTCTCTGACGCGCGTGACCTGCGAGTGCTGGGCTCCCGCCGCGTGGCGCTGGCGCCGGAAGCAGGTCTGCGGGATCGCGTGCTCGGGGCGGCGATTGAGCTGTTGCGGCTCCAGCTGGACGCCAAGTCCCGCGCCCTCGTCTTCACCGGTGGCAGTGCTGATGCCGAGGCCAGCCGCGCGTATCTGGAGGCCGAAGGTCACCTGCGGCAGGGGGCCCTGCTGCGGGCGGTTGGTCTTTTGGAGACCGCCGTCCAGCGCGACCCTGATTTTGCCCTGGCTCGGGCCACGTTGGCCGACGCCTACCTGCGACAGTTCCGGTCGACCAGTGATGCGGTCTGGCTGGCTCGGGCCGATCAGGAAGCGGCGAAGGCGGTGGAGTCCAATGAAGGGCTGTTGCAAGCTCAATTGACCCTGGGGCTGGTTCGTCAGGCGATGGGCCGGCAGGAAGCGGCGCTGCAAGCCGCGGAGCGTGTGCTGGCCATCAACCCGGCGAGCGTGGATGGGATGCGGCTGAAAGCGGCCACGGAAGAGGCACTGGGCCGTCCTGCTGAGGCCGAAGCCACCCTGCGCAAGGCGGCGAGCCTGCGGCCCGGCTATTGGCCCACGCACGCCGCCCTGGCCGCGTTTCTCTCTCGCCGCGGGCGCTACGAGGAGGCGCTGGACCCGCTACGGGTGGTGACCGAGCTGGCTCCCGAAAACGCGCTGGGTTTCCGCAACTTGGGTAGCGGCTACTACCGCCTGAAGCGCTACGACCAGGCGATTCAGTTTCTGCAGAAGTCCATCCAGGTTTCGCCCACCCCGCAGGCGTACTCCGATCTGGGGACAATCTACTTTTTCCAGTCCCGCTTTAAGGAAGCTGCGGCCAGCTATGAGAGCGCTCTAAAAGCGGCCCCACCCAATGCCTATCGCTACGGCAATCTGGGCGATGCACTGATGAAAATGGGTGACGCAGCCCGGGCCCGCGAGGTCTACCGTAAGGCGATCGAGCTTGCCCTGCCACAGGTCTCGATCAACCCGGGCGACGGCGAAATGCGCAGCAGTCTGGCGGTCTATCAAGGCAAGGCGGGGCTTGCGACAGAAGCACGGGCGAGCGCCACCGCAGCCATTCAAGCCACCCCCGGTAATGTCAACGTCCGGTTCAAAGCCGCTCGTGCGCTGGCGCTGGCGGGTGATCTGCGGCCGGCGCTGGCCCAACTGGAGATTGCCCTGGCCGGCGGCTATTCCGCCGAAGAAGCAGAGCAGGACCCGGACCTGGCTCCCGTGCGCCAACTCCCTGCTTACCGCCGGATCGCGCCCCAGCCGCCGGATAGCAAGCCTTCTGGCCGGTGATATGTTTGCGGGCGGTGATACACTACCAGCCATCATGGCTGTCTTTACTTGCATCGCAATCCGGATTCTCTACAATCCGGTGACTAAGAAGATCAGGCTGGTCGACTACGACAAGCCCAATGTGCCAATGAATGTGGCATCGGTACCGCCCGGCGTTTCGGTCGTGTGGGAGCTAAATGAGGACCGCCATCCTCAGCCGCTTCCGGATCCGCCGGACTATCTTGACTCCAGTTACTCCGTCCAGATTGACTTTCAACCCCGCCGCGGCTTCGAACGGGTCTTCTCCCCGTTCCCGGTCCAAAAACTGAGCTTTATCCGCACCAGTATGGCGATGCCCGCGATGTTTCTGGAGACCCGGTATAAGTACTCGGTGACCGTCTTGCGCCGGGGGCGGGTGCAGGCGGTGCTGGACCCTGAAATTGAACCCACGGGCACCGGTGGCTACGGCCTGGCCCTGCTGCGGGCCTCGTCCCCGGACTTGATCGCGTATGACCCCAACTTAGTCGCAGCGCCGCGCCTCGATTACACCATTATCGTCACGCGGACTGGCGATTCTTATTACTTCCAGCAACAGCCCACTGGTTCTATTCCCAGAAATAGCTGGGTGTCATGGGCGGGCGTGAAGGACGGTAACCCGGCGGATGTGGCCATTGTGTTTCCCAGCCAGACGCCCTTTGTCGATGGCTACGGCAATCCAATCCACACCATCTATAGCAGCGAGGGTGCGTATCAGATCTACCAGGCGGCGCCGGCGGGCGCCTATCCCTACACCGCCCAAACGATTGATGCCAACGGTGATCTGGAGCCGCCGCCGTCAGGCCTGCAGGATCTGAGGGTTTCCGCATCTTGAGGCCGGACGGCCGGTTTGCCGAGGCGGCCCTCGTCTATGCCTCGACCGGCTCCGCTACATCGGCCGCCGTGAAGTAGGCGGCGTCGGGGTGGTGGAACACCAGGGCGCTGACGCTGGCTTCGGGCTCCATCATGAAGCCTTCGGTCAGCGTCACGCCGATCTCTTCGGGGTTCAGCAATTGGAACAGCTTTACCTGATCTTCCATGTTGGGGCAGGCGCCGTAGCCGAAGCTGTAGCGCTTGCCTTGATAGCGGGAGGTCCAGCGTTCCTGCATCGTCATCGCGGGGGAATCCGGGAAGCCCCAGTCCTCCCGAATGCGCCGGTGGAGCCATTCCGCCGTCGCCTCCGCCGTCTCCGTCGCCAGCGCCAGCAGCGCGACGCTGTTGAAGTAATCGCCCTTCTGCTTGGCCTCTTCCGCATACTCACGGAAGCCGCCGCCAACGCTCACCACAAACGCCGCAATGTGGTCGCGCACGCCTTCCTGGGCGTTCAGCACGTAGTCTGAGAGGCACAGGCCGTCGGCCTTGGGTTGCCGCGAGAACTGGAAGGTGGTCAACGGCGTCGAAACGCCCGGGCGGAACAAGTGGATGGCATTGCCGTCGCGCTCCGCTTCAAAGAACTGCCAGACAGCCTTCACCTTGAAGAAGGTCGCCGCCCACTTCTTGACTTCCTCGACGTTGTGATAGAGCTCCAGCGCCTTCTCGTCACGGTCCGCGAACCGCTTCTCGAAGTTGCCCTTAAAGCCCAGGTTCTTGCCGTAGAGCATAAACGGGTTGATGTAGCTCCACACTTCGGAGAGGTTGGGGACGTCGCGCAAACGCCGGTCGAGATACGGAGCGGCGGGCACGGGGATGTCCACCCGCACTTTGCTCGACCGTTCGAGCGATTGCGGCACCGGCGCGACGCGCTCCACCTCGAAGTTCAACTCGCCGCCCTCAAACGTGTAGGCGACGCGCGTGGCCTGGCTGGTGGTGGGGTCCATCAACTCATTCATCAACCGCAGACCCGTCATGGCGTCCTTGGCATAAAGCGTGGGTGACGTATAGGCCGGGGCGATCTTGGTCCGGGTAAACTTGTCGGACAGCGCGGCGCCGCCCACCAGCAGCGGCACATTGATGCCGTGCTCCTTCAAGTCACCGGCCGTGATCACCATCTGCTGCGTGCTCTTCACCAGCAGTCCAGAGAGGCCGATGGCGTCGGGCTTGTGCTGCTTGAAAGCCTTGATCAGTTCCTCCGGCGGCACCTTGATGCCCAGGTTGACCACCGTGTAGCCGTTGTTCGACAGGATGATCTCTACCAGGTTTTTGCCGATGTCGTGGACGTCGCCCTTCACCGTCGCCAGCACGATCTTGCCGCGGGCGGCCGTGTCGGCCTTTTCCATGAACTGTTCCAGGTGGTTCACCGCGGCCTTCATCGCTTCGGCCGATTGCAGCACTTCGGCCACGATCAGTTCGTTGTTGTTGAAGAGGCGGCCCACTTCGGTCATACCCGCCATCAGCGGTCCGTTGATGATGTCGAGCGGATGAGCCCCTTCGGCGCGCTTCAGGTCGAGGTCCGCCACCAGGCCGTCTTTTGAGCCTTCGATGATGTAGCTCGACAAGCGCGCGTCCAGTGGCTGGTCGGTCTTCTTGGTCTTGACGATGCCCGCGCGGCCGCGGAAGTAGGCCGAGATGGCGGCGATGTGGAACTGGTTCACCGCCACCTTCTGGTCCCGGCTCTGCTGCCGCCAGTCGGCAGGCAGATTGACCAGGTTGGCGAAATCCGGGTGATCCTCCGGCACCGTGTCGGGCGGTGTGTTGAACAACAGATGCTCGGCCAACCGGCGCTCGTCTGCCGGAATGGAGGCGAAGCGCTCCAGCTTTTCCGTGTTGACGATGGCGAGATCGAGGCCGGCCTGGGTGCAGTAGTAGAGGAAGACCGAATTGACCACTTCGCGCGCCGCCGCGGGTAGCCCGAACGAGATGTTGGAGACGCCCAGCACCGTCTTGACGTAGGGCACTTTCTCTTTGATCAGGCGCAATGCCTCGATGGTTTCGACGGCGCCGCCGATGTAGTTTTCGTCGCCCGTGGCGCAGGGGAACACCAGTGGATCGATGATCAGATCCTCCGGCTTCAGGCCGTACTTGGCCGCTACTTCCACTGAGCGTTGCGCCACGGCCAGCTTGCGCTCCCGCGTGAAGGCCTGGGCCTGCACGGGATCCTCGTCGATGGTGCCCACCACCACCGCCGCGCCATAGGAGCGGATCAGCGGGCAGATCAGCTCAAACTTCTCTTCGCCATCTTCCAGGTTGATCGAGTTGATGATCGCCTTGCCCTGGCAGTAGGTCAGCGACAGCTCCACCGCTTTCGGGTCGGTGGTGTCGATCATGATCGGTGCCTTGATCTTGCGGATCAGCTTCTCATAGAACGGCGGGATGTCCGCCATCTCGTCGCGATCGCTGGATTGCAGGCAGACGTCGATGATGTGCGCACCGCCGCGCACCTGGCGCTTGGCAATGTCAGTGGCCTCTTCCCACTTCTCTTCCGCCACCAGATTCTTGAACAGGCGCGAGCCGATGACGTTGGTGCGCTCACCCACCAGCAGCGGCCGGACGCTCTCTTCGGCTTCCACCAGTTCAATGCCGGAATAGTAGGCGCGGTGCTTTGATTCGCGCAGCGCCCGCGGAGCCTTACCGTCCACCATCTCGGCGATGGCCGCGATATGCGCGGGCGTGGTGCCGCAGCAGCCGCCGACAATGTTCAACCAGCCGTGGTCGGCAAACTTGGCCAGCTGCGCCGCCAGCGATTGGGGCGTTTCGCCATAGCCACCGTCCTCGAGCGGCAAGCCCGCATTGGGGTAGACCGAGATCCGCGTCGAGGCCATCTCGGCCAACGTCCGGACATGGTCCGTCATCAAGTCGGGGCCGGTGGCACAGTTCAGGCCGATCGAGAGCAGATCGGCATGCGCGATCGAGGCATAGAGCGCGTCGGCCGTCTGCCCGGCCAGCATCGTGCCCATCGGCTCAATGGTGCCGGAGACCATTACCGGAATGCGCTCGCCCAGCTCCTTGCACAGTTGATCGATGCCCAGCAGGCCGGCCTTGACGTTGCGCGTATCCTGGCAGGTTTCAAGCAGCAGGATGTCCGCGCCGCCTTCGTACAGGCCCTTGGCCTGCTTGTAGTAGCCTTCCACCAAGTGCTGGAAGGTGGTGCCGCCGGTGACTGAGATAGCCCGCGTCGTCGGACCCATGGAGCCGGCCACAAACCGGATACGGCCCGGTTGGTCGAACTCAGCGGCGGCCTCTCGCGCCAAGCGGGCGGCGGTGTGATTCGTTTCGTACCACAGGTGTTCCAGGTCGAACTCGGCCAGCGTGATCAGGTGGCCGCCAAACGAGTTGGTTTCGACAATGTCCGCGCCGGACTGGTAATACGCCCGGTGGACATCGCGAATCCAATCGGGTCGCGTGAACAGCAGGTTCTCTGAGCAGTTTTCAAACTTCGGCCCGCCCCAATCCTCAATCGTCGGGTTGCGCTGCTGCAGCATCGTGCCCATGGCTCCATCGAGCACAAGGATGCGTTGCGCGAGCGAGTCGTATAGGGCTTGGCGGCGTTCACGGGCTGATAACATGGTGATTTGCGGTGTTCCTTCTTTAGTTTAGCGTCTATAGCGCTGATTGCGCCTTCGGCTTGGGCGGATCTGGCACCCAAGACCAAAGCCGCCTTCGACCGCTACATCGCCACGGTCGAGCCTGAGCTTGACCAGCGCGCTTCCGCCAGCGGGCCATTTCTCTGGCTGGACCAGAAGCCCAAGCTGCGTGCGGCGGCGGCCGCCGGTGAAGTGGTGGTGGAGCGGGTACCGGCTCCGGGTGTCCCCAGCGGGTTGATCCAGCACTGGCGGGGCGGCGTCTTTATGCCGGGTATCAAGCTGGAGCGGCTGCTCGAAACCGATCAGGACTATAACCGCCACAAGATTCTTTATCGGCCGGAAGTGATCGATTCGCGCCTCATCAACCGGCAAGGCGACCGGTTCCACATCTTCCTCCGGCTCTACAAAAAGAAGGTGCTCACCGTCGTCCTCGATACCGAACACGATGTCGAGTACCGGACACTGTCGCCGCAGCGCGCCTATTCGCGCTCCATCAGCCGCAGCGTGCGCGAGGTGAAGAATGCCGGGGAGCCCGGTGAGCAGGTGCTGCCGGCGGGCGTGGGTACGGGCTTTCTGTGGGCCATGAACTCGTACTGGCGCCTGGAGGAACGCGACGGAGGCGTCTGGGCCGAATGTGACGCGATCACGCTGGCCCGCGACATCCCGCTCGGGCTGGGCGCGGTGTTGAAGCCGATGATCGATGGTCTAGCGCACGAGGCCGTGGTGAAGACGCTGGAGGCCAAGCGGCGTTCGGTGGTCTCCGCTCCCGTCGGGAGATAGACCGCAGCAGTTGGCGGCTTGAAAATGAAAAGGGCCCGGGGCGAACCCCAGGCCCTTCTTTGCTTTTGCGGGACCTAGCCTTTACGGCTTGATGTCCTGTTCCTGGATGAACACGGTCCACTCTTCGGTCCAGTCCACCAGGTTGAAGGCACCGGCGTAGTCCGCGAACTGGTCGAAGAAGCCGTCGTCGGGCGACAGCGTCCAGCCGGTGCGCAGCACGGGAGAGCCCAAGCGCGGACGGAAGTCCGGGTCGCTGTACTCCAGCGGGCGGCGCAGGTTGGGGTTGGCAAAGACCAGCTTGCGGGCGGCATTCTGCGCATAGGGCAGAAACGCCGGCAGCACTTGATCTTCAATCGTGTTGGCGCGCGGCGTGGGCGTCACGTTGCGGCCATTGTCCCAGGAGACGACACCGCTGATGCTGTAGTCGCCGTTGGCCATATTCGGCTCGATGGACGCGAAGTCGGCGCCACCGTAGGTCCGGGTGGTCCAGTTGTAGCACAGCATGTTGTTGTAGATGCCGCCCGCGCCGCGACGCGTGTAGATGCAGGGGGCATCGGCTTCGTCATAACCACGGGAGGCGCTGCCCAGGTGGGCGTTACCGACAAAGGTGAAGTTGTACATAAACGACTTGCCCAGGGGCCGCGCCGCAAAGTCACGCTCGTAGTTGTCGGCTTCAATGCCGCGATTGGAAAGGTCGGAGTTGGCGACGCCCACCACGTACTGGATGCGGCCGCGGTAGCCAATCTGGGTGTCGATGTAGTCGTCGGCGCCGTAGGTGCCCACCAGATACTTGGCGTCGTTGTTGCCACCGAACCATTCAAACGAATCGTCCAGGCCGTAGGTGGCTTGCAGGTACTCGGCCTTGGTGGCCTTGCCGCAACCGCCCCAGGTGAAGGAGTTGGTCTCTTCATTCGGGCGGAGCAGGGAACCGGCAAACTCCACGCGGACATAGCGCAGGGAGCCACAGTTGTGATTGTCGTCATCGCCGCCATAGCGGTTGTCCGGGGAATCCGGCAAGCCTTCGATGAACAGGCTGCCGCTGGGGTCGTTCAAGCGGGCCTTGCCCAGCATGATCAAGCCGCCCCAATCGCCGCGCTGGCGCTGGCCAAACGGCTGGGAGCTAGTCATGATGATGGGGCGGGAGCGGGTCCCTTCGGCCATCAGGCGGCCGGTGGTGGTCACCAGCAGCACCGACGGCGGCTGTGAACCAGGGGTGCCGATGATGAACGTGCCGGGTTGAACCGTCAACACCGCATTGTTGGTCACCTGCACGATGCCCGAGATGCGATAGGCGCGGTCATTGGTCAGCGTGCGGTTCGACGAGATGATGTTGGGCAGCTGTTCGGTTCCGCGCACAATGCCGAACTTGAAGTAGGCCGACTTCAGCACGCGGGTGCCGGTACGGTCACGGATCTGCGCGATGATCGTGTGCATGCCGTAGTCTTCAAACAGGCTGAGCGCCACGCTGGCCACGCGGCCGCCTTCGCCCACCAGAATCTCTTTTTCGGCGTTCGGCAGCGCGGTGGTCTGATAGCCATCGCTGGCGCTGCGATTGAAGATATCGGTGGCCGTTTCGCCAGCCGACGGTAAGTAATACCGCTTGCCGTCCTGGTTGTCCTGGCGAAGCGTAGATGTATTTGTCGGTCCACACCCACATGGCGACGCCGGACCGGATCTCCGGTTCGTCGTCGGCGGTGTTGGTTTGGGCGAGGATGGAACCGGCGCCATAAGTCGCCAGCAGGGCCAGGCCAATCAGAAACTTGTTCTGCATGTAGTCACTTTCCTTTCCTGAATAAACTCAAGTTCCCGCCACTTACTGTGGCGGGATACGAACTAAAAGAACGAATAGCTGGTGCCGATCGTGAACGTGCGTCCGATCTTGAAATCACGCACCACAAAGGTGGATTGGGTGTACCAATACCGGTTGTCAGTCAAGTTCTCACCGCTAAACCGGATGTTCCATTTGCCCTTCTCGTCGAGGTTTACCTGATAGACGAAGTCCACAAACGTGGTCCGCTCCTGGTAAACGTCCGGCAGCCGGAACGTGCCGACGTCGGTGATGCGCCGGGAAACCGAATTCAGATAGAACCGGGCATTGGACCGCAGCTTGGGGTAGAGCCATTCCGCGATGGCGTTGTAGATAAACCGCGACTGTCCCACCAGCGGGCGGTTCAGCGAGGTCAAGATCGCCTTCTGGCTGTCCAGAATGTTGACGTCGGAATTGACGAACGTGAAGTTCGACTGCACCGAGAACGGCGCCAGCTTCTTGCTGACGAAGCCCAGGTTCTTGCGCAACTCCAGTTCCAGGCCCTGGTTGTTGGCCCCACCCACGTTGATGAAGCTCTGCCGCAGTTCGGAGGCGGTGGGGCGGTAAGTCTGCTCAATCGGATTACTGAACTTCTTGTAGAAGTAGCTGGCCGCGATCACCTGATTGCCTCCCAGGAACCATTCCCAGCGGGCGTCGAAGTTGTCGATGGTGGCGCGCTGCAAATCCGGGTTACCGACGGTGGAGTAGCCGCCGACGACGTTGGTGAACTCAAACGGCGAGAGCTCGCGGAAGTCCGGGCGATTCACCGTCCGGCCATAGCCGAACCGGATGTTCTGGCGGGCCGTCTTTTGGTAGATCAAGCTGATGGCGGGCAAGGGGTCCCGGTTGGACAACATCGCTTGCGTCGGCACGCTGCCCGGCACCAGCGGATCGTTGGTGGTCACCAGGATATTGGCATCTTCGTACCGCATGCCGCCCACGACGCGCCATTTCGGACCCAGGGCGATGTCGGCCATCGCATAGCCGCCATAGACATCCATCTCGGCGGCATATTTATCGGTGCCGCGCGTCACTTCGCGGATGGCAAAACCATCAGACCGGATGTTGTTGCTGCCCAGAATTTCATTGGTCGGTTTGGTGAAGTCGATCGTGCCCGCACGGATGGGGAAGTAGCGGAACCGGCGGCCGTCAAAGTCGCGACGGCGGACCGTGCCGCGGAAGCCCACCCGGAAGATGCCGCTCACTTTGCCGCGATAGAACGGCTTGGTCCAGTCGGCTTGCGGCTCATAGATCTTGTCGTTCAGGTTGTTGAAGAACCGGAAGCCGGACTCGGGCAAATTGATGTAGGTGTAGGGTTCCTTGGAACCCGGCTCGCGGCCCCGAATGGTTTCCCGCAGATCCGGCTCGTCGCGCTTGGAGCTGGAGTAAGTGAACTGCCAGTGCAGGACGCTGTTGCCGAGATTGGCGAACGCATGGTCGCCTTCGACGCCGGTTGAAACCAGTTGGCGCTCCACCCAACGCAAACGGGTGGATTCAATCTCCTGGCCGTTGCCGCCATTCAAGCCGCGGATGACGCGCGTTTCCTGATCGGAATCACGAGTCAACGTATTGCGGAAGACCAGCTTGTTGTTGGGGTTGAAGCGGTAGGCCGCATTCAACACGCCACCCAGGCGGGCTCCGATGGTGTCCACATTGAAGTCGCTGTAGTCAGAAAAGATTGCCGGCTTGCCGCCGCCCGAGTTCACCAGGAAGCGCTGCAATTGCGGCGTCCGCTGCGGTGTGTTGGCGAAGGTCAGCGCTCCGACAAAACCCCACTTACCGATACTGGTGCCGCCCGAAACGGAGTAGGACTGTTGCGGGCGCATCGAATCGGTGTAGTTGGGCTGATAGTTGTTCGAAAAGGCGCGGCCAAACTGCTGGATCTGGGACTCGGAGAAGTTGCCCTGGAAGAGGCGCTTGTCGTTCGGGATCACGCTGGGCAGCCCGCGCGTGCCGTCATCAACACCAAAGAAGTCCCGAGCGCCACCCAACTGGCCGGCAAAGCGGTTAAACGTGGTCTGCGAGTTGAAGCCATAGTTCACCGAGACCTGGAAGGTGGGCGCCGTCGGAAACTCCACCGTCTGCAACTGCACCAGGCCGCCCGAGAATTCGCCCGGTAGATCGGGCGAATAGGTCTTCAGCACTTTGATGTTGTCGATCAGCGAGGCAGGGAACAGGTCGAGCGGAACGACGCGCCGTTCGGGCTCCGTGGTGGGGATCACCGCGTTGTTCAGCATGGTCGAGGAGTAGCGCTCGCCCAGGCCGCGCACGAAGACGTAGCCATTGTCGACAATCGACACGCCGGTCACTTTCTCGAGCGCCCCCGCCGCGTCCGACGCCGTCGAGCCCTTGATGTCGTCCTTGGAGATCGAGTCGCTGGTGTTAGACGCCAGTTTGCGTTCCTGCAGGATCGACTCCGCGGTGGACTGAACCGCGCCCACCTTCTCGGACACTTCCACCGTGGTCACGGCACCCTTTTGCTGCATCACCGTCGACGCCTCAACCACTTGACCCGCCACCACCTCCACGTCTTCAATTGAGGCTTCCAAGTGATTGGAGCCCGTAAAGCGCAGCTTGTACTTACCTGGACTTAACTGGATCGTGAATTTGCCGTCGGTGCCGGTCTGCTGGCGCCCGTCGGTCATGCCGTTCACTTCAATCGTGATCAGCGGGATCGGCAATCCGTTCGCCGCGTCAAACACGGTGCCGGTAATGGTGCCGCGGGCGGGCGCTTGCCCCCAGACGGCAGCGGCGAGCAGTGAGATCGAAACAAGTAGCCGGATCATCATTGGGTGCAACACTCGGTAGGCTTGAAAAATGGCTGGGACGGCGTGGAACACGCAGACTTTTGGGTAAAGACGAGTAACATATGAAAGCTGAAACTCCACCAGCGGGAGCCGCCAAACAATGCTAACGATCAGGCGTAACGGATCAATAACGGGGCCGTGAAGATATGGTGATTAAAGCGTTGCAATTGCGTAACAGATTGAGGCGTGCGGACGCACCACGGCTCTGGTGGTGCGTCCCGAATGATGACTGAGGAAAAGGTTGGCTCTAGCCGACCGCGACGGCCACCGGCGCTTCATTGAAGCTATAGCCGAAGCCACGTACGGAGCGGATGAACATCGGGTTGGCGGGGTCGTTTTCGATCTTCTGCCGCAACCGGAGAATGTAGACGTCCACCGTGCGGTCCGTCACCGCGCGATCATGTCCCCACACCGAATCGAGCAGCTGCTCGCGGCTGAAGACGATGCCCGGGCGCGACATCAGGAACTCCAGCAGGAGGAACTCCGTCGCCGTCAGAGCCAGTTCCTGATCCATCAGCCGGACCCGGCACGACGTCCGGTCCAGCTCCAGCGGACCGGCCTTCAGCATCCGGTTCGGCGCGCTCTGGCCGCGGAAATGGATCTTGATGCGGGCAATCAGCTCCCGCACAAAGAACGGCTTGACGATGTAGTCGTTGGCGCCCAACTCCAGGCCGACAATGCGATCGGTCTCAGAAGCGCGGGCGGTGAGGAAGATCACCGGAATGTGCGCCAGCTCCGGATGTTGGCGAATGCCCTTGCAGATGTCCAGGCCATCGGAATCCGGCAGCATGATGTCCAGCAGGATCAGGTCTGGCCGCTCCCGGCGGCACAGCTCAATGGCGCCCTTGCCCGTCTGCGCGCCCACCATCGCGAAGCCTTCTTTTTCCAGGTTGTACTTCAGCAGGGCGTAGAGATCAGCGTCGTCTTCGATCAGGACAATCTTCTTCATTCATCCAAACGATACCGTCAATTTGTGTCGAATGAATTACAAAGTGGTTAATTGAGCTTGAACCGCCCCATGTTCCAGCAATCCCAGGTCGTGAACGGGCAGGGTGAAGTAGAAAGTGGAGCCCTGGTTCACCATGCTCTCCACGCGCGCCTCGCCGCCCTGGGCCAGCGCCAGGTGCTTCACAATGGCCAAACCGAGGCCGGTACCGCCCATCTGCCGGCTGCGCGCCTTGTCGACGCGGTAGAAACGCTCAAACAGGCGCGGCAGATCGTCCGGCGGAATGCCAATGCCCGAATCCCGCACCGAGATCTCGATCATTTCGTTGCTGCCGGAGGTGACCGGGTAGGCCGCCAAGGTGACGCTCCCGCCTTCGGGCGTGTACTTGATGGCGTTGTCGATCAGATTCGACAGGATCTGGTGCACCGCCTCGGAATCGCAGAATACTTCCGCCGTATCGCGGGCGGGGATCAACCGCAGGCTGATGTTCTTGCGATCGGCCAGCGGTTGCAGCGTGTCCATCGAGTTCCGCAGCAAGCCGTTGGCGTAGTAGGACGCAAACTGGAACTTGGTATTGCCCAGCTCAATCCGGGAAAGCGTCAGCAGGTCGGCCGTCAGGCGAGCCAGGCGCTCTGCGTTTTGGCGGATGATCGACAAGAATCGGACATTGTTCTCCGGGTCGTCCAGCGCGCCATCGAGCAGCGTTTCGGTATAGCCCTGGATGGAAGCCAGCGGCGTGCGCAGTTCGTGGGAGACGTTGATGACGAAATCTTTTCGGATCCGCTCCAGTTTTTCGAGCTCTTTCGATTCCATCTGCAGCTGCTCAAACATCGCCTGCAGCTTCTCGCCCGTCTCGTTGAGCTTGGCCGACAGCTCGCCCAGTTCGTCCGGACCCTGGCGCTTCAGCCGGGCCCGGAAATTCCCTTCGGCCAACTGCCCGGCATACTCGATGATCGCGCCCAGCTTGGTGGAGGCGTAGCGTGCAAACCAGAACGACACCAGCACCGCCGGTAGAAACGCCAGCGCCGTCGCCGTCAGCATTTGGGTGCGGATGGCGCCCACCTGCATCGAGATCTGCGACATCGGCACGGCCAGCCGCAGAGCGCCCTCGCGCACGGGGATGGCGACGTACAAGAACGGCATCCCCATGGTCGGGCTATTGCGGCGGATGGAGCCCACTTCGCCCGACATGGCCATTTTCACCTCCGGCCGGTCCAGGTGGTTGGCCATCGTCTTCGGATCATTCTCGGAATCAGCAATCACCGAACCATCGCGGGCCACCAGTGTCAGCCGCCCGCCCGCCGCATGGGCCACTTCGGCCAAGTGCTTGGGAGAGGCCTGCGAGAGGTCCTCCAGGGCAATCATCCGGCACTTATCCTCAAGTTCACGGGTTAGCGTGCGTTCGTAGCTGGATTCGGCGATGCGGGAGGCCAGCAGGTCCACCGCCACCAGGGAAACCATCAGCACCGCGAACACCGCCGCGATCAGCTTGAGGAAAATCTTACCGGTCATTTCTTGGTGAGGTCCACAACGGCGTACCGGCTCAGGCGTTCCAGCCCAAACTCCAGTCCACCGTCGGCTATCTCTTCCTCCTCCGCTTTGGCATCGTGATCGGCAAAGGACCGCAGCGCAGCCACTTTCCAGGAGCCTGCGACGCGGATACGGATGCCCTCGACGGGGTCTGTCGAGTAGTTCAGCAAGTGCAACCGGGCCCGATTCCCATCTGCTGTAAGGTAGCCGATGATTGTTTCACTACCATAAATCCGCAAGCTTCTTTTCTCATCCGTCAGCGCCTGGCGGACCAGCGTGGCGAATTCGGACGGGTTCTCGGCGGCCTTTTGGGGGAACTGTTCGCTCCCTACTTGGACGATCAGCTTGTAGGGTCCGCTGGCCTGTTTCACTGGCCGGAACAGCAGATTCCGCCGCGCCATCAGGTTCATCAACTCGCCGGTTTGGGGCGTGCCATCATCCACCACGCCGATGTCGGCCACCGGTGGCAGAGCCGGTTGGTCGATCTTCTTGATGAACGCCATCATCGGCTCCGCCAACGCCGGCTGGCCGGTCACCAGCGTTGTCTTCCCGGAGTAAACATAACTTTCCGCGACCGCCAGCGGAACCCACTGGTCCGGCACATTGTCATAGACCAGCATTTTGCCCGCATCGCGGCGCAACCGCCAGCCATTGGAATCCACCCAGGGGATGCGCGAGGGGCCGGCATTGGAGACTCGGGTTCCGCGCGTCCCCGGACGCAACAGCTTCGCCGCACCCGCCGGCGCGGTAGCCGCGATCTCCGGCAGTCCGGAGGCCCAAAGCGCACAGGTCAAACAAGCGAGGGCCAGAAATCTCACGCCTGGATCTCCTTGATCTTGGCCTTGTCGTACTCGCCCAAACCCAGACGGGAGGCAAACTCGATGTGGCCGGGTTCGCGATAGAAGGCGCTCTCCTTCAGTGCCGCGGCGGAGCGATCCCACACGCTGACCGCGCCCATCTTCTTGCGCTGGTCCTCGATGATGTCAATCAGCAGGCGATCCATGGCGATCGGGTCCGTGCCCAGCATCAGGCGCTTCGGCCAGAAAACGAAGCGGTCCTCGCGGACAAACGGTCCGCCCTGCCAAACGCCTTTAATGCCGTCCATGACGTGGAGCACCGTCTTGGACCGCAACGGCTCCAGGTTGTAGAGCGTGCCGATAAAGCTTAGCGTGTTGGTGCGGGTGTTCTTGTGGCTGCGCGCGACGTTCGAAAAGCTGCCGTAGGCGATGTTCTTCAAGCAGCCCGTGACGCCAGCGGCGCCGTGGTCTTTCATGTTGGGCACGTTGATGATCTTGGTGACTTTCTGCGTGACCAGTTTCGACATAAAGCTGCGGGTCTCTTCTTCGCCGAAGAAATTGGTCTCGACGTAAGCCCGCTGGTCATACTTGCTGATGGCACCGCGACGCCGCCCGTCCTCCATGGCATGGATTTGAACGCCAGCCGGAACCACCTTGGGATAGTCGGCATCCACCATCTGGTTCTCAAAACGTTCGTAGACATAAACGTTTGGCGCCGGCACCCCGATGTCCACCAGACACCGCGCGATTTCGGCCACCACCAGCGGGTGCGACATGATCTTGGGTGAGCCGGAGCAGTTGACCTTGATGCCCACCACATCGGTGGGGCTGATAAAGCTGCGCCAAGCGTCGCGCGCGTTGCTGGCGCCGGTCAGCGCCTTCATCGAGGAAGCCAATGCCTGACGCACGCTGTCGGCGTTTTCGTCCATCGCCGCATGCACGACTTTGGCGCGATAACGGTTCGGTTCGCCTACGCTTGAATAGGCGGTGGAGGTGCGATAAGTGGGCAAAGAATCGCCCGTCGCCGCGGCCGCCGCCGCTGCTACGGGCACCTGGAGAAAATGGCGCCGGAGAATGTCCATAGAATAACGATATATGAAGAACAGACGTTCTCTCCTCAAGGCCGCTTTGGCCGCTGCTCCGGTGGCTGCTGTCGCCGCAGCTCAGACGCCCGCCGCTCCTGCCGCGGGACCCACAAAAAAGGTCCACCGCAAAGGGCCCAAGCCAGCCAAGACGCCTCTTTTCAACGGCGCCGTCAGCTACGGCAATCTGCTGTTTATCGCCGGCAAGGGCGCGCACGTGGAAGGCGACATCAAGTCCCACACCAAGATCGTGCTGGACGAAATTGAAAAGGAACTGACCAACGCCGGCTCCTCGATGAACAAGGTGCTGAAGTGCAATGTCTACCTGAACGACTTGAAGGACTACGCGGGCATGAATGAGACCTTCCTGGGCCGCTTCGGTGAGGAGCCTCCGGTCCGCACCACCATCGCGGCCGCGGGCGGCATCCCCGGCAACTCGCTGGTTGAGATCGACGTCATCGCCTACATTTAGCCGTCACCGTCGTGTGGAAGCGGCTCGGGCGGGAACGCAAGACCCGCTCCGGGCCGCCTCAAGATGGCTGGCCGGATTGGCTAGCGGCGGACCAGCGAAACCAGGTCCGTCACGATCTCGTTTAGCTGCACGGATTGCGCGCTCAGCTCCCGGGCCGCCACCGCGCTCTGTTTCGCGCTGGCCGCGGTGGTCTCGGTGGCCTGTTGCATTTGCGAGATGGACGCCGCCATTTCGCGAATGCCCTCGCCTTGGTGTTGGCTGCCGGTCTGCACCTGGACCACCAGAGCCTGTATCTGGGCCACCTCGCCCGTAATCGACCGGATGGTCCGGGCCACGTGATCCACCTTGCCCATGCCGTCATTGGCTTTGGTGATCGACTCTTCAATCAGAACCGAGGTGTCGCGGGCGGCCTCCGCGCAGCGGTAGGAGAGGCTCCTCACTTCGTCCGCCACAACGGCGAATCCCATGCCGGCCTCACCGGCCCGGGCCGCTTCCACGGCCGCATTCAGGGCCAGCAGATTGGTCTGGAAGGCGATCTCATCAATCACTTTGATGATCTTGGCGATCTTGCCGCTTTGGGTGTTGATCTCGCACATCGCCGCCACCATCTGGTCCAGCTCGTGGTCGGCATCCCGAAAGCTCTTTTGCGAGCTGGTCACCAGCGTCGTGGCCGATTGCGCATGGCTCTGGTTGTCCTCCGCCTGGGTGCTGATCATGCTGCTCGAGGCCGAAACTTTCTGGATCGAAGCCGCCTGCTCGGAGGATGCCTGCGCCAGGGACCTGCTGGACAAAGCCAGCTGTCCCGACGCGCTGGCCACTTCGCCGGAGCCCGATGCCAGTCCCTTGACGGCGATCCGCAAAGACTTGGTCAAGCCGCGGACCACCAGCGCGGCGCTGGCGCTGCCGGCGGTCAACCCAAAGGCCACCGTGACAATCAAGATCCACCAGGCGGATTGGAATGTAGCTCCCGCCTCGGCGCCCACGCGCTCTCCATTCCGGCGGTTGAAGTGGGTCCAAACCGGAGACATGGGTGACAGAATGATCCGGAGACATCGGTAACAAACGCAGGGCAGAGGCATGTGCGGGAGGTCCAGGAGCGGCATCGTGGAAGGATGCCGTGGATGGAGAAACGTACCATGGACCTGCGT
>JAPKYZ010000010.1 GCA_026394055.1 Acidobacteriota bacterium
CAGCCCGGCCCCGGAACTCTCACGGGCTCCAGTGGCTGAAACAAGCTGCTCTCAGCAGGAAGCGTCACATTGGCACTTCCCGCATTAGTTTTAGCACAAAAACGCGGCGAGTGACAAGATATGGCTGTATCGTATTGAATCTAAGGCGAATATTTATAAATTAACGATGCTTCAGAATGGCATCTTCAGCGGGGGACGCTGGATAGTTGAGGGGAAGACACTAAGATTTATCGCCCAAAACACCCGGCAGAGGAGAAATTTCCCCTGCCGGGTGCCTCGGGTTCAGGCTGAGATGGCTCGGTTAGTACTTGAGGTAGACGGTCTTGTAGTCCGAATAGAATTCCATCGCCGCCGGACCCTGTTCTTTGGGGCCGAAGCTGGAATCCTTGGTGCCGCCGAACGGGAGCTGGTATTCGACGCCCGCGCTGGGCAGGTTGACGGTCAACAGACCGGCTTCGGCGCCGTAGACGAAGTCGAAGACGCGGGAAACGTTCGAGGTCTGGATGGAGGCCGAGAGGCCGAACGGGATGTTGTTGGCGATCCGCATGGCATCGGCAAAGTCGGACGCGCGCAGCACGGCCAGTACGGGTCCAAAGATCTCTTCCTGGGCGATGCGCATGGTCTCGGTGACACCGCCGAAGACGGCGGGTTGCATGTAGTACCCCTTCGATAGATCTTCGCCGTTGGGGCCGGTGCCGGTGAGATGCTCGCCACCGCAGAGCAGTTGGGCGCCTTCTTCCTGGCCGATCTTGATGTAGTCCAGGTTGGTTTTCAACTGGCCTTCGTCGATGGCGGGGCCGATGTCGACGCCGGGCTTGATGCCGTCGCCCACCTTCAGCTTCTTGGTGGCTTCGACAAGCGCCGCGACGTACTTGTCGTAGATGGCATCTTCGACGATGACGCGCGAGGTGGCGGTGCACTTCTGGCCGGTCGAAAAGAAGGCGGCGTTCACCACGTTGGCCACGGCCGAATTGAAGTCGGCATCCGCCAGCACGATGGTGGGGTTCTTGCCACCCATTTCGAGTTGAATGCGCATCCGGCGCTTGGAGGCTTCGGCATGCACCCAGTGGCCCACCTCGCAAGAGCCCGTGAAGGAGATGGCCTTCACCGGCTTGGCATTGATCAATGCCGCGCCAAGCGTGCCGCCGGAGCCGCAGACGAAGTTGAAGACGCCCTTGGGCAGCCCCACGTCATGGAACGCTTCGACAATGCGCCACGCGCTCAAGGGCGAGACGCTGGCCGGCTTCATGATGACGGTGTTGCCGCACAGCAGGGCGGGCGCCAGCTTCCAGGCCGGGATGGCGGAGGGGAAGTTCCAGGGCGTGATCAAGCCGACCACGCCGAGCGGCTTGCGGAAGGCCCACATGTGGACGCGCGGCCGCTCGCTGGGCACCACGCCGCCCGGCATGCGGGAGCCTTCGCCAGCGAAGTAGCGCAGGATGTTGATGGTGCGGCCCACTTCGCCTTTGGCTTCGGGCAGCGTCTTGCCTTCTTCGCGCGTCATGTCGGCGGCGATGGAATCCCACCGCTTCTCGATCAGGTCGGCCGCCTTGTAGAGGAACGCGCCGCGCGCGGGGCCGGTCAGGCCCGCCCAAGCCGGAAAGGCCGCTTCCGCAGCAGCCGCCGCCGCGTCGATGTCGGCCGCCGTGCCTTTGACGTGAAGGCCAACCAGCTCGTCAGTGTTGGCCGGATTGCGATTTTCGAAGGTGGGCCCGGTGACCCACTCGCCGTTGATGTAGTTGGGAAAAGTTTGTGACATGGGAACTTATAGGATGACAAAAACCGAGGGCGTTGGCCTGATCAAGATGCGGGCGGCCGGAGTACCTGCTCCAGCAGTGCTCTCGAAATCCGAAAGTTGGTGGACTGCAGACGTCGGATCGCATCCGGCAGGTCGATCCAGCCACGGGCTGCCGCCTGTTGCAAGACGCCGATTGTACCCGTCGCCTCAACTCCGGCGGCCCGGGCCGCTCGGCGTCCCAGTAGATCGTCCACCACCAGCAGGGCTTCGCCCGGAAACTGCTTAGCCAGTGCGATAGCGGCCGTTTCCCCCAGGTCCAGGGATGGTAGGCGGGTGAACCGGACATCGGCGGTGATGAGCCAATCGGGTTGGGAGGCAAGCCATTGAGAGACCGGCCCGGAAGGGGCCGCACGCTTAAGTTCTTCCATCACCTCGCCTGGCACCAGCACTCGGCCAAACAGGCGCGGGAGGAGGCTGATCTCGCCGATCAGCACCAGGTAGTTCAGGGGCGAGGTATCGGAGATGACAACCATGCGTTGGCGAACCGTTCCGCACTCAGCCGGTCTTGCTCCAGGTCTTCCCAGGTGAGCTCCGGGAATACTTGGTGGCTTTTCAAAAAGCCATCCATCTCGTAGCGGCTCTCAATACCCAGCGCGATGCGGCCCTCGTACTCGGAGATCTTGCCGGATCGGATGCCTTCCAGCACCAGCGCCTCCAGCGCCGCACGCGACAGTGCCGCGCTATCGGGAGCTAGTTGCTCCGCGATACTGTCGGGAATCTCCACCGTGGCGACCATACCGATATTCTAACGCCCCGGCTAGAACTTGACCGCCTAAAGCTTCACAGTCTAAAACTTGACGGCGGGGGCTTCGCGCTTGGCGGGGTCTACTTTGAAGTAGGCGTCGTTCCGGGTGAAACCGAACATTCCGGCCACGACGTTGGCGGGGAACAGTTCGATGGCCGTGTTGTACTTCAGCACGGCTTCGTTGTACTTGTGGCGCTCGACAGCAATGCGGTTTTCGGCACCGGCGATTTCGTCGTGGAGCCGGAGGAAGTTCTCGTTGGACTTCAGCTGCGGGTAGTTCTCTACCACCACCAGCAGCCGCGCCAAGGCGCTGTCGAGCTGGCCGTTGGCCGAAATGCGCTCGCCCGGTGTGCGGGCGCCGCCCATGGAGGCTCGGGCGCTCGCGATGTCGGTGAAGATCTGGGTCTCCTGCTTGGCGTAACCTTTGACGGTTTCGACAAGGTTCGGGATCAGGTCGGCGCGGCGTTGCAGCACGGTGTCCACCTGGCTCCATTGAGCAGTGATCGCTTCGCGCTGAGGCACCAGATCATTGCGGACCCCCATCAGCCAGCCACCAATGGCCAGCACACCCAACACGACAACGCCCAAGGTAATCAGAATGGCTTTCATGATTGGTCTCCTTCCATCTGCGCCTCGGAAGTAAGGGGCAGCCGGCCCAGTTGATCAACGGCGGTGATCACCGTCTGCACTTCCTTCAAATAGCTGGCGAGCAGCGGCGTGGCCTCCAGACCGCGGGCGCTGAGCTTGTCTTCCCGCAAGTCAAGCAGTGTGTTGAACGGCTGGGCGTCGATGCCTAGCTTTAAGCGCGCCTGCTCCACCACGTCACGCTTGGCGAACTTTCGCGGCTCACCCATCAGCGCCAGCGCATGGCGGAACAGCACACAGAACGTGGCGACCGAATCCGTCATCAAGCGCAGCAGCAGCGGCCGATCTTCCATCATCCCCGCCGCCTTCTGGCGCAGCCGCAGGAGCTTGGTGCGCAGTTCGTGTTCCACGCGCGCCCGATAGTCGCGATCGCCAATCTCAAGTCCGGCGAACGGATTGCTACCGGCCAGGATGCGGTGCGCTTCCAGGATGTCGCTGAATTCCAGCGCAAAGCAGTCGGCCGAGGTGCGGATCTCTTCGGCGGTCAACAGGAGCGGCGCCGGATGGCCGAGGTCGCGCCACCAGCGGAAGATGGGTTCGCTCGAGCGCAGCTGCTTGGTGCCGATCTGGCTCAGCACACAGATCACGTTTAGGTCAGAGTGCTTTTCCTGAAAATCGCCGCTCGCCGCGGAGCCGTAGAGCACGATGCTCTCCAGTTCGGCGCCGTGGGCCTTTTTGAGTTTTTCGACCAGCTCATCGAGACGTTTCTGCATCATCATTTACCAGCTCGAACTCGCTCCGCCGCCGCCCGAATCGCCGCCGCCGAAGCCGCCGAAACCGCCTCCTGAATCATACCCGCCAAAGCCGCCGGACCCGCGGCCGCCGCGCCCGGAATTCATCAGCGCGCCCATCGCCATGCCCGTCAACACATCACCGACGCCCGAGCCTCGGCCGCCGCCCCGCATATTGCCACGCGCGGCGCCGAACAGCGCCACCAGCAGCAGCAACACCACCAGCGCGCCAATCACCCAGCCGGGATGCGTTTCCTTTTCGACGCGCTTGGGAGCGGGGCCGGTCAAGGTGACGCCCTTGGCTTGCGCGATGCGTTCGCCAATGGTGGCCACCGCGGTGGTCATGGCGGCACCGTAGTCCGCATCGCGCAGAGCGGGCCGCAGATCGCGCAGCAAGCTGCCGGCAAAGCCATCGGGCAGAATCGGCTCCAGGCCGTAGCCCACTTCCAACCGGCTGCGGCGGTCCCGAATGCTCAGCAGGAAAAGGGCGCCTTCATTTTTGCCCTTTTGGCCGACACCGAACTGGCGATAGAGCAGGTTGGCCACTTCATCCACCGGTTCGCCGTCGAGCGTCTCAATGGTGACAATGGCGATCTGCGCACCGGTCGCCTTTTCCAGGCGCGCGCAATAGTCGTTGAGCTGGCGGACCGAGCCGGGGCTGAGCACACCGGCAAAATCGTTGACGTAGCCGGTGGCCTTTAGCGCCTTCCAGTCAGCCGCCGAAAGTGCGCAGGGAAGCAGGAAGCACAGCGCCAACAGCAGCCCCCACACGCGGAGGAGCAGGGCAGCCAGCGGCCTAGCAGACGAGGGTTTCACGGTCCAGCGCGGGCCCTTCCGGCTGGCCCAGCACAGTCATGCTGAGCCCTTTGGAGTCAAAGAAGTGTTGCGCCAGGCTTTGGACTTCTTCGGCCGGCACTTGCTCAATCGCTTCGCGCAATTCATCCATCGAGATGAAGCGGCCGAAGTACATCTCCTGCCGCGCCAAGTTGGCCATGCGGCTGGAGGTGGATTCCAGGCTCAACATCAGGGAGCCTTTCAAGTGGTCCTTGGCGCGCCGCAACTCGTCGGCCGGGACCATCTCTTCCTTCAAGCGGCGGAACTCCTGGAGCACGCTCTTCACCAGCTTGGTGGTGTTCTCCTTGGAGGTACCGGCGTAGACCGCCAGGCAGCCCGTGTCGCGGAACAGGTTCAGCTCGCTGAAAACGGCGTAGGCCAGCCCTTGCCGTTCGCGGATGTTCTGGAACAGACGCGAGCTCATGCCGCCGCCCAGCACGGTATTCAGCAAGTAGCCCGCATACCGCCGCTCATGCGCCACCGGGTACGACGGCACGCCCAGACACAGGTGGACCTGCTGCAGGCGTTTGCGTTTATAGGTGATCTCGGCGTGCGTCGCCGGCGGGGGAGCCACCTGCGGCGCGACGTCCGGCTTCAGCGGGCCAAAACGCTCCGCCACCAGCTGGTAGAGCTCCTGATGATCCAGGTACCCGGCGGAAGTGATCAGAATGTTCGACGGGCGGTAGATGCGCTGGTGATACTCGCTCAACATCTCCCGCGTGAAGCTTTTGATCGTCTTGGGCGTGCCAATGATCGGCTTGCCCAGCGCATCACCCTTCCAGAAGCGGCTGATGAAGGTCTCGTGGACAATGTACTCCGGGTTGTCCGCCTCCATCTTCAGCTCTTCGAGAATGACGCCCTTTTCCTTTTCGACATCCTCGGCCCGCATCACCGGATTCAGCACCAGATCGGCCAGGACGTCGATCGCCACCGGCACGTGCTCGTCCAGCACCTTGGTGTTGTAGCTGACCAGTTCCTTCGACGTGAAGGCGTCCAGATGTCCGCCAATCGAATCCACTTCCCGGGCAATCTGTTCCGCACTCCGCGAGGTGGTGCCTTTGAACAACATATGCTCCAGAAAGTGCGAGATGCCGTTCTCGGGCTTGGTCTCACTGCGCGATCCGGAATTGATCCAGATGCCCACCGACACACTGCGGACATGCGGCATATGCTCGGTGACCACACGGATGCCGTTCGGCAGCTGGGCTGTCTGTATCTGTCTTGGTTCTGTAGTGCCCCGTGCCATAGGTTCTAACTTATCAGTGTAGCGCCGTAGTCCAGCAACCCAGTGGAAACATTTCGTTTACGCAAAGATTCTTGACAGAACGAGAATCATTATCGTTTAATAGAAAGGTGCAGACGCGAGAGTCACTCCAACAGCAGTTTGAAACCCGCTGCCGGGAGCTGGGTCTCGCCGTTACGCACCAGCGGACCGTCATCTATCGCGAGCTGATCGCCACCGGCGAGCATCCGACGCCGGAAGCGGTCTATGAGCGGGTGAAGGCCCAGATTCCGGCGATTTCGCTGGGCACGGTCTATAAGAACGTGAAAACGTTCCTCGACGCGGGCCTGTTGAAGGAAGTCAGCCTGCATCACGGCACCTTGCGCCTGGATGCCAACACGGAACCGCATCATCACATGGTGTGCACGCGCTGCCGCCGGATCTTTGACGTGCCGGAGGCGGAGTTCGAGCCCGTACGGCTGAAAAATCTGCCGGAATCCGGGTTCCAAATCGACCGGTACAGCATCGAAGTGGTGGGTGTGTGTGGCGCTTGCGCCGCCGCCCGCCCCGAATCAAGCGGCCTGGGGCCGGCCAGCGCCGCCCACACGAATCAAGTTTTGTAGTTCAAACCCCACTGGAGAAAATAAATGCTTGGAGTAGGACAGTCTTTCCCGAAGTTTGCCGTGACGGCCACCGTGTCCACGGACAAGGATCTCAGCAAGGCCTTTGCGCCGATTGATGAGGCCACTTACGCTGGCAAGTGGAAGGTCTATTTCTTCTGGCCGAAGGACTTTACCTTTGTGTGCCCCACGGAAATCGCCGCCTTCGGTAAGTTGAACGGCCAGTTTGCCGATCGCGAAGCCCAGGTGCTGGGCGGGTCCACCGATTCGGAGTTTGTGCACCACGCCTGGCGTACCCACCACGCGGACCTCAAGGACCTGCCGTTCCCGATGCTGGCCGACGTGAAGCGCGAGCTTTCCGAAGCCCTGGGCATCCTCGACCCCAACGCCGGCGTCTGCCAGCGCGCCACCTACATCGTCGATCCGGAGAACGTCATCCGCTTCGTGTCCGTCAACGATCTGTCGGTGGGCCGCAACCCGGAAGAAGTGCTGCGCGTGCTGGACGCTCTGCAGACCGACGAACTCTGCCCCTGTAACTGGAAGCAGGGCGAAGACACGATCAAGGTCTAGCTGCAAAATGAACCTGGACCAGTTGCTCGAAACGGTCCCCGCCTACGCCAAGGATCTGAAGCTGAACCTTCAGACCTTGGTGAAGCAGGCGGAGCTGACCGAACAACAAACCTGGGGCACCGTGGTGTCCTGCGCCATCGCGTCCCGCAATGACCTGTTGACTCGCGTGCTGCTGGCCGAAGCTCAGCCGCATCTGAAGCCCGAAGGCCTGGAAGCCGCCAAAACCGCGGCAGCGGTGATGGGCATGAACAACGTCTACTATCGCTTCAAGCACATGTTGACGGACGAGAAGTATTCCACCATCCCCGCCCGCCTGCGGATGAACGCGATCCGTTCCCACGGCATCGAAGCCGCTGATTTTGAGCTGTGGTGCGTCGCCGTCTCGGCCATCAACAACTGCCACGCCTGCGTCACCTCACACGAGAAGGTGGTCCGCGAGAAGGGCGTCTCCGAAGAAACGATTGTGGCCTCCGTGCGGCTGGCCTCCGTGATCTTTGCGCTGGCCAGTGTGTTCGACGCGGAAGCGGCGTTGGCGGCAGCCTAGCGTCTTAACCCAGTACTTCGGAGCATTTCAAGATTCCCGCAAAGGCGCCAAGCCGCCAAGAAGTCTCTTGATTGCTTGGCGGCTTGGCTGGACAAATCGGTCAGGACATTTGTCGCGAGCTTCGGAGACAGGACACTATCAGGCTGCGGAAAAAGGCCGAAAACCGCTTGCTGACGCGCGCGGCTCAGAAAGATTGCACGCTTGTTTACAGCAACTCACAGAGCCACGACCGTGAGGGAGTGGTCCTGCAGAACCTTTTTCCGCAGCCTGCCAGGGCTTCCTATCTCACAAGCTGCGGGAAGGACCGAAACCGCTTGCTGAAGCGCGCGGCCCAGAAAGTGTGCCTGCTTACTCGCAATAACTGACTGAGCCACTCGCCGTGACGGAGTGGGACAATAGAGGTTGATGGCCACACCAGCCTCTCAGAAACCGGCTGCCGCCGAACGGCAGCTTGATTTACCGGGCAGCGCGACGAATTGGCGGAAGGTGTGGGCCAGCGTCGCAGGTGTTGTGGGCAGCCCGCCCATGTTGTTGGTATTGCCGCTGCTGTTTTATCTGGCCATGCCAACCCGCAACTTCTATTGGGATGGCGTAGCGTTCGCCATCAACATCGAGAAAGGCCTTCCGGCGGCCGACCTTCTCCACCCCAACCACCTTGCGTACAGCTTGGCCGGGTCGTGGATCTACCGGTTGAGCGAGATGGCCGGTATCCATGCCCGGGCTCTATTTGTCCTGCAGTTTGTCAACGCCGTCCTGGCGGGGCTGTGTGTCCCGTTGATTTACTGCTGCCTCCGTTTGCGGAATGTCGCCCCGGAGCTGAGTGTTCCCGCGGCGCTGGTATTCGCCTTCTCCGCCACTTGGTGGCGATTTGCGGCGGACGCCAATGCCTATGTCCCCTCTATCTTCTTCCTTCTGGGCGCCTATGTTCTGATCGAGCGCAGGAAGCCAGTGGTCCTCGCCGGCCTGCTGCAATGTGGCGCCCTGCTTTGCCACCAACTGGCGATCCTGTTCGTTCCGGTAGCCATCCTGCGTTTGCGCAGAAACCGCGCCTCCATGCTGGTCTTTGCCGCTGCTGCGTTGGTCCCGGTGGCGGTGGCCTATGTGGCGGCCCATGGGGTCATCTCAAACGTGCATCCCGGTCCGGGCCTGTTCTCCTGGATGGTGTCCCATTCGCCCGATTCCGGATTCTATTTCAATCCGCTCACCGATGCGGCGGTCTCGATTCGCGGAGTCTTGCGCTTGTGGTTTGGCGGGAAGTTGGGCGATTTTGTGGGAGATGGCGTGTCCCAGGCGGCGCTGGCGGGCTTGGCCGCGGTCACCGTCCTATTTCTGGTGAGCCTGCCGCGCGCGTTTCGAGGCGGTGCGGCCTTGGCCAAGCCACCGGGGCACCTTCTCGTCTGGGCCGGCCTGTATTCGCTGTTCCTGTTTGTGTGGATGCCGCAGAACACGTTCTACCGGCTGTTCTATCTACCAGCACTGGTCGCGATCCTGGCCACCATGTTGCCGGGCACGCCCGCTGTCCGAAAGGCGGCCTGGCTATTTGTTCCGGTGATCTTTTCGTGGAACTTCTGCTTTGTCGCCTACCCGCAGTCCCGGCCCGGCTTTAATGTGCCGCTCCAGTTCGCGCTGGCACAAACGCAGAGATGGCCACCGGGCACTCCCATTGTGTTCTCCACCTTCCACCCGGATCTTTGGACGATCAGCTATTTCAGCAATCAAGCGGCGTGGATCGGAATGGAGCGTGTCGATGTTGGCGACCTGGAAGGCAAGCTGACCTATGCGCGGGGTCAAAATACCCCCTTGTGGTTGGAAGAATCGGCGTACCACTTGATCTCCGCCAGCCCGGAGGGCAAACAATGGCTGGCCCTCCATGAGCGGCCGGGCGAACTGCTCGAGTTCAAGGGCGACAAACACCATTTCCGGTTCCATAGCGTAAGGTGAGCCGGCGAGGGACTCTCCATTAGGGCCACGTTCATGCCGGACGGCCGGTCCGTTCGCCCAAAGCCGGGCGGTGTCATTAATATCATCGTATTGACGGCGCGCAACAGTTCGTCTACACTCATCTTTCCCGGTCCCCGCTGCCCGCCTTCGCAACCACGCTTGTTTTGCGGAATACTTGAACGAGTGCTAGTTTCGCCTGAGAGCCGAGGTGCTATGCGAGTTTCCTTTTTCGTTGTCAGCCTGATGATGTCGGTGTCGTTGACTTGGGCCCAAGCGCCCGGCCGAACGGCGGCGGCCGATGAGAAGAAGGAATCGGAGCCGGGCATTCCGGTTTCGAGCGAATTGGTCAAAGCCAAGTGCGGCGGCTGCCATCGCGACGACGGCAAAGGCAACCTGACGCGCATCTCCTGGGAGCGCACCACCCCGGAAGGCTGGCAGCAGATCATCAAGCGCATGGTCCGGCTGAACGGCGTCTCCCTGACGCCCGTCGAAGCGCGCGACGTCGTGAAGAGCTTAAGCGAAACCCACGGCCTGGCGCCGGAAGAGGCCAAGCCCGTCTCTTGGTATTGGGAGAAGCGGCAGCTTGAAAGTGAACAGCTGCCCAACGATACGCTCCGTGACGCTTGCGCCGCCTGCCATCCGATTGCGCAGCCCAATTCCTGGCGCCGGTCGAAGGCGGAGTGGGATCTGTTGGCGAACATGCACCGCGGGTACTTCCCGGTGGTCGAGTTCACCTCCTTCCGGCGGCCCTTCCGCCCGGGTGGTGGTGGCGGCGGTGGACGTGGTGCGGCAGCAGCAGCCGCCGCGGCAGCCCCGGCTCCGGAGAAAGAACCCTTTGAGACGGCGCTCGAGTTCTTCACCAAGAGCAATGCGCTAGCGACACCAGAATGGGCCCAGTGGCAGGCCACGCGCCGCCCGGCCAAGCTGACCGGCCGCTGGGGCGTTTCCGCCTACCAGCCCGGCAAGGGCAAGTATATTGGCGAAACCGTGATTGAGGCCGCAGGCCCGGATGAGTTCACGGCCAAGACGACGCTGACGTCGCTGAAGACCGGCGAAAAAGTCACCCGCGTCAGCAAGGGCGTCGTCTACACCGGCTATGCTTGGCGCGGTAGCGCCACCTCGGGCGCGAACAAGGAACGCGAAGTGATGTCGTTCTCGCGCGACCAGATGTCGGCCGAAGGCCGCTGGTTCTGGGGTGGCTATAACGAATTCGGCTACGACGTCACCTTGAAGCGCCTGGGCGATGGCCCGGTGGTGCTGACGACGGACACGTTCTCTCTGCCCATCGGAGCCAAGGGCGCCACGGTGAAGTTGTACGGCGAAGGCCTGCCCACAGGCCTGACGGCGGGCGATATCGACCTGGGGACCGGCGTAACGGTCACCGGCATCAGCGCCCAGTCAGCCACGGGTTTGACCCTGAAGGTAGATGTCGCAGCGAACGCGGTGATCGGCCTGCGCGATGTGCTGGTAAAAAGAACCACTCTGCCGGGCGCGCTGGCCATCTACAAGACCGTGGATTACATCAAGACGCCGGAAAGCGCCATTGCCCGCTTGGGCGGCAACACGCACCCCAAGGGCTTCTACCAGTTCGAGGCGATCGGCTATTCCAACGGCTTGGATGGCAAGCCGAACACCGCCGACGATGTCTCGCTGGGTCCGGTGACGGCCAAGTGGAGCGTCGAGGAGTTCGCGTCGCACTACGGCGATGACGACAAGGAATTTGTCGGCTCCATGGGCGCCGATGGACTGTTCACGCCCAGCATTGAAGGTCCGAACGCGAAGCGCAAGTTTGGCACCAACAACTATGGCGACATCTGGGCGGTGGCCACCTATACTCCGGCCGGTGCGTCGAAGCCGCTGGTGTCGAAGACCTACTTCATCGTCACCGTGCCGCAGTACATGCGGTGGGATCAGCCCGAGGTGGCGCAATGATGTCCACTGTGACATCAACCGTCACGCCGCTCTCGCTGGGTGAGTTTCATCACTTCCAGACCGCAGGCGTCGATTTTCTCTACCTGGTCCCGAGCGGCGGCGTGTTTGCCGTCAGCCCGGCCGGTCGCGCGGCCATGGAGCTGCTTCGCGAAAAGCCGCTGGATGCTGACGATCTGCTGGCGGCGCTGGTAGCCAAGGGCTATGCCGCGCCAGACGCTCAGGAAGCGATCACCGACCTGTTTGAGGCGCGCGCCATCCGTGATGTCCGCGGCTTTGAAGACCCGCCGCAAGACCCGGTGGACAACTTCCCGTTGCAATCGCTGGTGATGAACCTCACCAACCAGTGCAACCTCTCCTGCCAGTACTGCTACGAATTCGGCGAAGACAAGGTGGCGACGCCCGACGGCAAGCCCAAGTTCATGAGCGAGGAGGTGGCCAAGGCGTCGGTCGACCACTTGATCGCCTCATCGAAAGGCCGCCGCGCCGTTCACATTACCTTCTTCGGCGGCGAAACGCTGATGAACTTCCCGCTGCTGAAGTGGGTGGTTACGTATGCGACGGAGCAGGCCCAGTTGGCGGGGCAGTTTATCGATTTCTCGTTGACCACCAACGGCACGCTGCTGTCGCCCGAGGTGATCGACTTCCTGGTAGAGAACAGCATCGGCGTCACCGTGTCGATGGATGGCCCCAAGGAGATGCACGACGCCCTGCGCGTCTATGCCAACGGCAAGGGCAGCTACGATGTGCTGGCGCCCAAGGTGAAGGCGCTGATCGCCAAGCATTCGACGCGCCCCATCGCAGCGCGGGTGACGCTCACCCAGCAGGTGACCAGCGTCAAGGACATCTTCCACCACTTGAAGCACGAGATGGGCTTCGCCGAAGTGGGCTTTGCGCCCGTCACGGCGGCTCCGGACCGGCTCTACACCATCGGCAACAGCAACATGGACCGCGTGTTCGACCAGTTCAAGGAACTGGCAGTGGAGTACCGTGATTGGGCGGTGGAAAACCGCATGCACGGCTTCTCAAACGTCTCCGACACGCTGGCTGAGATCCACGCTGGCATCAACAAGTCACACCCGTGCGGTGCGGGCTTGGGGCTGGTGGGCGTAGGACCGTCGGGCGACATTGCGCCCTGCCACCGGTTTGTCGATTCCGACACGCATGCGTTGGGCAGCGTGCTGGATGGGGGCCTGGATAAGGCCAAGCAGAAAGAGTTTTTGGACCGTGGCCACATTGGGGCCAAGTTCGATTGCCACACGTGTTTTGCGCGGCCTCTCTGCGCAGGGGGATGCCACCACGAGGCGTTTGTCCGATATGGTGATACAGGGCATCCGAATTTGCATTTCTGTGATTGGATTCGCGGCTGGACGGACCTTTGCCTGAACATCTATGGCGAGATCGCGGTCAAAAATCCTGGGTTCCTGGACCGGTTCGAGCAGCGCAAGCCGCTGCAATAGTTAAGTGCGCAGCGCAAGCCGCTGCAATAGAGGGTTGAAATGAAGCATTTGAAAGCCGTCAACAAGAAAGCGCACCGCATCGAGCAACACGCCGCTGCGGTGCATGGCGATATCTACGGAATGCAGCAGGGTGGCCCGGGCGGCGCCCCGGCGGCGCGTCCGCATTACCCGGTGGGTTGTTCGATCGTGTTCTCCCCCGGCTGGGAAGTGGATTCCGCCGGCGGTACGGCTGGCCTCTGCCAGCCCGCCGAGCGCGATCTCTACGATTGCTACGTCACGTGCTTTTGGCCCGCCCAGGTGCCGGACCACTACAACAACTATCCGGATTGGACCAGCAAGTGCGCCAGCGCCACCAAGGATTGGCGCAACATCGAGCTGGTGTTCCCTTAAACCACCGCATAGCCGGACGGGGCGAGCGCGATCGGCGTCCGCCCTGTGCAGGATTTCCGTTTGCCCCCAGCGCTGGCCGCGTCGCCGCATGAAGCGAAGAGTTACCAAGACTTCCCGATAGAGGACCATCGAAATGCAGATACTCGCACTGGCTGTATCGTTAGCGGCTGATCCCACCCTGATGTACGTGGGCGGCTGGCCCAAAGACCTGCTGGTGATCGACGAGGCCAACGTCAAGGTGGTCGATCACATCAAGATGCAGACCGATGTGCCGCGCACCCTGTCGCTGACCAGCGACAAGAAGAAGCTGATCGCCATCACGGTGAAGGATTCCGGGATCGAGACCATCGACCTGGCGTCGCGCAAAGTGGTGGACTCCTTCCTGCTGGGCACCGGGGCCAAGAAAGTCCGCGTCGGCGGCAGCGCGCTGGACCCGACGGACCGTTACCTCTATCTGTCGGTGACGATCGCCGAAAAGAAGATCGACCGCTTCGATGTCGGCAAGCCCCAGTTTGCCGTCGTCGACCTGCAGGAAAAGAAGATCACCCGCACCGCCGAGATGCCCAAGGAAGTGGCCAGTGCCGGCGGACGCGGGCAGTTCAAGGTATCGCCCGATGGCAAGTACCTGTGGGCGTTCCGCGACAACATCTACATTTTCGACACCACTGATTTCAAGTTGGTGGACACCATCCAGCTGGCCCGGCCCACCTTCCCGGGCATGGAGACGATTTTCCTGTCGCCCGCCGATGATCCGCACGATGCGCCCGGCATGATGACGGCCATCTTCAACAGCACGGACCCGGTGGTCCACAAGCGGATGTGGGGCATCGCCAAGATCAACCTCGCCACCAAGCAGATCGACTTTACGCCCGTCGGCCCCGCCGTCCAGGGCATGACCGGCCTGCGCCTGTCGCCCGATCGCAAGACCGGCTACACCGTCGCCATCTCCGGCGAGCACGGCGACCGCTTCACGGAGTTTCTGGTGATCGACATGACCGTGCCCAAGATCGTCAATCGCGCCGCATTCAATGGCCGTACGCGCTTCACGCAAGGCTTGACCACTGACGGCAAGCAGATCATCATCTACGGCGCCGGCAACACCATCGAGATGTATGACTCAAAGACGCTGAAGCTGCTGAAGGATGTCGACATCGCCGCCGACATGACGACGTCTTTGATCCCGGTGATGAACTAGCCGCTGTTCGGTTTAGCCCCATGCGTCAGCTTGGGGCTTTCGGGTAAACGTCACGCAAGCTCACGACAGCGTTATATCGTAAATGGAAAGAGCCCCACGCTTACGCATGGGGCTAAACTTTTTTGACACCCTCTCTCCCCAAGCCGCCTGAAGCCCAACTCCGCGAGTACCGGCGCGTGCTGCCGTATCTGGCGCCGCATCGGGGGGCGCTGGCTTTTATCATTCTGCTCAGTCTGCTTTCCACCGCCGCCAGCCTGGCAGTACCGCTGCTGAATCAACGGCTGATCGACAAAGGTCTCCTCGCGCAGGACATGGCCGCGCTGCTGGCCACCGCCGGGTGGATGGCGGGCATGGCGGTGGTGGGCTTTGTGCTGAACATCGCCTCCAGCTACGCCTATGTGCGCGTCTCGGCGGCGGTGTTGTTTGCCATGCGCCTGGACATGTACCAGCACCTGCAGCAGATCTCGCCGCGCCATCACGCCAAAACGCGGCTGGGCGATTTTGTTTCACGGCTCACCAACGACATTGCGGAAGTGCAGCGCGTCACGGCGGATACGCTGCTGGCACTGCTGGCCAATGTGCTGTTTCTCGTCGGCGCGGCAGCGCTGATGATCCGCATCAGTGGCTATTTGTTCGTGGTGGGCGTGGCGATCCTGCCCGTCACGCTCTGGCTGGTCCGCAAGATGCAGAACCGGCTGGCGGCGCATGTGCGGGTGCTGCGCGAACGGTCAGCTGCCATCGGCAGCTTTCTGATTGAGAGCTTGACCGCCCTGCGGCTGACGGTGCTCAACAATGCGCAGGCGCGCGAATCGAAGCGCTTCGGCGCGGAGAACCAAAGCTTTGTCGACGCCCTGCTGCGGATGCAGCGGACCAACTTTTTGGCCGGGGCCATTCCCGCCACGACGGTGACGCTCTCCACCACGGCCGTCTTCCTGATCGGCGGGCGGCAAGTGCTGGAGGGCACGCTCACCCTGGGCGCCCTGATCGCCTTCCTGGCCTACCATGGCCGCCTGTTGGGCCCGGTGCAGAGCCTGATGTCGCTCTACGGCGGCCTGGTCACTGGCGCGGTCTCCCTGCGGCGCGTGCATGAGATTTTCGAGATCCCGATTGAAGTCCGCGACGGCTCACACCTGCCCCGGGAGCCGTTTCGCGGCGAGATTGAGTTCCGCGACGTGCACTTTGAGCATGTGCTGCAAGGGACAAACTTCCGCCTCCTGCCCGGGCAGACCTACACGCTGATCGGCCCCAGCGGCGCGGGCAAATCGACCATCGCCGACCTGATCGTGCGCCTGTTCGACACCACCTCCGGCGAGATCTTGGTCGACGGCCAAGAGATCCGCCAGTGGCCCGTCGCCACCTTGCGCGAGCAGATCGCCGTAGTGGAGCAGACGCCGATTCTGTTCAACGCCACCGTCGCCGAAAACATCGCCTACTCGCGGCCCACGGCCACCCGCGCCGAGATTGCCGCAGCAGCGGCAGCCGCAGCCTTGGCCATCTCGCTCGACCAGATGGCCGGCGAACGAGGCACGGGCCTTTCAGCGGGCGAACGCCAACGTATCGCCGTCGCCCGCGCCCTGCTGCGGGACCCGCGCGTGCTGATCCTCGATGAACCCACCGCCGCGCTCGACGAAGCAACGGCCGACGGAGTGATGACCACCATCCGCGAAGCCCTAAAGGGCCGCACCGGCCTGCTGATCACCCACCAGCCCCGGGCCATCCTGGGCGAGGTCCTGGAGCTACAGCAAGGCCGCATTGTCGCCCCACCAGGAGCTGCGGCATGAGCATCGGAGTAGCGATCATCGATAGCGGTGTCAACTCGCGCCACCCTCACGTTTCCGGAGTCGTCGAAGGCCGCTGCTTCGTGCCCGGCGAGCCCGCTGAGCGCTATCTCGACTACCTGGGCCACGGCACCGCCGTCGCCGGAGCCATCTGCGAAAAAGCACCCGGCGTATCGCTCTACATCGCCAAGGTGTTCCACCAGCAGTTGGTGACATCGATTGGCGTTCTGCTCGAAGCGCTCGATTGGTGCCTGGCGCAGCCGGTGCTGTTGGTGAACTTGTCACTCGGAACCACCAATGAAGCGCATCGCGACGCCTTCCTGGAGCGCGTCGCCCAAGCCCACTCCCGCGGCCTCCGCCTCGTCTCGCCCGCCGAGGCCCTCCCCGGTTCGCTCGCCGGCGTGGTGGGCGTCACTCTCGACGACGCCCTCGACCGCGAAACCTACCGCCTCAACCCCGACCGCACCCACTCCGCCTCCGGCTACCCCCGGCCGATCCCGGGCCGCCCTCCGAACCAGAATCTCCAGGGCATCAGTTTTGCGGTGGCCAATGTGACGGGCTTTTTGGCGCGGGAAGGTGGCGGGTGAGTGTGGCGGCTCTCGACCGTCAGTTGTGGCCCGGTCTCAGGTAGGGTGAACCCGCCCTAGAAAACAATGCTGATGGCGATGCCGATGCCGGGGTCGCGGCGATTGTAGAGGTAGTAGCCGTCGTCGTAGTCGATGTAGACGTCGTCGGTCGAGTACCAGTTGGGGCCCCAGCCTTCCGGCCACGGGTCCACCATCATGAACTGGTAGCCGCCATAACGGAACCGTGGATAGCCACCGATGATGGCGGGCCGGTTCTGCAAGCGGAAGCCATGCTGGCTGCCGAACTGCAGCACGAAGCGGTTCTGGGGGATGACGTAGCCGCCGTAGCCACCACGCTGCGGCCAGCTGCGATGTTGCGTGTGCCACTGGGGGGACTGATGTTGATTCCAGCCCCGGTTCTGGGGCCAAGAACCTTGGGGCGCCCAGGTGCGTTGCTTCTGCCACGTGCGGGCTTGCTGCTGGGAGCGACGCTCCTGCACTTGTTGTTGACGCCGTTCCTGCTTTTCGCGGCCGTGGTTCTGTTTGTCCTTCTGCGGAGCAGCGGCGATCGAGGCAACCGAGCCAAAGTACAGCAGCAAGGCGGTGGCGGCCCAGGGAGAGGTGCGGAATGTGTTCATGAGAAGCGTTCTTTCTTGAAGGTCAGACCAAGCAGCGTAGTGCCGTTACTGGCGGCGGAACTGGTCCATGTCGCCGGTGGCGGAAATGCGGCAGGTGCCGGTGCGGATCCGCCGGGTACGGTCCATCGCCTGGTAGTTCACCAGGTAGCTGCCGTTGCCGGGGTCGAGGCCGTGTTGCACGCGGACATCGCCCGGGGAGACACCCCAGTTGCGGCCAGCCTCGTCCTGACAAAGTGTCAGCGCCTGGGCCCAGGAAGTGCGGTTGCCGTTGCGGCCGCCTTCCATCTGGAACTGGACCAACTGGCCGGTGGACGACACATTGCAGAATCCGTTCTTGGTGACGCCTTTCGCGTTGCGGAAAGTGAAGTCCACTCGCGAGTCGCCATCCGGCTCCACCGAGCCGCGCCGCACCGTGACCCGATTGGCTGGGATATTGCGGGTTTCCATCACCTGCGTGCGGCAGATGTTCAGGGCATCGCGGTTAGAGATAGCACCGTTCCAATTGCCGTTCGGCGCGCGCCCGGTCTCCCAGTTGCCGATCCCGCCCGAGTAGCCGAAGTTGTTGCTGCCGCCGCGCCATTCGATGTCGCCGGTGTAGCCTTCGGAGCCGCCCTTGGGATCTTCAATGCGGATGACAGCAACGCCGCCGCTCGAGTTCGGGTCCCGGACCAGTTGCTGGCTGCCCCGGCCGTCAATGCCGTGGAAGCGGAACTGTCCGGGATTGTTGGGCAGTGGCTGATTGCAGACGAAGCGCCGCCACTGGGCCGGCTGGCCGCTCAATTGGCGGATGAGGCCCCGGTCGCCCTGGATCTCGATGTCGGCGGCCCCGTCCACTTGCACCTCAAAGGTGCACTTGCCATCGCCTTCGCCCCCGGTGATGGTGGCCCGGATCGATTGGGCGTGCAGCTGGGCGCCGACAGTGAGGGTGAAGGCGAGCGCGGCGATCTGGACAGTGGTGCGGATCATGCCGCGATAAGAGCACGCCGGGGCCCGCGGGCGTGGACGGCAAACAATGGACGCGGCTGATCTGCCGGTGGCGGCGGGGTGCCGATTGGCGTGCGGGTGGCGGATAGCGCCGCGGTGCCTGCGCCACCACCGGACCGCGACGAGCTCGCCGTCCATCTCGGCGGCCCTAACGCAGCCGGCGCTCGGTGGGGCGCACGACACTAAGAGGCGCTCTCGATCAAATACGCGATCGCAGGACGCTCATCGACCATCCAGACCCTTTACTTCTTCAGCCACCGCTCAAAAAACGTCCGCCAAGCCTCGTCCGTCAGGGGACCATTCGGCTTGTGTCCTTCGCCGGTCAGCACATACTGCAACCGGTGACCAGCGCCATAGAGCTTGTAGACTTCGAGCGCCCGGTTCACGTAGCCCCAGCTTTGGTGATCGTCCGAATCGCCGCCCGCGTCTTCGGTGTCGCTGCCGCCCAGGATCAGCAGCGGCTTGGGAGCGGCCAAGGCGAGGATTTCGTGGTGGTCATGCTCGAGACCCGGGCGCTGCGGGTCGGTGTCGAGCAGGCTGAGCACGGTGTGTTGGGGCGTGGGGATGTCCGGGAACGGGCGCGTCCAATCGAGGTACCAGGGCGCGAACCAGTTGGTGCCGCCGTTGATGGCGATATGCGGGTCGACCGAAACCACCGCCGCGATTTCCGGGGCGAAGGCGGCAACATAGAGAGCGGTCTTGGCGCTTAAGGAGAAGCCGATAAAGCCGATGCGCTCGCGGTCGACGATCCCCAACGTGCGCAGATACTCGGCTTCGCGGCGGACGTCGTAGACCATCTTGCCCATCCCCAGCCAGCGGCCGAACCGTTCGTAGACCTTCTCGCTGACGCCATTGCGGAAGCTTGTCCCATCGCGATAGTTCCGGATGTGGGACCAGCCGCAGAGCACCACGTAGCCGTGTTCGGCCAGCCATTGGCCCCACCACTGCTCCGGGGCACGATAGTCGGGGGTGGTCGAGGTCCAGGCGATGACGGCGGGGAAGCGGCCCTTGCCTTTGGGCTTCAGCAGCACGTGCGGCTGGAAGAAGTCGCGCTCCAGGGGCAGTTCCAGCTCGATCCGCTCATAGGTGCCGCGGTCTTCTGTCTTCAAGATGCGCGCCTGCCGCAGATCGCCGAACCAGTGGCGATCGGCGGCGGTGGGCTGGAGTTTGCCCAGGATCTGGGTCCACTGGCGAAGCAAGCGGGGGCGCGAGTGGTCTGACCAATCGCTTGAGTACTTCAGCTTGGCCACCAGAGACGGGATCTCCGTCTCCTCGGCGCGAGGTTGTGGCGACGGACTGCGCGGGTTGGTGACCCGGTGATAGGTGAACCGCTCCGGGTCATCCGCGGAGAGCGCGTCACCCACGGAAAGCGACAACGCCGCCGCCAGCAGCCAGATCATGGGAGTCCGTTCCCGCTAGCCCATCACGGCTTTGGTTTCTTCGGCCAACGCCTGATCCACTTCCGCCTTGTACTGGTTCAGCAGTTCAGTGGAAGTGGCCTCAAAGCGCATCACGAGCACCGGTTGCGTGTTCGAGGCGCGAACGAGTCCCCAGCCGTGTTCGAACAGGACGCGGACGCCGTCGATGTCGACCACGTTGTGGGTCTTCTTGAAGCGCTCCACCATGCGGCGCACCACTTCGAACTTCTTGTCGTCCGGACAGTCGAAGCGGATCTCGGGCGTCACCACCGTTTTGGGCAGCATCTCGGTTTGACCGGAAAGCGGCTTGCCGCTATTCGAAACAATCTCCAGCAGGCGGCAGGCGGCGTAGAGGGCGTCGTCGTAGCCGTAGTAGCGGTCGCCAAAGAACATGTGGCCGGACATTTCACCGGCCAGCTCGGCATGCTCTTCCTTCATCTTGGCCTTGATCAGCGAGTGGCCGGTGCGGTACATGATCGGGTTGCCGCCCAGGCGCTTCAGCTCGTCATAGAGCACCTGCGAGCACTTCACTTCGCCGATAAACGTCGCGCCCGGCTTGCGGGTCAAGATCTCACGGCCATAGATCAGCATCAGGATGTCGCCCCAGACGACATTGCCATGCTCATCCACGGCGCCGATGCGGTCCGAGTCGCCATCGAAGGCGATGCCCAGTTCGGCACCCTTTTCCTTCACGGCGGCGACGAGATGCTTCAGGTTCTTCTCCACCGTCGGGTCCGGGTGATGGTTGGGGAAGTTGCCGTCCATGTCGAAGAACAGCTCAGTCGAATCGATGTTCAGCTTCTTGGCCAGACGCGTCATCACGGGTCCCGCGACGCCGTTGCCCCCATCAAAGACCACCTTCACGCGGCGGGCCCAATGGAACTGGCTGGCGATCTCATCCACGTAAGGCGTCACAACGTCGGCCGTCTTCAAGCTGCCTTCGCCCGTGTCGAGGTCGCCCGATTCGATCATGTGATAGAGCTTCTGGATCTCTTCGCCGTGCAGCGAGGTCTCCGACGTCATGCCCTTGAAGCCGTTGAACTCCGCCGGGTTGTGGGAGCCCGTGATCATGATGCCGCCGTCGGTCTTTAAGTGGTAGACCGAGTAGTAGAGCAGCGGTGTGGGCACGATGCCGATGTCGGTGACATGGCAGCCTGCCTTCAGCAGGCCTTTCAGCAGGGCCTCATGCAGCCGCGGACCGCTCAACCGCGTGTCCCGGCCGAGCGATATATGGGGGCCAGAATGGCGCTTCAAATACGTGCCATAGGCTTGTCCCAACACTTCAATATCGGGCGACAGCAACTGCTCATCCGCCACACCGCGGATGTCGTACTCACGAAAAATCTGAGGGCTCAGCATTCAATGATTACGGTATCAGGGTTCGTGGGAGGCTGGCAGCGCCTACCGGCTGGCGGCGGGCGTCACCTTCAAGTTGGCGAAGTACCCTTCGGTGCCCGGCCCGATCCACAGCAGCACATCGCCACTGATCGCACCCAGCTTCAAGTCGTTCACGATCAGGCAAGGCTGGGCGGCGCCGTGAACGTAAAGCTTGGCCGTGACGCCCTCCACCACCACCTTGTACTTGGTCCAGGCACCCGGCTCCAGATCGACGTAGCTTTCGTACTTCTCCGGAGCCTCTTTGCGCAAACGCGCAAAGTCGAAGTCCGGGTGCATCGCGTATTGCGTCGAATGGTTGCGGCGCACTTGATCGTCCACCCGGCCATTGGTGGGGCGCAGATAGATGTGCTCGTACTGGCCAGTGCTTTGGAGCCGGAACCCCATCCCGATAAAGCCGCGCGCGCCACCCGCCGCCCCCGCTCGCGGAGCTCCGGCGATGTCCACTTCAATGGTGCCGCTTGAAAAAGCCGGACCTTTCAGCACGGCGTACGCTTCGCCGTTATTCACCTCGCCGGCCTCGACCACCTTCATGGCCGGGCGGCCGCGGTAAGTGGTGGCGGTGACCGTGGTGCGGTGGGGCACAAGCTGGTCAACGGTCTGGGCCGCCGCCGCGATCGTCAGGGCAAAGGTGAGTATCCGCATTGTTGGCTGCTTCTTGTTCTCCAGTTTGACGCATCTACTCCGGCGGAGGCACCGGCCTGGCTGCCTCCGGTCGTATGGTAGGCTGACGGGGCAGCGGCCCGCCGTCGGGCAAGGAGAGATGAGATCGCGATCCACCGTAACGACCCGAAGTTCCGCTTGGAAAAGATTGGCATGCCCGCCAGCCATGCCGCGAAGTTCAATCAGATTGCCGTCCAGGAAAACTATCTGATCCTGTGCCGGTCGCCCGGGCCGACGTGCTGTCAGTTGCTGGAGCAGGGGTTTGATACCAAAGGCTTCCGCGTCCATGCCAAGTCCTGCGATTGGGGCCCGATGGCGGGCTACGTTCTGCGTGATCCGCGGCTGAACAAAAAAGGCGCGTCGGGCATTGAGTTCAACCGCGAGCAGCACCAGGAAGCGATCGTCGATACGAATCACGCGGGCTGGAAGGCGGCCACCACGCCCCTCAAGCTCTACCCGGCGCGCGTGCGGTGGCTGCAGCGCCAGGGATTGATCCACATCACCCCTGTGGGCCGCGATTCCAACCGCTATACCGGCGTCGCCCGGCACTCCACGGGAATCTCGTTCCAGTACGTCTTGATCTACGAGCAGGTGGGCGGCCAGAACGTTTGGGGCGTCTACCTGGACAACAAAGCGACGCCGCGCCTCCATCCCCAGGAAGTGGGTGTCGCCCGCCGGTACTACTACCAGCAAGGCCGTTTCGGCACCCAGTATGAGGCGATGCTGGCCATGACCAATCCCATTGGCTACACATCCTGGCCCACGGGCGACTTCCGCAACGCCATCACCGGCGACTACGATCTATTCGCGCTATGGCCCACCGTGGCGGCCTACGACCACTCAGGCAAGGACCGGCGCATTCTCGGTACCGCCAGCGCGCTCACCGACGGTCGCGCCATCGACCATATGGAGCACAACTTTACGGAGGTGGACGACCACCACCAAGCCACCAAGATTGGCAACATCACCGACCGTCTGTACGAGCTCTGCCAATTGCTGAATTCCGCGATTGGCGGAGCCGTCAGCCCCAATTCAGTGCCCAGCGGCCCTTTCCCAGAGCGGATGGTCTGCTGGCATAGTGACGAAGCGGCCCGGCCCGGGGTCACCGATGTGGACCTGCCCATGATCGCCTTCGCGCCGTCCGGCCTGGAGATTGGCGTCGAAACCATGGCCGATTTCAAGGAGCTGGTGGATGTCGCGCTGGTGGCGGGCTTCAAGGTAAATCTGGCCGAAGGCTGGACCAGCCACGCCAAGGCCAAACCCAATCAACTGGGCCCCGACTATCTGCCCTTGGTTCCCAGTTGGCGCCCGCCCGGCCAGCCAGCGCCGATGCTGAAGATTCCGGCCTGGTACAACAGCTAAGCGCTTACATCACTTCCGCGATCACGCACTTCAAATAGAGCGTTTCCGGGATCGTCAGCAGCACTGGGTGATCACTGGCCTGCACTCGCCGCTCAAGAATGCGCAGCGTCTGGCCCGCATCAAGGGCGGCGGCGGTGAGCATCTCCTGGAACATCGTCTCGCTGACATGTTGCGAGCAAGAACACGTCACCAGCACGCCGCCCGGCGACAGCAGCCGCAGCGCCTTCTGGTTGATCTCCTTGTAGCCCGCCAGCGCTTTGTCGAGCGACGCCTTGCTTTTGGCAAACGCCGGCGGATCGAGCACGATGGTCTCAAACCGGCGCGACCCGGCCAGAAAGTCAAACACATCGGCCCGGTGGAAGTTGATATGGCTGATCCCATTGGCCGCCGCATTGGCCGCCGCCCGCGCCACCGCAGCCTCGGACGCATCGACCGCGTCGATCTCGGAGCAGACCTTTACCAGATGCAACGCAAAGCCGCCGGACGAAGTAAAGCAATCGAGCGCGCGGCCGTGGGCGTACTTTTGCGCCGCCATGTAGTTTTCGCGTTGATCGAGAAACAGGCCGGTCTTTTGGCCCTGACGCAGATCGGCCGCCCAGACAAAGCCGTTCATCCAGAGCTCGCACTGTTCCGGGACCTCGCCCAGAATCCGCACCTCGCGCGGCAGCGATTCCTTTTGCCGCACCGCACCGTCGTTGCGCAGGACGATTCCCGCGGGGCGGCACAGCTCCTGCAAGATTTCGAGGATCACCGGCTCCAGTTGGTCCATGCCCTGCGTCAGGATCTGCACAGAGAGCATCTCGCCGTAGCGGTCGACAATCAGGCCGGGCAGCTGATCGGCCTCGCTGAACACCAGCCGCAGCGCGTCGGTGGGCGGTGTGTAGGGGCGCAGACGCTCACGATGCTCAAAGGCCGCCAGCAGGCGCGCCCGCAGAAACTCCCGGTTGATCGGCGTGCGATCCCGCGTCAGCAGCCGCAGCGCAATCTGGGAGCTGGAGGAATAATGCGCCTGGCCGATGAAGCGGCCCTTTTCGTCCTCCACCGGGACAGCATCGCCAGGGGCGGCATCGGTGCCGGGCAGGACGTCAGAGACGTACACCCACACGTGGCCATTCCGCAGGCGGTCCGAGGCGCGCCGGTTGATTCGCAATTGCTTGTGTCCTTCGTTCTCCGGCCGGTTTTCAAGAGAGAACCGGCTCCGGCGCGAGTCGCGCCCTGGGGAAGTCCCGGGCGGCCCAAAAAATCTGCCAGCGTGACGCCCGGCTTTAGCGGCCCAGGCCGACTTCCAGCGCTTCCTCCCGCGTCGAATAGACCTGGAACAGGCTGAAGAAGCCCACCATGTCAAACACGGACCGGACGTGCTGGGTAAGGCCAGCAAAGCTCATCGTGCCGCCGCTGGTCTGGGCCAGTTTGGCCGACGCCAGAAAGGCGCCCAGGCCCGCACTGCTGACATAGCGGAGCTCTGAACAATCGATCACCAGCAGCTTGTGCCCGGCCGCGATGGCCTCGGCCAGCTGCCGTTCCAATTCGGGCGATCCGGAGGCGTCCAGCCGTCCGCGCAAGGCGACCACTTGGATGTTCTCGTGTTTCTCAAAGGCGATCTCAACCGGCATGCATACTCCCGCACCACCCACTCGGCCCAGTGCCGCGAGACGGTGCCAACGCTTCGAAGCCCTATTATAGGGATTCCCGCGGCCCGCCCGCTAGCATGGCCGCAATCAGGGCATACCGTAACGAAAGTGTCACAGCCACATGGTAAGCTCGTCGACTGACCGGACCACGTCAGGGTGGAATGCCGGAGCGCCCTCCCTTCATGTTGAAGTCTCTCCTCAGCCGTCTGGCGCCTTCCACGCTTCGCCCCCGGAAAGCCAAGCACCGCCGCCGGCCGGCTAACCTGATCTACGGCACCGAGGACACGCCGCCGCAAGGCGTCTCCGTGGTGTTGGGTTTACAGCATGCGGTGGAATCGGCCAGCAAGATCACGCTGCCCATCGCCCTGTTGACCGCGATTGGCGCCGGGCCCAAGGAACTGGAGACGATGATCGTGGCGACGCTGGTGCTCTCCGGCATCGGCACCATGGTGGCGGCGTCACGGCTGCCCGTGTTTGGCTTTGGGCACTTGATCCCGATGGCCATCTTCAGCTCCTTTGTGTCGGCGGCGGTGATGGCGGCGCGGATGGGCGGCCTGGCGCTGCTGGCCGGGATGACGCTGGTCACCGGTTTCGCCATCTGTCTGCTCTCCCGCGCGCTGCCCCGCTGGCGGTTCATGTTTCCGCCAGAAGTGGTGGGCTTGATCGCCTTTATGGTGGGCGCCAGCCAGTCCTCACTGGCCGTGATGCGCTTTCTGGGCATGGACCGGATGGAGCAGCAGCCCGGCATGACCCATATCGCGATCGCTTCGGCCTCGCTGGCGCTGTTGGCCGGATTGACCGTGTGGGGCAAGGGCCGGCTGCGGCTGTTCAGCTCCTTGATCACGCTGGTGGTGGGCTACATTGTCTGCCTGAACACCGGCATGGTGAAGCCGGACCTGTGGCAACGGGTGCTCGATGCCCCGTGGGTGGGGCTGCCGATCATCCATCCGCCGGGCCTGGCCTTTGATGGCACGCTGATCCTGCCGTTTCTGGTGCTGGGCTTGAGTGCGACGCTGAAATCGTCGGGCGACTTGACCATCTGCGAAAAGGTCAGCGACGCCGATTGGAAACGCACCGACTTGAAGTCCAGCAGCGCGGCCTTGCTCACCTTTGGCCTCAGCTCCATGGCCTCCGCCCTGCTGGGTGGCTTCGCCATGATGAGCTCCTCGAGCAACGTCGGCCTTTCGGCCGCTACGGGCGCCGTCAGCCGCCGGATCGGCTACTACTGCGGCGGAGCCTTGATCACGCTGGCCTTCTTCCCCAAAATGGTGGCGCTGATCGGCGCCGCACCGCCGCCGGTCGTCGGCGCGATGCTGCTGCTGGTGGTCTCCTACAACCTGATCGCGGGCATGCAGATCATCATGACCCGCATGATGGAAGCGCGGCACACCTACATCATTGGCATCTCGCTGCTGTTCGGCCTGACCACCGACGCCATCCCCGGCGCCTTCCGCGACCTGCCCAGCTGGCTGCGGCCGCTGTTCTCTTCGGGGCTGACGCTGGCCACGGTGCTGGTGGTGGTGCTCAACCTGATCTTCCGCATCGGCACCTCCCGCCGGCACAAGATTGTACTGGACCCGAACGCCGAAGACGTCGACAAGATCTACGACTTCATGGAAGAATCCGGCGCCCAATGGGGTGCCCGCCGCGAAGTGGTGGAGCGCGCCGTGAGCGCTCTAGTGGAAGGCTACGAAGTGCTGGCCGGCGAAGGCCTGGCCGAAGGGCCGATCACCGTGCAAGCCACCTTCGATGAGTTCAGCCTGGACTTAAACCTGCGCTATGAAGGGTCACTACCCGAGATCGGCCGCAAAGCGCTCTCGCCTGAAGAAGCTCTGTCCGGTGGGGTCTCGACCGCGTCGATGGCCGGGCTGCTGCTGAGCCGCTTAAGCGACCGCGTCCGCACCAAGTCCTCAGGGCGGACTTGCGAGCTCGACCTGCATTTTGAGCATTAGGCGGGTTGCGCAAATGGTCCGGCCATAAGCACCGGACCGTTCTGAGCCGCGCGCGTCAGCAAGCCACCATGTTCCTTCGAAACAACAGAAGCGATGAAAATGCCGCCGCCGACGCCCTACTTGGAATCAAGGGGTTAGGGGGCATTTTCGAGGGAGCGGTCTCCTGACTCTTCCACAGACGGCCAAGCTGCTAGGCATAGCCAGCGAATACGCATCGCTCCATTGGTCCACCTTACCCCCGAGCAATCTCTCGGACCGCCTGGCTAAACCGGTCGACATCCTGAGTAGATGAGTAGATGTTGGGCGTGACGCGGATGCAGTCGAACTCACCGGGGATTACGCGCGTCCGGACGTGGATGCGGTACTTGTTTTGCAGGACCTCGGTGATCTTGGGCGCGGGCATGCCCTCAATGCTGACGGCGCCGATGCCGCAGGATTGTGATGGGTCGTCGGCGTTGCGCAGGATGATGCGGGGGGTGCCGCGGACCGCGCTTTCCCAGCGGCGGCGCAGATACCGCAGGCGCTCCTGTTTGCGCTCCGCGCCCAAGCCGCGGTGGAAGGCCAGGGCATCGGCGATGGCGTTGCGCATGGCGACGGGCTGCGTGCCGACGCCCTCAAACTTGCGGATGTTCGAGGCCATGGAAGAGGGCGTAGCCAGCAGCGGCCAGACGCGCGGGATCAGCTCCCGCCGCATGTAGAGGAAGCCGGTGCCGACGGGGGCGGTCAGCCACTTATGCAAGCTGGTCGAGTAAAAGTCGCAATCAAGATCATCGCGTTTGAACTTCAGGTGCGCGAAGCCATGCGCGCCATCAATGATCGAGTAGATGCCCCGGCGCTTGGCCTCCCGGCAGATGTCGGCGACCGGGAAGATCTGCCCGGTAGTGAACGTCATGTGCGAAACCAGGATGGCTCGGGTCTTGGGCGTGACGTTCTTCCAAAACAGTTCGGCCAGGTGCGCGGCGCTGGGCGGGGGCGTGGGGTAGGGGAACTGCCGCAGCACGATGCCTTCGCGGGCGGCCCGCTGCTGAAGGCTCGAGATCATGCTGGGGTAGTCCTGCGTCGTCGTGACCACCTCGTCGCCACGCTTGAAATCGAGGCCCAGGATGACGTTGTGCAACCCTTCGCTGGTGTTGCGCGTGATCGCCAGCTCCTCCGGGTCGCAACCGAATTCGTGCGCCAGTTCGGTGCGGACGATCTCGGTCTCCGGCAGCAGCAGCTCGTCCACGTAGTGCGAGGGCGACATGTTGGTGACGGTCCAGTAGCGCTCCATCGCCTCCTGGACAACTTTGGGGGCCGGGCACACGGACCCGTTGTTGAAGTTGAGCAGGTTGCGATCGACGGTGAAGGCCATCCGGGCCTGCATCCAAAAATCTTCATTGGAAGCAGTCTCGGTGGGCGTTTGCCCGTGGGCGGTTTTCACCGCGGCAGCCACGGTGGCGAGCAATTGTCGGCGCGTCATCTGTCTATGATGCCAGCCACCGCGGGGGCACGGATTTCCGCAGAACGGCTACTGGCTGAGACCGCCGGGCTTGGCCGCGGTCAGCACAGTATCCTGCAGCAGCTTCCGGACGTCGGAGGCGTCGGAGTTGGAAAAGTTGCTGCGCTGGACCATCAGGATGATGGCGACGCCGCGCTGCGGGTCGAGCCACGCCTGCGTGCCATAAGCTCCACCATGCCCGAACGTTCCGGCCGACAAGGGCGCGGTGATGCCCTGCGGTTGGCGCACCACGCACCAGCCCAAGCCCCAGCCATTGCCGGGCGTGAAGCCGGTCGCGAGGTCACCCGTGGCGATGGTAGACATCAGGCGCACGCTCTCTTCCGAGACATAGCGCTTTTGCCCCAAGCGCCCGCCGTTCAAGATCATCTGCGCAAAGCGGGCATAGTCGGCAGCTGTCGAGAAGAGGCCCCCGTTGGCCAGCGGGTAACGCTCGCGATCGGTCGGCGAGCGGCCATAGAGAAACGTCCACGGCGCGTCCACCAACTTGCCTTGATCGAGCTTCGCCGGCGTCACCACGCGCGGCATCTGGGCGGGCGTGGGGTAGAACGTCGTGTCCACCATACCCATGGGCTTGAACAGACGGGTGTCCATAAACTCGGGCAGCGATTGCCCGGACACCACTTCGACAAGGCGGCCCAGCGTGTTGATGCCGGACTGGCAGTAGCGCCACTTCGTTCCCGGAGCCGACGTCAGCGGCTTCGAGGCAAAGGCGGGGATCAGATCGGCCAATGTTTTCGCAGCTTTGGCTTCGGCGTCCGTCGCCTCGCCCATCCCGGAAGTGTGCGTGAGCAGTTGCTTGATGGTGATGCGCGCGGGTTGGCCGTCGGCGGTCTTGAGGGCTCCCAGCTCCGGGATGTATTTTGCGACTTCGTCGTCGATCGAGAGCTTGCCTTCTTCCTTCATCATCATGACGGCCGTCGCGGTGATCGGCTTGGTCATGGAGGCGATCCAGAAGATGCCATCGGTAGCCAGGGGCTGCTTGCGGGCAGCATCCGCAAAGCCGGTGGCGCTGTGATGGATGACGCCTTCGCGAGTGACGACGAGGCTGACGACGCCGGGCACTTCCTGGCGAGCGACGGCTTCCTTCATCCGCTCCGGAACGACGCGGATCAGGCGCGCCGGGTCCAGCAGATTTTCCGCCAGCAACGGCAGGGCTACGAGAGCAAGTACGGGAAGTCGCATCGCCCGTGAGTGTATCACTGGCTCCGCTGGAATCGAGCGCTATTTGCCGAAGATCGACCGCACCGGTGCCGGGGGCGTGGTCTTCCTGATGGCGCGCCACAGGATCTCGTTCAGCACGTCATCCTCGATCTCGTCGGCCTCATCGAAATCCATCTGGGCGGAGCGCGCCGCCATCGGAGCATCGGCACCGTTGCGCTCATCCAGACGCTGCTTCGGAATCAGCGCGGCATAGGCGCCCATGTTGGGCGTCTCAGTAAACGCGGCGGCCATCGGCGTCGCGGCCGCGTCAAAGTGCGTCATCGGAGCCAAGCCCAGAATCAGCTCCATCGTGCGCAGCATGGAGGTGGTGTTGTAGAGCGTCGAATCCACGCGCCCGGTGCGCGAATAAGGCGAGATGACGAAGGCCGGGGAGCGGTGCGAATCGACGTGGTCCGGTCCATTCTGCGCATCGTCTTCCAGCACGAAGATGGCGGTCTTAGCCCAGAACTTCGATTTCGACATCGCCTCGACAAGCATCCCCAGCGCCAGGTCGTTGTCGGCCATCGCGGCCAGCGGCGAGATCTTGCCCTTCGAGGTGCCGGAGGTGTGGTCGTTGCCGATGCGGAAGAAGATCAGGTTCGGCATATTGCCGGTCTCTTCAAACTGGCGCAGATCGGCGAGGAAAACCTTGGCGCGCTCCACGTCCAGATAATCGAGATCGAAGCTGCGGAACTTCATGTTGGTGTGCGGAGCCAGCGCGGGGTCCCGCACTTTGCCGATCTGCACTTCGCCCGTGGCCTTGGCGGGTCCAGCGAGATTTTCGGCCCACCAGCCGTAGTTGCGCACGGTCAAGCCCTTCTGCAAAGCGGCGTGCCAGATGCGGCCGCCGGGCGGCAGAGCGGCGGGTTCACCGCCCTCATAGTCGTAATGCTTGCGGCGGCCGGCATAGCTGTTGGGCCACATCTTCTGCACGTAGTCCGGCGCGATGGCGGAGGTGGACCAGTTGTGTCCATCCGCACTGACATCGGCGTTGACGTAGAAGTTGTCCAGCAGCGTGAACTCGCGGGCCAGCTTCTTGTGGTTCGGCGCGGAGTCGCTATTAAACAGCGTCAGCGAAGGGTCGCCATTGCCTTTGCCGAGATCGCCGAGCACTTGATCGTAGGTGCGGTTCTCCTTCACCACGTAGATCACATGCTCAATGGGCGACTTCTGGCCGGGGCCGGGAGGGACGATCATGTTGCTGGTGGCGGCCCGCCGCAGCATCTCATCGGAATAGGGCGAGTTGCGCCGCACAATGTCGGTGCCGCGTGACACGTCGTAGTTGGCCGCAATCACCGAGGCCGTGCCCACTTGCAGATTGCCCACGTAGCCCGGATTGCGGATGCCTTCGTGGCTGACCGCCGGGGCTTTGCCGGGTTGCGGACCGTCCACGTTAGGGAAGCTGCGGGACCCGCGGCCATTCAAGATAAACGCCCGGCCATCGGCCAGAACACGAGCGCCCGTCGGGTACCAGCCCACCGGAATAAAGCCGAGCATCCGGGATTGCGGACCAGAGACATCAGTGACGGCCACCGCGTTGGCATCGGAGCAGACGGTGTAGAGCTTCGATTGATCCGGGCTCAAGGCCAGCGCCGAGGGCGTCATGCCCGCCGGCTGCCGGGGGTAGAGCGCCAAGCTGAGCGTCTCAATGATGCGCGCGCTCTTGTCCTCATCAACGCCCAGTACATAGACGTTGTTCGTGTTGGCGGAAGCGACAAACAGGCGCGCTTTCCAGCTGGGCTGCTCACCTTCTTCGTTGCGCGTCAGCTTGTCGCGCCACAGCATGTCCGTCGGGTGCGGACCGACGCGGATGGTGGCGATCCGTTCGCCGGTTTCGGCCTTGTGATGCAGCACGGCGGCATCGGCCCAGCTGGAGACAAAGAAGCTCTTTCCGTCTGGGTGGAACAGCATCTTGTAAGGACGGCGGCCGGTCTTGATCCGCTCGATCACCATGCCCGACAGCGGGTTGATGACGGCGATCACGTCACGGTGAACGATTGCCGCATAGATCAGCCGGCCGTCAGCCGAGACCGCGACATCGCCCACGAAGTCCTCGATCGTGCGCTCCGCCGGGCGTACCAGATCAATCCGCCGCGTTTCCGCCAGGCGGCCTTCGTTCGACATCGCAAACTCAAACACCGCGCCTTGCGATCCGCCACCGGCGTAGACCGTCTTGCCGTTGGGCGAAAACGCGAGGCCCAGCCACGCATCGGCCACGTTCACCCGGTCCAGTTCCGCCAGGGTCTTCGCGTCCAACACAATCAGCGACGGCGTCCGGTAGCCGCCGCAGAGCACCACCAGCAAGCGCCCATCGGGCGAGAGCGCCGTGGACATCGGCAGTGTGGACAGCGGGATCTGATCGCCAGCCGGCCGCAAGGACCAGCCTGAATTCAGCAGCACGCTGCCGTCGGGTTGCGGGCCCACCAGCACCTTGGGCCGCTGTTGCGACACCAGCACGGCCGCGGCCGCCAGCAGGGCAAGGGGGATCAGGATTTTCATTCGGCAAACCTCTGGGCTATGGGGAATCGGCGCCCGATGCCGAAGGCTTTGGTGGTCACCTTCAGTCCGGGAGCGGCCTGCTGCCGCTTGTATTCATTGCGATCGACTTTGTTGATGATGTCGCGCACCAAGTCCAGCGGCTGGCCCAGCAGCTCGGCAATCTCCGCCGGGGCGCGCAACTCTTCGATGTAGGCCTTTAAGATGGCGTCCAGCACTTCGTAGTCCGGCAGCGAGTCCGAATCTTTTTGATCGGGCCGCAGCTCAGCCGACGGCGGCTTGGTGAAGACGCTTTCCGGGATCGCTCCGTTGTGCCGCCGGTTGGCGGTACGCGATAGATCGTAGACCATCGTCTTGGGGACATCGCTGATGACGGCCAAGCCGCCGCACATGTCGCCGTAGAGAGTGCAATAGCCGACGGCCACCTCGCTCTTGTTGCCGGTGGTCAGCACTAGTGCTCCGAACTTGTTCGACATCGCCATCAGCGTCAACCCGCGCAGACGGCTTTGGAGGTTTTCTTCCGTCACGTCCGGCTTGCGTCCCACAAACAGAGGCTCCAGCGTGGCGACGGCGGCGGCATAGCCCGCATTGATGCTGGCCACTTCAAAGCGGATGCCCAGGTTCTCGGCCAGCACGCGCGCGTCAGTGAGACTGTGGTCCGAACTATGCGGCCCCGGCATGGCGACGCCCGTGACATTCTCGCGACCCACGGCATCGACGGCAATGGCGGCGGTCAAGGTAGAGTCAATGCCACCGGAAAGGCCGATCAGCACTTTGGCGAAGCCGCACTTGCGGATGTAGTCGCGGGTGCCCAACACCAGCGCCTCATAGGTGGCTTCGGCCTCTTCGGTGTGGGTTTCATTCAGCGTGCCCTGGCCGGAATCGACATCGACGATGATCAGATCTTCGTCAAAGGAACAGGCCGCCGCGATCACTTTGCCCGTCGCATCCATGGCAAAGCTGGACCCGTCAAACACCAGCTGATCATTGCCGCCCACCTGATTCACATAGACCACCGGGATCTTGTAGCGCCGGGCCGTCGCCGCAAAGATCTCGCGCCGCTGCTCGCGTTTGCCGATGTGGTACGGCGAAGCGTTGATCGAGATCAGCACCTCGGCGCCGCCGGAGACCAGTTCTTCCACCGGGTCCCGCTGATAGAGCCGCCGCTCCCAGAACTGCTTGTCGTTCCAGGCGTCTTCGCAGATGGTCAAGGCCGTTTTGCGGCCCGTGATCCAGGTGAGCTTCTGGCGTTCGGCGGGCTGGAAATAGCGCGCTTCGTCGAAGACGTCGTAGGTAGGCAGCAACATCTTGTCCTGCCGGAACCCCGGCTGACCTTGGGTGAGCACGACAGCAGAGTTGAGAAGCTGCTTGCCAGCGGAGCGTTCCGCGCGGGCGATGGTGCCACAAACAGCGGTGATCGGCAGCGCGGCCAAGTCGGCCGTCAGCAGAGCCAGCTGCTCCTCGGCCCGTTCAAGAAAGCTGGGCTTTTCGATGAGGTCAAGCGGTGGATAGCCGGTGAGCGAAAGCTCCGGGAAGACCACGACATCCGCCGCCGCCTCCGCCGCCCGGCGCGCAAAAGCCGCCATCCGGCGGGCATTGCCCGGAAAGTCGCCAACGGTCGTATTGATCTGAGCTAGCGCGATGCGCATCGGATAGCTCATTTTAGCGGACCCGTGCGTCCTTCTGGTTGCAACTGTGTTGCAGGCCTAAATTTGGATCACGGAATGGTCACCCAACTCATCGAGACGTCTTCTAGGTTTTCGCACTGGCTCAGCCATGCCGGCGTAATGACGGTCCCCGCAAATAGAGCTCCCAAGTTGCTGCGTAAGGTTAACGTGAAGATACGATGATACAACTCTGAACACAAAACACTGCTATCCAGATCCGCATTGATTGGACTACCCTCCAGCCAGCGCCGCACCAGGCCGTCAAGCCCCGGATAACTGACGCCAAGGTAATGAAGGGCTTGGCTGGCGATCCGCGCCCGCTCCTCCCGGCTATGATGAGGTGATCGCCTGGCACGCATGCGTTGCTTCTTTTTGAGGAGGCGCTCATAAACGCTGGTTACCACCACTCCTTCATTAGGTATCGCTTCACAGATCGCTTGGCCACCCAAGAAGATCGCCGCGTGAGTCCATCTCAGATCCTTCGTATCCCCCACGATCGCCTGCAATGACATAACCGGGTTCTTGGCCTGGTCTGAGAACAACAGTAGGTCACCTGGTTCCAGAGCCTCAGGATGCAAGATCTTGGCGCTCCTTTCGCAAAGCACTGGAACGACCGGAGGCCGCCAAGAGGGCGGAGGTGCTCCCGCCAAAGCCCGGTGATCGAATTCACTCATTCGGGCGCGGCGCCAACGGCAAGCGCCACGGCTTCCTCAATCAGCTGCACGTTGAGCGCGCGTCCGTCCACAAGGTAAAAACTGACCCTTAGGCCATTTTGGGGTAACAGTCCAGGGAAAGCCTGCGGCACCTCAACGGCGTCTCCCAGAAAGTAAGGATGCAGCTGCCCCGTTTCAAGATCCTCGACGTAGGCCAATCCATCATCCCCCGCCCGGCGAAGAATCCCCTCGCAGGGAGGGAAAGTTATCTGTTGCTTTTGAGTTCTCAAGGCAGACGTTTCCATGCTCTAGATGCGTTCACAGCACTACGCTAAGCGTTATGATTGTAATGCTAGCCTGAAACATTCTGATGAAGCAATAGAAAATACAACGAGTTAACAACTCTCGAAGGATTTCATGGCCCGCAGGTCCATCGCTCCGCCGTCCGGCGCTGGCTGCTGTCGTGCTAAATATTTTCTGGCAACGACGTGTCGATATGCCACAAAGGGAGGAGGGCAGCGTGACGAATACCGAGTTTCACAATTGCAGTGAGCTTACCGGGAGGCTGTTCCGGATTGGCGACGATGGCCTGGGCTACATCGAGGAACCAGAGACGAAGCGTTGCTACTCGTTCACTTTTGATCAGGTCCATGGTTACCACGGTCAGTCAGCCAAGACCATGGGACTAACCAACGGCCGCACGGTCCGGTTCCAACTCACCGCGTCCGGCGGCGTCCGTAGCGTGTCACTCTAGGCACTAGCGGACAAAGGCTTTCATTCCTGTGACGGCCCCGCGAAGTTGTCATGCCGGGCGGGGCACGATCGACTCCGGGGGCCGTCCAGGTTGCTCCTCCGACAGCTACCGGGACCGGCCGGACACAACAATTCGGCCAGCCAGAACTGTGGGAGATCACGTCTCCGGGTAGATTCCCGGATGACGTAGGGGGCCTTGGACTACGACCCTCTTTTTACCCTCACCAACGGTGGAGGGGCGGGAACTCCACCGCTGGATCTTTGGACGGCGCCACTGCCGCGCAATTCACAGGCCAGCCAAATGGCCAGACAAACCGCCGCGGCGATGACCCGCAGGTCAAGCAGTGGGCGAGGTGGGGCGTGGCTTTGCGCCATCTGTCCGGCTCTGCTCACTGGCTCAACGTTCGGCATCGCAGTTTAGTGCGGGTGAGTGGCCAACCCGTTTCACCGCGGCCAAACTTTTTTCTAGAGACTCATGGCAGGCTAGAGCTATGCGCGCGCGCAAATCCGCCGTCGAGAAGCGGGATTCGGCTCCGCCTCCCGAGGTGAAGTACGTCAGCTCGTCAAAGTCCAAGGCGTATCCGGTAGGCAATATGCTGATTGCCTCGCCCCGGGAATTGGAAGCCGTCATCCGCCAGATCCCGGCGGGCGCCGTAATGACCCTATCCGCGCTCCGCGATCATCTGGCGCGCCGGTGGCAGGCCGATTACACCTGTGCGCTCACAACCGGAATCTTTCTCCGGATGGTGGCCGAGGCGGCCGAACAGGAGGGTAGCGGCGTCGCCTATTGGCGAGTGGTTCGTGCCGACGGGCGGCTGGTGGCAACCTTACCGGGCGGCGAGACCGGGCAGGCGGAGCGATTAAAGGCAGAAGGCGTGCGCTGCATCACCACCGGCAAGCAAGGCCGTCGCGTGGCCGATTTGCTGGCCGTGGCTTGGCACCCGTAAGCCGCCGGGCGCAGGGTGCCGTTAGAGCACTACTGGGCCAATGAGTTGGCGCGCATTTCGTTTCGCCGGTCTTCAACCCCCTGCGTGAACCTGGGCTTGTTGGGACCAGTCCAGCCCCATGCGTAATAAGCTTGGGGCTTTTTCATGCTCGCGAAGAAGCCCCAAGCTCACGCATGGGGCTGGCCGCCGCTTTTGGGGTACGAATGATTGCTCGAGAACTGCGTTTAGCCGCCGATCGAGTGCATGGGCCGCGGCGGGGGGATGAACTTCTGCGCGTTGATCTCGTGGCCCACCCATTTGCGGCGGACATTCTCGCGGATCACGGCCGCGATCTCTTCATCTGAGCCGCCATTGCGCAACAGGTCCCGCACGTCCATTTCATCGATCGCAAACAGGCAGTAGCGCAGCTTGCCATCAGAGGTCAGCCGGAGCCGGTTGCAGTTCAGGCAAAAGGGCTTGGAGACGCTGGCGATAAAGCCGATGCGGCCGATGCCGTCGGCAAAGCGGTACTCGGTGGCCGGAGCGCGCGGGTCCGCATCCGGGATCGCTTCCAGCGGCCCGATCTCATCGCTGAGCAGCGCCAGCATTTCATCCGCGGTCAGCACTTTGCGCTTATCCCACAAGCCCTGGTGATCCAGCGGCATGAACTCGATGTAGCGGATCTCGATGCCCCGCTCCCGGCCGAAACGCGCCAAGGGCACGATGTCCGGCTCGACGAGATTCTTCACCGCCACGGCATTGATCTTGATGGTGGAATAGCCCACCTGCTGCGCCTTGTCGATGCCGCGCATGACTTTGTCGAAGTCGTCACGCCGGGTGATCTCGTGGAAGCGCGCGCGGTCCAGCGTGTCGAGGTGGATGTTCAACCGCCGCAGGCCCGCATCGTAGAGCGATTGCGCGTGCTGTTCCAGCAGCACCGCGTTGGTAGTAAGCGCAATGTCGCGGATGCCCGGCACGGCCGTCAACATGGCGATCAGCTTGTCCAGATCCTTGCGGACCAGCGGCTCGCCACCGGTCAGCCGGATCTTGGTGACGCCCAGGCCGACGGCCACACGGACAAACCGCACCATCTCCTCGTAGCGGAGGATCTGGGAGTGATCAATGTAGTCGATCGGCCCTTCCGGCATGCAGTAGAAGCACCGGATGTTGCACTTGTCGGTGACGGAGATGCGCAGGTTGTCATGCAACCGGCCGAAGGTGTCGATCAGCGGCGCGGGTGGAGCGCTCGGGATGGTAGCGGTGGGCGTCACCTGACCGCCAACATTCTTTCAATCGGCCGCCGCGCCGCCTCCATCAACTCCGGGGTCAGGGTGACCTCAGGCTTCAGCGTCCGCAAACAGTCCCGCAGCTTCTCGAGCGTGTTCAGCCGCATGTACGGGCACTCGCTGCAATTGCAGTTCTCGTTCGGCACAAAGTGGAACCGCTTCCAAGGCGCACGGCGCTTCAGCGAATGCTCCACACCCGATTCCGTCATGATGATGAACTCATCACCGGGGTGGTTGACGCACCAATCGATGATGGCCGAAGTGGAGCCGATAAAGTCCGACATCGCCAACACCTCTGGAGGACATTCCGGGTGCGACGCCACCAGAGCACCGGGATACTCGCTGCGGGCGGCGCTGAGGCGGCGCGCGGGGAACGTGGCATGGACAATGCAGGCGCCCTGCCAGATCCGCATGTTCTCGCGGCCGGTCTGCTTCTTCACATAGTTGCCCAGGTTGATGTCCGGCAGAAACAGAATCGGCTGGTCGGCGGGAATGGAGTTGACCACCTGCACCGCATTACGCGACGTACACACAATGTCCGACAGCGCCTTTACTTCCAGCGAGGTGTTGATGTAGCTGACCACCACATGGTCCGGATACTTCTGCTTAAACGCCGCCACTTGCGGCGCCGTGCAGCTTTCCACCAGTGAGCAGGAGGCATTGGCGTCGGGCACGACCACGGTGCGGCTGGGGTTCAAGGCCTTCGCCGTCTCCGCCATAAACCAGACCCCGCAGAAGGCAATCACGTCGCCTTCAAACTTCTGGGCCGCGCGCGCCAGTTCCAAACTGTCGCCCACCGAATCGGCCAGCTCCTGAATTTCGCTTTCCTGGTAGTGGTGAGCCAGCAAGATAGCCTTGCGCTCCTGCTTCAACTCCAGGATTTCATCGACGACACTAGCAACCGCGGGCATGGGGGAAGGGACTCCTCCCTCCATTATCCAACAGCCTCCGGCGGAATGGCCGCAGCCTAGTCTTTTGGGGAGGAAGGCGTAGCGCGGAGCCTAATTGTTGGTGGACGCCCGCTTATAGGGTTCCTTCAAATACTTGGCCGCTTCTTCCTGCGCACCTTGCGTGTTGTCCTTGGTGCGGAGCGCGAGGTTATATTCGTTGACGGCGCGCTCCCGTTGGCCAGTGGTGTCGAAGATTTTGCCCAAATGGATGCGGGCCCACACTTCGGTCCACTTCGGTTCCAGGTCGCCCTGCAGCACCTCGCGGAAGGCATTGGCGGCAGATTGATAGTTGTTCTGTAGGAAGAAGATTTCAGCGATGCGATACTGCGCCAGCGACGACCCGCGTTGCACGTCCAGCGCCTTCTGGTACTCCTTCAACGCCTCGGAGAACTCATTGACTTCGGCAAACTGCTCGCCGCGGCGAATCGCCACGGCCACGCGGACCGCGGGGCTCCAGCGGAGGACTTTGTTGGTGGGGTCCATCACCAGCCGCGTGGGCTTGCCGAACGTCTCGACGGCGAACTCGCTGGATGTACCCGCCACCTCGATGGTCTTGGTTTCCGGGTTGCCTTCCGTCTCAATCTTCAGCTCCACCGGCATACGGAAGGTATCGAGATCCTGGGCCACTTTGCCGACAATGCGAAAGCCCTTCGCCGTGCGGAAGATCGTGTATTCGAGCTTGAATTCCGGCGAGCCGCTCGATTCCACCCATTGGATGAAGAAGTAGCCCAGATCCTGCCCCACTTGCGCCTCCACCACCTTGCGGAAGTCGCCCGTACCGGCCGGCTTGCCCGCATACTGCTGCGCGAAGGCCTTCAAGGAGCCAAAAAACTTCTCTTCACCCGTCACCAGTCGCAGCATGTTGATCACGGCGGAGCCCTTGCCGCCGGTGAGCGCCCAGTACTCCGGCGAATAATCCTCCACGCGCGCGGCCTGGATCAGCGGCGGCTCATTCAGCGTCAGGCCTTCAATGTAGGCATCACGCATGTCAGTCTCAAAGACGCCGGCGCCCGAAAGATGTTCGAGATAGAGCAGCTCTGAATAGCGCGCCAAGCCATTGGTGATCCACAGATGGTTGCGCGAAACGGGCGACACCGACAGGCCCCACCACTGGCGCGCCAACTGATTGGCCAAGCCGCGCGAGTTCACCTGGGCGCCAATGGTCGATGGCGAAAGGAAGACCACTCCCGGAGCGGAATAGCCCGCCGGGGCTCCTTTTTCGGTTTCGACGATGGTCAGCGCGGCGCTCGGCGGAGGCCCGAACAGTCCGGCGAAGTACGACAGAATCTTGCCGGTCTCTTCGCCATAGGCTTTGGCCATCGATTCGGTTTCACGCAGGTAGAGCGTCGTGTTGGCACCCTGCGCCTGCACCCGGGCCGGATTTCCGGTTACCAGCGCCAGACTGCCGCCAAAGCCCGGTTGCGTGAACTTCGCCGTCCAGGCGGTGCCATTGCCCGCCGGAGCGCTGGTCTCAAAGGCGCCGCTGACCAGCTTGAGATTGTTGGGCGCCGTCACGGTGAACTCGCTCGTGTAGCGGTCCGCCGTATAGTCATTCACCGGAAACCAGCGCGCCGGGTAGAGCAGGTACGTAAAGTCAGACCGGATGGCGGCGAAGCGGATGCCGAAGACGGGCGACTCTTCCTGTCCCGCCAGCTTGCCGTCGTAGGCGATTTTCAGGGTCGCCGGCTGGCCCTTGGGCAGCACTTCCGGGTAGGTGATGCGGATGGTGAAGTCCGCGGCACGGGAGGCGGTGAGGGGTTGATCCTTGTCGTCAGTGGCGCGCGAGACCTTCAAGGCGTCGTTCAATTCCAGGGTGATCGTCTGGGTATTGGCGTCCAGCGGGACAAACACCAGCGTGGCGCGAGCTTGCAGGCTTTGGTTGGTGGGGTTGACGGTCGCCTCCACCTTGATGTCCTGCACATCAATCCGGGCACGCCGCTCAGATTGAGCGAAAAGAGGGGCCACCAGTCCGAGGGCGGCAATAATCTTGGCCAGACGCATAGCTAAAAGGTTCGATCCCTATTCAGTCGTATCGGTTCCACGAATTGTTTTCAGGACGTGATCCGCCGCCCGGGCCATCGGATCGCCCGCGGTGCTCAATTTTCGCCTCACGTCGCCCAACTGTTCCCGCATCGCCGTGCGGGTGGCCTCATCGGAGAGCAAGCGAACGGCCTCCGCGGCCAGATTTTCGCCCGTTGCCTCCGGTTGGATCAACTCCGCGACAATCTTGCGGCCAGCCACCAGATTCACCATCGAATAAAACGGAACGTTCACCAGCCGGCGGCCTATCTCCCAAGTTAGCGTACTCACACGGTAAAACGTGGCCATCGGCACGCCCAGCAGCGCCGCCTCCACCGTGACGGTGCCGCTGGCGAGCAACGCCAGATCGGCATGAGCCATCAAATTCCAGCTTTCGCCCGCTGCAATCTGTACGTTGGGCAGCGCCGCGCGGATGAAGCTGTCCTCCAGGCTGGCCGGTGTCCCCAGAACGAACTGCACGCTGGGAATTCTGGCTGAGATCAGCCGGACGGTGTCCTGCAGCAGCGGCAAATGCCGCGTGATCTCGCCACGGCGGCTGCCCGGCAACAGCGCCACCAGGGGGCGAGCGAGGTCCAGTTGGTGACGCTGGAAAAACTCCTCGCGCGTCGCGGTCGCCCTGACCAGATTGACCAGCGGATGGCCGATATAGTGCGCCGGGACGCCGTAGCGGCGGAAGAACTCCTCTTCAAAGGGGAAGATGCAGAGCAGCCGCTCGACGGTCGCCTTCAGTTGATACACCCGGTTCCGCCGCCAAGCCCAGGCCTGCGGCGCCACCAGATAGACCACCGGAATCCCCAACTTCTTCAGGCCTCGGGCCACGCGCAGATGAAAACCGGAGCTATCCGTGAGAATGGCCACCGCCGGCCGGTCCGCCCGCGCCGCCGCAATCAGCTTGCGGTATTCGCCATAAATGGCCGGGATGTGGCGGACCACCTCCACGAGGCCGACCACAGCCAGCTTCCGCTGATCAATGACGGCGCGAACACCCAGCCCAGCCATCCGCGGACCCGGACACCCAAAAAACACCGCCTCCGGCAACCGCCGCTGCAACTCCTCGACGAGAGTGGCCGCATACAGATCCCCCGACGATTCACCGGCGGAAACGAGGATCTTCACGCTCTCTATTCTCGCTTAGTGGGGGCGGTTGACTGTGGTTGTAGTCTGAAGAAGGAGGCCGAAGATGGCGAGTCTTGATTGGTCGCAATGTTCCGCCGTGGAAAGTATCCCCGGCAAGGTCAGCGGTGCGTGGACCTTCCGCAACTCCCGAACGCCCGTGAAGGTGGTCTTTGAAAACCTGGAAGACGGGATGACCATTGACGAAATCATCGAGCAGTACCCAGTCTCCCGGGAGGAAATTAGGGCAGTGCTCGACTTCGCCACGCACAGTCTCGACAAGGAACCCAGCTACGATGCTGGTCCTGCTCGATAACAACGCCCCGCGCGGGTTGGTGCGTGCGCTGGTGGGCCACACCGTGACCGAAGCTCGGGAGCGGGGATGGGCCGAACTCAGAAACGGCGAACTGCTCAGTGCCGCCGAAGATGCTGGTTTCGACGTGTTCGTCACTGCGGACAAGAACATCCAGTACCAGCAGAATCTGCGGGATCGCAAGATCGCGATCGTGGTGCTGACGAAGTTGCGTTGGAGACTGGTGCGTGACCGATTACCAGAGATTGCTGCCGCCGTTCACGCGGCCGGCGTTGGCAGCTTCACTGAAGTTGAGATTTAGCTTGGGAAGCGGCTGCGGTGGGCCGAGAGCGATCCGCTAGACTGTAGGTGCATGGTGTCCATTGACCCAATCCGGGTAGAGATCGAATGCGAAGCCGACGGGAGAATCCTGGCCTCGGTTCCCGATCTTCCGGGCGTCATGGCCTATGGCGTAAGCGAAGGCGAGGCCTTACGGAAAGTGAAGGCGATCGCGCTTCAAGTTCTGGCCGACATGATTGAGAGTGGTGAGGAAGTCCCGGAGCCCCTCCGGGTTCTGTTCGCGGCGTGAGCACCTGGAGTGCAGCCAAGGCCCGGCGTGTCTACGCCGCCTTGCTGAGAATCGGCTGGACGCTGAAGAAACAGATCGGGTCCCATCGCAAGTTGCAGCGGCCAGGGTGGCCAAACTTCACATTCTGTTTTCACGACAGCGAAGAAATCGGACCCGCGGCGCTGGCAAAGATCGGGAAAGAGACGGGCCTCCGCCCTCAAGATCTCTAGAGAGAGCTCGTTGGCCTTTCGCCTCCCACCAGCGTAGCCGCATAGAGGTCCCCCGGCGATTCACCGGCGGAGACGAGGATCTTCACGCTCTCTATTTCTCGCTTAGTGGGGGCGGTTGACCATAGTGGAGGCGCCTGACTTCCGGAGCGCCATTCCGCCGCCGCAAGAACTGCCGATCAACTGCCCTGCCTGTGCTGTGATGAAGACATGGAGCCGGTCGACGAGACGTGGGCAACCCTCACGCAATCCTTACCTGAATTCGTGGAGCTATTCCACGCAGCATTTCAGTGCATCCCACAAATGGTTCTGGAAACGACACCTGCGGAGGACGATCACGTCGGAATGCTGCTAATCGAACTGATGATGGCGTCCGTGCGAGATTTGGACGACATCATGCTGCTATGTTCCCATGACCGGCACTGGGGTGCGCTGAAGCTACTCCGTGTGCTGTTCGAGCGCACGACGACCCTGAAGTACATCGCTCAGAACCCGTCGGAGGCGCGGGCGTTTCTTGATTTCGATGCCATGGATTGGAAGGCCATTCTGTCGGGCATTGAAGAGCGCTTCGGAATCAAAGCGAAACCTGAGACACTGGAACGCATCAACGAGGCAGTTAAGGATCTGCGCGAGAAGTTCAGGCAGGAACCCTGCACCGCTTGCGGGATGCGCAAACAGACTAGCTGGACGCCGCGCTCGTCCCAGGAACTAGCGAAGAAAGTGGGCTTGGAGCACTTGCACTTCGAAGCGTTTGTGTTGCCTTCCAAATTCATCCACCCAACCTATTTCGGAACCAGCCAAATGTCGAGGGAAAGCCCCACAGGTTTGCGCAACATCCTGAAGGCAACGCACACACTCGCGGTTGAAACTGTGCTGACACATCAGCGGCATTTTCGGGGCTCTCCACTCGCGTCATCGCTCGTGCGGGAAGCTGTAGTTGGATTCTTCCGGGTGTGGAAGTTCTCCCCCCACGATTTCGGACTCCGTGATTATCTTGTGAACGTCGGCATCGACGGTGATAGCGAGCTTAGGTGAGGGGTTGCTGCATCGACAGCAGATCACGGTGAGTTCCACCGGATCTTAGCGAATCTTTGAGAGAATGTCGTCCACCGTTGTGTCCAGATGCAGCGCCGCATCCTTCACCAAAGCGGCAAGCGTTCCGGGAGGAATGGCTCGCGCCAGGGGAACAGTGAGATGCGCTTGCCGCGGAAACGATAGAGTCAGCCGGACATGGCTTCCAGTTTGCCGGGTCTGCTGGTAGCCGAGGCGTTTCAGCGCCGCGACGAGTTCCGCACCGCTCAAGCCCCGTGGCAGTTTCACGCTTGGATGACTTCCTCGCGAACGTAGTGGAGGCGGATGATCTTGGGCGCTTCGCCGTCATCAAAATGGCAGGCGACCGCGTCCTTCACCATGGCCTGCAGTTCTTGCTCTGAGTCCGCGGCCGTGAAAATCGAGTGTCCCAGGGCCCGCGCGGAAAAGCCGCCTTCTGGCGCGTCCTCAACTAGAAAGATGATTTCGTTCATGGCGGACCAATTTCATGCTACCGCGCAAATCGAATTCCCGGAACTTTCTTGACAGGCATAGCGTAACTAGGTATAGATTGAATATGCCTGAAGACTCCCTCGGTGTCCCGCCGGGAACGTTGATCATGTTGATTTTGCGGGTGTTGCAGCATGGGCCGCTCCACGGCTATGCCATTGCGCAGCGCATTCACGCGTTGTCCGCCGCTGTCCTGCAGATCGAAGAAGGCTCACTCTATCCGGCGCTGCAGAAGATTCTGCTGAAGGGCTGGGCGGAGGGCGAATGGGGGGTCTCGGAGACCAACCGCAAGGTGCGCTTCTATCAGTTGACTCCCGCCGGACGGAAGCACCTGGCCACGGAAGTGGCGGACTACGACCGGGTGACGCAGGCGATTCAATCCATCCTACGGCCGGCCAGGAGCTAACGACGATGGGCGAAATGTGGCGGAGAATCCAGTATCTGTGGCAGCGCGGACGCATCCAGCGCGAACTGGAAGAAGAGATGGCGGCGCACCGGGCGGCCATGGGGGACCCGCGGACGTTCGGGTCCACCCTGAAGCTTCGGGAAGAGGCCAATGATGCCTGGGGCTTCCGGTGGCTGGAACAGCTCCAGCAGGACCTGCACTACGCGGCCCGCAATCTCAGCCGCTCGCCGGGCTTTACCTTGACGGCCGTGGCCGTGCTGGGTTTGGGGATCGGCCTCAACGTGACGGCGTTCGGCTTCCTGAACACGGCCATGTTCCGGCCGCTGCCGGGGATTGAGAATCCGCATACGCTGATGAGGCTGACGCGGCGGTCTCCGCAGGCGAGTTCGAGCGATGTTTCCTACCCCGCGTATGAGTTCTACCGCCGGAATAACAGCGTGTTCTCCTCAATGCTGGCGACCTCGGGGAGCGAGCTGACCTACCAGGACAACGAACGCTGGCGGGCCCAGCTGGTGACCCGCAACTTCTTTGCCGAACTGGGTGCGGGCCCCGCCTACGGCCGCTTGGACGCGCGAGAGCCGGGTGATGTTGTCCTGAGCACCGCGTTCTTTGAGCGCCGCTTCGGCCATGATGTCTCGATCATCGGGAAGCCGATTCTGCTGAATCGCAAAGCGGCCCGCGTGGTGGGTGTGGTGGGGGCCGGCTTTGCAGGCCTGGACCCGGAGGGTGCCGATGTCTATGGCCTGCTGGAAGACCATCCGCACTTCTTTGAAGCGAGCAAGCTGCTCTCGAGCACCGACATGCAGCCGTTGCACCTGTACGGCCGGCTGGCAGCGGGCACCTCACCGGAGGCGGCCCAGGAGGCGATGCGGCCGGTGGTGAACGCGTGGCGTGAGGCTTCACCGGCGGAGGTCTGGAAGGATGAGTATCTCTTGGTGACCCCGGGCGCCTATGCCATGCAGACGCAGAGCCGGGACAAGATCCTGGTGCCGCTGCTGATCGCCTCCAGCTTGTTGTTGCTGGTGCTGGCCACCGCGTGCGCCAATCTGGGCAATCTGCTGCTGGCCCGGAGCGTCTCCCGCGAGCGGGAGCTGGCCATTCGCACGGCGGTGGGAGCAAATCGCGGCCGCATTGTCCGGCAGCTGATGACCGAGAGCGCGGCGTTGGCGTTGCTGGGCGCCGGCGCCGGGTTGGCCTTGAGCATGGTGGCGACGACCGTGCTGGTCAGGCTGCTGGAGTGGCCCTCGTTTGTGGACGCCACGCCGGATTGGCGGGTGGTCGGATTTGCCTTGGGCGCCGGCTTGCTGGCCTCGGTCTTCTTTGGCCTGGCCCCAGCGCTGCAGGCGACGCGGAGGGACGCCAAACGAGCGGCCCGGTTACGCCTGACCCTGGTGGGCCTGCAGGCTGCGGCCAGCTGCATTCTGCTGATCGTATCCGGACTGCTGCTGCGTGGCCTGAACAAGGTGGTTTCCGAGGAGCCGGGCTTTGTCTATGCGCAATCGGCCGTGATCGACCCGGACTTGCATGGTGTGGGCCGCGAAGGCGCGGCGGCTCGTCTGTACTTTCAGGATCTCCAGTCCCGCCTGGCCCACCTGAATGGCGTGGAAGCCACGGCCATCGCCACCGTCCCGCCGCTCGGCCGCCGGACGATCAGCCTGCGGCATGCGGCGGGCAGCCTGTTGATGAACCACATCAGCCCGGAATACTTCGCCACGATGCAGATCCCCCTGTTGCGAGGCCGCAACTTTCAGGTGGGCGACCGCGACGTGACCATCCTGGGCGAACGCGCGGCCAACCGGCTGTGGCCCAACCAGGACCCGATCGGCCAGGAGTTCATCCCCTCACCGGGCGAGGGTCGCTGGACGGTGGTGGGCGTGGCGGCCAACGCGCCGATCACCTCACCCGGTGATTCCGAGGCGATGGAGCTCTACCGGCCGATCGAGGATGCCAATCTGCGGGAAGCGATGCTGCTGGTGCGAGCGTCGCGGTGGGCCGGCGTGCAGCCGCACGTGCAGCAAGCGGCCAACGAGGTGGACCCGCGGGTGATTCCCAAACTGACGCCGATGCGCGAGGGCATGGACCGGCGGCTCAGCAACTCCCGGAGCGGCGCGCTGACGGTGGCGTTTCTGGGCATGGTGTCGCTGACGCTGGCGGTGGTGGGATTTGCGGGCCTGATCTCGTTCTCGGTAACGCAGCGGACCCGCGAGATCGGCATCCGCCTCGCGTTAGGGGCCTCGCGCTGGGAGGTGATGCGGGTGGGCCTGGACCGGTTGCTGCTGCCGACGGCGATCGGCCTGGCCACCGGCGCCGCGGCTGCCGCGGGTCTGGCAGATCTGCTGCGGAGCCAACTCTACGGCCTCAGCATTCTCGACCCGGTGAGCTTTGTGGGTGCCCCGGTGTTGTTCCTGATGGTGGCGCTGGTCTTCTCGGTAGGCCCGCTGAACCGGGCCGCCAAAGTCGACCCGTCAACAGCGTTGCGGCACGACTAGCAGCGGGGCGCCGCGTTCCCGCGGGGTGCGTGTACGCTAAAGGGAGGAGCTTGAGAAATGCCACGCCTCGATTGGTCGCAATGCCCGGTTTTGGAGAGCATTCCCGGAAAGGTCAGCGGTGCCTGGGTGTTCCGGGGCACCCGGGTACCGGTATCGGCCATCCTGCGCAATCTGACCATGCCGTTCGATCAGCTTCTCGAGAACTACCCTTCGGTGTCCCGCGAGCAAGTCGAGACAGTGCTTGATTTCCTGGCTGGTTCTGCGGAGCCAATCTTTGCGGGCGAACCGGAGCCAGGGGTTGTGATCCATGCTCGTTCTGCTGGATGAGAACCTGCCGCACCGGCTGAGGGGCAGGCTGGTGGGGCATGACGTCCGGACCACCGCCTATCAGGGATGGGCGGGACTTACCAACGGACCGCTGCTGAAGGCAGCCGAAGATGCTGGGTTCGACGCCATGATCACGGCCGACCAGGGAATCCGCTACCAGCAGAACCGGGCGGCCTCCCAATTGGCGCTCATCGTCCTCAGCACGAATAAGGAGGCAGCGATCCTGGCTCATGTGGCGGCCATTGAGGATGCGCTGGCAGCGTCGAGGCCGGGTGGATTGGTGTTCGTCGATCTGGGCTGACCGCCGGTGCCGCCCTCCATCCGCGCCCGACGGCGGGCCGCGCTACCATGGAGGCACACGATGTCTGTCTTGGAAAACGTGGCCGTTCTGGCTGCGAGTTCGATTCCCACTACCGAGTTTGCGGCCCGCATGGCTACCGAAGCGATTCCGGTGAACGCCAACTTCTCTTACCACTTTCTGGATTCAACCCCCAGCGAGGATGACCTGAAGGAGCTGGTGGTAGAACCGGTCACCGGCCTGCCGCCGCGCATTCTGGAGCTGCTGCCGCCGGTGCAGATGCTGTTTGTGCCGTTTCTGGAGCTTCAGACCGCGAAGCATTCCGGCAGCCGCACCAATGGGCGGCGGGGAACCGAAGTGATCACCAACCGGCGCCCGGCGAAACCGCTGACGCACACGCGGGTGACGCAGGAGGCGGGCGAAGCGCTGCTGTTCTCCCTGGATGAGCGCGACACGGGCGAGTGCCACTACCGCTTCTTCCAAGGGATCGCGACCATGGTGGCGGAACGGTGGCCGGATGAGCTGGAAAAGAGCTACGTGGGCTTGATCCGGCAGGAGCTGCGCGCCAACGTGCATGGCGAAGTGGACGAAGCCAGCTGGGAAAAGAAGATCGCCCTGGTGGAACGCTCCGCCGCGCACGGTACGACGAAGGCGCTCCGGGAGTACGCGCGGCAATCGTTTATCGATACGCTGACGCTGTACTTGCACGGCATCTGCTGTGACCTTGATGTCGACACCGGCCCCCGGCAGTTGGCCAGCCGGCATCTGCGGAAGCGCCTGGATATGCTGGCCGCGGCGTTTCCCCCGCCCAAGGGGTATGCAGTGTTTCCGGAAGACTTGAAGAGCTAGCGCTGGCACTTTTTCCAGGCCCTGACCGGGCCACCTCTCTAAATCGGAGAAGGCCGGATCGCACGTTGGTGGTGACCTAGGCGTCCTTGCGGGCCGCAATCTTGGCGCGGTACAGGAGCCAGGCCAAAATCCCGCCAGCGCCAATGTCGTAGGACATGCAGAAAGCGGGCCAATATTCGGGCACCCCGGCATTATCCACCAAGCCGCCGTGGAAGATGTCGAATACGCCGTGGCCCACCAGCGCCGCGGCGACCCACCAGAGGTTTCGCTTAAACCCCACGACGGCAACCACCACAAACCCGGCCATCACGCCCAATTCAACCAGCAGCGCGTGAGTGGTTCCGCCCATGACGGCAAACAGGACGTAGTAGGAAGCAACCACGATCACCACCGTTGCGTAGAAGGCGCGATCGCGATCCAAGCCCACTAACCTGGCAAATATCGACACCACGACCGACAGCAGGCTTCCGACTCCGTATCCCATGGCTATCCTTTCCTTCTCAATGGCTGAGGCACTCTTTGCAGACTCGCATCGAAGTGTCCGTTGCTTAACAGCGTCATTGGTTTCACAGCGCCCTTGGTTTCGCAGTGTCCTTGGTTTCACAGCGCCCTTGGTCTCACAGTGTCCTTGGTCTCACAGTGTCCTTGGTGTCACAGTGACGCCGGGTGCTGGCTCCGGTCCGGCTATTGGACCGGATTCGAGAGTACACCACGCGGGATGGTAGCACCGCTCACGAGCGCTTGCAATTGCGGGCCGGGCCGTGTCCGCCGCGGGCTCTTCACGAGTTTGCCGAAGCCGGTAGTACTCTCCTCGGGAGATACCCGCATTGGGTGTACGCTCGCAAAAACGAAATCCGCCTGCCGGCGTGCGCTTGATTTCGCGCAAGTGGCTCTGTTTGTTAAGGATGCGGACATGGAGGTCCAACCGGAGGAACGGCGGGTCGCACAGCAAAGTACTAGGTTTTCCGGGCGGCGGGCGGGGCGGCGGCTAAGCGATAGAGAGGCGGTGAGATCGGGGTGGGGCTAGGTGGTGATCTATCGTCAGTGACGGGTCTGAGTGACAATACAGCTGGGCTACGGGTGCCGGACACGAGACAACATGCCTTACTGACTGGCTTATCTGCGGCGCAAGCCGTGCTCCAGGGCTCGGCTGGGCTAAGGAATCGAAACCCCGCTTAGGGTTACCACGTCGCATCAAGGCATGCCAATTATCAATGCGCGCCACATACTAGTCGCTCTGATCTTCTGTGCGAGTGCCTATGGTCAACGCGTCCGCGTTGGAGTTGTTGGCGGTGGTGATTGGAGTCGCGATTTTGCCGAGCGATTCTTTTCAGCTTCTGCGACGGGGGCGGGCTATGAGCAGACCTCCAATGTTGCGGGCTACACAATCGGACCTTCGATAGAGGTTCAACTCACCAGACGGCTGGCTTTCGAGGTTGATGCCCTCTTCAAGCCGCTGCGTTTCACAGAGTCGACGGTTCTTCTCGATGGATCCCGTCGCAGCGTGTCGCCGGCGACGGTTGTCACGTGGCAGTTTCCGTTGCTGATGAAGTACCAGCTGACCGATTCGCGTGTTTCGCCCTTCATCATCGGAGGCCCGTCATTGCGCACTGCGGGAAACCTGAATAGTACGAAGCCATCGTCCGCAGGCGTGACTGCAGGTGCGGGTGTGACCGTACCGTGGGGGCCGCTACGATTCGAACCGTCGCTGAGATACACCCGCTGGAATGCCGATCCCGCAGGACCGGGGGCAAAGACGCGTCCCGATCAGATGGAGTTTCTGCTGGGCGTCGCAACAGGAGGTACTGCTTCGAACTGGAAACCCTTGCATACGAGAGTCAGTCTAGGCGCGGTCTTTGGGGCGAGTTTCACTGATCGGCTTAGACTATCCGGCTCGGAGAGGCGGTTTGCCGGTGGGCCGCAAGTGGATTTTAAGACCAGTGAGCAGCTGTCGATTCAATTCAATGCGATCTATAGCCCGATTGGAACTGCCAATGTTACCTGGGAGTTTCCCGTGTTGTTGCGATACAGACTCCCAAGTGCCGCATCCTGGCGGGTGAGGCCTATCGTCGAGTTGGGCCCTACCTTTCGTACGCCACAGGAGATGAATGGTTCAAGTCTGGGCCGCTTTGGCGTTGCGGCTGGAGGAGGGGTTGAATGGCTGGCTGGGCCAGTTCGCCTCGGTTCTGTGCTGAGGTATTCGCATTGGGCACCGGAATCGAACCCTGTGCGGAGCCTTGTACGCCGTAATCAAGTCCAGCTTCTGTTTGGGGTTTCTTTTTAGCCACCCTTCCTTGGCCTGAGCTCACATCCCAACCGGGACTTGAGGTTATCCCGAAAGGCGCCCGCCCATTTCCAAACGGCGCTTCATCCGGCCCCGCTGCCGGGCGGGGCCACAACTCCGGGATAGACTCCTCGACCACCGGGCCACGGATTACGCGCCAGTTCGTCCTTATGGGTACGGGCCTGTTGATCAACGATGTCTGGCTCCTCCTTTCGCGATCAAGAGTACTGAAACCACCACCATCGCAAGCGTACTTGGTTCGGGCACAGATGTATACTGATACTCGATAAAAGCCCTCGTTACGGTGTTGGCGGCGAAATTGAAGTCGACGGTACCGGCGGACGTGAAAGTGTCCTGACGAAATCTCATCGTAAGGGGCGCGACGACAGAGCCAACCCCAACAAACGTTGACAAGTAGTTGGATGGCATCGATCCGATCGGTGAAGTGATGCTCTGCCTTGCTCCAGACCTAGGCAGCGTGAAGGAGTAGCCGCGATTCCCAGCCGCCACTGTCTCGGTTTCATTCATAAAACTATATGGGATCGTCGCTTGGACCGGCGTGCCGGATCCACCCGGCGTTAGAGTGTAGAGAATCTCTAGATTGGCGTTGACCCCTGTGGGGGACGAGCGGCGTGTCCGTAACGCTCCCGTTACGCTCCCAAGCGCCTGGCCTGTGAACCAGACCTTCGCCGAATCGAGAATGCCGAGAGACGCGTCGAACTTCGGCAGCAGTAGGTTGACGGTTCGCACATCGGTCACCGTGCTTCCTGCCGAAGTTGTGCGGCTCGGAAACAGATACGATAACGAAGGCGTGTCGACGAAATGTGTGATGGTCGCTGCAGTTGAAGGAAGCGCTGTCATTAAGTAGACAGCACAAACGATGATTAACTTCATAGAACTACCTCCTTGGTAGAATCGGGACTTTCTGTAATAGTTCATCAGTCACTAAAGGCTAGTGAGTGGGGCCAACCCCACTTGGAGTGCCGGTAGCTGAAGAGATACTCAACCGGAGTTGGCGGTTCCGACGAGCACGAATCTCACCGACACAGCCGATTTGTTCACGCGAAACAACGGCTAGCAGGCTGCGGAAAAACTCGCTGAAACAGGTTACGCCGGAAATGTTTTGAGCGTCTCTTGTGTATGCGCGGAAACGACCATCAGCAGGCCGACATGTACAGCTACCTCTCGCCCGAGGAGAGGGTTCGGGCCAACCAC
>JAPKYZ010000060.1 GCA_026394055.1 Acidobacteriota bacterium
GCATGCAGCCAATCACCATAGACCAGCGGATGCCCGTCGGTGGGAATGATCTCAATGTTCTCCAGACCCGCGCCGCTCATGGCGTCAGCGACAAATCGCGCCGCGTGGATGACATCATCCCGGTGCTCCGGCAGCGTCGAAATGGAGGGGATGCGGAGGAACGTCAGCAGTTCGTCCAGCAGCCGCTGCTTGTGGGTATCGAGGTATTCCTGGAGCATGGTCAAAAGGCGAACCCTCGCCAGTTTTGATTATCGCGCGTGCCAGCGGCGGGCAAGGGGCGCACCGATTCGGAGGCGTGCTAGCGTGGCTGATGTGAAGATCTCACGGCGTCAATTTGCAACTCTAGCCTCCACCGCGATGGTGTTTCCCCGGGCCGCTCTCGCGGCCAAATCGCTGACTGCGGATGTCGCGATCATCGGCGGTGGCACCGGCGGTTGCGCGGCCGCCATGGCCGCCTTGCGCAACGGGATGTGCGTCATCATGACCGAAGAGACCGATTGGGTGGGCGGCCAGTTGACCAGCCAGTGCGTGCCTCCCGATGAGCATCCCTGGATCGAGAACTTCGGCGGCACGCGCCTCTATCGCGACTACCGGCGCGCGGTCCGCCAATACTACCGCAACCATTTCGCGCTGAAGGCCAGCCTGCGCCAACAGAGCGTCTTCAACCCCGGCGGCGGCAGCGTCTCCGCGTTGACGCATGAGCCGCCGGTCTCGCTGGCCGTGATCGAGGCGCTGCTCTCGCCGTGGCTCTCAAGCGGCCAGTTGACCCTGCTGCTCCGCCATCGGCCCAGCGCCGCGGCAACCGTCGGCGACCGCATCACCGCCGTGACCGTGAAGGATCTCGAAACCGGCACCACCCGCACGATCGAAGCGCCCTACTTTATCGACGCCACTGAGCAGGGCGACCTGCTGCCGCTCGCCAAGGTGGAGTACGTCACCGGCTTTGAATCCCGCAAGGACACGGGTGAACCGTCCGCGCCGGAGGTGGCCCAGCCTGCCAACATCCAGGCCTTTACGGTCTGTTTTTCGGTGAGCTATCACCCGGGCGAAGACCACACCATCGACAAGCCAAACGACTACGCGTTCTGGCGTGACTATGTGCCGAACTTGAAGCCCCGGAACTGGCCCGGCAAGCTGCTGAGCTGGCAAATGTCGAACCCTATTACGCTGGACCCGCGGGCGGTGAAGTTCGACCCCACGGAGTCCGTTGGCGTGGCCGGTCCGTTGAACCTCTGGCTCTACCGCCGCATCCGCTCGAAGAGCCATTTTGAGGGCGACGCCGGTGCCGACATCTCACTGATCAACTGGCCGCAGAACGACTACTGGTTGGGCAATCTGCACGACGTCAGCGAAGCCGAAGCGGCCCAACATCTGAAGCGCGGCCGCGAGCTTTCGCTCAGCTTGCTTTATTGGATGCAGACGGAGGCTCCGGCGGCCAGTGGCGCGGGCTGGAAGGGCCTGAAGCTTCGCGGCGACCAGTCCGGCACTGCTGATGGCTTGGCCAAGTATCCCTACATCCGCGAGTCCCGGCGCATCAAGGCGGAGTTCACCGTAGTCGAACAGCACGTCGGCACGGATGCTCGCATGAAGGCCACCGGGCAAACGCGCGAGCAGGTGACGGCCGAGCCGTTTGCCGATTCGGTGGGCATTGGCAGCTACCGGATCGACCTGCACCCCTCGTCCGGCGGCGACAACTACATCGACGTCAGTTCCCTGCCCTTCCAGATCCCGATGGGCGCGCTGATTCCGCGCCGGGTCGAGAATTTGCTGGCGGCCTCCAAGAACCTGGGCGTCACCCACATCACCAACGGCTGCTACCGCCTGCACCCGGTGGAATGGAACATCGGTGAATCGGCCGGGGCGCTGGCGGCGCATGCCGTGAAGACGCGCCAGACACCCCGCGCCATCCGCAACAACGAAGCGCGGCGCAAGGAGTTTCAAGCCTCGCTCACCGCGCAGGGCGTGGAACTGGCTTGGCCACGGATCTCGCCACGTTAGTTTGAATTGTTTCGAGGGACCGCCTGCGGACGCGCGCGGCTCAGTCGCATACGCGCGTTACTGAGCCGCGACCGTGAGGGAGCGGTCTTTGAGCCTTCCACAAGAGCAGCTACGCAGCCGAGAAGATCTCCTTCATGCGTCCGGCGGCCAGCTTCTCATCGCCCGCGTCATTCATGAAGACCACGAACATCAGGCCATCCTTCTCCCGCAACGTGGCGATACGCGGCGTGCCGTCCAGCAAACGCTTTTCGACGGCGGCCACCGTGAGCCCGGTCTTTTGCTGATCCCACCGGGCGATCACGCGATGGACGCGCCGGGTGCGGTCGTGCGGGGCGAAGCTGACCTGCATGGTGGGCAACTTGCCGAGCTCGCCCGCTAGGAACTTCGCCTGCCGCTCACACTCGCGGTCCAGCGCCACAAAGTCGAGCTTTGCGTACTTCTCCACCGCCAGCCACAGCGCCACCATCTCCTCGCGGCCCACCTTGAAGGGGCGGCCGTTGGAATCGGAATGCGGGCTGGCATTCAGCGCAGCGGCGGCAATTAGATCCTTCCGTCCGGCCAGGATGCCGGAGCTTTGGGGGCCGCGGAGGTGCTTGCCGCCGCTCACTGCGATCAGGTCCGTCCCCAAGGCCGCCAGCTTCGGGATGTTGCCCCAGGGCGGCAGCATATTGGCTGCATCCACCAGCACCGGAAACCCGGCCTTGCGCCCGATGGCGATGCAGTCGGCCAGCGGAATGGGCGTCTCGACGTTCCAGTCGCCGCTTTGGCCGCCCAGGAAGTACATCAAGGCGGTCCGCGAACTGGCCGCGTTCAACAGCTGCTCGCGGGTCTCCACTTCGACGATCTTGACGCCCGCGCTGCGGACGGCGTGGTCGTAGCCGTTGCGGTGCACTTTCTGGATGAGGGCCTCGCTCTTCATGCCGGTCAGGTCCGGCAGTTGGCGGATCTTGCGCTCATCGGTTCCGGCGAGACAAGCGTAGGTGCCCAGGGCGATGGCTCCCGCGGCGCCGGAGGTCACCAGGGCGGCTTCGCAACCGATCAGACGCGATAGCCGCTCGCCGATCTTTTCCTGCAGCTCTTCCAGCACCACGTAGTGCCGGGCGAGCTCCGCCATGGCGGGTTGAAGCTCCGGCCAGGGCTTGGAGGCGCCGATCACGGTATGCGTCCCGCGAAAGTTGACCACGGGGCGGATGCCCAATTGATCGAGAACCGACGCGGTGGCGGATTGCGCCGGGCGGGCTCCGGCGGCGGCGGCCAGCGAGGCGGCCCCTGCGGATTGGAGGAGATGGCGGCGAGTACGGCCCTTCATGTCCCCCGATTATGCCGAATTCCGCGCCCGAACGATACCGCGAACTTAACTGTTTACGAAACGCTAGGCCGGTTAACGTCACCTTACAAACGTAGGAGGCCGCCGCCATGGCCATGATTGACTGGGAAGACCGTACGCCGCCTTGCCGCGCCAGAATGTTAGCTCACCTGAGGCATCGTCAACTTCCGCAAGGCTCCGCCTGGACGGCAGTGCTGGTCTCAGCGGGCACAGTTGCTCAGCTGACCGGTATGTTCTGGAACTTACTGCACTAAAGTGGGGCCGCGGTGCTTACGATGAGACTTAAATATCCGGCTGTGCATCTGTCTGTCTTACAATCTCAAAGGCCAGCGTGAATGACCTGCGCGAAAAAGAAGTACCAGATCAGGGCGCCGGCCTGCGCAACGGTCATCGTTCCCGCAATAAAGGCAGGCAATAGCGACGGGCGCTGGCGGTCTTGTTCGCCACGCAAATGCTTCAGGAGCCGCTGCCGGCATTCCGGTGTGCGGTCCTCCCAATCGATCATGGCCAAGGGCAGTTGGCTCCTAACGAGAGATAGGTTTACGGTCTAAGTATTGTTACCCATTCCCGCATCCAAATCCCGGGTTCTGCTCTTGAATAACTAGGTGATGACGAAAAATGAACGTACCGCCAGTAGTAGCCAGGCTATCTTTGGATAGCCCGTTCTGCATTTGTAGGCGAGGATGCGAGCCCGCAGATGTTACGGGATCTCCCGGCAGTATCGAGAAGCTTTACACTTATGCGCGAGGAATGCTTCGCAACGCGGGGTAAAGCGATTGATATACCTTGTGGCCGCGTTGGTAAAGCTGTTCGGAGGCATCTGGCGGGCAGGTTTCCGTCACGGCGATCGTTGCGCGGCAGGCCTCCGGAACGGTGGCGAACAGGCCCGTACCCGCCATCGCCAGCAACGCTGCGCCATAGGCTGAGCCTTCCTGGGTGGCCAGCGTCATCACCGGTTTAGCCAAAATGCTGGCCAGAATCTGCCGCCACAGTGGGGACTTGGCGCCGCCGCCGGAGGCCCGCACAGCGGCGACGGTGACGCCCAACTGCTCCACCAGCTCCAGGCAGTCCTTCTGCGAATAGGAGACGCCCTCGACAATGGCCCGGACCAGGTCCGCCCGGCGATGGCGTGCCGTCAGACCAATCCAACCGCCGCGCGCTTCCGGATCTAAGTGCGGCGTCCGCTCGCCCATCAAGTAAGGCAGCCAGTAGAGCCCCTGGGAACCGGCGGGAGCGGTGGCCGCTTCCTGCATCAGCGTGTCGTAATCGACACCCGGAGCCAGTTGGTTACGGAACCACTGGAGGCTCAGCCCTGCACCCTGCGTGACGCCCATGACGTGCCACTTGCCGGGGACAGCGTGGCAGAACGTATGGACGCGGCCCTGCGGGTCGTACGCCACTTCTTCCATGTGCGCGAACACGACGCCCGAGGTGCCCAACGTGCAGGAGACAATGCCCGGCTCGACAATCCCGTTGCCCACAGCACTGGCCGCTTGATCACCGGCACCCGCCACCAGCGGCGTCCCGGCCTTCAGCCCGGTGAGCGCCGCCGCCTCCGCTGACACGGCGCCGCAAACCGCGCTGGATTCATAGACCGGCGGCAGAATCGCCGGATCGATGCCCATAGCCGCGCACATCTCGGTGGACCAGCGCCGCTCGACGACATCGAACAGCGCGGTGCCGGAAGCATCCGAAACGTCGGCGCCCAGATCTCCGGACAGCTTAAAGCGGACATAGTCCTTGGGCAACATCAGGTGGCGGACCTGTTGATAGAGCTCCGGCTGATGGTCGCGCACCCACAGGAATTTGGGCAGCGTGAAGCCGGTCAGCACGGGGTTGGCGGTCCAACGAAGGACATTTTCAGCTCCGGCGGCCTGGGTGGCCCAGTCCACTTGCGCCTGGCTGCGTTGGTCGCACCAGATCAGCGCGGGGCGCACCACCTGCTGGGCGGCGTTGAGCATGGTGACGCCATGCATCTGGCCGGAAAAGCCGATGCCCTGGACGGCGTTGCCAGTCACTCCGGCGGCGCTTAGAACGCCCCGAATCGCCTCTTGCGCCGCGCGCCACCAATCGTCGGGGTGCTGCTCCGCCCACAACGGCTGGGCCATCGCCATCTCTTCGTGAACGGCCGTAAATCCATGCGCCACGCGGCCGGTCTCGTCCACCAGCAGGGCGCGCGTGCCGCCGGTGCCGACGTCAATTCCCATCCAGTATCCGGGCATTAGCGGCTCTCCAGGTCTTGGCTCAAGAACGGCAGATACGCCGCACCGTAAAGCCCCGCCAGATCGCCCAGCGCGGCCTTTTCAATGCGCGTATCGGTGTGCCGGAAGGTGTAGGAGCGGCGCTTCACTTCCTCGAACATGTAGGGCGCAAAGTAGTCCCAAGCCGGCAGCGGTCCACCGCTCAGCAGGTGGAGCGGGAAGTTGAAGATGTTCACGAGGTTCGCAATCGCAATGCCGAGCGAGCGGCCCATGTGTTCAAAGATCATATGCGCGCGGTCGTTGCCCTGCACCGCTAGCTCATAGACGCCCTTGGCGGTAATGGTTTCGCCCAGCCCATGCAGCCGGCCCATCGCGGCGATGGCGGTGGCGGAGGCGTGTTTTTCCACGCAGCCGACGTTACCGCAGCCGCACGGCAGGCCATTGGGGACCACGGTGATGTGGCCCAGCTCCGCCGCCATGCCAATCTCGCCATGCAGCACGCGTCCGTGATGGATGATGCCGCCGCCGATGCCGGTGCCGAGCGTCAACAGGATGAAGTGGCGAACATCTCGGCCCGCGCCCATCCACTTTTCGCCCAGCGCCGCGGCGTTGGCGTCGTTTTCCAGGATCACCGGCGCGCCCAGCCGCTTTTCAATTTCGTCGCGCAGCGGGAAGTTCTCAAGCGGCACCAGATTGTTCGAATTGAAGATGTAGCCCTTCTCCAGGTGAATGAAGCCCGGCACGCCAATTCCGGCGCCCGCAAAGCGACCGGTCTGGCGGTCCCGCAAGGTGCGGATGGCTCCGACCATCGCGTCGATCACCGCATCGCGGCCTTCTCCAATGCTGGTCAGCGCGGTGTGCCGGTCCAGGATCTGGCCCTCGCGGCTGACCACCGCCGCCCGCAGATTCGTACCACCCAAATCAATGCCAATCGAAAATTCACTCATCGAACGGTAGGGTACCAAACCCGCCGGATTGGGCTGTCCGCCACCCGCTGCCTGGAAACTTGCATTGCCCCGCCCGCGTCCTTATAATCGAGCAAATCTAACGTTGGCACCCTGTTGCTGTCGATAAGACTGGACATGTGAGGCGGCAATGCAGATTCTTGGCGGTCGGCAGTTTATCGAGATCCCCGGAAGCTTTACCCACGAGCTTCCGCCCCTGCTGGTGCGATCCGCACCGAAAAAGCGCTTGGATAAGGTGATGGGCATGGCGCAGGACATCGTTGAGTCAGAAGACTTGATTGATGACATGGCGCTGGGCGACGTCTCTCTGGCCACGGCTCCGCAAGAGCATGAACGCCGCAAGATGGACCTCGCGCTGAACCTGGTAGACCAGTACTTCGCCATGGTGGCCCACTGGCAGTGGGGCGATTCGATCCTCGAATGGATCCGCCAGTGCGAGACGACGTTTGAGCTTTCGCAGAACCTGCGTCCGCTGCTGCGGGCCGATGTCTGGCCGCATGCCGGCCGGTCCAGCTTTGTGACGTTGCTGGCCGACAAGGAAGTGAAGATGGATGGCGTGGCACTGCAGCAAGCAGTGGGGATGCGCCTGACGTTCCGCCAGCCGCCGCCCATCAGTTGCTTCTCCAACCAGTTCCTGTTCTACCTGAACCATTCGGTTTCGGCCAAGGCGTATGAGACCTGGGCGGCGATGTCGCCGGACCCCATCTCCGCGCTGCCACCGGAGCGGTTTACGTTCCAGGTCGTCACCATGTAGCTGGAGTTCGCGGTGCGGCCCAGGCGCTAGAAGCCGTACAGCTTCTTGGCCGTCAGGCCGCGGACTTTGGCTTGGTCTTCGGCGGAAGCGAACCGGAAGGCGGCATCGAAGACGGCGGCCGCCTTGTCGAGCTGCGCCATGTTCATCCCCAGGCCGCCCCAGATCATGCGGTCCGCACCGAAGGCGGCGTGGAGCTTCTTCACCGTGGGCGCAATATCCGCGTGCGGGTGCGGGGTCTTGGTGAGGTAGCTCCAGCCGGAGAACTTCATGACGGCCTTCGGTAGCTTCGCGAGTGCGAGCACCTGTTCAAACTCCGCCGGAGTGCCTTCCCCAGCGCGGCCCATGTGGTCCAGCACGACGGGCATCTGCGGGAACTCCGCCGCCAGCTTGGCGATCGCCGGCGCGTGGCGAGGGATGAAGTGCATCTGGATGGCCAGCCCCAAGTCCGCCGCCGCTTTCCAGGTTTTGCGCATCTCAGCGGAGCTCATGTCGCGCTCACGGATGGGGCGCGTCGTATCCCACGGGGCTTCGCCCGCTTGCCGGTTCTCATGCACGCGCAGCGCGACGATGCGGTTGGGCCACTTTTTCGTGAGCGCCCCCATCCGCGCGGGCGTGCCGGGCTTTAGCGGGTCAAACAGACAAGTGCCTTTGAAGAAGCCTTGGCGGGGCTCGTGCTCGAAGCAGTATTCGAGATAGCGGTGGTCATCCTGGTAGGGTTCTGGGTGGACGATGATGGCGTGGTCGATCTTGGCCGCATTGACGAATTGAGCGTACTCGTCCAGGCGTTCGGGCGGCGGCTGATAGGTAGCGGCGCGGTGGTAAGGGAAGCGGGCGGGGTCGAACAAATGGATGTGCGTGTCGACCAGCACACCGGCGGGTCGAGCGGCTTGCAGCAACGGTGTGGCCGCCGTGGCCAACAGCGCGCGTCGAGAGAGAAGCATCCCGTCATGCTACTGCGAAACGGGCCGTGGAAACTGCTCGCTGGGAAAGTTAGAGAGGAGGGGATGGTAGCGCCAAGGGGAATCGAACCCCTATTTAAGCCTTGAGAGGGCTCTGTCCTAACCGTTAGACGATGGCGCCGCGGCTACATCTGGAAGGATAACACTCCGGGTCCGGGCGAAACAACCGGTCAGCCTGGCTGGCCGCCGCGCACTTTCCACAGGATCTGCCGCAGCATCCCTTGCCACACCGTGACGTCGTGGGGCTCCAGATCCATGCGGCGGATCAGGCGGCGGACCTTTTCCTCAGTGGAGGGCGTGCGGGCGTAGCCTGATTCCTCGAGCACGGTGAGCAGTCTCTCTTCGAACAGCTGTAGTTGCTCCTGCGCGGCCCGTGGCTGCTCCTGCCGGGCAATTGGTGCGTCGTTGCGGATCAGTTCGTACAGCGCGACGGCAACGGCTTGGCCAAGATTCATGGAGCCATGCTCGGCGCGCGTGGGGATGTGGACCAGGAAGTCGCAGTAGCTGAGATGGTCGTTGCCGAGGCCGTACTTCTCGCTGCCAAACAGCAGGGCGACAGAGCCGGAGTGGGCTCGGATCTCGGGTGCCGCCTGCTCCAGGCGGACCATGCGGTGCTGCATCGCGCGGGGGCCCAGGCTGTGCGTGCCCACCACTAGCGTCGCGTCGGCGATCGCCGCGGCGAGCGTGGGAAACTCGCGGGCTTGGGTGATCACACTGGATGCGCCGACGGCGCTTCGAGCTTCTTCCACCGACGGCCGGTAGGCCTCAAACAGGCGCAGGTCGAAGAAGCCGAAGTTTGACATGGCGCGCGCGGCAGCGCCGATGTTCAGCGGGTTGCGCGGCGACACCAGCACCACCGACACGGGCGGCAGGCCCGGGGTCTGGTTCTCTGGTGGTGCGGTGATGTCGCCGGTCAAGACTCCAGCTTAGCGGTCGTGCACGTCTTCGAGGTAGGTGTAGCCATGCAGACCTTCCTCGTAGTAGCGGCGCAGGCGGCCGGATTCTTCGAGGCCGATACGGCCCTCGCGGACCGCGGTCTCGACATCCTGCCGGAACTGTTCCGTGAGCGTCTTGGTGGAGAACTGCACGTAGTCCAGCACTTCCCGCACCGTGTCGCCCGGGATGACGGCGTCCAGCACCACTTCTCCCGCCGCGTTGAGTGAGACGTGCACGGCGTTGGTGTCGCCGAACAGGTTGTGCAGGTCGCCCAGGATCTCCTGGTAGGCGCCCACCAGGAACGCGCCCAAATAGTAGCTCTCGTTGTTGAACGTATGCAGCGGCAGCGTCTTCTTGACGTCGCGCCGGTCGATGAACATGTCCACCTTGCCGTCGGAGTCGCAAGAAATATCGCCCAGCACGGCGGCGCGGGTCGGCTTCTCGTTCAGCCGGTGGATGGGCATGATGGGGAACAACTGCTTCACCGCCCAGCTGTCGGGCATCGACTGGAAGAGTGAGAAGTTACAGAAGTAAGTGTCGGACAACATGCTGTCCAGGCCCTCTAACTCTTCCGGGAAGACATCCACTTCCTTGGCCATCTTCAAAACCTTGCGGCAGATCGCCCAGTAAAGCGTTTCAGCGGCGCTGCGTTGGGCCAGCGACATGTAGCCCAGCGAGAAAAGGTTGAGCGAGGAATCAAGCGCCTGCTGGGCGTCGTGGAACGACTCCAGCATGTTGCGCTTAGTGAGCGACTTGTAAGTGTCGTTTAAGTCGATCAGAGGCTGCTCAGCATCTTCGCCCAGACTTTCGGAGCTCGGTTCATCGCCGAAGCCGCTCACGCCTAGGACGTTGAAAATGAGCATCGAATGGTAAGCCGCGACGGCGCGGCCACTCTCGGTGATGATGGTGGGGTGCGGAACCTCAGCCTCATCACAGATGTTCTGGATGTGATAGACGATGTCGTTGGCGTACTCTTCCAGCGTGTAATTCACACTGGACTCAAAGTCGGTCTGGCTGCCGTCGTAATCGATACCCAGGCCGCCGCCGACGTCCAGAAATTCCAGGCCAGCGCCGGCCTTGCGGAGTTCCGTGTAGACGCGGGCTGCTTCCGTCACCGCGCCCTTGATCTGGCGGATGTTGGTGATCTGGCTGCCCAGGTGGAAATGGAGCAGCGTCAGGCAATCGGCCATGCCCAGTTCCTGCAGCTTAGCCAGCACGGCCAGCGCTTCACTCACCGTCAGGCCAAACTTAGACCGGTAGCCGCCGGAGGACTTCCAGCGGCCACTGCCGCGGCTGGCCAGCTTGATACGGACGCCGATCTTGGGCTTGACGCCGACACGTTCGGCATACTTCAAGATCAGTTCCAGCTCAGTAAATTTCTCGATGATGGGCGTGATGTCGCGGCCGATCTTGCGGGCCAGCATCAGCATCTCGATGTATTCGTCATCTTTGAAGCCGTTGCAGACGATGGGCGTTTCGTTGTCGGCGATGCCCAACACGGCCAGCAGCTCGGGCTTGGAACCCGCTTCGAGACCGAAGTGATACGGGCGGCCGTACTGGTAAACCTCTTCGACGACGTGGCGCTGCTGGTTCACCTTGATCGGGAACACGCAGCGGTAGCCGCCCTTGTAGCCGTGGTCGCGGATGGCCAGGTCGAAAGCGCCATGGATTTCTGAGAGCCGCTGCTTGATGATCTCGCCGAAACGGAGCAGGATGGGCGGTTGAATGCCGCGGGCGACAAGTGAATCGATCAGATCCTTCAGATCGATCTGGCGGGCCGGGTCCTTGCCGGGATGGACGTAGAGGTGGCCATTTTCGCCCACCGAGAAGTAGCCTTTGCCCCAACGGGTGACGTCATACATCTCCGAGGCATCGGTGGTGGTCCACCGGTCGGCTGGTTCCCAGGAAACGCTTGTCGCTTCAACCTTCAGGCTCAATTCAGGCACACTCCTCGCATCGGTAATATTGGTCGCTGAACCTACAGTGTCGAATGAATCGCGTGTGGGGGCAAGCGGAAATTGGTTACAGCCTTCCGTGGAGCTCCAGGGAACTATTTTCCGTCACGCGCTGCAACACCGGCATCGATCGAGTACAGTACAAGGAGAACGGCTTGCGAAACTTCACCAGCATCGTCGCCCTCCTGGTTCTGGCGCTTGGATTTCTCCAAGCACCGTTTTCGCACATGCACGCCGGAGGGCACCTGCACCCGGCCGATTCGTTCTTCCACCTGCATTCGAACGGCGCCCACACATCCAGTGTCTCGCCGGCGCAGGAAGAGGCCGCAATTTATCTTGATTGGGGCGCAACACCCCAAACTCAGCTAGAGTTCGCGCTGCCCGGACAGGCAGGCGTGCTGCTGATGCCACCGGTTGAGACCAGCCAGCGTTTGTTTGTGCCGGCGCCGGATCAGCTCCGGGGTCCGCCCGTGCTGCGGGCTCTCCCTCCGCGCGCCCCTCCGGTTTAAGTTCCCTCCCGTCCTCGCTCGCGCGCCGCCGCGCGGCTACCCCCATATTTCTAATTTCAGGAAGCAGGAGACCTCATGCGATGGTTTCTTTGGCTGTGCGGGCTTAGCAGTTTAGCCCTGGCACAGGATGTCAGCGCACCGGAATGGACGGAGGCGCGCGTGCTGGAAACGTTCTCGCGCAGTTCACTCGGTGCGTCGCTCGATGCTCGAATGGCGGCCATTGAGGCGCAAGGGCGCGGCCGAGCGCTTTGGGCCAACCCGTCGGTCAACTGGAGCCGTGAGGGTGCGGGCTACACCGAGTTCCTCCAACTGGAGCAGGCCTTGCCGATCACGGGCCGCTTGCGGCTGCTGCGGGAAGCAGGCCGCGCGGCCACCGAGGTAGCGGGGGCCAGCCGCGAACTGGCGCTGTGGGACGCTCGCTCGACGCTGCGGTTGGCGTTCTATCAGCTGCTGGCCGGTCAGCAACGCCAAGCGAGCATTACGCAGACCATCCAGACGCTGGAAGACGTGGCCAAGATTCTCCGCGTGCGCGAGAAAGAAGGCGAAGGCAGCCGCTATGACCGGCTCCGCGCCGATCGCGAGATGGTGCAGCTGCATGCGGATCTGCGGTTGGCCGAAGCGCAGGTGGCCCAGTTGCGGGCACAGGTGAATGCGTTTCTCCCGACGCCGCTGGTGGGTCGCGCGGCGGGCAAGCTGGACGATGCGACGGCCAAGCTGGACGCAGAGGCCGTGGCGGCTCAAGCGATGATGGCGCGCGCGGAGTTGCGGGTGCTCGATCGCACGGTGGCGGCGCTCAAACTGGAGGAGCAGGCGGCTTACAAGCTCCGTCTGCCAGAGCCGACGCTGAGCGCGGGGATGAAGCGGGCCAATGTGGGCACGGAGCCCGTTGGCTTGCTGATTGATCCGGTCCGCGGGGGGACAATTCTTCCGTTCCCGACGGTTACTGCAGTCGGCAGTCAGCGCCAGATCAACGACACCAGCTTCGTCGTGGGGTTAAGCGTCCCGCTGCCCACCTTCAACAAAGGCCAGTTTGAGGTGGCCCGATTCACGTCTGAACAGCGGGCCGCGATCTCGCAGCGGCAGTTGGTGTCGCAGCGGATCAGGGCCGAAGTGGCGGGTGCGGTGGAAACCTGGCAGATCCGGCGCGCGGCGCTCGATGCCTACCGCGCCGAGCAACAGCAGACCGGTGGCGAGCTGTTGCGCATTGCCCGCGTGGCCTATCAGGAAGGCGAGTTGGGAATTCTGGAGCTGCTCGACGCCATTCGCGTGGAGCGGCAGGCGTTGCTGCGGCTGGTGGATCTGGAAGCCGCGGTAAAAGAAGCTCGAATTGAGATTGATCGCGTCGTGGGCGCGGAGGTGCAGCCGTGAGAAACATTCTGATCTGTGGATTGATGCTGGCCGGTGTGGCCTGCCAGAAGGCGGCGCCCGAGGCCGGTGCGGCGGCTCACGAACATGACGCGGCAGAGTCCCGCTCCTGGACTGTCTGGAAGGACGACTACGAGCTCTATGCCGAGCGTGCCGCCAACCAGTGGGCGCTCCACTTAAGCCGGACCAGCAAGTTCCGGCCCATCGCGGATGCGGATTGCGTCCTGATCTCCGGCGAGAAGCAGATTCCGGCCAAGCCCGGGAAGCCCGGCATCTATGTGGCGGATTCCGCCGAAGGCAAGGCGGTGCGGTGCACGATCGACAAGCAGCCCGTGGTGTTTCTGCTGTCAGGCGATGGGCAATCGGACAAGGCCGGCATTCGGTTGCTGAAGGAACAGCAGTGGGTGCTCGACATGACCACCGGCACGGCGGCCCAGCACAGCATCCAGCAGGAGCTGCGAGTCCCCGCCGAAATCCATGTCCGGCAAGGTGGCGTCGCGGAAGTATCGGCTCCGTTGGCGGGGCGGCTGGTGTTCCAGAATGTGCCCGCCATTGGCACCCTGATCAAGCGTGAGACCCCGCTGGCAGGCGTGCTGCCGCCCGCCAATACGGTGGCGGACTTGCCGTCGCTCGAGCTCGCCGAGTCTGAAGCAAAGACCGCGCTCAGCTATGCGCAGCGGGACCGGGCGCGGGCCGAACGGCTGGTGGAAGCAGGCGCCGCTCCGGCGCGGCGGTTGGAAGAAGCACGCACGGTGGAGACCACCGCCACCGCTCGCCTGCGCACGGCGGAGCTTCGGTTGAAGCAACTGGAAGCCTCGCGCGAGGCGGCAGGGGCCGAAGTAGGCTTGAAGCGGTTCCTCGTCCGCGCACCCATCGAAGGCTTGTTGACCGAGATCACCGTACCGGGTGGATCAAACGTCGATGCGGGGGCGACACTGTTCCGGCTGATGGATGTGACGACCGTGCATGCGGTGGCGCAAGTGCCCGAATCGGCGCTCGCGAAGCTCAAGAGCATTGGCACCGCCAGCCTGGAATTGGGCGACGGCAAGACCATCCGCCCGGGGCGTCTGGTCTCAATTGGCCGCATGGTGGACCCGGCGACGCGCACGATTCCCGTGGTCTGGGAAGTAGCCAATCCCGACCGCCAGTTGGCCATCAACCAGCTGGTCTCGATGCGCATCGCCCTGCCCGGCTCGACCGGTGCGGTAGCGCTCCCTGAGGCCGCCGTGGTGGAAGAGGGCGCGACCCAGGCCGTCTATCTGCAGAAGTCCGGCGAGCTGTTTGAGCGGCGCGTCGTCACCACTGGCTTGCGCGGCGGCGGCTTCGTCGAAATCCGGCAAGGGCTGGCGGATGGGGAACGCGTGGTGGTGCGCGGCGCGTATCTGGTGCGCCTGGCCAGCTTGGGCGGCGGCATTCCGGAAGAAGGGCACGTGCACTAAGATGCTTGATCGCCTGATTCGCTTTTCGCTTGAATACCGGCCAGTGGTGATCGCCCTGGCCATCGCGTTTCTGGTGTGGGGGGTGGCCTCCATTCCCGATGTACCGCTGGACGTGTTGCCGGACATCACGGCTCCAACCGTCACCGTCATCTGTGAAGCGCGCGGCATGTCGCCGACGGAACTTGAAAGCCAAGTGACGTTCCCCATTGAGGCCAGCGTCAACGGCGCTCCGGGCGTTCGCCGCGTGCGCTCTGTGACGGCCGTCGGCTTTGCCGTGATCTATGTCGAATTTGAGTGGGGCGAGGATGTTTTCCGCGCCCGCCAGACGGTGACGGAAAAGCTGGCGTTGGTGACGGCCAACTTTCCGGCCAACGTCTCGCGCCCACTGCTGGCGCCGGTCTCTTCCGTGATGGGTGAGATCCAGTTCATCAGCCTGCAGTCGAGCGCGCATTCGCCGGTTGACCTGCGCAGCTTTGCCGACCACGTGCTGCGCCGGCGGCTGCTTTCGGTGACCGGCGTCTCCCAGGTGATCACCATGGGCGGTGGCTTGAAGCAGTATGAAGTCCGCGTGGACCCGCGCAAGCTGGGCCGCTACGGCCTGACGCTGGACCGCGTCAGCCAGACGCTCTCTGAGGCCAGCCGCAACGCTTCAGCCGGCTTTCGGGTGGAAGGCAGCACCGAGTATCTGATCCAGACCTGGGGCCGCGCCTCATCGATCGAAGAGATCGAGAACATCTCGCTGGGGGCCAGCGGCACGGCGCCGATTCGCGTGCGCGATGTGGCGACGGTGGGCATCGGACAAGCGCTGAAGCGCGGCGATGCGTCGCATTCGGGCGAACCGGCCATTCTGATCGGCATCTTAAAGCAGCCCGGCGCAAACACGCTGCGGTTGACCGATAGCGTCGCCACCGTGCTGGATGATCTCGAACGCACGCTGCCCAAGGGCATGAAGATCGACCGCAACATCTTCCGGCAGGCTGATTTTATTGAGCGCTCGCTTGAGAACCTGCGCAACGCTCTGCGCGATGGCAGCGTGCTGGTGGTGCTGGTGGTGCTCATCTTTCTGATGAACACGCGCGCGGTCGCGATCACGCTGCTGGCGTTGCCGCTCTCGGTGGTGGCGGCCGTTCTCGCCATGAAGTTCACCGGCCAGACGATCAATTCGATGAGCCTGGGCGGCCTCGCGATCGCCATCGGCGAGCTGGTGGACGACGCCATTATCGATGTCGAGAACGTCGTGCGGCGCTTGCGGGAGAACTCGCTGCGGCCGGAGGGGCAGAAGATTCCGGTGCTGGAACTGGTCTACCGGGCATCAAGCGAAATTCGCAGTTCGGTGGTGTTCGCCACCATGATCGTGGGCATCGTCTTCATCCCGCTATTTGCGCTCGATAGCGTCGAAGGCCGGCTGCTGCGGCCGCTGGCGTTTGCGTATCTGATCGCGCTGGGTGCCTCGTTGGTGGTGGCGCTGACGGTGACGCCGGCGCTCTGTTCGATCCTGCTGCCCAAGGCCAAAAGCATTTTGAGCGGCCATGAGCCGTGGGTAGTGCGGCAGATCAAGCGCGTCTACCGGCCCATCGTGAACTGGTCGATCAACCATCCACGCACGATTGCCGTCATGGTATTGCTGATCGTTGGCGTGGCGGGTAGCACCTTTACGCTGATGGGCCGGGCGTTCCTGCCGGAGTTCAACGAGGGCGCCTTGACGGTGGGTTCCGTGACGTTGCCGGGCACCAGCCTCGATGAGGCGAACCACCTGGGCAACTCGATTGAGAAGATGCTGCTGTCGGTGCCGGAAGTGGTCTCCACCGGCCGCCGCAGCGGACGGGCCGAGCTCGATGAGCACGGCGCGGGCGTCGAGGCATCGGAGATCGACGTGCGCTTGGCGCTGAAGGAGCGGCCCAAGGAAGAGGTGCTGGAGGAAGTACGGCGCAAGCTGAAGCTGATTCCAGGCACCAACTTTGACGTGGGCCAGCCGATCTCGCACCGTATTGACCACATGCTGTCAGGCACGCGCTCGAACGTGGCGGTGAAGATCTTTGGCGACGACCTGGTGGAGCTGCGCGAACTTGCGCGGCAGATCGAGGCCACCATGCGCAAGGTCGACGGTGTGGTGGACCTGGGCACGGAACAACAGATGGACGTGCCGTCGCTGCTGATCCGGCCGCGCTCCGATGTGGTGGCGCGCTTTGGTCTGGCGCCGGGGCACATTGCGTCAACCATGGAGACGGCGCTGCTGGGCAGCGAGATCTCGCGTGTCTATGAAGGGCAGGTCAGCTACCCGCTGGTGCTGCGCTATGAGAAGGATGGCTCATTGAGCGATCTCGAGCGGGTGCGCCAGACATTGATCGAGACCGAAGGCGGGCCGCGCGTGGCGTTGAGCACGCTGGCCGATATCCGCGATGATCTGGGCCCGAACTTCATCTCGCGCGAAGGCGTGCAGCGGAGGATCGTGGTCCATTGCAACATTGCCGGGCGCGACATGCGCTCCACCGTCGATGACATCCGGGCTCGCGTCCTGCAAACGGTGAAGTTTCCAGATGGCTATCGCGTCGAGTACGGCGGGCAGTTTGAAAGTGAAGAACGCGCCTCACGCCGTTTGCTCCTGATGGGCGGTGGCGTCATCGTGGGCATCCTCATCATTCTGGGCGTGGCCTTTGGGTCATACGCGGAGGCGCTGCTGATCATGATCAATCTGCCGCTGGCGCTGGTGGGTGGCGTGATCGGAGTGTTTGTTTCGGGCGGAGTGCTGTCGCTGGCCTCGATTGTCGGCTTCATCACGCTGCTGGGGATTGCCACCCGCAACGGCATCATGATGGTGGCCCACATCCGGCACCTGCGGGAGCAGGATGGCGTGACCGATCTGCGGGCGGCCGTCGAACAAGGGGCGCTGGAACGCGTGTCGCCCATTCTGATGACAGCGCTGGCCGCGGGGCTGGCCTTGATTCCGATTGCGCTGGGCGTCGGCAAGCCGGGCAGTGAGATCCAGGCGCCGATGGCCATGGTGATCCTGTTTGGCCTGGCTACGTCGACCGCTCTCAACATGGTGGTAGTGCCGTCGTTCTACTACTGGTTTGAGCGGCGCAAAGCGGCGGCGGGCGCGGGCCATGGAACGCCCGAAGTGGTGATGAGCGAGGTGTAGCCCCAGCCGCGGCGTGGTTGCGCGGGGCTCGCATCAAGGCCTGCGCCGAGAGGAAGCCATCGAGGCTCATCACAGGCGTGACCTCATGTGCCGGTGACAATGTGCGAGCAGCGACGGTCTGCTTTCCATGGGGTCAGCAGACCGCATGCTGATGCATGGCGCCTCAGTAAAGCTCACTGAGGCTCCGAAGCGTGTGACGAACGTTCCAGCAAAACAGCAAAAGCCGCCAAGACACAAAGGCTGAAAAGATCCTTTGCGCCTTGACGGCTTTGGCGGGAGTCTTCCGCGCTAGAAGCTCAGCTTCAACGCGAACTGGATCACGCGCCAGCTTTCACCGTTCTGGTTGGTGGTGGAGCTGGACGCGGTAGACAGCGACACGCAGCAGGCTTGGCCGAACACCGTGGAGGTGATGGCCGGGGAGCCTACGGAGGCGTCGCGCGGGTTGCGGAAGTTGGCATGGTTCAAGGCGTTGAACATCTCGGTGCGGAACACCATGCGGATCCGCTCTGAGATCGCGAAGCCCTTCGAGATGCCCAGATCGAGGTTCCAGTAGCTGGGGCCCTGGAAGATGTTGCGGCCCAAGCCCAGTTCGCCCGGGTTGGGGAAGGCGAACTGAGAGGCGTCCTTGAAGTAGACCGGACCCACCACATTGGCCGATTCCTGCAGCTGCGCTTGGGGCAGCGACGTGACGCCCGGAGCCAGCGCCGCACGGGACTGGGCCGTGAAGTTGGCGGTCAACACACCAGAGCGGACCGTGAACGGTTCGCCGGACTGGTAGGTGTAGATGCCGTTCATGCTCCAGCCACCGACGATGGTGTTCAGGAACGGGTTAGCATTGCCCAGCAACTTCTTGCCCTTGCCGAAGGGCATTTCGTAGATGCCGGTCATGTTGAAGACGTGGCGCTGGTCAAAGTCGGACCGGGCGCGTTCGTTCTGGTAGTTGCGGCCATCAGCGGGGGTGCGGGCCGCGGTGGAGGTCAAGCCGCCGCCCGCGGTGGCCGCCACCGGGTCCACTGAGAGATTGTCGATCGACTTACCTAGCGTGTAAGCGCCGTTCAGCAGCAGGCCCGCCGCATCGAAGCGCTTGCGGAAGCTGACCTGCGCCGAGTGGTAGACCGAATCCGCACCATTGTCCAAATAGAGGATCTGGGCGAACTGGCGGTTGGGCCGCAATTTGGCGGTGGTGGCGTTGGCGGCCAGGGTGGCCGGGTCAACGCTCTGCTCCAGACGGCCAGCCATGTTGCCGGCGGCGTTCTGCAGCAGGTCCGTGGTGGAGGCAGCGGAGTTGGCGAAGGCCGCCGTGATCACGCCCTGCTGGACCAACGGCACATTCACGGCGCCGGGGCAGGGTTGTCCATTGGCCAAAATGCCGCTGGCCTGGCAACCGCCACCCAGGGCGCGATTGCGTTGCATGGCCAGGAACGAAGGCACGATGGGCGCGGCGTCCACCTGGTTCATATCCCAGCTGCGATAGAGACGCGTGCCGCGGCGGCCCACATAGCCCACCGAGACAACGTAGCCGCCGGGCAGCTCACGCTGCACCGTGAGGTTCCACATATGGACCGTGGGCAGCTTCAGGCCCTGGTCGAACACACGGGCCGGGGGCGCATTGCTCAGGTTCTGCTGGGGCGGCGTCAGGAAGCTGGAGGGCTTCACCGAGGGCGGCGCCGTTTCGTTGGGGAAGTTTTGGCCCAGGCGCACATTGGCCACCGCCGCGCAGCCGGGCGTCGTGGTGACACCGGTGGCGGTCAGCGTGTTCACGCAGCGGAACGTCTGGCCGGGCACCGCCGAGGCGACGGAGGTGACCTGGAAGGTCGAGATCGGATCGAAGGCGATGCCATACCCGGCGCGGATCACGGTCTTGGTGGAGTTGCCCGGAGCCCAGGTAAGGCCCAGGCGCGGCGCCAGCGCGGTCTTGTTCCAGTTCTGATACCAGCGGTCCGCATTGACGAAGGTGACCGGGCCCTGGCTGCCGTCGATGATCTTGTTGGGCACATAGACGCGGCCACCGGCTTCGGTGGAGGGTCCGTTGAGCTCCCAGCGGAGGCCGTAGCTGATGGTCATGTTGCGGCGGAACTTCCATTCGTCCTGGACAAAGAAGTTGTACTGCTTGGTCCGCTGGCCTTGGGCCCACAGGGTGACGTTCTTGTCGCCGGTCTTGAAGGGCGCAAAGGTATCAGCGCGCAGATCACCTTGGAAAACCTGGGTGAGCGAGGCCGGGATGCCCAACAGATCGTTGGCCATGCCCTGAAGGCGGTTCAAATCGGCGGCGGAGATGCCGGCCGTGGTGGCCGTGGCCGCCGCCGGGAAGTTGATGCCCGTGGGCGGGCGGACAGTGCGCGACAGCGAGATCGATGGCGTCAGCGAAGTACCGCCGACGTCACCGCGCTGGTCGTTGTGCTGGTACATCCGCATGTTGAACCCGAACTTCACCACATGGGCGCCCGTGACGTAGGTGGTGTTGTTAATGATCTGCGGCGTGTTCACCGCGCGGAAGGTGCGGGGGTTGGCCGTGTAATCGACGTCTGAATTGTTGAACGTAAACCGCGGCGTGTTCGGGAACAGCGGGTTGGCTTCGCCCTGCGTGAACAGGAACTGGAAGCGCGAGTAGCCCAGCGTCAACTCATTCACCAAACGGGGTGAAAGCACGCTGCGCAGGCCGAACGCATGGTTCTGCGCCGGACGGAACACTTCGCCGCGAGCCGGATAACCGGGCAGGATCTGCGGACGGCCGTTCAGCGGATCACCACCCAGCGTGTTCTGCTCCGCGCCCAAGTAGCGGTAGAAAGCCGAGTGCTTGTCGTTGATCGTGTGGTCGACGCGGGCCATGTACTGCGGTCCGCGGATCTGGAACGGAGTGGTCCAGACGTAGGCGCCGGTGTTCAAGCCATCGCCAGCGGAGTAGGCATTGGGGGCCGGGTAGCCGCCCAGGACGGCCTTCACCGCCGGGTCGAGGCCGCGGCCTTGCGGGTCATTCGCGAACAGGTTGAACGTCGCCAGACAGTTGGTCTCGCTGGCCGTGGCGCAATTGCGGACACCCGCCACGGGCTGCCCAGTCCGTTGATCGACCAGGGCGGAGGTGTTCTGGTTGATCACGCGGCCATTCAGGGTGAAGGGATTGCGCGGGTCCACCACAAAATACCGGAAGTTGCCCGCTAGTGCCGAGGGCGTGTAGAGGTCCACCGATTCGCCAAACGCTTTGTCGATCGGATCCTTAAAGTTCACCTTCTGGCCCTGCCAGCTGCCAAAGAAGAACGTCTTGTTCTTCTTGATGGGGCCGCCCACCTCAAAGCCGTACTGGTTCAACTTGATCTCCGGCTTCGGCGCGCCCTGGGCGTTGCCGTAGAACTCCTGCGAGTTCAGCTTGGTGTTGCGGAAGAACTCAAACATGGTGCCGTGGATCTCATTGGTGCCGGACCGGGTGGCCACCGAGACGTTGGCACCGGAGTTGCGGCCTTCTTCCGGTGACGGGTTGGAGGTGGTCACCTTGAACTCCTGCACGTTGTCCGGGTTGAGGCGGAAGATGTTGTTGGTTGGGTTGGGGTTGGTGGATTCGTTGGCCTCGATGCCGTCGATGGTGACGTTCACCGCCGTGCCACGGGCGCCATTGACGTTCACCGTGCCTCCGGAGCGTTGCACCACGCCGGGCTCATAGATCAACAGGTTCAGCGGATTGCGGCCATTCAGCGGCAGGTTGACGATCGCCTTCTGTTCGACGACGTTGCCGATCACCGCGTTCGAGGTCTGCACGCCTTCGGCCGCGGAGCTAACCTGAATGGTCTCGGTGGCGCCGCCCACCTCCAGCACCACGTCCACTTGCAGCGGCGTGTTCACCTGCACGGTGTTGCCCGTGCGGGCGTAGGTCTTGAAGCCCGCACCTTCCACCTTGACGGTGTAGGTACCGACCGCGATGGACGGAAACGCGTAAAGGCCTGCTTCGGTGGTACTTTGGCGCTGGGTGACACCCGTCGCCTCGTTTGTCAGTGTGACGCTAGCGCCGGGCACCGATGCGCCGGAGCTATCGCGGATCGTACCGCTCAACTGCGATGTGGACGTCTGGGCTACCAAGAGAGTAGCGGATAGAAACACTACGCCAAGGGCGGCGGCGAAATGCCGTAAACTCATCTGAAAACTCCTGACCGGGGGGATTAACCTGATTATAACGAGATGACCGGGCTCGTGACTACGATTCGGCCTTGTGGTTCATTTCGCCCCAGAAATCGCGATTTCTCCTCGCCAGACTATCGGCGGACGGTCAGCTTTAGCTTAGTGATCGCAATCGCGGTGACAGAGCAGGCGATGGCCAGCCAGAAGGCCGCCTGCACCCCGAAGCGCGCCGCCAGCGCCCCGGCCAGCACGGCGCTGACGGCGACAAACAGATCATAAAAGCCGGTGAGCGTCCCCAGGGCGGTGGCCCGTTCGGCGGCCGGCGCCTGGTCAGTGACAATGATCGCCAGCGAGGGCCAGGGGAACGAATAGCCCATTCCCAGCAGGCACGCCGCCGTCAGCACCATGCCGGACGAGTGCGCCAGGAGCATAACGGTGCTCCCGGAAACCAGCAGGATCAAGCCCGTGTAGAGCATCTTGATCGGCCCCAACCGGTCCGGCAGCGATCCAAAGATGGTCCGCCCGCAGACCACCATCGCCGCAAAGGCCACAAACGCGCCCGCGCTGGGCAGGCCGCGCTCCTTTAAGAGCAGCGGAACAAAGCCGGCCATCGCGGCATAGCTAACATTCGAGAGCCCCAGCAGCGTGCCGGGCAGCAGAGCGACACGCGACACCAGCGGTCCGCGGTGCCCGGCGTGCGGTTGCGAGACCTCCGGCGTCCAGTAGATGGCGGCCAAGGCGGGTAGCACCGAACCCGCAACGAACCAGCCTACATTTGGCAGACCACCGATCCATTCGCCCACAATCGGCCCCGCCGAGAGTCCGCCCCAGACACCGGAGGCGAGAAAGCCCAGGATCTGCGACCGGCGGTCCATCGGCGCCAGGTCGACAGTCCAGGCAACGGCCGCGGTCAGCAGAAAGCCTTCACCCAAGCCATGCAAGATCCGGGCCAGGATCAACGTCGGCAGTCCGAACCAGGGCAAGTAGAAAACCCCCGCCACCGAGCAAAACCCCAGCCCCGCCGCCACCACCACGCGTCGGCCGCGAGTGTCCGCCATGCGTCCCGCAATCAAGCGCCCGCCCAAAGCTGCTGCCGAGGCGATGCCCACCACAAAGCCGGTCATCGCTGTCGAGGCGCCAAAGTCGTGGCGCAAGTACAAGGGCAGCGACGGGATGACGGACCCAAAACCCAGCGTGCAGACAAAAGCAGCAAACACCACAGGCCCCAACCGGACGGCGTAGGTGGTCATGCGAAGAATCGCGACGCCAGAATGCAAAACGGCGGGAGCTGAGGCCACCTTAGGGATTGAAGTATGGTTGATTGCTCCAAGCTCTCAAATGAAAACATCCCCTTCAGAGTACCGTCGCTTGCTTCCAGGCTGCTCATGACGCGCCGATGGCCGACCCAAACGGGTAAGAGCCGCCGCATCCTCTGGATCTCTGCCGGTAGCTATAATATACTTCGCATGCTATTCACCCATCTTGAATTGAAGAATTGGCGGAACTTCCGTGCCGCCGATATCAAATTGCAGGACAGGGTTTTCATTATTGGGTCGAATGCATCAGGCAAGTCGAACTTGCTCGATGTGTTTCGCTTTCTCCGGGATCTTGTCAAGCCAGGGGGCGGACTGCAACATGCTTTTGAGAAGCGGGGTGGGCTGTCCAAAGTCCGATGCTTGGCAGCCCGACGTTTTCCGCAGGTAGAGATCGCCGTCGAAGCGGTTGAGGGTCCCGCCACTTGGAAATACGAGTTAGGGGTAAAGCAAGAACAGGGCCGCCAACGCCGTCCCGTTGTTGCACACGAGCGGGTTTCTCTGAACGGTAACAGGCTTTTTGAGCGTCCGAATTCCGACGACACCGCTGATCAAGAGCGGCTCTCCCAAACTCACTTAGAACAGATCAACGCCAATTCCGAGTTTCGTCCCCTAGTGAAGTTCTTCGAGCAAGTGCGCTATTTGCATTTGGTCCCTCAGCTCTTGCGTCATCCTGGACTCTCCCCAGGAACTGAACAGCCCGAGGACCCATTCGGGCGAAACTTCATGGAGGCGATTGCCCGCTCCCCGCAAAAAACCAGAGATTCCAGATTGCGCAGGATTGAGGGTGCCCTCAAGGCAGTAGTCCCCCAACTCAAGCAGCTCAAAATGGATAAAGACGAACTCGGCATACCTCATTTGGAGGCCATCTATGAACACTGGCGGGGAAATGGTGCCCGCCAGCGCGAGGATCAGTTCTCCGATGGCACTTTGCGGCTGATCGGTTTACTGTGGTCTTTGCTGGAAGGCGATGCACCGCTTCTTTTGGAGGAGCCGGAACTGTCCCTCCACACCGAGATTGTGAGGCGCATACCAAACATACTCGCCCTCGTTCAGCGAAAGGGGAAACGCCAGATCCTGGTCAGCACGCATAGCACCGAAATGCTGTCCGACCCTGGAATCGGCGGCGAGGAAGTGGTGTGGCTCCTCCCTGGCAACGAGGGCACAGAGGCTGTGCAGTTGAATTCCCGGCCTGACTTGGTGGCGAAGTTGAAGTCAGGATTGACCGTGGCGGACGCGATCCTTCCGTACACGGCGCCTCAGAGGGCCGATCAACTATCCCTGGCCCTAAGCCACTTATGACCGCAAATCCGATTCCCATCGATATTGCGGTGGAAGACGCCCTCAGTGAAGCCGTCGCCAAGAGATTGCTCACCCATTCGGGTTCCAAGTTTGTCCTGGGCACAATCCACCGTGGCCGGGGGTTCGGTTACCTCCGAAAGACTGCGCCGGGATGGAATCGTGCTTCCCGATCACGGCCCCTGCTGATGTTGACAGATTTGGATGATCATGCTTGCCCCTTGGCGTTGATCCGGAACTGGATTGTGGATGATATCGAATCGAACCTCATTTTCCGCGTGGCTGTTCGGGAGATCGAATCGTGGATCTTGGCCGACTGGGATGGAATCACGACGTTCCTGAAGATCCCCAGGAAGTACCTCACAAGCTGTCCGCCCTTGGTGCCAGAGGAATTGATTGACCCCAAGGCCGCGCTGATCGATTTGTCCTCTCGATCCACTGATCGGTCGGTTAAACAGCGTATGGTTCCGCTTCCGAATAGCACCGCCAAGGTGGGCCGGGAATACAATCCTTGCTTGTCCGAGTTCGTCGAGAGTGTGTGGGATCCGAACCGCGCTCGAGCAAGCGCTGACAGCTTGAATCGTACCCTCTTCCGGCTCGCGGACTTTAGTCCCGTTTGGTAGCTCTACTGCGGGGTCACACATATCCTGCAAGAGTTTCCCTCGTACAATATCGAGATGATTCCCGCGCTGATCCTGCTGCTGGCGGCTGACTTTGATGTTCTCATCGTGAATGGACGCTTGATCGATGGCACCAACAATCCATGGCGGTGGGCAGACGTGGGGATCAAGGGTGATTCTATTGCCGCTGTCGGGAAGTTGAAGGGCAAGACGGCGGACCGGGTGATCGATGCGCAGGGTTTGGTGGTGGCGCCCGGCTTTATCGACATCCACAACCACGGCCGCTCCGGCATCATGCAGATTCCGACGGCGGAGAACTTCCTGCGTCAGGGCGTCACGACGTTAATGGAAGGCAACGACGGCTCGTCGCCACTGCCCCTGGCGCCTTACATGGAGAAGCTGGAGGCGCGCAAGATCTCGGTGAACATGGGCTTTTTTGTGGGCCACGGCAGCGTGCGGCAGGAAGTGCTCGACTTGGCGAAGCGCAATGTGACCCCGGAGGAGCTCGCCAAGATGAAGGCGCTGGTCGATCAAGCGATGCGCGAGGGCGCTTTCGGCATGTCCACCGGCCTATTCTATGTGCCCGGCAACTTCGCCCCCACCGAGGAAGTGATCGAGCTGGCGAAGGTGGTGGGCCGCTACGGCGGCATGCACATCTCGCACATGCGCGATGAGGCGGCGGATATCTTGAAGTCCGTGGCCGAGACGATCCGCATTGGCGAAGAAGCCGGCATTCCCACGCAGGTGTCGCACCACAAAGTGATCGGGTCCGGCAACTGGGGCCTGGCCACCAAGACGGTCGAGATGGTGGAGCAGGCGCGGGCGCGCGGCGTCGACGCGACGATCGACCAGTATCCCTACACGGCCTCTTCCACCGGTCTGGCGGCGCTGTTTCCGCAATGGGCGCTGGAAGGCGGGCGGAAGGCGACGCTGGAGCGCCTGGCTGCACCCGAGACGCGGGCGCGGATCAAGCTCGTCATCAGCGACAAGATCAAGAACGACCGCGGCGGAGGCGACCCCAAGAATGTCGTGATGCGGAGCTGCGGCTTTGATCCGGCGCTCGCCGGCAAGTCGCTGGCCGACATCACCCGTATGCGGGGCCGTGAGGTAACGTTCGAGAATGCCGCTGAAACCGCGATGGAGATGCAGGTTCAAGGCAGCTGCTCCTGCATCTACCACGCGATCTCTGAGCCAGACATTGCGCGCATCATGACCTCGCCTTACACGATGATCGCCTCCGATGGCGCCATCACGGCATCAGAGAAAGACTTTCCGCACCCGCGCGAGTTCGGCACCTTCGCCCGCGTGCTGGGCCGGTATGTGCGGGAGCGCAAGACGCTGACGCTGGAACAAGCGGTCTGGAAGATGAGCGGCCTGCCCGCCCAACGGCTGAACCTGCGCGATCGAGGCCTGGTGGCGGAAGGCTTCAAGGCCGATATCGGCATCTTTGACCCAACCACCGTCACCGACAAGGCTGATTTCGAGAACCCCCGGCAGATGGCGGTGGGCTTCGCGCATGTGATCGTGAACGGCCAACCGGTGATCGCTGACGGTAAAGTGACCGCGGCGCGTCCCGGCAAGGTTCTGCGGTACCGGGCGCAGTAAGGCGCTTGCCCGGGGGCTCCGAAGAGCTGTTCAAGGTGAAGGCTTTTTGAGGTTAAGGTCTGTTCATGATGTTCCGCTGCACGATTGTTTGCGGTAGAATCGCCCGCATGACCAAGAAACTGATCCTGTGTTTTTCCGCGGCCCTGGGCCTGGCCCTGATGGCTGACGAGCTGCATGAGCCGATGGAGAAGGTTGGCAAAGCGAACGGCGCGCTGCGCAAGGGCGCGGGCGCGGGCGACATGAAGGTTGTCAGCGAAAACGCCGCCATTCTGGCGGAAGTGTTCCCCACCACGATTGCGGCCTGGGAAAAGCGCAAGATGGCCGACGCCGTCCAGGGCACCAAGGACGCCACCGCCGCTGCGTTGGCCGTGAAGAAGGCAGCGGACGCCAATGACGCCGATGGCCTGCGCGCGGCGCTGGGCACCCTCGGCGGAACCTGCAAGTCCTGCCACACGGCCCATCGCGAAGACCTGGGCGACAAAAAGTACAAGATCAAGTAACTGGACTCTCGCGATTGAGTCGCGACTGAAAGTAGCGCGCTTGGCGGAGTTGCTCCCTCCGTTCGGCGCGCTTTTTCATTTTTGGGCCTGCTCACCCCGGCATCCTTTCCGGTGCGAGAGGGCGGGCATGCCGGCGAGCTCGTGAGCGCGGGTCCAGCACAACTGTGGGGTTGGGCAGGCAGGTGTTGCCTCGATCCGGTACGATAGAGATACCCGGCTCCTGCCCGTTCGGGCTGAATCTTGCTTTGGTGCGTTTGCCGCTGGTTTGAGCCGCGATTTGTTGTCCCATGGAACCCAATCAAGTTGATTTGAAGAAGACGGTCCATCTGCCGAAGACCGACTTCGCGATGAAGGCCAATCTCCCCGTGCGTGAGCCGGAGATGTTGAAGCGGTGGGAGGAGCGGGGCTTGTATGAGCAGATTCGCTCCAGCCGCCAAGGCCGCCCGCGCTACGTGCTGCATGACGGGCCGCCCTACGCCAACGGCAACATTCACTTAGGCCACGCTTTCAACAAGATCCTGAAGGACTTCATCGTCAAGACCAAGACGATGGCGGGCTTTGATTCGCCCTACATCCCGGGCTGGGATTGCCACGGGCTGCCCATCGAAATCAAGGTGGACGGCGAGCTCGGCAAAAAGAAGGCCGGCATGACGACGGCCGAGATCCGCGCCGCCTGCCGCAAGTACGCGCAGAAGTATGTCGATCTGCAGGCCACGGACTTTAAGCGCCTGGGCGTGTTTGGCCGCTGGAACGACCCGTATTTGACCATGACGGCCGGTTATGAAGCCGTCATCGCGCAAGCGTTTGTCGATTTTGTCGACCAAGGCTACGTCTACAAGGGCTTGAAGCCGGTGAACTGGTGCTTGAACTGCCGCACGTCGCTGGCCGAGGCGGAGGTGGAGTATGAGAACCACACCAGCCCCTCGATCTGGGTGCGGTTTGCGCTGACCTCCGATGCCGGGGCGATCGATGAGCGGTTGAAGGGCTGGCGGACTTACGGCATGATCTGGACCACCACCCCGTGGACAATGCCCGCCAATCTGGCCATCAGCTTCCACCCCAAGTTTGAGTATTCAGCGGTGGCCGTGTCGCCGGAAGCTCGTCCAGCCAGCGAAGCCAAGGACGTCTACATTATCGCCACCGATCTGGTGAAGCAGACGGCGGAAGCGGCTGGTTGGCCGGAATACAGTGTGATCGCCACCTTCCCGGGCGAAAAGCTGGAAGGGGCGGTGTTCAAGCATCCGTTTCTCGACCGTGATTCGGTGGGCCTCATTGGTGACCACGTCACGCTTGAACAGGGCACGGGCGCGGTGCACACGGCGCCGGGCCATGGTCATGAAGATTATGTGATCGGCCTGAAGTATGGCCTGCCGGTCTATTGCCCCGTGGATGGCGCGGGGCGCTTGTATCAAGTGGGTGGCGTGCCGGGTGATCTGCCGGAATCGCTGCTGGGCTTGACGGTGTGGGAAGCCAATTCGGCGGTGATCGGGCTGCTGCGCGAATACGGGGCACTGGTGGCGCAGAAAGATCTGCATCACAGCTATCCGCACTGCTGGCGCTGCCACAAGCCGACGATCTTCCGCGGTACGGAGCAGTGGTTTATCTCGATGGAGGCGCATGACCTGCGCACGCGCACGCTTGAAGCCATCAAGGGCGTCAAGTGGCACCCGGCTTGGGGTGAGGACCGCATCAGCAACATGATCGCGACGCGCCCCGATTGGAACATCTCGCGCCAGCGCGTCTGGGGTGTGCCGATCACGGCGTTCTACTGCGAATCCTGCAGTGAGCCCTTTACCGAAAAGAAGTTCCTGGACCGTGTCGTCGAGCGTTTCCGCACGGAGACGGCCGATGCCTGGTACATCCACTCGTCTGAGGTTTTGCTGGGCGAAGGTGCGGTTTGCAAGAAGTGCAACGGCACGTCCTTCCGCAAGGAGATGGACATTCTCGATGTCTGGTTCGACTCCGGCGCATCGCACCTGGCGGTGCTGGAGCCAAACGGCCTCGGCTGGCCCGCGAACATGTATCTCGAAGGTGGCGACCAGTACCGCGGCTGGTTCCATTCGTCGATGCTGATCGGCGTGGGCCTGCGCGGCGGGGCGCCCTATCGCGAGATCGTCACCAGCGGCTGGACGCTGGATGAGCAGGGTCGCGCGATGTCGAAGTCGCTGGGCAATACCATCGAGCCCGAGAAAGTGATCAAGCAGTATGGCGCCGATGTGCTGCGCCTGTGGGTGGCGTCGGTGGAATACAACGACGACGTCCGCCTCTCGGACACCATCTTGCAGCGGTTGGCCGAAGCTTACCGCAAGATCCGCAACACGCTGCGCTATGCGCTGGGTGCGATCGGCGATTTTGACCCGGCCGCCCATGCCGACGTTCCGCTGCTCGAAATCGACCAGTGGATCCTGACGCGGACACAGGCGCTGGCCGAACGGACACGCACCAACTATGAGGCCTACCGCTTCCACTGGGCGTATCAGGATCTCTATACGTTCTGCAGCAATGAACTGAGCGCGGTCTACTTCGACGTGTCGAAGGACCGGCTCTACACCGCCGCCACCAATTCGCCGGAGCGGCGCAGTGCGCAGAAGGCGATGTATCAAGTGACCCAAGCGCTGGTACGGCTGCTGGCGCCGATTCTGGCGTTCACCACGGAAGAAGCCTGGACCTTCCTGCGGCGCGAAGGCGAGCCGGAAAGCGTCCACGTGCTCGAGTTTCCGGAACCGTCGACGCTGGCCGGGTTGACGCCGGAACTGGCGGGGAAGTGGGATCAGTTGCTGGCCGCGCGCGAGCAGGTGACGAAGTCGCTGGAGGTTGCGCGTCAAGAAAAGTTGATCGGCGCGCCGCTAGAGGCACGGGTCCACTTGAAGGCGGGACCGGAGCTGCTGCCGCTGCTCGAAGCTTACGCAGCGGACCTGGCGGGGCTGTTCATCGTGAGCCAGGTGACGCTGGAAGGCCGGTCCGAAGCTGACTTGGCCGTGCATGTGGACCGCGCAACGGGCACCAAGTGCGAGCGGTGCTGGAAGTACAAGTCCGATCTCGGGTCTGATGAGCGGTTCCCGACCATTTGCGGCTCCTGTACGCACGCCGTTACGTCCATGCTCGCGTCGGGCGAGATCGGAACGGCATGACGCCGGGCCGCACAGCTGCGGGACGTGTGTGGTCACCCTTTATTGGTGCGGGCGTGATTGTCGCGCTCGACCGGGTGACCAAGGTGCTGATCGAACAGAAGGTGGCGTTGTGGGACACGATTCCGGTCATCCCCGGCATTGTGAACATCGTCTACACTCGCAACCGCGGCGCGGCGTTCGGCATGCTGAACGATGCACCGGAGTTGCTGCGGAAGGTGCTGCTGATCGGCGTCTCGCTGGTGATCCTGGGCTTCATTGTGCGGATGCTGTGGACGCAGGCGCAGAGCCGGGTTGCTCTGGCCCTGGTGTTGGGTGGTGCGGTGGGGAACCTCTACGACCGCATCGTCTACGGCAGCGTGACCGATTTCATTCAGGTATTTTTAGGCAGCTACGAATGGCCCAGCTTTAACGTGGCGGACAGTGCCATCTGTATTGGCGCGGGTTTGCTGGCGCTGGAGATCTTCCGGCCAAGAACGGTGACGGAATTAGGTAAGGCCGAGGGGGAGAATGTTTCCGAAGCTCATTGAGATTGGCGGGCTGTACTTGCCTACTTACGGGGCGTTGGTGGCGCTGGGATTTCTGGCGGGTCTGGAATCGAGCAAGCGCCTGGCGCGCCGCCTCGGTCTCGACCCGGAGAACGTGATCAACCTCGCCGTCTACTGCGCCCTGGCGGGCTTGGTGGGCGCGAAGCTGATGATGTTTATCTTCGATTGGGAGATCTACGCCAAGAACCCGTCGGAGCTGTTCTCAATTGAGACGCTGCAATCGGCCGGCGTCTTCCAGGGCGGCTTTCTGTTGGCTCTAGTGGTGGGCGTGTGGCTGATGAAACGCTACCGGCTGCCGGTGCTGTTCACCATGGATTGCCTGGCTCCGGGAGTGGCCATTGGACACGCGATCGGGCGGTTGGGCTGCTTTGCGGCAGGTTGCTGCTGGGGTGTCCGGTGTGACCGGGCCTGGGGGGTGACCTTCACCAGCGTCGACGCCGGACGGATGACCGGCGTGCCGCTGGGAGTCCCGCTGCATCCGACGCAGATCTACGAATCCGCCGCCGAGTTTGTCTTATTTGGGCTGCTCTACCACTTGGCCACCCGCACGCCACGGCCGGGGACGGTGATCGGGCTCTATCTGGTCTCGTATTCCGCCGTCCGCTTCTTTGTCGAACTGTTCCGCTTCCACCAGCAGCCGCTGATTGGCGCGTTCTCGAACACGCAATGGATTTCCGCGGCACTGGCGGTGCTGGGAGTGGCTCTGCTGGCCTACCCGCGGTATCTGGCTGCGCAGCCGGTGCGGCGGGCGTAACGGCGCGCCTCAGAAGTGATTCTAAACGCTTCAGACTTTGGATTCCGCGAGCACGGCGAGACAATCACGCAGTGCCTCGCGGCCGTTCGCGATTGCTTCCGCGATGGTCTCGCCGTCGGACATGCAACCGGGGATGTCGGGATACTCCGCCAGGTAGCCATCACCCTCCTCTGACGAGAGGGGCCGCACGGTGAACTGATATCCGTCGAGTTCGCGTTCAGTAATTGCACTCATGATTCCAGCAGGCTCCGCAAAAAGGGGGTTGCAGGACCACCCTCACGGCGAGTGGCGCTGTAAGTTACTGTAAATAGGCGTGCGATCCTTCTGAGCCGCGCGCGCAAGCAAAGCGGTTTTCGGCCTTTTTCCGCAGCCTGCTAGAACCTCACCCGCGGCGTCGATCAACGCCTTAAACGGTTTGATAATAGACATCCTGACGGGATGAGCAAGGCCCTGAGCCCCGAACTAGTCCTGCCGCGAGTAGTAGTAGCTGTGATAGTAGGTGTACTTCGAGTACAGCTCACCCCGGCGGGCGCCATTGACGATGATGCCCAGCATGTTGTTCTCGCACAGCGAATTCAGGGCGCGCGTGACCGAATCAATGGTGGTGCGGCCAATGCGGACCACTAGAATCGTGCCGTCGCACATGGTGCCCAGCAGTGAGGCGTCCGCGGCGAACAGCAGTGGCGGCGAATCGAGGATCACCCAGTTGAACAGCTTCGGCATGGTCGTCAGCAGGTCCTTCACGCGGGGCAGATTCAACAACTCCAGCGGATTGATCACTGCCTCGCCCGCGGGCATGACGCACAGACTGGTGCCGGAGATCTTGCGGATACAGTCTTCGATTTTGGCCTTGCCCAGCAGGAAGTCCGTGATGCCGGGCGAGCGGTCCAGTTGAAACATCTGGTGGACGATGGGGCGGCGGAAGTCGAAGTCAGCCAGCAAGGTCAGATTGCCGGACAGCTGCGATTCGGCCAGGGCCAAGTTTACCGCGCCCAGTGATTTTCCTTCGGCGGGTGAGGGGCTGGTGACCACAATCGAATGGATCGGCTGCAGGCTCTGCAAGTGATTCAAGCGGGTGCGGAGCGTGCGGAACTCTTCCGTCGGCGCTTCATGCGGCCGTGACGCGTCAATCAGGTGCGCATCGGGCGCGGGCGTGAACGGCACTTCCAGGATGCGGTCCAGTAGGCCATCAATGTTGATCGACGGCGTGCCTTCAACGATGGCCACGGTGGAGGTTCGGATGGCCGGGGCGCCAAAGTCTGGAGGCAGGGCGCGGCCACCAAAGGAGAGGCGCGGGAGGCTTTGGTCAGCCGGGATGGCCGGTTCCGGCGGCTCGGCCAGCGCGACACCAACCGAATCCGGGACCACGGTGTGAACGGACGAAACGGCGGGCGCTGGCGGCGGAGCGGCTGGCGTCAGCGGACGGGCCTCAATGACGGGGCGGGCCTCGACCACCGGCCGCGCCTCGACAAACGGGCGAGCCTCGGGCGCAGGCGGAGCTTCAACAGCGGGCGTAGCTGGTGGGGCGGCGCTCAGCGATTCCGACGGACTCGGGCCAGCGGGGGAGGGCGCGCCGGCCGCCGGGTCACCCGGCTGGGTCATTTGTTGGGCTTTGCGAAGGGCGTCGTGAACTCGGCTCATGTCTTCAATCCTGGACGGTCATGTTCTGGGGCGTCGTGAGTGGGTTGCGCGAAACCTTCTCAGGTCTTATTGGAGTAGTAAAAGAACACCGACCCGGCCATGATCGCAATTCCCGCCAAACAGGCCGTCGACCAGGCCAGCCAAGCCAACCGGCGGCGCCGGCGGACCACCAGGTCGTTCTCGAGCAACGGCACGCTGCCCAGAATCATCAACTGCGTGTAGGCTCGAACGTCTTTCAGGTTCTTCAGCGTCGTGTCCTTCAGCTCCCGGACCGCCGCAATGACGAACCCGAGAACGATGCCCATCACCGCCGATGCGGCGATAATCAACGGCCGCTTGGGCTGCGTGGGCGACATCGGCAAGCTGGCCGGGTCCAGCAGTTCCAGCGTCTCACCCTGATTGCGCCGCTCAAGCTCAGTACCCGCCTGGGATTGGGTCATCTTCAACTGCATCTCTTCATAACGCAGCGCGGCGGTGTTGCGCTCCCGCATCAGTTCCTCGAGCTGTCCCGTGCCCATCGGGGCGGCCTCAATCCGCGCCTGGTAGGACCGGATGTTGCGCTCCACGCCAGCGATCTCCTTGCGGGCATTGTCCACTTCCAGATTGCGCGCCTCGATCAAGCTCTGCGTGGAGGCGATCTCCGCTTCCATGGCGCGTGCTTCCTTGGGCATGTTGGTGGTTGTCTTGCGCGCTGAGGTATCCGGATTGGCGGCCGTCTTTTCGAGGGCCGCTTTTTTGGCCTCTTCGTCCTTCTGCAGGTTGGCGCGGGTCCGCTTGAGCACTTCAATGTTGTTCTTCAAGCGCCGGACGTCGGGATGTGTTTCTTTGTAGTTCTGCTTGACGGCTTCCAGATTGGTTTCCGCGTTCAGAATCTCGCGCTCCAACTGGGCCAGACGCTCATTTTTCGCGATCTCCACCTGTTGCGCCGCCTCGGGCACCGACAGGCGCGAGAACTGGTCCTTCAACGTGCTCAACCGGGATTCCAGTAGCAGCTTGTCCTGGTTGGCGCGGGAGATCTGCGCGTTCAGGGTGCTGATCCGCTGGTCCAGGGAGTTCAGCGCGGCCATATTGCTCATGCGCTCTTCGGGCATGCGGCCCTGGTTCTCTTGCCGGAACTTGGTCAGCTTTTCTTCCACCGCGTCCAGGTCGCGCTTGGTTTGCTCGAACCGCTCCCGCAGAAACTCCGTCGTCTGGGAGGACTGAGCAGCACGGGTGCGGATGTTTTCGTCAATGAAGCGGGTGACCAACTCTTGCACGATCTTCTGGGCCACCAGGCGGTTCTCGTAGGAGTAGCGAATTTCAAAGGCTTGGATGCGCTTGTTTTCGCCGCCGGTCAGATCCAGGCGAATGTCCTTCTTCATCTGTTCGATCACATCTTCCATCGGCAACCGCTTCCGGTCGCGCGGATAGAGCTGATAGACGTTGATGATGTTGGTCAGCGTCTGGCGGCTGGTGATCGACTGGTACATCGAGTTGATGCGCTGGCTGATCTCGGAGTTCACGTTGCTGGGAACAAACCGCTCCGGAATCTGCGGCGGGATGACGCGGACCACAGCCGAGGAAACATAGGTGTCCGGCCAGAGGAAGGCGGTGACGGTTCCGATGACGAGGCACGCCAGCATCGGACCCACGATCCAGGCGCGGTGCCGGCGGACGACGTCGATGTAATCCTCGATATCCAGCGTCCGGCGCTGAATATTCATCGGATCAGGCGTGGCGGGCTGCATCGAAACGATCTTCCTCCTCTTCAGTCCAAGCTTCGCCGGCTTGGTTTCACCAACTACAACTGCTTTTCGGACCAGGTGGGCATTCTAAGAGGCCCATCATCTACTTACGCGGACTCGGCCGCAATCGGGCTCGCATTAAGGAACAATAATGTGATCGCCGGGCTTCAGCTGGATGTTCTGTTCCATTTTCTTGCCCTTGATCACTTCGGCGTAGTTGAACTTGATCCGCTCGTCGCCGCGCATGATCACAATCTTCTTCTTGTTCGCAAAATCCCGCAGCCCACCGGCCAGCGACAGGGCCTCGAGCATCGTGACGGGCGTCACCAGCGGGTAGGGGCCGGCGCGGCCCACTTCACCCGAGATGTAATACCGTTTGCTATTGACCTGCCGGATCTCCACCATCACTTCCGGCTTGGTCATGAACTCCGACAGCGCCGCGATCACCCGCTCATTCAACACAGCCGGAGTGACGCCGGCGGCCACAATGTCGCCGCCCAAGGGCATGCTGAGCTTTCCATCGGGGCGCACCACGTAGAGGCGCGACAGCTCCGGTTCGCGCCACACGCTGATCGACACCACGTCCTCGGCGCCGATCACGTAGCTGCTGGGGTCGACGGCCGCGGCCACCGTGGTGTCGGCCTTTACCTCGCCTGGCTTCGGCGCATCGCCGGTGGGCTTGGTCTCGCCGGGGCCGGGTTTGGGCTCTTGCGCCGCGGGAACCTCGGGCGCGCCCGCCGCCGGTTTGGCGGGAGCAGGGGCCGGTGGCTGCTGCGACCATGCCAGCAACGGGCACAGCCACAATCCCGCACAGATCAGCCTGGAAACAAATTGCTTCATAAGAGTTGGTTTTACGACGATTTGCGTCATCACGTCTGTCCGTCTCCGTAGTACCTGGTCACCAGTGCCTGGTTAGCAGTGCCTGGTCAGCTAGACTTGGTCGCAAGCGGTAAGGCTACCCTTCCTCAAGACCGTTCGGGCCTTCTTCAAGACCAACTGGGCCGGGGTAACAGGCTCGGTATTGACGATGCTATCCGCGTGTCGCATAGCGGTTCTCCCGTCCCAGCCGGGACCCGGAGTACATGAGTGCTCTTTACCGAAGTATACTACAGCGTATCTAGCCATCCCGCTGGACATATCGGCTTTGAGTCGAGATTTCATAGAGTTGGACCCATTAGCGATGAATTTTTTCCTGGCAAAAACGGAGGCGGCCGCCTACTCGATTGACGACCTGGCGCGCGAAGGACAAACCGCGTGGTCCGGGGTCCGTAACCCTCAGGCCGTCCGGGCGCTGAACCAGATGCGGCCGGGCGATCTCGTTTTGATCTACCACTCGACGGGCGAATCGTCCGTGGTCGGGGTGGCGAAAGTGGTCTCGGAGCCGCGGCCCGACCCGGACGACGCCAAGTCGGCCATTGTCGATTTTGCGTTCGTCAGCCGCCTTAGCGAACCGGTGACGCTGCACGCGATCAAACAATCAGGTCTGTTTGCCGACTTCGCGCTGGTCCGCCAAAGCCGGTTGTCCACGATGCCGGTGCCGGACAACTTTGTCGACTGGCTGAAGGAGCAGCGGCCGGAGCTGAAGAAGTTGAAGCTAAAGTAGCGGACCACTCCCTCACGGTCGTGGCTCTGTAAGTTGCTGTAAACAAGCGTGCCTTCAGAGCCGCGCGCGTCAGCAAGCGGTCTTGGCCTTTTCCCTCGGCCTACTAGCCTTCGATCAGCCGCCGCCAGTGCTGGTAAAGCAAGGCGATCGGCAGGCCCATCACGTTGAAGTAGCAGCCGTCGATCCGCTCAATAAACTTGGAGGCCAGGCCCTGGATGCCGTAGCCGCCCGCCTTATCAAACGGCTCACCGGAAGCGATGTAGGTGTCGATCTCGACCGCAGTCAGGGGGGCGAAGGTCACCTCCGTCGTGGCGACATCGAGCACGGTCTCTTCCGCGCTCGCCAGGCAAATACCTGTGTGGACCTGGTGGAGGCGGCCAGACAGGCGGCGCAGCATGCGGGCAGCGTCGGCCGCATCGGCGGGCTTTTCCAGCAGCTCTCCATCGAGCTCCACCGTCGTATCGGCGCCGAGCACAATGTCGCGCGGGGAGGCGTCAATGGCCATCGCTTTTGAATGGGCTAACCGGCGGACATAGTCGACTCCGGCCTCCCCCGGTTCATGAATTTCGTCCACGCCGGCGGTGACGACACGGAAACTGAATCCGGCCGACTGGAGAATTTCACGGCGCCGGGGCGACCCGGAGGCAAGGATCAACTGGTACATGAGGCCATGCTACACTCATGCCTGCCCCCCCCCCGGCTGCATGCGGATTCCGTGTGTGGTACCCAGTTTTTCTTGAGTCTCATGGAACGTGCTGCCCGGTCTCTGGCCAAATTGAAATCAAAGCACTTGCCCCTGACGGACCTGGCCTGCGCGGCTTGGCCACAGGCGGTGGGTCCGCGCTTGGCCCGCCGCACCCGCGCCGTCGAGATGGTGAAGGGTACGGTGATTGTCGAAGTGGAAGACCGGCTATGGCAGAAAAATCTGTTCGGCCTGCGCCACCAGATTTTGGCGAACTTAAGCCGGCTGATCGGGCCCGTGGCCACCGACGTGGAGTTCCGCATCGGCATTCCCCGGCGCCCCCCGCAGCGAGAAGTGACCTCGGGCGTGCAAACCGGACTGCTGCCGGTGGACGAGGCGGACCGCATTGCCGACCCCATCCTGCGCCATCTCTACGTGCGGAGCCGCCGCAGCGCGTTGGGATAGCGTGCCGGGAGAACCGAAGCCCGGCCTACGGCGCGGCACCCGCGTTAGACTGGAAACCAGATGCGAATCACCGAAGAGCAGGTGCGATACGTCGCCGACCTGGCCAATCTAAGTCTTTCGCCTGACGAGCTGACCCGCATGACGCGCGATCTCGAAGGCATTCTGGATGTCATGGACCGGCTGAAGGATATCGACACGACCGGTGTCGAGCCGATGGCGCAGGTGCTGTTTGACGCCGAGGACACGGCCGCCCTGCGCGCCGATGTCGACCATCCGGAACGGCGGTTCCCCATCGCCATCGTTCTGGAAAATGCCGCCGTCTCGGGCTCAGGCTACTTCAAGGTGCCAAAGGTGATCGAACGATGAACTTTGCCCAATTGACCATCCCGCAGATCCAACAGGGGCTGAAGGCGAAGCAGTTCTCCGCGGTTGAGCTGGCCACCGAGGCCGCCAAGTTCGCGGCCGCCGAGAATCCCAAGACCAACGCCTACATCACCCTTTCGCCGGACCGGGCGCTGGCCACGGCGCGGCTGGTGGATGAAAAGCTGGCTCGCGGGGAAGACGCTGGGGCGCTGGCCGGTGTGCCGGTGGCGGTGAAGGACGTGATCGTCACCAAGGGCGTGCGGACCACCTGCGGCTCAAAGATTCTGGCCAACTACATCCCGCCCTACGACGCCACGGCTGTCGAGCGACTGGAGCAGGCCGGCGGACTGATCGTGGGCAAGGCCAACTGCGATGAGTTCGCGATGGGCTCGTCGAACGAAAATTCAGCCTTTGGCCCGGTGCGCAATCCCGCGGCGCTGGACCGGGTACCGGGCGGGTCCTCCGGCGGCTCGGCGGCGGTGGTGGCACAGGGGACGGCGGTGGTTTCGCTGGGCTCCGATACGGGCGGCTCGATTCGTCAGCCGGCATCGTTTTGCGGCGTCGTGGGTGTGACCCCCACCTATGGCCGCGTGTCGCGCTACGGCTTGAGCGCCTATGCCAGCTCACTGGATCACATCGGTCCGTTTGGCCGGACGGTGGAAGACGCGGCGGCGCTGCTGGGCGTGATCGCCGGGCGCGATGAGTGGGATTCCACTTCGGCTGCGGCTCCCGTACCTGACTATGTGGCTGCCTGCCGCCAGGACGTGCGCGGCATGAAGATCGGCCTGCCGAAGGAATATTTTGCGGGGCTGGCGGCGGAAACGGGCGACATCATTGCCGCCGCCGTCGAGACGCTGAAGTCGCTGGGCGTCGAGGTGGTGGACATCAGCCTGCCCGCCACCGACTACGCGGTGGCCTGTTACTACATCATCGCCACGGCGGAAGCCAGCTCCAACCTGGCCCGCTATGACGGCGTGCGCTACACCCACCGGTCCGAGCAGAGCCGGACGCTGGCCGAGATGTACCGCAACTCGCGCGGGGAAGGCTTTGGCGCGGAATGCAAGCGGCGCATCATGCTGGGCACCTACGTGTTGAGCCACGGCTACTACGACGCTTACTACCTGAAGGCCCAAAAGGTCCGCGCGCTGATCGCGCAAGACTTCGCGCGGGCGTTTGAACAGGTGGACGCCGTGGTCACCCCCGTTTCCCCATTTCCGGCCTGGAAGCTGGGCGAGAAGGTGGATGATCCGGTGGCGATGTATCTCTCCGACATCTACACCATCACCTGCGACCTGGCGGGCATCCCCGGCATGAGCGTCCCGTGCGGCGCCACGCCCGAAGGCTTGCCCGTGGGTCTGCAGCTCCTCACCAAACACTTCGACGAATCCGGCATGTTCCGGCTGGCCGGGGCGTTTGAGCGGGCGCGGGCGTAGCGCTGCGCCTATTCTTCCTGAGGCCCCTCGGTTAGGCGTTGGGCTAATTCTGGAACCGCTTCACTGGCCACCTGCCAGATCTTCTCCATGGAGATCTTCAGGTAGTCGTGAACAAGAACATTACGGATCCCGGCGATCTCGCGCCAAGGCAGCTCCGGATGGGCCGCTTTGAATTCATCCGATAACCGCTTGGTTGACTCGGCCAATGTTTGCAAGTTCCGCAGAATGGCGTCAGCGGCGATCCCATTTTGGAGAAATTCTTCTTCGCCACACCGGGCGTATTCGGCGATCTTGGCGGCCGATTCTAGAATGTGGGCGATGTAGAGTTGATCACTCTTCATAGTGGTCGCGCCTCAGCCATCACTTGATCGCGAATCAAAGGATGGACTTGCTGGGGTGAGCCGACATCGACGCGGCGACCCAATAGATCTTCCAGATCGGCGATCAAGCCACCGGGAAACCAGGCGGGCGTGTCTGGGCCATACTCGATCAGGAAATCGACGTCGCTTCCGGGAAGTTCCTCGCCTCGGGCGACTGAGCCGAATACCTGAATCTTCGTCACGCCATGCCGGGCGGCGATTCGCAGAATGGCTTCGCGTTTGGGACCCCGTAGCTCGTCGAGCAACCGCATACCGCTATCATCGTATTTCGGGCTTGCCGAATCCAGCCCGGCTTTCGAACCATCGAAACCACGAAGGAGAATCAACTACCAATGCCATTTGAACTACCCGCACTCCCCTACGCACATGACGCGCTGGAGCCGGCGATTGACAAGCTGACCATGGAGATCCACCATGGCCGCCACCACAACGCCTATGTCACCAACCTGAACAAGGCCCTGGAAGCGGCGCCGGAGCTGGCGGGCAAGAGCCTGGAAGAGCTGCTGGCGGGCAACTTGGCCCTGGTGCCGGACGCCATCAAGGGCGCGGTCCGCAACAACGGCGGCGGACACTGGAATCACTCACTGTTCTGGACGCTGCTGCGCCCGGCCACCGAAGGCAATGCCCCGGAAGGCAACGTGGCCCAGGCCATCGACGCGGCGTTCGGCAGCTTTGCGGCTTTCAAAGAGAAGTTCGCCGCCGCCGGTGTCGGCCGCTTCGGCTCCGGCTGGGCTTGGCTGGTCAAGACCGGCACGGGCGTCGAGATCACCTCCACCCCCAACCAGGACACCCCGCTGATGGAAGGCAAAACCGCCATCCTCGGCCTGGACGTCTGGGAGCACGCCTACTACCTGAAGTATCAGAACAAGCGTCCGGACTACATCGCCGCTTTCTGGAGCGTCGTGAACTGGGCGGAAGTCGAGAAGCTGTTCAACGCCTAGATTCTTGGGCACGCAAAATGAGAAAAGGGAGCCTTCACCGGGCTCCCTTTCTTGTTTCTCAGGTGAGGTTCGAGCTTAGCCCTACGCGCCTTCAAGACCGCTGATGCGGCGCTGGTGCGATTCGACCACCGTCAGTAGGCTGGCGACGCTTTCGTTGGTTTGCTGAACGGCCACCACCAACTGGTCAACCATTGTGCCCACCCGCGCCAAACCGGCATTGGTGGACTGAAAATTCTCTCGCGTGGAGGCGACGAACAACTCCACGCTCTCCACCAAGGCTTGATGCCGCTCCGTCAGCCGCTCCAGTCTTTCATCAATGGTCATCGCTGGCTCCTTAGCCCATTATCCCCAACACCGCCGCCCTAGGCGCTGGCCCGTCCTTCCAAATGCCCCGGACCACCCAGGTTGGGCTGCCGCACGCCCACGGGTTCCGCCGGATGGATGTCGAGTGGGGTGACCGAATCGAGGAACATCCAGCAAACCGCCGCCACCACGTAGATGCCCGCGGAAATGTAGAACGTCAGGTCCCAGTTGGAGCCGGAGATGTTGGTCAGCCAGCCGATGAAGACCGGCGCCACGGCCCCGGCCAGGTTGCCCATCATATTCATCGATCCGGAAAGCGTTCCGGCGAACTTACCGCCCACGTCCATCGCCGCGCCCCACGCCGGAGGCATCACCAGATCATTGAAGAAGCTGGCCATCGAGATCGCCAGCAGCGCCATGTTGGGGTCCCCGATCTTGGTCGAAAAGATCAGCATGGCGGAGGCGCCCAGCGTGCCACACAGGGCCAGCGCCCGGCGGCCCTTGCGCTCTGAGCCCAGGCGGCGGCTCACCCACGGCGTAATGAAGCCGCTCAACAGACATCCCCAACCGCCCAGGAACAAGGGCAGGCCGGAGGCGATGAAGCTCTTCTGCATCGACATGCCGCGCACTTCAGACAGATACGTCGGCAGCCAGGTGATGTAGAAGTACCAGCCGTAGGAGACGCAGAAATAGGCGATCCACATCAGCCACACCGAGCTTGAGCCTGCAAACCGCGCCCAGGGCACGTTGTGGTCGCCGGTCATGCGGCTGTTGTCGCCAATGGCGTCCAGCTCGCCCTGGTTGACGCTGGGGTGATCCTTGGGCTGGTCGCGATACCAGCGGTAGAAGAAGACTGACCACGCCAGGCCCAGCGCACCAAACAGCATAAACGCCTGCCGCCAGGTGAGCACCAGCATCACCAGCACCACAATGCTACCGGTGAAGGCGCCCCCCCAGCGGGCCGCCATCCAGAGAATGCCCTGCGCCCGGACCCGCTCATTCGGCGGCAGCCAGATGGTGAAGATCTTGGTGATGTTGGGGAAGGCGCCCGCTTCGCCGATGCCGAACAGGAAGCGGGTGACGATCAGCGAGGTGCGGTTAAAGACAAAGCCCGTGGCCGCGGTGAACAGGCTCCACCAGACCACGATGCGGGTGATGGTGGTGCGCGTGCCGTAGATATCGCCCAACCAGCCGGTGGGAATCTCAAACAGCGCGTAGCTTAAGGCGAAGGCGCTGAAGACCACCCCCATCTCCGCGTTGTTCAGCCCCAGATCCTTGGCGATGAAGGGCCGGAAGTTGGAGATGCAGACGCGGTCAATGTAGGTGATCACCACCAGCACAATGGCAAACAGTACCACCTGGTAGCGGACGAAGGAGGGCTTCATCGGATTATTCGGCATGGGATAAATCGGTTTCCTTATCGAGCCAGTCCAGATAGGCGGGGCTGCCATCTACCACCGGCAAAGCAATGACTTCGGGGAGTTCGTAGGGGTGAATGCGCTCGAGCGCAGCGCGCAAGGCGGGAAGATGTTCGCGGCGATTCTTGATGATCAACATCCACTCCGGGCTGTTCTCAATGGCCCCTTGCCAGCGGTAAACGCTCAAGACGCCGCTCACGATATTGACACAAGCCGCCAGCCGTTGCTCCACCAGCGCCGTGGCCAGCCGCTGGGCATCTTCGGCCGTCGGGCAGGTTGAATAAACGACGATTTTGTCCGTCATCGGATCCGCTTCATTTCAGCCGGGTTGCCTTGGGCGAGCAAAGAGGATTATAAACAAGAAGCGGCTATTTGTCTTGAAGCGTCTTTTCCGGCCTCTCCTCTATTCCGTTCTTGTCCTCGCGGCCGGTGCCTACGCGGTTGCGGAGCTCACTGGTCCGGCGGGCGTTTCCGCCTTGATGAACAAGTGGGCCGAGATCCGCCGGTTGGAACAGGAAAATAACGACATCCGCCAGCGCATCGCCGAAAAGCGCAAGCGGATCGTGATGCTGGAAGAGCAACGCGACGCCATCGACATGGAAGTGCGCCGCGAACTGCAGCAACTGCGCAAGAACGAAAAAGTGCTGATCCTGGAAGGTCAGCCCAAGTCAGCCGCTCCCTCGGAAGGCTCGCCCGCCCCCAACTAACGCTGCCCGTCCGCCTGAAACCGGACGAACACGTGCACGTTTGCCTGATCGTCAACATTTGTTCACACATTCTTGACCTGAATGAAGGAACTGGGTGGTACTTTCCAGGTAAGGACTTATGAAGCATCTCTTTTCTGTATTGGGCTCCCTGTGCCTGGTGAGCGCCGCCGCCTGGGCGCAGTTTGACTCGGCCGCGGTTTTGGGCACCGTCCGCGACGCCAAGGGCGGCGCCATCGCTGGCGCCTCGGTGACGTTGAAGAACAATGACACCGGCATCACCGCCAAGACGACTACCGACGCCAGCGGCGACTACCTGTTCCCCACGGCCAAAATCGGCAGCTACCGCGTCAGCGCGGAAAGTGCCGGGTTCTCCACCGGCGTGGCCGATAACGTAGCCCTCACCGTGAATGCGCGCCAGCGCGTCGATCTGGTGCTGCAAGTGGGTACGGTGTCGGAGATCGTAAATGTGGACGCCGCCTCACCGTTGCTCGAAACCGACAGCTCCTCCAAAGGGCAAGTGATTTCGGCCCTCCAAGTGGTGGAACTGCCGCTGCAAGGCCGCAACTACGCCAACCTGGCGCTGCTTTCGCCGGGCGTGCGCCAGTCGCAGGTGGGCAACTCGGGCGGCATCGCCACGCGCCGTGAAGGCGCCTACAACGTCAATGGCCTGCGCAGCGTGTGGAACAACTTCCTGCTCGATGGCATCGACAACAACTTTTACGGCACGACCAACCAGGGCTACTCGAATCAGTCGATTCAGCCTTCACCCGATTCGGTGGCCGAGTTCCGCTTGATCGTCAACGCCTATTCGGCTGAGTTTGGCCGCACCGGCGGCGCGGTGATGAACGTCGCCTCCAAGAGCGGTACCAACAAATTCCACGGATCCGTCTGGGAGTTCCTGCAGAACGAAAAGATGAACGCGACGGGCTTCTTTAAGCCGGCCTTGAACCAGAAGCCGCTGAACAAGCGCAACCAGTTCGGTGGCACCATCGGCGGCCCGATCATCAAGGACCGCACGTTCTTCTTTGCCGACTACGAAGGCTCCCGCTACACGTTTGCGCCGTTCTCGCTCACCTCCGTGCCCACCAACGACATGCGCAACGGCATTCTGCCGCTGGACGTGCGCGCGCCCTATGCTTTCACCGATGATACGGGCCGCGCTTGGCCGGCGGGCACCGTGTTTCCGGCCGGTCAGCCCGTGCCGATGACCAAGTTCGCACGCCAAGTGCTGAAGGATCTTCCGGCGGCTAACCGTCCCGGCGGCGGCGCCATCGGGATCGCCACCAACTTTGGCGGCTTTGCGCTGCAGAAGCTGGATGACAACAAGGGCGCCGTCAAGGTGGACCACAAGCTGTCGAGTAACCTCGATACCTTCTTCCGCTACGCCCAGCGCAAGTACAACCTCTTTGGACCCGGCCTGATCACCGGCCCCTCCGGCGGCAACGACATCGGCACCATCGATATCTACAACCAGCAGGGCATTGCCGGCGTGACGTGGGCCAAGTCCCCGTCGGAAGTGCTGGAGTTCCGCTTCGCCGTCACCCGGCTGGGTGCGGATCGCTTGCCGGCGCTGGTGGGTGGCCCCTCCATGCGCGAGATGTACGGCATCACCGGCCTGCCGGAAGGTCCGCGCATCCAGGGCGGTATTACGCCGCAGGATCTGCAGGGCTTCCCGCGCATTGGCCGCCAGTCCACCAACCCGCAGGCGCAGTTCCCCACCACGATCAACGGCCGGTTGAACCTGTCGAAGATTGTCGGCCGCCACACGTTGAAGACGGGCTATGAAGCGTTGTTCCTCCGCATCATTGTGGACGACACCAACCCGCTCTACGGCATCGACGCCTACTCCGGCTTCTATTCCCGCCTGCCGGGCCAGAACCTGGGTGCGTTGGCCGGTGGCAGCGCCAACACAATCCACTCGCTGTCGGACTTCTATTTCGGCGCGCGCAGCGCCTATCAGCTGGCCACGCAAGTGGAGGCTAACGTCCGTCAACAGGCGCACTGGTTCTACGTCCAGGACGACTTCAAGGTGAACTCGAAGCTGACCCTGAACATGGGCCTCCGCTACGAGATGACCTCCCCGGCCTACGACGCCAACAACAAGCTCAGCAACTTCGATCCGGGGCAGAACAAGCTGGTCACCGCCACCAGCGGCTCCATTGAGAACCGTACGCTGGTGAACCAGAAGTGGAACAACTTCGCCCCCCGCTTCGGCGCCGCCTATCAGTTGGACTCCAAGACCGTATTGCGCGGCGGCTACGGCTTCGGCTGGAACTACTGGAACCGCATGGCGTCGGCTGAGTACCTGGGCACCAACGCCCCCTACGTCACCCGCTTCTCGACCTTGAACAGCGCCGCCACCCTGGGCACCCCCTGCGTGGGCAACAACTACGTGAACTGCTTCCGTTCGCGCGAGCAGGGCTACCCGGTGAACCCGGTCTCGAACGTCATCCTCTACATGGACAAAGAAACGCCGTGGGGCTACGTGCAGAACTGGCACTTCACCGTCCAGCGGACCCTGTTTAAGGACACCTTCCTCGATGTGGCCTACGTCGGCAATCGCGCTGACCATCTGCCGATGTTGGGCGACTTCAACCAGGCGCGGCCCATCACGCAGGCCGAGCTGGGCCAAGGGCTGACGACGGCTGGCACGTTGCTCGCTCGCCGCCCCTACCAGGGCTTCAACAACATCACCGCGGTGTTGCCGCTGGGCTTCTCCAACTACCACTCGATGCAGGTGAAGTTTGAGCATCGCGGACGGATCGCGAAGTTGCTGAACTCCTTTACGTGGTCCAAGGCGATCGACAACGTGGGCCAGGTTCTCGAAACCACCAACGGCACCGAAGCCTACCCGCAGGACATCCGCAATCCGCAGAACGACAAAGGGGCCTCCGGGTTCGACCAGCGCTACAACAACACCACCAGCGTGGTGTTCGACGTGCCGGTGGGCAAGGGCCGTAAGTTCGGCCAGAACATGAACGGCTTCCTTGATGCCGTCATCGGCGGCTGGCAGGCCAGCTCCATCGTCACCCTGCAGAGCGGCCAGGCGCTGAACCTGCGGTACCCGGACGCCTCCGGCATTCTGTCGGACAACCAGGCCAGCTTCCTGGGCAACGTCGCCCTGCGTCCCAACGTGATCGACGGCAGCAAGGGTGTGCTGGCGGCGGATGCCGATCGCAGCTACACCAACTACTTCAACCGCGCCAATTTGGCCATCCCCGGCGTTACGGCGCCCTTCGGCAACTTGGGCCGCAACGTGGCTTACGGCTTCCCGCTCTATGTCACGGATTTCGTGCTGGCCAAGAGCTTCGCGCTCCCAGTGATCAACGAAGGCGCCCGCCTGCAGTTCCGCGGCGAGTTCTACAACTTGTTCAACAAGACGAACTTTGCCTCGCCGACGGTGGATATCTCCAGCGGCAACTTTGGCCGCTCCACCTCCACCTTCGACCCCCGCTACGTGCAGCTGGCGCTGAAGCTGCAGTTCTAGGCGCGATAATGGGCTTTGGCCCAGCGTGTCTTGATCATTGGTGCCGGCCTGTCCGGCTTGACCGCCGCGCGAGCGTTAACCTCGCGCGGCGTTTCTGTTGTGGTGCTCGACAAGGGCCGCCGCCCGGGCGGTCGCATGGCCACCCGAAGGCTGGGCGATGCGACGTTTGACCACGGCGCCCAGTTCTTCACCGTCCGCTCCTCGGAGTTCGCCGCGCTGTTGGCGGAATGGCCGGTGCGCGAATGGTGCCGTGGATTCTCAGGCGACGATGGCCATCCCCGGTTCATCAGTCCTGGGGGCATGAACTCGATCACCACACAGATGGCGCGCGGCCTGGACGTGCGCTGCGAAGTGCAGGTGGCCAAGCTAGCCGCCGTGATGGACGGTTTCGACGCCGCCATTCTCACCGCCCCGGTGCCGCAATCGCTGGCGATGCTCGACGAGCGCGTGCCGGAGCTCGAAGCCATTGAGTATGACCGTTGCCTGGCCCTAATGGTCCGAGGCGCCGAACAAGGCCTGTCGGAACCGGGCGCCATCCAGACCCTCGGCGAACCCATCTCCTGGATCGCCGACAACCACACCAAAGGCGTCTCCAGCGAACCACACGCCATCACCATCCACGCCGGACCAGAGTTCAGCCTCCGCCATTGGGAGACGCCTGAAGACGAAGTGGTGGCCCAGCTTTGCACCGGTAGCTATCGCGAGGTCAAGCTGCACCGCTGGAAGTTCGCCAAGCCCCGGGTGCTCTATCCGGAGCGCTGCTACCGCCGTGGCAACATCGTCTTTGCCGGTGATGCGTTTGGGGAAGCTCGGGTGGAAGGCGCAGTGCTGTCGGGTCTGGCGGCGGCTGAGGCGCTGGCATAGACTGAGGATATGCAGCTCAACCTTGAACTGCCGGATGATGTCGCCGGGCCGCTGACTCGCGCCTCCGGCAACGCCAACCTGACGCTCGAGGCTTTCGCCACTGAAGTGCTGCGCCAGGCGGCGCTGACCGAGCAAGCTGGCGCGGCGTCAACGCTGGACGCCCGGCCAGACTGGCAGGCGGCAATTGAGCGTTCCCGTGCCGACCTAGCCGCTGGCCGGGTGCATACTCACGACGAGGTTCGGGCTTGGCATCAAGCGCGGCGAGACTGATCTGGTCAACTGAAGCGTTCAGCGCTTTTCAGGGACTCCCGCCGAGCATCGGCGCGGAAATTCTGCGACTAATCGAGTTGCTTGCCATCTACCCGCGCATGTATCAAGTTGAGCCCAATGGCCGCTGGGCTGGGCTGCGCCGCTTCTTTGTGCGGGACCGGGTGGTCTACTACTCGTATTGGGATCCCGACCACACGGTTTACGTCGAAGCGATTCGCCCAGCACGCAGTGACGAGCGTTCTTCTGGCGGCGGGTAGATCTACTTCCGCACCACAAACACCGCCACCTCCGCCCGCAGGTTGGCCAGCGCCGACACCTGGCTGGAGCCGGCGAGGAAGATGCGGTGCTCCACCGTCCACTGCTCCGAGGCGCACAGGGCTTCAAAATCGAGCACGGTCAGCACGTGGATGTTGGGCGATTCGTACCACTTGAACGGGAACAGGCTGGTGTTGGGGGCGTGGCCGGTGGTCAACAGCGACAGGCGCACGGACCAGTGGCCGAAGTTGGGGAAGCCTACCACCATGCGGCGGCCCACCCGCAACATCTCGCGCAGAATCGTCACCGGGTTCGCCACTTGCTGCAAGGTCTGTGACAGGATGACGTAATCAAAGGCGCCGTCAGGATAGTCCGACAGGCTTTGGGCCATGTCGCCCTGGTAGACGCTGGCGCCGCGGGCGATGGCTTTCTGCACCAGCGCGCGATCGATCTCGACCCCGCGAGCGTCGCAATCCTTGTTGTCTTTGAGCCACGCGAGCAGTGCGCCATCGCCGCAGCCTAAGTCCAGCACGCGGGACTTGGGTTCGATGATGTGGCCGATGGTCGCGTAATCGCGCCGCTCCAGCACCTCACGGACGGTGCTCAACGGGTCACCCGCTGGTAGGTGGAGTTCAAGAAGCCGCGCACCAGCTCCGTCTGCTCTTCCACTTCCAACAGAAACGCATCGTGGCCATATTGCGACGAGAGTTCGCAGTACGCCACATCGCGGTTGCGGCTGCGGAGCGCGCGGACGATCTCTTCGGATTGATAGGGCGGATAGAGCCAGTCCGAACTAAAGCTGACCAGCAGAAAGCGAGCCTGGGCGCGTTCGAGCGCCGCCGCCAATGACCCGCGCCCGGCCGACAGATCAAAGTAGTCCATCGCCTTGGTGATGTAGAGGTAGGAGTTGGCGTCGAAGCGGTCCACAAACTGGCTGCCGCGATAGCGCAGGTAGCTCTCCACCTCGAACTCGGCCGAAAAGTCGAACCCGGCGGCCTCGCGCGTCAGGGCCTCGCGGCCATTCAAGCGCCGCCCGAACTTCTCCTTCATCGACGAATCACTCATGTAGGTGATGTGCCCCACCATGCGGGCCACGGCCAAGCCGCGCGCCGGGGGGCGCTGCAGGTAGTAGCTGCCGCCGCTCCAATCCGGGTCGGCCATGATGGCTTGACGGCCCACTTCGTTGAAGGCGATCTGTTGGGCGCTGTGGCGATGCGTGGTGGCGATCGGGATCACCGCCGCCACCATCTCCGGATACGCGACTGACCATTCCAGCGCCTGCATGCCGCCCATTGATCCACCGGCCACAGCCAGCAGGCGAGTAATGCCGATGCGGTCGATCAGCATCTTCTGCAACCGCACAATGTCCGGCACGGTGATCACCGGGAAGGTCATGGCGAACGGCTGACCAGTGGCCGGGTCGATCGATGAAGGTCCAGTGGTACCCGCGCAGCCGCCCAGGATGTTGGAGCAGATGACGCAATAGCGGTCCGTGTCGAACGCCTTGCCGGGCCCGATCATGTTGTCCCACCAGCCCGGGCGCCCGGTGACGCGGTGGATCCCCGCCGCATGGGCGTCGCCCGAAAAGGCGTGCGTGATCAGGATCGCGTTCGATCGGTTGGCGTTGAGTTCGCCGTAGGTTTCAAAGGCAATGTCGACCGGCGTCAGCACAGAGCCGCAATCAAGCGGCAGCGCCTCAAAGCGCTCAATCTGCGTCTCCACCATCTGGGCATTGGCAATCATCAGGGCGTAATCTTTCATGATAGCCGTCTATAGCCTACGTGAGCAGAGTCGTGCGCTACCATGCTGATCAATGGAGACGGTGCTGGAGCTGCGAGGCGTTTCAAAAGAGTTTGGCGGTGCGCCCGTGGTCGACAACGTCTCGCTCAGCATCGCCCGAGGCGAGCTCCACGCCCTCTGCGGCCCCTCCGGCTGCGGCAAGACTACGCTGCTGCGCATGGTGGCTGGATTTGAGACCCCCACCGCTGGGGAGATTTACCTGAACGGCCGGGCCATCAACCAGGAACCGCCCTACCGCCGCAACGTCACCACCGTCTTTCAAAACTACGCGTTGTTCCCGCACATGACCGTTCAGGCCAATGTCGAATTCGGCCTCAAGCAGAAGGGCTTGCGGGACTTTGGTGAGCGCGTCCGCCAGGTGCTCGAACTGGTGCAACTGACGGGCCTCGAACACCGGCGCCCGGATCAGCTCTCCGGCGGCCAGCGGCAACGGGTGGCGATTGCCCGCGCCTTGGCGCTGGAGCCGGATGTGCTGATGCTCGATGAGCCGCTCTCCGCGCTCGACCCCAATCTCCGCAAGCAGGTACGGCAAGAGCTAAAAGCACTCCAGCGCCGCGTGGGCATTACGTTTCTGATGGTGACGCATGACCAGGAAGAAGCGCTGTCACTATCAGATCGGATCACCGTGCTGGACCGGGGCCAACTCCAGCAGACCGGCGCCCCGCAGCAGGTTTATCTGCAACCGTCCAATCGCTTTGTGGCCGATTTTCTGGGGACCGTTAACTGGATGGGCTCGATCGGTGTGCGGCCGGAGGCGATGCGGGTGAGCCATGAGCGGCCGGTGCACGACGCCCAAGTCCGCACGGGCCGGGTGGCCGCCACCACGTTTTTGGGTGACGCCATTCAGCTCGAAACGCTGCTCGATACCGGCGAGCGGCTGACGGCGCAAGTCTCGCGGCTGAACGGAGCGTTCCAGAACGGCGACGCGGTGCATGTCTGGTGGCATTCCAGTGATGAAATCACGCTCTAACCGCCGGCCGAAGAACGCTGCGCAGACCGCTCCCTCGCGGTCGCGGCTCGGTAACGGGTTCGCGCTACTGAGCCGCGCGCGTCAGCAAGCGGTCCTATCGGTGGCCAAGCCCGCGCCTTTGGCCGCCAGCGTCACCGCCTTTCTCTCGCCTGCCGTGGTGCTGCAGTTGCTGCTGTTTGTCGCTCCGATGCTCATCATCGCGGGATACTCGGTGCTGTCGCGCGGGGCTTACGGCGGCGTCGAATCGCCCTGGACCATCGAGAACTACCAGCGCCTACTCGATCCTCTCTATGGCGTGATTCTGCTGCGGTCCGTGTGGCTGGCGGCCGTCTCGACCCTGCTTTGCCTGGTGCTCGGCTTTCCGCTGGCGCTGTTCATTGCGCGGTCCGGTCGCCGAAAGAACTTTTATCTGCAACTGGTGATCATGCCCTTCTGGACCAGCTTTCTGATCCGCACCTACGCCTGGCTCTTCCTACTGCGCGACACCGGGCTGTTGAACACCGTGCTCCAGGCCACGGGCATGATCAGTGAGCCACTGCCGCTGCTCTATAACGACGGGGCGGTGGTGCTCGGGCTGGTTTACGGGTATCTGCCGTTTATGGTGCTGCCGCTCTATGCCACCCTCGAACGGCTGGACCCATCACTGCTGGAAGCGGCGGCGGATCTGGGGGCGACGCCATGGGTGGCGCTGTGGCGCATTGTGTTGCCGCTGTGCCGGCCAGGCATTCTGGCGGGGGCGATCCTCGTGTTCATCCCGTGTCTGGGCGCCTACCTGACGCCGGACCTGATGGGCGGCGGCAAGACGATCATGATCGGCAATCTGGTGCAGAACCAGTTCACCACCGCGCGTGATTGGCCCTTCGGCTCGGCGATTTCGCTGGCCTTGATGGCGCTGGTGATGTTGCTGCTGATGGGTGCGGCTCGACGCAAAGGCCTTGAGGGCGAAGGAGAGCCGCTGCTGTGAACCGCGCTCTGGGCCTCTACGCCATCGCCGCTTACTCGTTCCTGCACCTGCCGTTGCTGGTACTGAGCGTCTTCAGCTTCAACGCCTCGCGCTTCACGCGCTGGGAGGGTTGGTCGCTGAAGTGGTATTCCGCCATGGCCGCCGATGCGGCACTGATGGAGGCGGCCGCGAACAGCGTCATCATTGCGCTGGCCGCCACCGTGGGGGCGACGCTGGTGGGCACGCTGTGCGCGTATGGGCTGTGGAAACGGCGCGTGGCGTGGTTGACCGGGTCGCTCTATCTATCGCTGGTGAGCCCCGAGATCGTGACGGGCGTCGCGCTGCTGGCGTTCTATCAGTGGGCGTTCCGGTTTCTTGATGTGCAGTTGGGGATGCACACGGTGGTGCTGGCGCATGTCTCGTTCTCGCTGGCTTATGTCGTCGTGGTGGTGCTCTCGCGGCTGCGAACGCTGGACCCGGTGCTGGAAGAAGCGGCGATGGACCTGGGCGCAACGCCCTGGTGGGCCTTCTACCGGGTTACCCTGCCACAGTTGCTGCCCGGCGTGGCCGCGGCGGCGTTGCTGGTGTTCACCATCTCGTTTGACGATTACGTGATCACCTCACTGGTGGCGGGCGTCGATTCCGAGACGCTGCCCATGCTGATCTATTCGACCGCCCGTCGTGGTGCGAGCCCGGTCTTGAACGCCATCTCCACCGTGCTGGTGGTGGGCCTGGGCGGCTTGATCCTGTTCGCGGAGCGGCTCCGTGAAGCGTAGGGCATTCCTGGCGCTAGGTGCGGCCACAACCGCCTGCACCCGCGACCCGCGGCCACGGCTGAACGTCTTCAACTGGTCCGACTACATCGCCCCGGAAGTGATCCCGAACTTTGAGCGCGAGTTCGGCGTCAAGGTCCGCTACGGCGTCTATGAAGTCACTGAAGAGATGGTGGCGCGGATCTGGAGCGGCAACTCCGGTTGGGATGTGGTGTTCCCGTCGAACGCCTTTGTTGAGCCGCTGCGGGAGGCGGGGCTGCTGGCCCCGCTCGACCATGCCCGCTTGCCGGGGCTGCGCAATTTGGAGCCAACCTTCCAGTCGCCCCAATGGGACCCCGCGCTTGCGTGGTGCGTGCCGTACATGTGGGGCGCGACCGGAATCGTCTACCAGCGCTCGCTCCATCCGGCGCCGCGCGCGTGGCGGGACCTGTGGGCCGCGCCGCTGGCCGGGCGCATGACGATGCTCGATGATCCGGCGGAAGTGCTGGGGGCGTGTTTGAAGAAGCTGGGCTTTTCGGTGAACGCGACGTCGCCCGATGAGCTTTCGGCTGCGCGGCAGGAAGCGGTCCGGCAAAAGACGGTGCTGCGCGCGTACCTGAATGCCGAGGTGCGAGATCAACTAATCGCCGGAGATCTGCTGGCGGCCCAGGCGTGGCGGCTGACGGCTCAGCAGGCGATCGACGCCGCGCCGGAACGGCTGGAGTTTATCTTCCCGGAGGAAGGCTTTCCGATCTACGCCGACTGCGCTTGCATCCTGAAAGAATCGAAGCGCCGCGAGCTGGCGCATGAGTTTCTAAACTATCTGCTGCGGCCAGAAGTGGCCGCCTCGACGGCCGTCGCCATGAAGACTTCCACCTGCAATGGCACCGCCCGGCCCTTGCTTCCCGCGGCGGTCCGCGACTCTCCCATCTACTACCCTCCGGCTGAAGTGCTCGCGCGCGGCGAGTGGTTCACGCCCGTCCCCGCCGCCGCCCAACGCCTGCGGGACCGGCTGTGGACGGAGATCAAGTCGGCATGACCCCAACCCGGCGGACGAGTGCCTTGCCCCGCGCGGTGGCATTGGGACTAGTGGGGCTTACCTCACCCGGACTTCGCTGATCGCCAGGTCGACCGGCTTTTCCGTCTCGACCCCGATGCGCACGTGGGCCACCTCGCCGTCGAGCGCGCCGGGCAGCGGGACGAAGTAGTCGGGGTAGCGGTCCGGGCCAAAGCTCATGCGTTCTTCGAGCGGCGTGATGGCGTAGGCCTCGGTGGTGCGCCACCAGGCGCGGAGGCGGTTGCCGCGTGGATCCAACAGCTCCACCAAAACGGTCTTCGCTTGCGGCCACCGGCGGCCGGCGGCCCGGAAGGCGACTTCGCGGGTACCGGGCGGAACGGCAAACTCGGCGCTCTGGGCTCCGGTGGCCGACACATCCAACGGACGCCAAGCAGCAGCCTCGTCCGGCAGAAACGAATAGGCCTCATAGAGCGGCTCCCCGGTCTTCTGGTAGAAGGTTTTCAGCAGGCGCGGCGTGAGCCCTAGTTCCTGGGCCATCGCGAAGAGCTTCTTCTGATTGACGGCGTACTGCGGCAGAAAGCGGGAGGTCAACCAGATGGTGTCGCGGCGCCGCAGCAGCGGGGTGATCTGCTGCCGGTTGTCGACCGGCAAGGGGTCGGGCAGCAGGTCGAAGTAGCGGTCGTGAACCGAGATGCGGCCTTCCGTGGCAAAGTAGAGCGGCCGGTAAAAGCCCCAGCTGGCGGCGGCGAACCGCTTTTCCGGCTGCGTCTTCATCCATTGGGCGACGTCGTAAATGGCGCTCGACCAGTGGCCGCGGCCGCCTGTCCGCGCCACTTCCTGCGTGTACCAAGCCAGATTCTGGGCGGTGGAAAGTCCGGTCAGGCCCAGCAGCACCAGAATCGCCATTCGCAGCCAGCGAGACGACGCCGCCACCACGCCCACCCCGCACTGGAGCAGGGGGTAGGCCAGCAGCAAATGGTGCGCGCGGCCCCCTTCAGGGAAAAGCGTATTCAGCAAAGCCAGCGCCAACGCAAAAAACAGCAGCGGAGCCGCCGCCCACACGCGGAAGACAACGCAGGCCACCAGGCTGCCCCAAAAGATCCACGACAGCGCCGAGTATCGGGCCACGCCAATCGGGTCTCCCAACTGCTGGATCATAAATCGCTGGCCATCGAGCAGGTCCTGCCACTGGTGGAACCGCCTTTCGAGAATCTCCGCCGTCGGCAGCGCCGTGCTCTGTCCGCCGTAGCCAAAGACGATGTCGCGATGCTCCACGACGTACCACAGCACTGGAGCCGTGCCCAGCAGGAACAGCAAAAAGCCGAGGGCGAACTGCAGCGGCTTCAACGCCTGCCACACCTCGCGGCCCCGGAACAGCAGCAGCGAAAGCACCAACACCGCGAGCACCCAGACAAAGGTCAGCTTCTCTTGAAAGGCCAACCCGGCGACGAAACAAGCGATGTAGAAGTCGCGCGGGCGGCGATCTTTGAGCCACCGGTCCAGACACCAGTAGGCGATGGTGGCGGCGATGATCTGCAGAAAGAAAGGGCCAAAGTGCGTCGGCACATGCAGCAGCCATTCCAGGTCCACCAGCAGAAAACTCACCGCCACCACACCCGCCCACATGCCGCCCAGCCGCCGCGCCAGGCCATAGGTGAGCAGCAGCACGCCGCACCCCAACAGCAAGTAGGCGACGCGCGGCACCACTGGTGAGAACCCAAAGATCGCCAGTACCGGCGCCATCAGCCAGCCATCGAGCGCCCCCACGTAGACCATCGTCATGAACGGGAACGGGCGATTGGCTAGATAGACGCCATCCGGTACTTTCAGCCGTTCCGGATGCGTGGCGGCGATGCGGGTGGCGGAGTCCAGAAAATGGGCCTCGTCGTACTCCATGCCGAGGTTCGGAATCCACGGCAGGCACGCGGCGGCCATCAGCAGGCAGGCGGCCAGCAAGAACAGCCATTCCGGGCGGCGATAGCCGGTCACTTCAGGATCAACTCCACGGGCGCGGACACTTTGCCGTCGCGATTGCGGACGGTGATTTTCAAGCGGCCAGGTTTTTGGATCATCTTGTCGGGGACCAGCGCGCTTAGCTGCTCAGGTCCGCCGAAGACGGTGACGGTGGGCTCGCCGTTGATCTCAATCACCGGGTCCGGCAGAAAGTTTTGCCCGGTCACGCCCAGGGCGGAGGCTCCGCCGGGCTGCTGGTTGAAAGGCTTGCCCGCCTCATATTCCGCCGGGTAGAGCTTGCCGATCTCGGGCGCCGGGCCGCTGCTTGAGAGCACCCAGAACGGGAGGCTGTTCGACAGCTGACCCTCGGGTGTCTCCACCGACACGGGGAACTGCCCCGGCTCCTTGATCAGCTCCGCTGGGACGAAAGCGCTGAGCTGCGTGCCGTCGCCGCCACTGGTTTCGAGCACATGGCCATTCAAACGGATACGCGACTTGGGCGACAGATTGGTGCCCCGCACGATCACCGCGGACCGCCCATCCGGCTGCACCTGGAACGCCATGCCCGCACCGACACGCGGCGGCACCACCTGATCGAGATGCGGCTCGGCGGGCAGGCGCGATCGCTCGCGCGACCCGACGCAGGCCGCCAAGCCCAGCGCGATCAAGGGGAGGAGAGCTTTCATCACGAGATCTTTAGTCACGAGATCTTTGTTCACGAGATCTTTAGTCAATGCGGAATACCGAGTATCGTTCATCATCGTAGATCAGCGTCAGACCTGCGGGCACGGGCCCGAAGCGTTTTACCAAGGCGGTGGCGCCAAACTGCGGGCCATAGATCCGGCCGCTGTAGGCGGCGCGGTCGCGGTCGATCAAGACGTAGCGGACGCCCCATTCGCGCAGCCGGTGGAGCGAGGTGGCCTGGGCAAAGCTGTGGGAGCCGAACCAATCGCCCTCCGCGCGGCTGCGGACATAGTAGCGGGCATCTTCGGCGAACCAAAGGTAGGTCAGGTCAGCGGGCTGGGCGACGCGGTTGATCTCGATGACGGCGCTGGAATAAGGCAGGGTCTGGCGCAGGTACTCGGTCTTCTGCCCAAAGGTCACCGGCGGCAGCGCATGAAATCGAATGGTGGCCAAGGTGCTGAGACCAGCAAAGGCCGCCCAAACGGTCAGCAGGCCTTGCACCGCCCGGCCCATCAGCTTGGGTGGCGCGGCGCCCAACCCCATGGCGAGCAACGGCAGCACGGGCACCAGATAGCGCCCCACTTGGCCGGTCAAGTACCAGAACCCGAGATAGACCGCGGAGGTCGCTAGCGGCAGCCAGCGGGGCGAGCTCGCAAGCGCCAGCAGTGGCACCAGCAGCAGCGCGGGTCCAAAGACAAAGGTATCGGTGAAGACGAATGGCGAATGCGTGAGCAAGTCCCAGGGCAGCCGCAGGAAATTGACCCCATCATGCCCGACGCCATAGCGGGCGCTGACCTCAAACAGATAGGCCGATTCCGTGCGGCCGTCCGCGCTCAAGAATGGGTAGACGGGGCTGCCCGTGGCGAGCCACGATCGCACCCACCAGCCGAGGTTCACAAGGCTCGCCGCCGCCGCGATCTCAATCGCCGGCCGCAGCCGCCGCCGGAGCGGTAGATAGAGCAAGCCCACCAACCCGGCCATCAGTAGGCCTTGCATCTTCGAAGCCGCCGCTAACCCCAGCGCCAAGCCCGCCAGCCAAGCCGGTACGCCTCGCCACTCAAGCAACGCCACGGCCACCGCTAACCACGCGGTCAATGCCAGATCGGCATATTCGATCTTGGCCAGATGCCAGAACAGCGGCGACCCGGTCAGCAGCAAGCACGCCAGCCCGGATCGCAACCGGTTGTCGCCGCGCGCCCGCCGGGCCAGCTGCATGACGGCGAGCAGGACCATCGCCACCCATTCCAGATTGACCAGCTTGGTGAGCGAATCCTCGCCCAGCAGCATCTGCTGCCGGGCATAGAGCAGCACGCCCAACTGCGGATGAGAACTGAAGCGGATACCGGCATCGACACCCACCCGCCCGGTCTCCTGATACTGGCGGGCGGCCACCATGTGATACATCGTGGCGTCGTACTCAACGATCGGGAGAAACAGGTCGGGCAACGAAAGCAGGACCACCGGCACCAACGCCCACGCCGCCCAACCTCGCGGCCGGAAGGCAGACAGCCAGCCAAAGATCTTAAAGCGCCCGGCCCGCGTCCGGAGCAACGGCAGCCCCAGCAGGCCCGGCAATAGACCCACCCAACCACGCGGGTAGAACAGCATGGCGGTGCCCGAGAGTCCCATACCAATGGCCAGCATGGCAGCCCCGCGCAATCTTGCCGGCAGACGAACACCACCCGCCCGGAGCACCGCCGCCCCGGCCAGCAGATCTGACAGTGCCACCAGCGCCGTCATCAGGAGCCATTGCAGCAGCCAGCGGATCAGCAGCAGTGGCGATTCAGGCGGGAGCGTGTCTTTTAGCTGGAGCCAGCCGTCCAGCCACCAATCGGGAATCACAGCGGCCTAGATGCTCCGCGCCGCGCGCGCGTTGGCGGTGGATGCGGTAGAGGGCGGGCGGCGGGCCGGGAGCGGCTGCTCCATCGTGCCCCAGCGGTAGCGCAGCAACGTCCACAATGCCTCAACGCCATCCTGCCACCGGATCTTCTTGCCTTCGAGAACGCCCCGGGCGTTGTAGCTGATCGGTACTTCGTGGATGACATGCCCCATCCGGCGGACCTTCGCCGTCACTTCCGGGCAGAACTCAAACCGGATACACCGCAGGCGGATGCTGGCCAGCACGTCGGCCCGAAAGGCCTTGTAGGCGGTGGCTTCATCGGTGATTTCGGCGCCGTAGAGCAGGTTGGTGGCGCCGGTGAGAATCTTGTTCGCCAGCCAGTTGGCGAACTTCATGCCCTTGGGCCGGCCTTGGAAGCGTGACCCGTAGACCACCGTGGCCGCTCCGATGGCCAGCGGCGTCAGCACGCGCACCCAGTCGTTGGGGTCATACTCCATGTCGCCATCCTGCACCAGGATGAAATCGCCGGTGGCGTTGGCGATGCCGATGCGCAGAGCCGCGCCTTTGCCGAAATTCACCTGCGAATGGTGCACGACGACAAGCGGAGTCTCGTGATACTGCTTCAGCAGCTCCGTGGTGCCGTCGGTGGAGCCATCATCGACGACGATGATCTCGCGCTCCATCCCGTCCGGTAGCGGCGCCTGCAGCACGCGCTCCATTACTTGATCAAGCACGTTGATCTCGTTGTAGACCGGGATGATGATGGAAACCTTCACGGCTTACACCTTCTCAAGAACGGCAAAAATCGACTGGCCCACCGGCGGCTCCACTAAACCTTCCAGCGTCGACATCACCGGCACAATCACGCCGTCAAACAGCGCAATCTGGCCTTCGCTCTGCTCTTCGCGCTTCAGAATCTTGGCGTTCACCCACCAGCCGAAAAAGCCCACCAGGTTCATGAACTTCAGCGTATGCGCCCGCAACCCGGCCTGCTCCGCCGTCGCGCGCAATGACCGTTTGGTGTAGCGCCGGTAATGCCCCAGATTCGCGTCGATCGGCCCGTAGAGCGCCTTAAACGCGGGCACCAGCAGCACCACCCGGCCGCCTTTCGGCAAGACGCTGGCGAAGCTTTTGAGCGTCGCCACATCGTCCGAGATATGCTCCAGCACGTTCAGGCAAGCAATCGAATCCGGCCGGTGCTGCTTCAGTTCGAGAAACGCGGGGTCCAGCGCATCCAGCACCCGGGACTGCACGTTCGGCCGATCTTCGAAGCGCTGCTGATGCAAACCGATACAGGCGTCGTCGATGTCGATGCCGACCACCAGTTCGCGATCCACCAGCGACTGCGTGAAGTTACCCAGCCCGCAGCCCACTTCCAGCACACGGCGGCCCAGCGCCTCGGCCGAAATTCGCGATTGCCACTCGAAGTAGCGGACCGCTTTCGACATGCGCTGCTGGTCAGCAACCGTGTATTCGCTGGTGGTGGTAACCTGCAACCCTCTATGATACCCAAGTAGTGGAATCTCGCTTGTCCGGCTACGGACCCTTTCGTGATCAACTTTCGCGGCTCTGGCAGCGCTATTGGTGGGCGCTGGCATTTCTGGCCAGCTTGGGCTTCTATTGGCGGACCCTGGGCACCTGGTTCCGGGCGGACGACTTTGCCTGGTTGGGCCTGCGCCTCTCTCTGCACCAGCCCTCCGACCTCTGGACGGTGCTGTTTGCGCCGATGGCCCAGGGCACGGTCCGGTTCTTGAGCGAGCGCGCCTTTTTTCTCACGCTCGAGTCTCTGTTTGGTCTCGAAGCACTGCCGTTTCGCGTGGTGATCGTGGGCGTCCAGTGCATCAGTTGCGTCCTGCTGGCGTTGGTGACGCGGAAGTTGACCGGGTCGAAGCTCGCCGGGGTGCTGGCGGCCGTCTTCTGGACCGTCTCGGTGGGTTTGGCGGCGGCGATGGGCTGGATGAGCTCCGCGAACCAGATCTTTTGCGCGGCGGCGATGCTGGGCGCGTTCTGGCTGTTTCTTGATCGCCGGATGCTGGCCTGCTGGGTGGTGTTTCTGCTGGGGTTTGGGACGCTGGAGACGATGGTGGTGTTCCCCGCGCTCGCCATCGGCTGGGCGTTGATCTTTGATCGAACGCGGCTGCGTCCGGCGGCGGCGTTGCTGGTGCCGTCAGTGCTGTTCCTGGTGCTGCATTTCGCCGTGATCCCGAAAACGGCCTTGGACCCGGCCTATCAGCTGCACCTCGACCCTCGGAGCGTCTCCGAAACCCTGCGCACGTATCTCGTCTGGGCCTTTCCGCTCTCCGCCGTCGCTGCGGTGGCCTTGATCTGGCTGCGCAACCGTCCGGCGTTGTTTGGCGCCCTCTGGTTTCTCGTGCTCCTGGCGCCGGTGCTGCCGCTGCGGGACCATACGCTCCATTACTACCTCGCCATTCCGTTGATGGCGCTCGGTTTTCTGGCTGCACTGCTCTGTGTCTGCCTGCCCCGGCCGGTGATGGCGCTGCTGGCGGCGGGGCTGGTGGCCGGTTCCTGGATTCCGGCCCGTCGCGCGTTCTATTGGCAGAAGGAAAAGGCTCGGGCGGTCCAGCAGTTGGTGCGTGGCGTCGAAGCCGCGCGGGCTCAGCATCCGGACCGCGTGATCCTGCTGGCTGGGATCTCGAACGAGCTGTTCTGGGACGGAGTTTTTGACAACCCCTTCCGCCTGGTGGGGATCAAAGAGGTCTACCTGGCGCCCGGGGCCGACAAGCAGATCGACGCCCACCCGGAGTGGGGTGGCATTGCCGCCTGGCTGCTGGGGCCGGCGCAGGTGAAGGAGCTGTTTGAGCAGGAACGCGTGGTGGTCTACCAGCCGTCCGGCGAAAGTCTGCGCAACATCACGGCCGCCTTCCGCGTTCAGGCGGAGCGGTTGGGTGACGCGCTGGCCGCCTTTGTCGATGTCGCCGACCCCAAGTTCAGCCAGCAGGTGGGTAGCGGCTGGTATGCGCCCGAGAACGGCATGCGCTGGATGGGGGCGCGCGCCACGGTCCAGGTGAATGCCCAGAATGCTCCCGCGGGGCTGATTGAGCTGCAAGGCTACGCCCCCCAAGCGCTCGGCACCATTGAACTGGCGGTGACGGCAGGCGGAGTCCTGGCGGGCACCCAACGTCTCACCGGGGCCGATCAACAGTTCGTGCTCACCTATCCGCTGCCCGCCGTCGCCAAGGGGCAAGCCGCTACCGAAATCTCGATCACCGCCAGCCGAACTTTTACTCCTGCGCAGGATCAACGGCAACTGAGCGTCGTGTTCGGCAAAGTGGGCGTTCGCTAGCAAGATCCTCCCCGTTCCCCGCCACCCCGGAAGTCGTGGCGTCGGCCTACCCCTTAGGGGAACACCTGGGCTGGGCGCCGGGATTTTACGAATTCCTGAAACTTTGGCCGAGAAAGTTCGTCATTACGGAGTACAGTTTGTTGAACAGAAAGCCGATACGTTTCGGAGTGTGCGACGCAAGGGAAAATTCGGGCAGCCGCGCCAAAGGAATGGCCATGGAATTGCTTGACAGGTATGGTATGCTACACGCTAGCCGAAACGCGGGGA
>JAPKYZ010000045.1 GCA_026394055.1 Acidobacteriota bacterium
CAAAACTGGCTTTGTCGCCTTTAGACCATGCTTCAGGAATACATTCACGCTCACGAACAGCGGCTGCTGGACGAACTACTGACGTTTCTCCGCATCCCCTCCATTTCGACGCTGCCCGAACACCAGGGTGACGTCGCCCGGGCGGCCGAATTTGTCGCCGATGCGTTGCGCACGGCTGGTCTGGAGCATGTCGAGATCATTCCCACTGACGGGCACCCGCTGGTCTATGGTGATTGGCTGCATGCGCCGGGCAAGCCCACAGTGCTCTGCTATGGGCACTACGATGTGCAGCCGCCGGACCCGCTGGAGCTGTGGTTGACGCCACCGTTTGAACCGACCATCCGCGACGGCAACATCTACGCGCGCGGCTCGGCTGACGACAAAGGCCAGATGTACACCCACATCAAGGCGATTGAGGCGTTGATGGCCCTTCACGGCGGCAAGCTGCCGGTGAACGTGAAGTTCCTGATCGAGGGTGAAGAGGAGATCGGCGGCAAGTCGATCTCCAAGTTCGTGCCTGCCCATCGCGACAAGCTGAAGGCCGATGTGGCGCTGGTGTCGGATACGGCGCTCTATGCTGACGGCATCCCGACCCTGTGCGTGGGCCTGCGCGGGCTGATCTATACCGAGATCGAAGCCACCGGCCCGGGGCGCGACCTCCATTCCGGGTTGTTCGGCGGCGCGGCCCCCAACGCGGTCTATGGCCTGGTGGAGCTGCTGGCCAAGATGAAAGATGCCGATGGCCGCATCCAGATCCCAGGTATCTATGACGATGTCACCGAGCCGACCTCGGCAGAACTGGCCAGCTGGGACAGCCTGCCCTTCAGCGCGGAAAGCTTCCGGCAGAACGAAGTCGGCGCCACCAGCTTGACCGGCGAGCCGGATCGCCGCGTGCTCGAACGCATCTGGTCTCGGCCGACAGTGGAAGTGCACGGCATCGCCGGGGGCTTTACGGCCGCTGGAGCCAAGACTGTCATTCCGGCCAAAGCCACGGCCAAACTGAGCATCCGTCTAGTGCCGGACCAGAAGCCGGAAAAAGTGATCGCAGCGTTGCGTGAGTTTGTCGCGGCCAACACGCCGCTCGGGATCGTCACCGAAGTTCGAGTATTGAGCGGCGGCCCGGGGCTGGTGGTGAATCCCGATCATCCAGCCATTGCCGCGGCGGCCAAGGTGTTTGCCGAGGCGCTGGACCGGCCGACGGTGTTCACGCGGTCCGGCGGCTCCATCCCGATCGTGGGTGAGTTCGCGGAGTACTTGGGTATTCCCACGGTGCTGATGGGCTTCGGCTTGCCGGATGACGGCCTGCATTCTCCGAACGAGAAGTTCCGGTTGTCGAACTACTACATGGGCATCGCCACGGTGGCACACTTCCTTGATGAGTACGGAAATCGCTGACCCCCAGTCCGAAAAGCCTCCCGCCGCACCGGTGAGTGTTTTCCGCTCCGCCAGCATCGTCTCGGCGGCAGTGGCGCTGAGCCGCGTCAGTGGTTTGGTGCGCGAGATGGTGATGGCGCGCCTGTTCGGTGCGAGCTTGGCCTATGACTCGTTTCTGTTGGCCTTTCGCATTCCGAATCTGACGCGTGATCTGTTCGCGGAAGGCGCGCTGTCGAGCGCGTTTGTCCCAAAGTTCACCGAATACCTGAACCACCGCAGCCGCGAGGAAGCGGCGCGGCTGGCCAATCTGGTGGCCACGGCGCTGATCATGCTGGTGGGCGGCTTCTGCCTGCTCGGCATGGCGGCCAGTCCGTGGCTGGTGGGTTTGCTGGCGCCGGGCTTTCATCAGGTGCCGGGCAAGTTTGAACTGGCTGTTTCACTGACCCGGGTGATGTTCCCGTTCCTGCTGCTGGTGGCGCTGGCCGCGCAGGCGATGGGCATCTTGAATGCGTGCGGCCAATTTGGCGTGCCCGCGATGTCGTCCACATTTTTCAACTTGGGCTCGGTCGCATTTGGGCTGATCCTCGGCCTGGTGCTGGGCCCGCAGTGGGGCCTGCAGCCGATTGAGGGGATGGCCTGGGGCGTCGTGGGTGGTGGTGCGTTGCAGATGCTGGTGCAGGTGCCCGCGCTCGCGAAACAAGGCTTCCGGTTCCGCCTGCTGATCGATTGGCAGGACCCGGGGCTGCGGCACATTCTCGCCCTGATGGGCCCCGCCATCCTGGGCAGCGCTGCGGTGCAGATCAACGTGATGGTGAACACCTCGTTCGCCGCCGATGTGCTGGACCCGTTGCGCGGCCACGATGGTCCGGTGAGCTGGCTCGGCTATGCGTTCCGGTTCATGCAGCTGCCGCTGGGGCTGTTTGGCGTCGCCATCGCGTCGGCCACTTTACCGGCCGTCTCACGGAGCGCCGCGGCGGGCAACACGGAAGAGTTTCGCCGGACGTTGTCGCGGTCCTTGGGTATGGTCTTTTTGCTGACGGTGCCTTCGTCGGCGGGGCTGATCATTCTGGGCCGGTCGATGATTGGGGCGATCTATGAAGGCGGCTCCTTCAACTCCTACGACACGTCGCAGACGGCACTGGCGCTGAACGGCTTTGCCTTTGGGCTGGTCGGCTATGCCGCCATGAAGGTGCTGACCCCGGCCTTTTATGCGCTTCAGGATTCGCGCACTCCGATGCTGGTCAGCCTGTTGAGCGTTGGCGTCAACTTCTTCACCGCCACCACGCTGATCCGTCTGGTGGGGCTGGGCCACGAAGGCTTGGCGATGACCACCTCCGCCGTGGCGGTGTTCGGATTCCTGGCCTTGTTCTGGATTTTGCGCGGGCGGCTGGGTGGCATCAATGGCCGCGAGTTGGCCTCCAGCTTTGCGCGGATCGTGGTGGCGGCGTTTGCCATGGGGTTGGTGGTCTACTTCGTCAACGACCGCGTGCTGGCGGCATTGGGACCGGGCAAACTGTCGTATCTGGCCGCACTGGCCATGGCGATTCCGGGGGGCGCCGCGGTCTACTGGGCGGTCTGCCGGATGCTGCGGGTGCCGGAGCTGGAACCCGTCACACGTTCGCTTGACAGGTTTAATCCTTGGCGGCGTGCTACGATTTCGACTAGATGATAGAGGAAGTTGAACAGGCCGTCCGGCTGGAAGAAGTCGACCGTCGGCTGATCACCCTGACGCAAGAAATCGCGGAGCTTCCGAAGCACATCGCGCAGATTGAGAAGCAGTTGATCGGCCATTTGAAGCAATTGGAGGCCGAAAAAGCGGCGTTGGCCGCCAATCAAAAGGAGCGCAAACAGAAGGAACTGGATGTCCAAGCGGCCAACCAGAAGATCTCCAAACTGCGCGACCAGATGATGTCCGCCAAGACGAACGAGCAGTACAAGGCGTTCCAGCACGAGATCGAGTTTTGCGAAGGCGAAATTCGCAAGGCCGAAGAAAGGTCACTGGAGTTGATGACCGCCTCGGAGCCGCTCACCGCCGCCGTAAAGGTTGCTGAATTGGCGCTGGCGGAAGAAAAGAAGCAGGTAGAGGCGGAAAAGGCCAGCGCTCGCGAGCGTTCCGTGGCTGATCAGCAAGCCGTGCTTGAGGCCAAGGCCAAGCGCGCCGAACTGGCGGCCACTTTGCCGCCGCCGCTGCTGGCCAACTTCGAACGGCTGCGCAAGAAGTTCCCCAAGGGGCCGATTGTGGCCGATGCCACCAAAGGGCAATGCTCAGCCTGCCACATGAAGTTGCGGCCCCAGTACTTTGAGGACTTGAAGCGGGCCACCAAGGTGATGAACTGCGAAAGCTGCGGCCGCATCATCCGGTACGCCCCGGTGGTGGACCAGCAGGCAATGTTTGATGGTGGCACGCGCGTTTCGATGAGCTAAGTAGCGCTCAGCCAGAGCAGGAAGACAAAGAGGGCCAGCAGGAGATGAACTCCGGCTGGCCCTGATGTTTTGGTGCTGCGGTTAAGCGAGCTTGACTAAGCCCGTGGCCGAAGCGGCGGCGGCCATGGAGGCCGGCATTTCCAGGTTCGGCATCGGCTTGGCCGTGAACAGGCGGCGGCTGGGAATGGCTAGCAGGCGGGCCCACTTGTTGGCGCGGCTGCGGCGGGCGCTATCGGTGGAGATGCCGGTATTGGCGTACATCTGGCGGTACAGGCGCGAGATAAAGACAAAGGCGATGCGGCCCTTTAGGTTCGGCACACAACTGGAGCGTTTCCAGATCGCACCCAGGCTGTAGAACTGGTCCCACACCTTCTGCGTGCGGTCCCGGATCTCATCGGTGCTCATCGTGGGGTGCTCGACAAACATCTTGGGGCGCTTTTCGGCTGGGATCAGCCAGTGGCGCGTCACCGGAATGCCGTCCACCCGCTGGACGCCTTCGCCCTGCTTCTTTTCCCACTTGTCGAAGTCGACCGTGCCGGGGAACGGCGTCAACATCACGAATTGGGCAAAGGTAATGTCCGCCTTCTTGGCCAAAGCCAACGTGGCGTCAAACGTGTCTTCACGATCACTGGGCAGGCCAAAGATAAACGAGCCCAGCACATGCACACCAGCCGCCCGGAAGCGGCGCAGGCGCTCCGCCAGTTCCGCACCCGAGGAGTTAAAGCCCTTGTAGACGGCCTTCAAGCCTTCGTCGGTGACCGATTCAACGCCCACCAGCGCACCCTTGATCCGAGCCTTGTGCATCGCTTCGAGGAACGCCTGATCTTCCGAGGCTTCCATGGTGATCTGCGTGAACAGCACCATGTCCTTGGGCAGTTCCGCCAAGGCGGCCATCAGCTCGAACCGCTCGTTGCGGATCGCGATCAGCTCGGCCAACCGGGCGTAGTTCTTCTGCCGCTCGGCGTTGGCCAAGTCGGTCAGCGTCACCGGGTAGAAGTTGTCGTCAGCCAGCGCGATGAAGCGATAGCCCAGGCGCCGCAGTTCGACAATCTCGGCAATCACCGGATGGGTGGCGCGCTGGCGCGGTTCCTGGCCGTCGGTCCGCCAGACGGAACAGAACGAGCAGTGCTTGGGGCAGCCGCGGACGGTCTGCACCGAGGCCCACATATAACGGCCGGCGGGCAGCAGATCCCAGCGGGCGGAGGCGAACTTGCCGGCACTGACGCGGCCCCCAGCATAATTCTTTTCCGGCTTTCCAGCCGAGCAATCGTCGATCACTTGGCCCCAAACCTGGTCACCGTCGCCATCGACAACAGCATGAGCCTGGCCCAGTTCAAAAGCTTCTTCCGGAAAAAGGGTGGCGTGGATGCCGCCGAACACGACCCAGGCGCCGCGCTCCCGGGCGGCCCGGCCTACGGCAAACCCACGCAGGGCATTGCCCGTGTGGATCCCGATGCCGACGACATCACCGGCCTGGATGGTGTTGACATCCAGCGCCTCCAGCGTCTCGTCGACGATCACCGGATCGCCAAACCGAGCCGGGGTTGCCCCCGCCAATACAAAAAGCCAACGAGGGGTGATGACCCCGATGCCAAATGCTAAGTCGCTGGGGTTGATAAGGTGAACCCGCATTCACACTCCTTGGACGTTGCCGCCGTAGGCGTCAATTCACCGAGGAAGCTAGCAGCACCTTGAGGTATGATTCGCCGTAGCGAGCATACCAGAGATGGGGGGCTGGTGCCATGCTACTCTGGAGACACGCTACGGAATCGTGGCGGCTCTGCCGTGTTAAACTTCGCCCGCGTTATTGTGTTTGGCCTAGCCCAGCTCGCAGTGTGTCCGGCTGCCCGGAAGGCAGCTTGTAATTGATGGGTGACCATTCACCCATGTCCAAGGAGTAGTGAGATGACCAATATTTTCGTAGGAAACCTTTCCTATCAGACCGGCGAGGCCGATTTGGAAGCCGCATTTGCGCAGTACGGGGCGGTTGAGCGGGTGAGCATTGTCCGGGATCGCGATACGGGCCAGCCGCGCGGGTTCGCTTTTGTTGAAATGACCAATGGCAACGAGGCGCAGAATGCGATCGCCAGCCTGAACGGGCGCGAGTTGAACGGCCGTGCAATCAATGTGAACGAAGCCCGTCCGCGTGAAGAGCGTGGTGGTGGCGGTGGTGGTAACCGGTTCGGCGGCGGCGGTGGCGGTGGCCGTGGCGGCAACCGGGGCGGCGGTGGTGGCGGCGGCCGGCGCGAACAGCGCTGGTAGTCAGTTCCCGAAAATCGATAAAAGTATCAAGGGCCTCTGGAGTCAATTCCGGGGGCCCTCAGGTTTTAGGCTGTAATTTTAAGCGCTACTGCAAGGACGAGCGGCGTATCCAGGCGGTCAAAAGCACCGCAGCCGCCATCATCAAGCCCAACGTCAACCCCACCCACAGCCCGAATACCTGCCACCCAAAGACAAAACAGAGCGCCGCCCCAATCGGCAATCCCACCACCAGATACCCGGCCACATTGGCCACAAACGCCATCTTGGTGTCTCCCAATCCGCGCAACGCTCCGGTGGCCACCACCTGCACCCCATCAAACAACTGGAACGCGGCCGCCATCCCGATCAGCGGGATGCCAACCGCCAGCACGGCGCGATCAGTCGTGTAGAGCCCGAGAATGTAGCGCGGTGCCAGCATCATCGCGATGCCGGAACAGGCCATGAAGCCCGCTCCGAGAGCAATCGCGGTCCAGCCCGAGACTCGCGCCGCCAACCGGTCCCCCCGGCCCATCGCTTGCCCCACCCGTACCGCCGCCGCCGAACTGATGCCCAGCGGCACCATGTAGGTGAGCGCTGCATTGTTCAGCACGATCTCATGCGCGGCCAGCGCGAAAGCCGGAAACTGCCCGGCGAGAGCGGTGGCGAGGCCGAACCCGGCGATCTCAAGAAAGATATGCCCGGCCGCCGGAACGCCCAACAGAAATAGCTTCTCGATGCGCGTCCAATCGGGCCGCTCCCACTTCAGTACCCCGCGCGGCAGGGCCAGCAGCAGGACGGCCGCCATATAGATGCGGGCGGCGATGGTGGAGACCGCCGAACCGGTGACGCCCATTTGCGGCGCGCCCCAATGGCCGTGGATCAGCAGCCAGTTGCCGGCGAAGTTGATTAGGTTGGCGCTCACCAGGGCCACCATCACCGGACGCACGACATTCATTGATTGCAGATAGCGCCGGAAGACCGCGTAGACGCCCAGCGGGAAGACGCTCCAGGCCAGGGCGCTCGAAAACGGTTGAGCGAGGCGGCTGACCGCCAGCTCAATCCCCCACCACGGCAGGGTCAGCGCGAAAAGTTGCATGACGGCGAACAGCACCGGCGCCACCAGAGCGGCCAGCCATAGGCCCTGCCGCAGGGAATGGTCACAATCGGCCTGATCACCGGCTCCAAACGCCTGGGCGATCAACGTATCCAGGCCCAGCAGGAACCCGATCACCAGAATGCCCACGGTGTTGAAGATGACGTTGCCCATCGCCACCGCCCCGATTGCCTCCGGACCCAGACTGCCCACCATCATCGTGTCCACCACGCCCATGGCCATCCAGCCCAGTTCAGCGAGGACGACCGGAAGCGCCAGCTGGACCAAGGGCTTCAGCTCAGCACGGAAAAGAGTAGACGGACGGTTGGCGACCAACATGCAAGGGTTCAACTTCAGTGTAGTTGTGATACGATTCCGCCCGTCGTCATAGGACCGAAACATTATGAAAGTCTACGAAGGCAAAGACATCCGCAACATTGCGCTGGCCGGGCACGGCCATGCTGGCAAGACTCAGCTAACAGCCGCTGCGCTGCACAGCTGTGGCGCCACCAACCGGTTGACCCGGGTCGATGAAGGGAACACGATTACCGACTTCGATGAAGAGTCGGTGTCGCGTAAGATCTCGATTTTTAGCTCAGTCGCCGCCGCGGAATGGCGCGGGGTGAAGGTGAACCTGCTGGACACGCCCGGGTTCAACTGCTTTATGAACGACACACGCGCCGCGCTGCATGCGGCGGACGCGGCGCTGGTGGTGGTGGATGGCGTGGCCGGAGTGGAAGTGCAGACGGAGAAGGTCTGGAGCTTCGCGGAGGAGTTCAAGCTGCCGCGGGCGATCTTCATCAACAAACTGGATCGCGAAAGGTCCAGCTTTGAACGCACGCTCGACAGTATTCATCAGGTGTTTGGCCGCACCTGCGTGCCGATTCAGCTGCCCATCGGCAGTGAGCGGGACTTCCGCGGCGTCATCGATCTGGTCACCATGAAGGCGTTCCTCTATGAGCCCGATGGCAATGGTGTCGGCAAAGAAGTGGACATCCCCGCCGAGTATGCCGAAGAGGCGCAGAAGGCCCACGGCGTCCTGGTGGAGGCCGTCGCCGAGGGCGAAGATGAGCTGATGGCCGAGTTCTTTGAGACCGGCACGCTCTCCGCCGAGCACGTGATCCAAGGCATCCACGACGAGATGAAGTACAACGCCATCGTGCCCGTGCTGTGCGGCAGCGCGCTGCGCAATATCGGCACTTGCCAGATGCTCCAGTTCTGCCGCATCTTCTTCCCGGCCGCCACCGAGCACCCGGTGATCCACTTGCGTCAGGGCGATCGCGAGATCGACCGCGACGTCTCAGACGCTCAGGCCCCGGCAGCCTTCGTCTTCAAGACGGCCGCCGACGCCTTCCAAGGCCGCGTGACCTACTTCAAAGTTCTTTCTGGAGTGGTGCGCAATGATGCGCACTTGGTGAATTCACGCACCCATACCGAGGAGCGGCTGGCCCATATCGGCATCCCCTTCGGCAAGACCCTGCAGCCCGTCACCGAGCTGCACGCGGGCGATATCGGCGTCGTGGCCAAGCTGAAAGACACGCTGACCGGCGATACGCTGGCCGATAAATCGAACCAGGTGGCGCTGGCGCCGCTCCATGTCGAGGAGCCTTCGATCGCCTACGCCATCCAGGCCAAGAGCCGCCAGGATGAAGACCGCATGGCGAACGCCGTGCACAAGGTGCTGGAAGAAGATCTCGCCCTCCGCTTCTACCGCGACCCGCAGACTCAGGAGTTTCTGGTGGCCGGTGCCGGGCAGCAGCATGTCGAGATCGTCGTCAGCCGCTTGCGCCGCAAGTACGGCGTGGACGTAGCGCTCAAGGCGCCCAAAGTCCCGTATCGGGAAACCATTCGCGGGTTTGCCGATGTGCAGGGGCGCCACAAAAAGCAGACCGGCGGCCACGGCCAGTTTGGCGATGTCTGGGTGAAGGTGGAACCGCTGCCCCGGGGCGGCAAGTTCGAGTTTGTCAACGCCACCTTCGGCGGCAGCGTCCCCCGCAACTTCGTACCCGCCGTCGAGAAGGGCTTCCTCGAAACCTCGGCCAATGGCTATCTGGCCGGCTTCCCGATGGTCGATTTCCGGGTGACGCTTTACGACGGCAGCTATCACGATGTCGATAGCTCCGAAATGTCGTTCAAGATGGCGGCGCGCAAGGCGTTCAAGGCCGCCATGGCCATCGCCAAGCCCGTGCTGCTGGAGCCGGTGATGAACGTCACCGTGCAGGCACCGGTGGAGTTCGCTGGAGACTTGATGGGCGACCTCAACGGCCGCCGCGGCCGCATCGCCGGTATGGAGACCAAGGGCAGCACACAGGTCATCCGCGCGCAGGCTCCGATGGCCGAGATGCTGACCTACCAAAGCGACTTGACCTCGATGACGCAAGGCCGGGCCAGCTTCATCATGGAGTTTGACCACTACGACTACGTGCCGCAACTGCAGGCCGAGAAGATCATCGCCGCGGCCCGGGCCGCACGGACGGGTGACGACGAAGAGGATGAGTAAGGCTCGCCGGTGCACCCCGAGTCGTGCGGCCGATGTGAGATGCTCAAGGCATGAAGCTCTATCTGATTGGAGTTTTCACGCCGCTGTTGACCGCCGCCTTGGCGATCCCGCTGATCTTGCAGCGGGTGCCGCCCAACATCTGGTACGGCTTCCGGACGTCAAAGACATTGTCTGACCCACGCATCTGGTACCAAGCCAATGCCACTTCCGGACGGTATCTGCTGGTGGCGAGCCTGTTGTCACTGGCTCTGGGAGCCGGGCTGATCTGGTTGGGCCAGGACCTCCCGGAGAATCAACGTGTCGTGTGGAGCGCGCTCGGCAATTGCGCCGCGATCGTAACGGCCTTAGCCGCGTCGTTTGTCCAACTGCGGAAGCTGTAGCTGCTGGCCGGCGGTAGCGGCCAAGTTTGTTCGCCATTCGCCCCATTTTCTGTCGCCCGGCCCGCCGTCCGGCGTACTATTTCTCATGACCGATTTCCGCTATGCCCTCCGCACACTGCAGCGCGCACCAGGTTTTGCCGCCGCCGCCATTCTCTGCATGGGCTTGGGCATCGGCGCCAACACGGCCATCTTCACGGTGGTGAACGCCGTGGTGATGCGGCCGCTCAATTACGCTGCGCCAGAGCGGTTGCTGCGGGTCTACACCGAGTTTCCCGGCTTCCCGGGCGGCGGCCTCAAGAAGTTCTGGATGTCGCCGCCCGAGCTGCTGGATCTCCGGCAGCTGACCAAGCAATGGGAGGCACTGGAAGGCTACGCCATCACGGGCGTCAACTTCTCCGGCGGCCAGGAGCCCTTGCGCGTCACCGCCGCACAGCTCACCGGTGGCATGTTGCCGATGCTGGGCGTGGCTCCGCGGGTGGGCCGCCACCTGACAAGTGAAGATGACCGCTTTGGCGCGCCGCTGAGCATCATGATCTCCGACGGCCTCTACCAGCGGGCCTTCGGCGGCGCGCCCGCCATCGTGGGCCGGGAAGTGAAGGTGAATGGGCTGACGGCCACGGTGGCCGGAGTGATGCCCGCGGGCTTTGCGTTCCCGCCCGGTGAAACGGACCCGCCGGAGATCTGGGTTCCGATGCAGCTGAATCTGTCGAGCCCTGGCAGCCGGTCCAGCCACTTCCTCTCCGTCGTTGGCCGCCTGAAGCCGGGCGTCTCGCCCAAGCAGGCGCAGGATGAACTGCAGCAGATCGTCAATGAGCAGGGCCCGCGCGCCACGCCCAACACTCATCTGTTCCACCCGGTGAACCACACGCTGGTCGCGCTGCCCTGGCAGGACGAGATTGTGGGCGGCGTGCGGACGGCGATGTGGGTGATGTTGGGGGCGGTCGCGTTTGTGTTGTTGATCGCGTGCGTGAATGTGGGCAATCTGCTGCTGGCCCGCGCCGAATCCCGCCATCACGAGATCGCCGTGCGCAAGGCCGTGGGCGCCAGCAACTGGACCCTGATCCGGCAATGCGCCGTGGAAGGGCTGGTGCTGGCTGCCGCCGGTGCGCTGGTGGGCTTGCTGCTGGCCAAGGGCGGGTTGACGCTGATCTTGAACTTGAACCAGGGCAGCATTCCGCGGGCGGCCGAGATCAGCATGGATTGGCCGGTGCTGGCCTTTACGCTGCTGGCGACGTTGATCACCGGGCTGCTGTTTGGCCTGGCGCCGCTGGCGCAGATCTCGGCGGCCTCGCATGAATCGCTGAAGACGGCCGCCGGACGCAGCTCCGGCACCGCCCGCTCCAACATCATTCGCCGCGTGCTGGTGGCCAGCGAACTGGCGCTGGCATTGGTGCTGCTGGTGGGCGCGTCGCTGATGGTGAAGACGTTTTGGAAGCTGCAGCAGGTGAACATCGGCCTGGAGCCGGACCGCGTTGTCACCATGCGGCTGGCGCTGCCGCAATCGCAGTATCCGCAGTCGGGGCAAGCGCTCTCGTTCTTCGCCTCACTGCGGGACCGAGTGGCCGCCATGCCCGGCGTCGAAGCGGCCACGGTCTTCAGTGGCATGCCGCCCGTGCGGCCGCTCAACGCCAATGACACCGAGATTGAAGGCTTTGTACCGCGCCCCGGCGGGCCCATCCAGAACTGCGACTACTGGCAAACCGTTTCGCCAGGATTCTTTGAGACGCTGAAGGTCCGCCTGATCGAGGGCCGTTTCCTGGATGAGCGCGACGGCGCGGAAGCCCCGCGCGTGGCGGTGGTGAATCAGACCTTCGCGCGCACGTTCTATGGCCATAGCTCCGCTGTGGGCCGCCGCATCCGGCCGGGGTCAGAGGGGGCCTGGGCCACGATTGTCGGCGTCGTGGGCGACATCAAGAACGCCGGGCCCGACAAGCCCACCGGGACTGAGCTGTTTCTGCCGCGGATGCAGTCCGGTGGCTTCGGCGCGCGCGGGGCCTTTCTGGCCTTCCGCACCACCGGCGATCCAAGACTGCTACTGCCTGCCGTCCGCGCCGAGATTGCGCGAATGGACCCGGCTCTTCCCATTGCTCAAGTACGGCTGCTGGACGAGATTGTCGGCGCCGCCAGCGCGCGCCCGCGTTTCCTGACGGCACTGCTGGGGCTGTTTGCCGTTGTCGCCCTGATGCTGGCGGCGGTGGGAATTTATGGCGTCATCTCCTACACCGTGGCCCAGCGGACGCAGGAGTTCGGCATCCGCATCGCCATCGGAGCCAGCCCCGCCAACGTGCTCGCTCTGGTGCTGCGGCAGGGGGCGTGGCTGGGCGCTGCCGGTGTCGTGATCGGTGCGGGCGGCGCGGCCCTGCTCGCCCGCTTCTTGAAGGAGCTGCTGTTTGGCGTCGAGATTTACGACCCCGCTGCCTTCCTCGGCACTGCGGCGCTGCTAGCTGCCGTCGTGCTGGCCGCCAGCTACATCCCCGCACGGCGAGCGACGAAGACCGACCCGATCATCGCCCTGCGCGCCGAATAGCTCCGCTGGCAGAAAAGCCCACGCCCGGCAGCGATATCCTGAAAGCCGCATGAGTCTCCCCGAGATCATCGGCACCGCCGCAGGCATCGGCTTTCTGGCGGGCATCCGTCTGTATGCCACAGTTTTCGTGCTGGGCATGCTGATCCGCTTCCAAGTGATCCAGCTGACGGAGCAGTTTGAGCCGATGCTGCACCTGGCCTCGCTGCCTGTGCTGATCACGGCCTTTGTGCTAGCGGGTCTGGAGTTCGTGTCGGACAAGATTGCGTGGCTTGATTCCATCTGGGATACCGTGCACACCTTCGTCCGCCCCATCGGCGCCGTTGTGCTGGCGGTCACCTCCGTCAGCTCCATGGACCCGGGCCTGCGGACCGCGCTGGCATTGATGATGGGCACCGCGGCGCTCTCCAGCCACACGGCCAAGTCCGCCACGCGCGTCGCTGTCAACCACTCACCGGAGCCGGTGTCGAACATTTTTGTCAGCCTCGCGGAAGATCTATTTTTGCCGCTGGGCATGTGGCTGACGTTCCACTATCCGCTGGTGGTGTTGGGCTTGGTGGTGGCGTTTGTGGCGGCGATGATCTGGTCGATCCGGAAGATCATCCGGTTTTTGCGGATGCGGAAGGCGAGGGCTTAATGCGGACCATGCGACGGCGGGATCTGTTGGGGGCCGGGGCGCTCGGTTTAGCGGCACCACTGGTGGGTAGCGCGGCGGCACGGCGGCCCAACGTCGTGCTGATCATCTCAGATGACCAGGGCTATGGCGACCTGTCACTGCACGGCAATCCGCATCTGGAAACACCGCGGCTTGATTCAATTGGCCGCGATGGCGTGCAGTTCACGCAGTTTCATTGCAGCCCCGTCTGCTCCCCCACCCGCGCCAGCTTGATGACGGGCCGCTACAACTACCGCACCGGAGTCGTCGACACCTACATTGGCCGCTCCATGATGCGGCCGGGTGAAGTGACCATGGCCGAGGTCTTCCGCCAGGGTGGCTACCGCACGGGCTTGTTCGGCAAATGGCACTTGGGCGATCACTACCCGCTGCGCCCCAACGATCGCGGCTTTGAAACCACCGTCAGCCACTTCGGCGGCGGCATCGGCCAACCGTCTGACCCCCCCGGAGGCGAGCGCTACTTTGACCCACTGCTCCAACGCAACGGCGTGCCGGAGCGGTTCCGCGGCTACTGCACCGACATCTTCTTTGATGAGGCGATGCGGTTTATCGACACCCACCGCACGCGCCCGTTCTTCACCTACATCGCCACTAACGCGCCACACACGCCGCTGGAAGTAGTGGATGAGCTGGCTGCGCCCTACCGTCAGAAGGGCCTGGATGAGACCACGGCTCGAATCTATGGCATGGTCCGCAACCTTGATCAGAACACCGGGCGGCTGCTCGACCAGTTGAAGAAGCTCCGCCTGGAGCAGGACACGATCGTTGTCTTCATGACCGACAACGGCCCGCAGCAGCCGCGCTACAACGCCGGCATGCGTGGGCTAAAAGGCACCGTCTATGAAGGTGGCATCCGCGTGCCGTGCTTCCTGCGCTGGCCGGGCCGGATCGCGGCGGGAACGAAAGAGAACCGCGTGGCGGCGCACATCGATCTGCTGCCGACGCTCGCTGGGGCGTGCGGGCTGCCGCTGCCGAAGGTGAAGATCGACGGCCGCGACTTGCTTAAGCCCGCTGAACCCAACCGGACGCTCTTCTTCCAATGGCACCGCGGCGATGCTCCAGAGCCGTGGCGGCAAGCGTGTGCGCGAACGCAGCGCTGGAAGCTGGTGGAGAACAAAGAACTGTTCGACCTCGAAGCGGACCCAGCGGAATCGACCAACGTGGCCGCGAAGAATCCCGAAGTGGTGGCGCAGCTCGACCGCGCCTATCGCGCCTGGTTTGCGGACGTGGGCGAAAAAGGCTATGACCCCATCCGCATCCCTATCGGCACGCCGCAGGAGAACCCGGTGATGCTCAGCCAGCAGGACTGGCGCGGTCCGCGAGCCTCCTGGGGGCCGGACGCACTGGGGCACTGGGAGGTGGACATTGCGCAAGCGGGCAAGTATGAAGTCAGCTTCCTGATGCCGCCCCAAGGCGCACCCGCCAAGGTCACGTTCCGGCTCGGTGGTGTCGAGCGCGTGCTGCCGGTGACAGGTGAACTGGCGGCGGCCCGCATCGCGAGCATCGATCTACCGGCCGGGCCCGCGCGATTGGAGGCAATTCTCGATGTGGCAGGCAAAACGCGCGGCCCGCGCTTTGTGTCTCTGCGGCGGCTGGATGGAGCGGTAAAATAGGGCTTAGGTCTATGGAGAAAGTGACGCGTCAGGCATCGGCCCGAAAGAACGGAGTAGAACTCAAGCGGGTCTCGGAACTTGGGAAAGAACTTCGCAAGATCTCTGACTCCTATGTTGCCAAGGGTGGCAAACTGCTGAACCGGCGCGAACTGGAGCGCGAACTGGCGGAGCGCCGCAGTTAGTCCGACTAGTTGTCGACGGTGATGTTTGGAGTCTTTGTCGCGGGCCGCGTAAGCCCATAAACGATGTTCCTGAACGAGAATCCTTTGATTGAAAGCCCAGGAAAACCAGAACTGCAGACGGTCAGCCTCACTCCCGGGCCCGCTCAGGAGGTGAAAAGGGCGATCTTCACCTCCATGAAAGACGTCTGGGCGCAATTGCCCGAGACATCAGATAGCACCCTGGCGGTCGAGGAAGACCGCGACGGTGGCTGAGTGCGCAAGTTGTCGAATACCCGGAGGGTCAATCCTTCCGCGTCATTGCGGATTGACGTTGTGCTACGTTAGGCCTTAACGCATGTCGGCTACCCGCGAGAAAGCTCAATTGATGTCGGCCTCGGAGATTGACCGGACGCTGGTCCGGTTGGCTCACGAGATTTTGGAGAAGACCGAAGACCTTTCGGCGCTCGCCTTTATCGGTATCCGTCGCCGCGGCGTGCCGCTGGCGACGCGGTTGGCGGCCAAGATTGCCGCGCTCGAGAACCGCGAAGTCCCGGTGGGCATCTTGGACATCAATCTCTACCGCGACGACTTGACCACGGTGGGCGCAGCGCCGGTGCTGAACTCCACCGACATTCCGTTTGATGTCACCGGCAAGGATATTGTCTTGACCGACGACGTGCTCTACACCGGGCGCACTGTGCGGGCGGCGCTGGATGCGCTGTTCGACCACGGCCGCCCGGCCCGCGTCCAACTGTTATGCCTGATCGACCGGGGCCATCGTGAGCTGCCGATTTCGGCCCGCTATGTGGGCCGCGAAGTGCAAACCACGGCCACTGAGATCATCGAAGTAAAGTTCCAGGAGATTGACGGCCTGGAGAAAGTGCTACTGGTCGAAAAGATCAGCTAGTGGAGAACAAAGCTTAAGCGTGCAAGGCCTGCTGGGTATTCAAGACCTTCCCCGGACTGAAATCGAGGCGATTCTCGAACGGGCGAAGTTTTTCCAAACGCCGCAACAGCGCGGCACGGCGCTCACCGGGCGCATGATCGTCAACCTCTTCTTTGAGGCTTCAACGCGCACCCGGGTGAGCTTTGAGATCGCCGCGCGCCGGTTGGGCGCGGATGCGATTTCGATCACCGCGTCCGGGTCCAGTGTCTCGAAAGGCGAATCGCTGGTCGATACACTCGCCACCTTGGCAGCTATGCGGCCGGACGCGATTGTGATGCGGCATGCGGCCTCCGGTGCACCGCACTTTCTGGCGCGACACCTGGATATTCCGATCATCAACGCGGGCGACGGTACGCATGAGCATCCGACGCAGGCACTGCTTGATGCGCGCACGATTCTCGACCATCGGCCCACGCTCGAAGGTCTGCGCGTCGCCATCATTGGCGACCTGGCGCACTCACGCGTCGCGCGGTCCAACATTCATCTGCTGTCAAAGTTCGGCGCCTCCATCGTGCTTTGCGGTCCACCCACTCTGTTGCCCAAGCAGATGGGGCAGTTGGCGCCGGGGGTCACGTTGACCCACGACATCCGCGAGGCGATTGCGGGTGCCGATGTGGTGATGATGTTGCGGGTCCAATTGGAGCGGCAACATGAAGCGCCCATCGCGCACAGCGAGTATTTTGGCTTCTACGGTCTGCGCGCGGAGCATCTGCCGTTGGCCAAGAAAGATGTGCTGGTGATGCATCCGGGCCCCATCAACCGCGGCCACGAGATTGCGTCCGAAGTAGCGGATTCCAAACAGTCGGTGATTTTGAACCAAGTGGAGAACGGGATTGCGGTGCGCATGGCGGTGCTGGAACGCGTGACGGTGTTGGAACGCGAGACGGTGGGAGGCGCAGCCTAATGGCGAAACTGCTCATCAAGGGCGGCCGCGTGATCGATCCGGCCTCGGGCCTCGACCGCGTGACGGACGTGCTGATCGCCAACTCGATCGTCCGCAAAGTGGGCGACAACCAGCATGCGCCGGAAGCGGAGACCATCGATGCGACGGGTCTGGTGGTGGCTCCGGGATTTATCGACATGCACGTCCACCTGCGCGAGCCGGGCTTTGTGCATGCGGAAACGATTGAGACCGGTGCTCGGGCGGCGGCGGCGGGTGGCTTCACCACCATCTGCTGCATGCCGAACACCTCCCCCGTGAACGATTCGGCGCTGGTGACGCGCTACATCATTGAGCGCGCCCAGCGTGACGCCATGGTGAACGTCTTCCCCATCGGAGCGATCACCAAAGGCAGCCAGGGCGAAGAACTCGCCTCGATTGGCGGCATGAAGCGCGCCGGCATTGTGGCGATCTCGGACGACGGCCGGCCCGTGATGAACTCTCGGGTGATGCGCCGGGCGATGGAAACGGCGGCGGCGCTGGATCTGCCCGTGATCGACCATTGCGAAGACTTGAACCTCTCCGCCGGTGGCGACATGCACGAGGCGTTGCGCTGCGTCGAACTGGGGTTGCGCGGCATTCCTTCCTGTTCTGAAGACGTGATGGTGGCGCGCGACATCATTCTGGCGGAAGTGACCGGCGCCCGCTTCCACGTCGCCCACTTGTCGACGCGTGGCGCGGTGGACATGGTGAAGCAGGCCAAGCAGCGCGGCTTGCCCGTGACCTGCGAAGTGTCGCCACACCACTTCACGCTGTGCGACAGCGAGATCGTGCCCTACGATTCGAACTTCAAAATGCGTCCGCCCATCCGCTGCACGCACGATGTCGATGCGTGCCTGGAAGGCATTATCGATGGTACCGTGGATGCGCTGGCGACCGATCACGCACCGCACGCCGGTAGCGAGAAGATGCAGGAGTTCGAGAAATGCCCGTTCGGCATACTCGGTCTCGAGACCGCCATCGGCCTCTCTTTTGCGCGCCTGGTGAACAACGGCCTGATCCCGCTGAAGCGCATGATTGAGCTGTACACCACCGGCCCGGCTAACATCTTGAAGCTGAACCGCGGGACGCTGCAGGCGGGGTCGCCGGGCGACGTCACCATTCTCGACCCCGGCCGCACGTGGCATTACGAGCTCGGCAAGTCCGCTTCCAAGAGCCGCAACTCGCCCTTTGATGGCTGGAAGTTCCAGGGTGGCCCGACGCACACCATCGTCAGCGGCAAGATTGTCTGGCGCGCCAGCTAACCTCAGCTCTTTCCCCTACGCTCAATCCGTGCAGGCTATACAGTAGGGGTATGAGCGGCCCCATCATTATCGACTACGACGACATCCGGCAGAACCGGTCACCTCAGGGGCCACGGCTGGGGCTGGGATTGTTGATCGGCCTGGGGCTGCTGTTACTGCTGACCGCCCGCTGGATCGCCAGCTACACCATTGAGTACGCCTGGTGGCAGGAGATGGGCCAGGTCTCCACTTGGTTCGAGATGATCTCCTATGGCTTCGTGCCGCGAGTGGTGGCGGGTGTGATTGTCTTTCTGGCACTCTGGACCGCCTATTATGTCGGGGCAAAACCGGGTGGCTTGGGCCTCGCCACGCTGGCGCTGATGGGCGTATCCGCACTGTTGAGCCTGATGTTCATCGATTCCTGGACCGCCGTGCGCTTCTTCGGCGCCCGCGCCGCGGCCATCGACCCGCAAGCTTGGCGGGACCCCGTCTTCAATCAGCGCCTGCCGTTCTACCTGTTTGAGCTGCCGTTCTATGAGATGGTGCTCCGCTTGATGCTAGTGGCCAGCATGGCGACACTGGTGGTCTATTGGGTGGCCAGCCACCTGCGCAAACTGCTCGACCTGCGGAACCTGCCACCGGGCACGCCGATCAATCTGGGCGATCTCGGGCTGACGCGGCTGCTCGATTCTCTGCTGGTGCGCGGCGCAGGCGTGATCTTTCTGTTGTCGCTGGCCGGTAGCTTTTATCTGGACCGCTTCTCCCTTCTCACGACAGACCACGGCTTCATGGTGGGCGTCGACTACGTTGCGGAGACCATCTCGCTCCCGTTGAACTGGGGCGCGATCGGTGCCTGTGTGATGGCGGCAGCGCTGATCGCCATGGGTAGCTTTCGTCCCGCTCTACTGGCCGTCGCGGCGGCGGTCTTAGTGCCGGGTGCAGTGGCCAAAGCAGTGAATTGGGCCTACGTCCGCCCGAACGAGATCTCCATCCAGCGTCCCTACATTGAGCGTCACATCGCCACCACGCGCGCCGCCTATGGCCTGGACAAGCGGCTGCGGGAAGTGGATTTTGGAGCCAAGATCTCGGGCCAGATTGACGCCACCAAGCACAAGCCCCTGCTCGACAACGTGCGGCTATGGGACTGGCGGGCCTTCCACGACACCATCACCCAGATCCAGGCTCTACGCCCCTACTATGTGTTCCCGGATTCCGATGTCGACCGCTACAAGCTGAGTGAGGGCGGCGGTCCGTCCCAGATCCGGCAAGTGCTGCTGACGCCGCGCGAGCTGGATGTGCGCCAACTGCCGGACGTCAAGAGCCGCTGGATCAACCCGCACTTCATCTACACCCACGGCTACGGCGTGGTGATGGCGGAGGCCAACCGGATCACACCCGATGGCCTGCCGGAGTTGCTGATCAAGGACGCGCCGCTGGCCTACGGCACTGGCGGCTTGAAGGTGACGCGGCCGCAGATCTACTACGGCGAAGCTGTGCATGAGCCCGTCTTTGTCCGCACCGGACAGCCCGAGTTTGACTATCCGTCCGGCTCCGACAACGTGCACACCCGCTACGAAGGTAAGGGCGGCTTCCCGGTCTCGAGCTTTCCCATGCGCGTCGCAGCGGCCCTGGCCGAAGGCGACTGGAACATCGTGCTCACCAGCTACCTGACGCCCGAAAGCCGCATGATGATCCGGCGCAAGGTCCTCGATCGTCTGGAGAACCTGGCCGGCTTCATGAAGTGGGATGCGGACCCGTACCTGGTGATTGCCAAAGATGGCCGCCTGGTGTGGATGGTGGACGGCTTTACGACGTCAGCCGCGCACCCCTATGCGCGCCTGGTGAACACCGCGCAGTTCGGCCCGCTGAACTACATCCGCAATTCCGTCAAAGCCACCATCGACGCCTACGACGGCACGGTCAGCCTCTACATCTTTGATCCAGCGGACCCGATCGTGCAAGCCTACGCGAGCCTTTTCCCCACCCTGTTCAAACCCGCCAGCGAAATGCCGGCCGATCTGCGCGAGCATGCCCGGTATCCGGAAACCATCTTCCGCATCCAGGCCGAACTGTTCCGGACGTTCCATATGCATGATCCGGAGGCGTTCTACAACAAGGAAGATTTGTGGGACATCGCCCGCACCACCAGCAGCCAGGAAGGCGAGGCGGCACCGTCGACGCCAACGTATCTGGTGGCCACGCTGCCCGATTCTGATACGCCGGAGTTCCTGCTGATGATCCCGTTCACGCCGCGCAACAAAGACAACCTGATCGGCATGATGGTGGCGCGCTGCGATGGCGACAAGCTGGGCGAGATTGTCATCCTGCAGCTGTCGAAACAAGAGCTGATCTTCGGCCCCATGCAGATCAAGGCCCGCATCAACCAAGATCAAACCATCTCCAAGGACCTGACGCTGTGGAATCAGCAAGGCTCCAAAGTCATCCGCGGCCAAATGCTGGTACTGCCCATCGACAAGACGTTCCTCTACGTGGAGCCGATCTACCTGCAAGCCTCCCAAGCGCCGATGCCGCAGTTGAAGAAGGTGGCGCTGGCCTTGGGCAATCAACTGGCCTATGCCGATACCTACGAGCAAGCGCTGGCGCAGATCTCCAATTCGCAGCTGCCCACCGCCGCATCGAAGGCTACCGTCGAGACATCCAATGTGACGGGGGCACCGCCACCGGTAGGCGTGCAACCGGACCGCCGGATGGACGAACTGCGCGGCCGCATGCGCCGTTATCGCGAACTGATGTCGCAAGGCAAGTTTGGCGAAGCCGGCAAAGAACTGGAGCAGATCGAAGCGCTGCTGAAGTAGCGCCGGAGCACACATGGCCTCTACCGTTCGCCTGGACCTGCCCATCAGCGGCATGACGTGCGCGGGTTGCGTCAAGACGGTCACCGAGGCTCTGCAGCGGACCCCGGGCGTCGCCACCGCCAGCGTCAACTTCGCCACGCGGCGGGCGAGCGTTGAGTTTGACCCGCAGCAAGCAAACCGCGAGAAGCTGTCGGCGGCTGTCCGGGCAGCTGGGTATGGCGTGGCGGAGCAGCGGGACGAATCCAAGGAGCTGAAGCAGCGGCTGATCATCGCTGCCGTGTTCACTGTGCCGCTGGCCGCCCTCGCCATGGGGCCGTGGATGCATGAGACGCGCTGGATCCAGTGGCTGCTGGCGACGCCTGTGGTGGCGTGGTGCGGTCTGCCTTTCTTCCGCGCTGCGGTAAAGGGCGTGTGGGCGCGGGCCAATGGAAAGCCGTTCACCACCGACATGAACACGCTGATCGCCACCGGCACGGGCACAGCGTACGTCTATTCGGCCGTGACGCTGCTCCAAGGCTCCCACCGCGACGTCTACTTTGAATCGGCCGCGGTCATCATCACCTTCATCCTGGCCGGACGCACGCTGGAGGAACGGGCGCGGGCGCAAGCCTCCAAAGCGATCCAAGGCTTGGCTGAACTGATGCCCCGAGAGGCGGAAGTGCTGCGCGGTGGCTTTCCGTTCCGCGTACCGCTGGAACAGGTCAAAGTGGGCGACATCCTGATGGTGCGTCCGGGGCAGCGATTGCCTGTCGATGGCGTGATCCAGCAAGGCACGGCGTCGATTGATGAATCCTCGCTCACCGGTGAGCCGATCCCGGTTTCAAAAGGCAAAGGCGATAGCGTCTATGCGGGCACGGTGAACACGACGTCGGCGTTTCGCGTGGAAGCCAAGGGCGTGGGCCGCGAGACGATGTTGTCGCAGATTGCGGCCATGGTGGAGCAGGCGCAAGGCTCCCGCGCGCCTATTGCGCGCCTGGCCGATGAGGTCAGCGGCTGGTTCACGCCGGCGGTGATCATCGCGGCTTTAGTGACGCTGGCCGTGTGGTTGGCGGTCGGCACTCCGGATCAGGCGATGCTGCACTTCGTTGCCGTGCTGATCGTGGCGTGTCCATGCGCGTTGGGCTTGGCGACTCCGGCGGCGATCCTGGTGGCCAGTGGCCGCGCGGCGCAGTTGGGCATTCTCTTCAAGGGCGGCGAAGCGCTGGAGGCCGCGGCGCGCATCGATACGGTGATCTTTGACAAGACCGGCACGCTGACCCGTGGCCGGCCCGAGGTTGCGCAAGTGGACGGTGCGCCGGAGACGTTGGCCCTGGCCGCCGCAGTGGAGCGTTGGAGCGAGCATCCGTTGGCCAAAGCGATCGCCGCCCGTGCGGGCGCCGCCGGAGAGTCCACCGCATTTGAAGCACTGCCGGGCGTCGGCGCCCGGGCGCAGGTGGATGGCGCACTGGTGGAAGTGATCACCGATGAAAGCCGCCCGGAAGCCACCTGGCTGCTGGTCCGGCGAGATGGCGTGGACGTGGGCCGGATTGCGATGGCCGACATGCTGCGCACGGAGGCGGCCGAGACGATCACTCAGGTGCGCGCCTTGGCCATTACCCCGTGGCTGCTCTCCGGCGATCGTCAAGCGGTGGCGGAGCAAGTGGCGAAGGAACTGGGCATCGCGAATGTCTTGGCGCCCGTACTGCCGCACCAGAAAGCCGACCGCGTGAAGCGGCTGCAACAGCAGGGGGCGAAGGTGGCGATGGTGGGCGACGGCATCAACGACGCTCCGGCACTGGCCATGGCGAACTTGGGCATTGCCATCGGCACCGGCACCGAGATCGCGATGGAAGCGGCGCACGTGACGCTGATCTCCACCGGTGGCCTGGTCGATCTGCGCAAAGTGCCGCAGGCATTGCGCCTCGCACGGCGCACGCTAGCAGCCATCCGGCAGAACCTGTTCTGGGCGTTCGCCTACAACGTGATCGGCATTCCGCTGGCCGCAGGCGTACTTCTACCCTGGACCGGCCTGGAGCTATCGCCCATGTTCGCCGCCGCTGCCATGGCCTTATCGAGCGTCAGCGTCGTCGCCAACTCTCTGCGTTTGCGCCGAGCTTAAGGGATCCCCGCCGCGCGCTTCCAGCCCGGACGTTCGCTTTGGCGCGCCGGAGCGGTGGTGTCACCCGGCGTGCTGCGGCGGGTGACGGGCAGGGCACGCGAGAAGTCGAGGTCGGCGTCATCGAAGGTGATCGGCCGGTCGAGAATCATTTCGACCGTGGTGCCCTTGCCCAGTACCGCATCGGGTCCGCGAGTGGCCAGCACACCGATCATGGCCGCCGCCGCACCGGCAGCAGCACCAATGCCCGCACCCATCCCCGCGTGACCGGCAGCGGAGCCCGCGATCGCGCCCACAATGGTGCCGGTGGTGGCCGCTTCGCCAATGCCCTTGGCATCACCAGCTTTGTTGCCATCGCCCTGGATCTTGCCCTCTTCACGATCCAGCTTGCCGGGGTTGGTGCCATCGACGTTCGACATGCGGGAGCGGAAGTCGCGGATGATGCCGTTGGGGAGAATCAGCGTGTCAAAGCGGACAAACAGCTCCGCGCGGCCTTTCACCCGGCCCGCGCGCTTGACGGTGGTCACCGTTCCGGCTACGCTCGACCCCACCGGGATCACGATTCGGCTGGCCACAATGATCGGAAAGACGGTCTCCAGATAGACGCGGTCCCCTTCAGCGGCATTCTTCGTGCTCACTGAGTTCAGCAGGCTCAGCGGGATGCGCGTCCCGGTTTCCACACGAACCGCCGCGGGCGCTGGTTGAGACGCAGCGGCAGGGGCATCTTGAGCAAGCCAAGCCAGGGCGATGGTGGCAACAAACATCTGAGTGAACTCCTAACACTACGATAAACGGTTCCCCTGGCCCGCAAGTTGCGAAAAATCGCCGGGGACATCAGCCTCTCCCAGGGAAGCTTCGTACAATGGAAAGGCGGGCCCGTAGCTCATCTGGATAGAGCACCGACCTTCTAAGTCGGGGGTAGCAGGTTCGAGTCCTGCCGGGCCTACCAAATAGGATTGACTGATTGAACCGCTTCCTTTCCCGGCGCACCGCTCCGTTCCGCCGCATTCTGCTGGTGGAATCCGGGTCCCGCTCTATTGCGGAAGGCTGGCTGGGTTGGCTGAGCCGGGAACACCCGCAGTCTTCGGTGGACTTGCTGACTTGCTATGACGGCGCCCCCGCCAACTACGACGCCCGCGGAGCCATCTTCTCCACCAACGACTACCGCACCGATGCCGCCCGGCAGGGGCTGATGGCCGAGTTTCTGGCCAACCGCTACGACGTCATCGCCATCATCTGTTCGGAAGAGCCGGTGATGACGAAGTGGAAGTGGTACACCGCGCTGAAGCTGAAGTGCAAAGTGGTGATCATCAACGAGAATGGCGACTGGTTTTGGCTGGACCGCGGCAACTGGGACATTGTCCGCAAGTTCGTCGCCTTCCGCAGCGGCCTGTCGGGTTCCGGCGCCATGATGCAGCCGCTCCGGCTGCTGGCTTTTCCGTTCACGTTAACCTATTTGTTGCTGTACGCACTGGTGGTCCATACCCGTCGAAAGGTGTTTTCATGAAAGCGATTGTTGTCCATGAGCCCGGTGGCGCGGAGAATCTGCGCTACGAAGAGATCGCGCAGCCCTCGCCCGGCAAGGGAGAGGTGCTGGTGCGCATGGTGGCGGCTGGGGTCAACTACATCGACACCTACTTCCGCCGCGGCATGTACCCCGCACCGGAGCGCCCCATGCGTCTGGGCATGGAAGGATCCGGCTATGTGGAGACGCTGGGCGAAGGCGTGACGTCATTCGCCGTGGGCGACGCTGTGGCCTTCGCCATGACACGTGGTGCCTATGCCGAGTATTGCGTCGTCGCGGCGGACAAACTGGTGCCGGTGCCCGCCGGAGTTCCGGTGGCGGAAGCGGCGCAGATGATGCTGCAAGGCATGACGGCGCACTACCTGACGCGGTCCACGTTTGCGCTCAAGGCGGGCGACACTTGCCTCGTCCATGCGGCAGCGGGCGGAACCGGGCGGTTGCTATGCCAGATCGCCAAGATTGTGGGCGCCCACGTGATCGGGACGGCGGGAAACGAAGCCAAAGCCGAACAGGCGAAAGCCTCCGGCGCGGATGAAGTGATCCTTTATCAGACGCAGGATTTTGTGGCCGAAGTGAAGCGCATCACCAATGGTCGCGGCGTCGATGTGGTCTACGACGGCGTCGGAGCCACCACGTTCGATGGCAGCCTGAACTCTCTCCGTCCGCGCGGCATGATGGTGCTGTTCGGCCAATCCTCCGGTCCCGTGCCGCCGTTTGATATTCAGGTGCTGAACCAGAAGGGTTCGCTCTATTTGAGCCGCCCCAGCCTGGGCCACTACGTCGCCACGCGCGAGGAGCTGGAATGGCGTGCCAAGGAGATCTTCGAGTGGCGCACAGCGGGCAAGCTGGCCTTCACCCTGGACCGCAGCTACCCTCTAGCCGATGCCGCGCAGGCGCACCTCGATCTCGAAGGCCGTAAGACAGCGGGCAAGCTGGTGCTGACGGTCAGCCAATGAGCTTCGACCTGAACACGCTTGATCTGGCCGCATTAGGCGTCGAGGCGTTCCTGACGGCGGAACCGTCCAACGTCCGTTATCTCACCGGCTTCACCGGCTCCAATGGACTGGTGGTGCTGGAGGGCGGGCGGATGACGCTGTTCACTGACCCGCGCTACACCATCCAGGCGGCGGCCGAGTATTCTGGCCCGGTCGAAGTGATCACGCGCGGCGGTTTGCCGCTGGCGGCAGCCAAATTGATCACGCGCCGCAAGCTGCGCAAAGTGGGGTTCGAGAAGAATCGGTTGAGCTACGCCGGACACGCCGCGCTGACGGCGGCGCTCGACAAAAAGGCGGAGCTGGTCGCGCTGGACGACGTGATTGAGACGCGCCGGATGGTGAAGACGCCGGAGGAGATCGCCAAGATCCGCCGCTCCGTCAACCTGAATTCACAGGCCTACCTGCGCGCCCTCCAACGCTTCCGGCCCGCCATGACCGAGGCGGCGCTGGCGGCCGAAATCGACTATCAGATGCGCCGGTTGGGCGCGGAAGGTCCGGCGTTTGACACCATTGTCGCCAGTGGTGCGCGCACCGCCTTTCCCCACGCGCATCCGGAGGCTAAACCAATCCAGCCCAATCAGTTATTATTAGTAGACATGGGCGCGATGGTGGATGGGTATGCATCCGACATGACGCGCACATTGGCCGTCGGCAAGGTTTCAGGCACGCTGAAAAGAATGTACGCAGCGGTGCTGGAGGCTCAGCTGGCAGCCATTGCCCGGGTCAAGCCGGGAGTCAGCGGCGGGCAGATCGACCGTGCGGCCCGCGAGGTTTTGAAGGGTCATGGTTTGGACCAGGAGTTTGTGCACTCCACCGGCCATGGGCTAGGTTTAGAGATTCACGAGGGCCCGCGCCTCGGCAAGAGTGAGAAGCGTAAGTTGGAAGCGGGCATGGTGATCACCATTGAACCGGGCGTATACCGCGCAGGCGTCGGCGGTGTCCGGATTGAGGATACAGTGCTCGTAACCGCCACAGGACCGGAAGTCCTGACGCCAACATCCAAAGAATTGATGTCCATCTGAAATGACGAATGAAGAAATCAAGCAGCTCATCGCCTTGGCGCAGGAAACCGGCGTCGCGGAGCTGGAAGTACAGCGTGGCGAGAACCGTATTCGCGTGAAGCTCGCCGGCTCCAACGACTATTTCCCGGTTCCCACCGCCGTGGTCGCCGCGCCCTCGGTTGCCGCGGGTCCCGTTCCGGCGCCCCCGGCGTCGTCGGACCCCTTAAGCGACCCCAACGTGGTGCTGGTCAAGTCCCCCATTGTGGGCACCTTCTATGAATCCTCCTCGCCCGGTTCGGCGCCCTTCGTCAAGGTGGGCGATTCGGTGTCGGTGGGCAAGGTGCTCTGCATCATCGAATCGATGAAGCTGATGAACGAGATTGAGTCTGAGTATTCCGGCACCATCGTCGCCAAGCTGGTCGAGAACGGCCACCCGGTTGAGTACGGCGAAGCGATGTTTGCCGTGCGTCCGGCGTAACCGCAGTAACCTCCATGTTCCAAAAAGTTCTGATCGCCAACCGCGGCGAAATCGCCTTGCGGATTATCTGCGCCTGCAAGGATCTGGGTATCAAGACGGTGGCCGTCTACTCGGAAGCCGACCGCAACAGCCTCCACGTCCGTTTCGCCGACGAAGCCGTCTGCATCGGTCCGGCCAAAAGCGCCCGCAGCTACCTGGACATCCCGTCGGTGATGAGCGCAGCGGAGATCACCAACGTCAACGCCATCCACCCTGGCTACGGCTTCTTGAGCGAGAACGCCGACTTCGCCGAGGTCTGCGCCGCGCATGGGGTCAAGTTCATCGGCCCCAGCCCCAATGTCACCCGCATGATGGGCCTGAAGCAAAAGGCCCGGGCGGCCATGAAGGAAGCGGGCGTGCCCACGCTGCCCGGTTCGGTGGACGTGCTCCATTCCGCCGAAGAAGCGCTCGAGATCGCCAATGAGATCGGCTACCCGGTGATCTTGAAAGCCGCCGCCGGTGGTGGTGGCCGCGGCATGCGCGTGGTCCATTCCGCAGACGAATTGCCGGCGCAATTGGCGCAAGCACAAACCGAAGCCGGCGCGGCCTTCTCGGTGCCGGACATCTACGTCGAAAAGTACATCCCCAATCCGCGCCACATCGAGTTCCAGTTGCTGGCCGACGAGCATGGCGATGTCGAAGTGTTGTTTGAGCGGGAGTGCTCCATCCAACGCCGCCACCAGAAGCTGATCGAAGAGGCTCCTTCACCCGTCGTGACGCCCGAACTGCGCGCCGCAATGTGTGAGCGGCTGAAGGTCGCCTTCAAGAAGATCGGCTACACCAACGCGGGCACCGTCGAATTTCTGATGGACCCCGAGGGTAATCTCTTCTTCATCGAAGTGAACGCCCGCATTCAAGTGGAGCACCCGGTGACCGAAGCCGTCACAGGCGTCGATCTGGTGAAAAGCCAGATCCTGATCGCCGCCGGGGCCAAGCTGTCGGACATCCTGATCCGTCCCATCACGCTGAACGGCCACGCCATCGAATGCCGCATCAATGCGGAGCACCCGGAAACGTTCGCGCCCTCGCCGGGCCGCATCACCGGCCTCAACCTGCCCGGCGGCATCGGCGTCCGGGTGGACACCGCGGTCTACACCGACGGCGTCATCCCGCCCTATTACGATTCGCTGGTGGCGAAGCTGATCTGCCACGGCGCCACGCGCGAAGAGGCGATTGACCGGTCACTGCGCGCGCTCGACATGTTTGTGGTGGAAGGCATCTACACCTCCATCCCGCTCCAAAAGCGCATCCTGGCCGACGAAGATTTCCGAGCCGCCCGCATCGATACGAATTACATCGCCCGCAAGATGCCCCCCAAGGCGACTGCCGCCAAGGGGTAGCAACAAAGCTTTCGCCATGAAGGTGCGCGACGTGATCCGACTGCTGGAGCAACACGGCTGGCAACTGCGCGGATCAAGGGCAGCCACCGGCAGTTTAAGAAAGCCGGACATGAATGTCGTGACGGTTCCCGGCCATCCTGGCGAAGGATTTGCCCGTGGGTACAATGAAGGCGGTCTTGAAAGACGCTGGAATCGAGCCGAGTCCAAGATGAAATACACCGTAGTTTTTGAGCAAGGCCCCACCTCATGGGGCGCTTACGGGCCGGATCTGCCGGATTGCGTCACGGCGGGTGCATCGCTTGACCAGGTCCGCGAGCGGATCCGCGAAGCGATTGAGTTCCATTTGGAGGGCATCCGTGAAGAGGGCCTCGCCATACCCCTGCCCTCCAGCCGCGCCCAGGAAATCGAAGTACTCTGGCCAGCAGCCTGAAACACCAGCATTGACGTCAGCAGGCGCATAGCCTGATAAGCTGACAAATGTGCGCATCAGTTTTGACTCCTCCAACCTTCTTTCGAGCTTGATCGGCCCCGAACACGGCCTCACTCCGGCTGACCTGAAGGGCTCCGACAACGCCGCCTACGCTGCTCTGGCCGCTTTCAAGCAGTCCGCCGAACAGGGGACTTACGGTTTTCCGTTGCTGCCGTTCCAAACGGAACTAATCAAGTCCATTGCGGACTACGCGGAGAAGGTGGCGGGCACCTATGACACGGTGTGCGTGGTGGGCATTGGCGGCTCCGCACTGGGCGCCTGGGCGCTCGATTGCGGGTTGCGCGGCCAGCACCCGTTGCAGGCGGCGTTCACCACCAAGAACCCGCGCCTGGCGATTCTGGATAACGTCGACCCCCAGTTTGTCGAACGCGCGCTGGCCTCGATGACGCCCAAGAAGACGCATGTCGTCGTGATCGCCAAATCCGGCGCCACCGCCGAGACCGTGGCGACGTTCATGATTGTCAAAGACTGGCTGGAAGCGGCGCTGGGCAAAAAGGCCGCGGCGCGGATCACCGTCGTCACCAGCGAAGGCCGGGGCGACCTGAAGGTGCTGGCCACGCAGCAGGGCTACACCACGTTCCACTTGCCGGATAACGTCGGCGGACGCTTCAGCGTGCTCTCTGCCGTGGGCCTGGTGCCGGCGGCGCTCGCCGGGTTCGACATCAAGAAGATCTGCAAAGGCGCAGCCGAGATGACCAAGCTGTGCTGGACCAAGGATCTTGGGAAGAACGTCGCCCTCCGCGCGGCGCAGTTCCATCACTTGGTGTGGACCAAGAAGGGCAAGACGCTGCAAGTGGCCTTCCCCTACGTTAACCGCCTGTGGGGCACCGCCTTCTGGTTCCGGCAGCTTTGGGCGGAATCGCTGGGCAAGAAGAAGAACCGCGCGGGCGAAGTGGTGCACGTGGGCCAAACGCCGATTGCCGCGCTGGGCACCACCGATCAGCACAGTCAGGTGCAGCTCTACATGGAAGGCCCCAACGACAAGGTGTTCAGCTTCTGGACGCTCGAGAAGTTTGCCACCTCCGGTAAGATCCCCAAGGGCAAGCTGGGCTTGGAAGGCTTTGACTACTTGGCCGGGCAATCGCTGGCCAAGCTGATCGATGCCGAGCAGAAGGCCACCGCCGCCGCGCTCACCGAAGAGCAGCGCCCCAACTGCGCGTACACGCTGGGGAAGCTGGACGAAGAGCACCTGGGCGCTTTCCTGCAACTGCTCGAGTTCCAGACGGCGTTTATGGGCGAACTGCTGGGCATCAACGCATTTGACCAGGAAGGCGTCGAGCTCGGCAAGAAGTTCACCTTCGCCCTGATGGGCCGCAAGGGCTTTAAGGAGTTCGGCGACCGCTTTGAAGCTTACGAGAAAAAGCGCGGCGGCAAATGATCTCGCGCCGCAGTCTTCTAGCGGGAGCCGCACTGGCAGCGCCGATGCTGGCGTTGCCCCGCAAGACGGCGGCGGAGCGCATCAACGTCCTTTTCATTGGGTCCGATGACTGCCGGGCCACGCTCGGTTGCTACGGCCACCCGCTGGTGAAGACGCCGCACCTGGACAGCTTGGCCGCCCGAGGCGTCCGCTTTGATCGCGCTTACTGCAATTTCCCCCTCTGCGGACCCAGCCGCACGTCGATGCTATCGGGCGTGCGGCCGGACACCACCAAGATCTGGGAGAACCAGCTGGCAGTACGGGACCGGATGCCCGATGCCGTTACCCTGCCCCAACTGTTCCGGCAAAGCGGCTGGGAGTCGACGCGGCTGGGCAAGATGTACCACATGGATGTGCCGGAATCGATCGGCACCAACAAGTGGGACGATCCACCCTCCTGGAATCGCGCCGTGAGTCTCGATGGCCCGGAGAATAAGACCGTGGGCGAAGGCCGCAACCCTACGCCTGGTTTTCCTTCGGGCAATGCCTTTCACTGGATCTCCTTTGCCGGTGATGGCCGCGATCAGGCCGACCAACGCGCCGCTGACCAAGCGGTCGAACTGATCCGTGGGCCGCGACAGCAGCCCTATTTCCTGGGCCTGGGACTGCTCCGGCCTCATGTGCCGCTGGTGGCGCCATCGAAGTTCTTTGATCTTTACCCGCTCGACAAAGTGGATCTGCGGACCAACCCGGCGGGCGACCTGGAAGACATCCCACAACTCAGCGAGATCACCATCACCCGCCGCGGCGGCGACATGCAGATGAATGAGCGGGACAAGCGCGAAGTGCTGCGCGCCTACTATGCCTCAGTCAGCTACATGGATTCGCTGGTGGGCCAGGTGCTGCAAGCGGTCGAAAAGAAGGGCGAGCTGGCCCGCACCGCCGTCGTATTCTGGAGCGACCACGGCTACCATCTGGGCGAACATTTCCGCTGGCAGAAGCGGAGCCTGTTCGAAGAATCCTCCCGCGTCCCCCTCATCGTCGCCGCGCCCGGCAGAAAGGCTCGCGGAGCCTTGAGCCGCGCCCTGGTGGAACTGGTGGACGTCTACCCCACAGTGGCCGAACTGGCCGGCCTTACCGCTCCGGCGCACCTGGAAGGCCAAAGCTTCGTCCCCCTGCTGGACCGCCCGCAGCGCCCCTGGAAGACGGCCGCCTTCACGCAGGTCTATCAGCCGCCCAACATCGTCGGCCGAGCCGTGGTGAATCAGCGATACCGCTACATCGAGTGGACCGGCGAAGCTCCTGCCAGTGCGAAAGAGCCGGGGTCAGCGGATCGCGAAGAACTCTACGACCACCAGACCGACCCCCACGAGTTTACCAACCTCAGCCGCAACCCGGCCCACTCTGCCACGCTGGCCCAGATGCGCCAAGTGATGGCGGGGGGTTGGAGAGCGGCGCGGGCGAAGGCGTAGCGTCGCGATAGGGCCCCAAAGGGTCTACGATCAACCCAGGGTACTCAGTAAATCGCGATCGGTTTCTTGCGCTTGCCCTTCTTGCCCTGTTCCTTAAGCCAAGCCTGCCGCTCTTCTTCGCTGCAGAAACCGTGATCGATGCAAGGAATGGCAGAGGTAAGGGTTACTCGGTTGGGAAACTCGAAGGCAAATTGAGTTGGCGGTGGCGACACACGCGTGGCTTGTTCTGAGAAGTCGAAGTTGTATTCGATCTCGAAGTAATCTGCTTCTTCGGTACTGGTGGACCCGCCTCTCCGGAAAGTCCACTGTTTTGCGTTCTGGACAGCCGCCTGCGCGAGGAGCGGATGCCCAGAAACTGGAGTGCATTCCTTCGGCACGCCTTCCGGAGCAATTTCGCAGCGAACGGTGACCTTATCCCGGATCCGCGCTTGCTGAGCCAAAGGAGGGAAAAGAGGTTCGACCAGGCGCTGCACCTGCCAACCTTCCGCCGCATGGATGGGCAGCATCCCACACAGGGCAATCACGCCAAGGGCTTGCATGGCCCCAGCTTACTTCAGGAGGTTTTGATCCGCGAATCGCTCGGGAGATGGTCACGCGGACCTGCCGGGGTTGGCCCAGCGTCTCAATGAACTGCTCGCTTCCTGACGCGCTGGGTTTTGGCGGTCGGCCCCATATTCCACATCTTTGCTTCTTCTTCATTACATGGGCCGTGGGACGGACAAGGGACGGCAGTTGTGATGATCGCCCGGTTGGGAAATTCGAAGGCAAATTTGCTCGGTAGTGGCGAGGTATGCACGGGCGCTCCCGACGACTCGAAAGCATATTCGATCTCGACGGTCGTGTCCGCGGGGCTTTCCTCTGAGTTCTTGCGGAAAGTCCACTGTTTGGCGTTGTCAACCGCCACTTGCTGAAGCAAGGGGTGACCGGACCGTGCAGTGCAGTCTGAAGCCGCTCCCGCTGGGCCAACCACACAACTGACTGTGACGACGCCGCGGATCTGCGCCTGCGCGGCAAGGGGAGGATACCTCAGCCCAACAACCCGCTGCACCTGCCAACCTTCGGCAGCATAGGTGGGCAGCATCCCGAACAGTGCAATTACTCCAAGGGTCCGCATGACCTCAGCTTACTCCAGGATGTTAGCTGTGATCGTAAGGGCGGCGGCCTACGGGTGTGAGATGTAGTCCATCCTCCCGCCATCGATAGTCAGTGTCTGCGCCGTGACAAACCCGGCTGCGTCGCTCACCAGAAATGCCACGCCGTTGGCGATGTCTTCCGGACTGCCGATCCGGCGCGTCATCGCTCGGTCGGACATGCGCTCCACTACCGTTTGCACCTCAGCATCAGTCTTCCCTTGGGTGACCATGTCGGTCATGATGAAGCCCGGGGCGATGGCGTTGACGGTGATGCCGTGGGGGCCCAGGTCGAAGGCAAAGCGCCGTGTGAGCGTGATGACGGCAGCTTTGGTGGCGGCGTAGAACGTGGTGCCGGAGAAAGCCGTGCCGTGCGCGGCAATCGAGCTCATGTTCACGATGCGGCCGAAACGGCGCTCCATCATCCCAGGAGCGACCGCGCGCGTCATCGCCACCAACCCGTCGACATTCACCTGGCGCATCGCTTCAAACTCAGCGGTGTTCATGTCGAACAGATCGCCGCGGTTCAACACGCCGGCGTTGTTGACGAGAATCTCCACCGGCCCCAGGTCGGCTTCCACCTTTGCGACCAGGTGCTTCACCTGCTCACGGTCGGCAAGATCTGCCTGCACCGCCAGCGGCACGTCCAGCGTGCCCCGGGTCTGCTTGTAGCTGATCGCGACGCGGTAGCCATCGGCGCATAGCCGCTCCGCGATGGCGCGGCCAATGCCGCGGGATCCGCCGGTAACCAGTGCCACTCGCGACATGGGGGACGCTCCTTTTAGGGCTGGGGTGAACCGCGCTAATTCCGCGCCGGTTCGATGATCGCACTCATGGAGCCGGCCGAGTTGGACATCCGCCAGTCCGCGCCGTAGCTGTGGATCTGTTGACGGGCGAACTCCGCGGGTTCCAGCTCGCATGTCATGACGATGGTCCGCTTCTGCGCATCCACTTCGACGGCATGGGTAAACGCCTGGTCGGCCGACATAAAGAACAGCTTCTGCAGCATCTCGACGACGTAGTCATAGGTATGCTCGTCGTCATCCAGCAGTACGACATGGAACAGCTTCGCATGCTCATCGAGCTCTTCATCGTCGATTTCGGGAAGTGGCAGAACCGGGCGGGTCACAGCTTCTCCATTCTACGACGCCCAGCCCGGAGATGTCTCCGCTCCAGGTGATTCCGCGTCCGCGGCATTTCGCCTGCCAGCGCTGGAAATTGCGCCCCGGTCGCGCTATTCTAGAAGTTTGGCGGCGCCTGAAACCGGCCCGTCATGTTCGTTCCCTCCCCAAGGGCCTATAGCTCAGTTGGTTAGAGCGCCTGCTTGACACGCAGGAGGTCAGAGATTCGAGTTCTCTTAGGCCCACCATTCTTTTCAACGGTTTAGCACGCCCTCCCGAGTACCGGAATTGCCTCCAAACGGGCTTGTTGGTCAATTTGTTTGCTCACCGGTTTTTCTTCCACCCCGGAGAGCTTCTCCACCGCGTCCCGCATCGCGTCCATTGACATGTGGGAGTAGCGCGCCAGCATCGCCCGTGAAACGTGGCCCGCCAGCGCCATCACGATGCGGTCCGGCACCCCGCCTTCACACATCCGGCTGATCGCCGTATGCCGTAGATCGTGCAACCGGCATTGCACCTTCGCCAGCTTGCGCGCCGCTTCCCAGCCGGTGGTGATCGTCGTAATCCCTTTGGTGGCGTCGTAGTGCGGTGGTGACGCCTTGAACGGGAAAAGGTGCCAGTCCGGTTGAACCGGCCCCATTTTCTTCTCAGACGCCTCACGGTGCATTTTCAGTACTTCGAGCAAATTGGCGTTGATCGGCACCCGCCGCCCGGTTCCCGCTTTGGTTTTGGCCGTGCCCACGGTCAGCACGCGCGCTTCCAGGTCCACTTGCCCCCACGTCAGCCCGAGAATCTCACCCCGCCGCATGCCGGTGGCCAGTGCGATCCGGACAAAGGGACCAATCAGGCCCCGCACCTTGGAGGACGCATCCAAGATGGCCCGCTCCTCATCGCGGGAGATCGCGCGGCCCACGTCGGAGCGCTCCTCCATTGGCCTCACATTGGGCCACAGTTGCCGCCACGTCAGCCGGTTCCCGCGCGCATGGGCAACGGCTTGGCTCAAGTTCTGAACCTCCATGTTCACCGTGCGATTGCTCACCCCCTCACCCCGCCGCGCCTTCATGTAGCGCCGTATGGCCTCTTCAGTCAGGTCCGATATCAGCCGGTCACCGATCAGCCGGTGAAGATGCACCAGCCGCCCGTCAACGTACTTGATGCTCTTTTCCCGGTGGCTCATCTTGTAGGCTTCCAAATAGGAATCGAGCGCTTCCTTAACTGTGACGATGCGCGCCGCCCGGTTTTCCACCGTGGCCAGCCCGTTCAATGCCCGTTCCAGTTCCAGCCGCCGGACGCGCTCCGCTTCGACTGCCACCGTCTTGCGTGTGGTGCCGGTGGACTCCCGTATCTGGCGGCCCGCGATGCGGAACCGCATCCACCAGACGCCCGTCTTTTCACCGCGCACCTTTGGTTGATAGATGCCCAATGCGTGTCTCCTTTGTTCGTGGTTGATCGGGATTGCTCCCGATGTGTGAATGCTATCACCTTACGCCCCCGTAAGGATGACGAAAGGATAGTCAGATCGCTATGATCGGTTTCGCAGTGCCCACAAAGAAGCCACCGCAATACCCGAAAGAACTGATTGAGTACTTTCGAGAGCAAGGCAAGATCGGCGCGAGCGCCGGTGGAGCCGCCGCCGCCGCCAACATGACACCCGAGCAGCTCCGCGAGCGGGCATTGAAGGCCAGCCAAGCCGCCGCCGTGGTACGTCGTGAGAAGGCCGCCCAAAAGCGCGCCGCGATTGCGAAGGCCGCCGCCGATGCTGCGAAGGCCGCAAAGAAGGCCAAATAGCGCCCAAGATGTCCAAGGTGCTCAAGATGTCCACATGGCAAGGTTGAACATCTTGGACACCTTGGGATTCCCAATGCGCTAGCCCGCAACTTCCGGTGGTGCTGTCCAGCCCAGCGCATTCATTTCAGCTTTAGTGCTCATGGACGGAAAACCTCCAGAATCAAGTTTTTTCGTGTGTGTGGGCCGTGCGGTCCTGGTGCGAGGAACCGCAGAGATTTGACCGCCCCCGGCCCGGTGTAAAGTTGGATTTTGCCAACGCGTAAATTTGACTGCCGTGCGGTCCTGCCTTCGGTCTGGTGGCATCCAAACATCCCCCCGCCCTCCAGATCGATACACCGTTTCCCCAGCTCGCAAAATGCCTTCTGATACACTTTTCGCCTGTAGGCAGTAGGAGGAGAGAGCACATGGCCGACAGTTCCGAGTTGACTAAGCCTTGTCCGTTTTGCGCTGAAACGATCCAAGCGGCGGCGGTCAAGTGCCGCTACTGCGGAGAGTTCCTCGATCGCGCGCCCCATCTGCCCGAGGTGTCATTCGGTGCCAGCCTAGCCCGCTCCGAGGATGAGGGTTCGAAGCCAAGTGGTTGGCTTGTAGGCATTCTAGTGACCGCCATCATGGTGGCCTTGATCAGCCTGCTCTGGTCTAGCGTGCCTGATCCCACCTCAACTGCCGGTGCCAGGGCTCCGCGAGCAAGTTCAATCACTGACGCGCGCTTTGCCGCCGTTAGCGAAGCCTTCACAAAGATGAACGCGCGCGTGGAGCGCGACCCGGAGCGGCCTGATACGGTGCGCATCTACCTGCCCGCCGCCGTCGCAATGGAGTTAACGGAAAGCCAAGCCAAAACAATGGCGTCAATGGCGCAATCGCGGCTGGGAGCAACCGCCGTGGTCTACATCAAAGGGCCGGGCGGCAACACGCTGGCCCGCGCCGATTAGCGCCACGGTGTGGATGCACCGCGAGCGCTTCATGACGCCACCACCCAGACGGGCAAGCGGCCCATGCCCAGCACTTCGAGCGCGCGCCGCACCTCCAACCCGTCCGATGCATGCGGAATGGCGATGATGTAGCCGCGTTCCAGTGATTGCAGGATGCGGACGCCCGCCCGGTTGAGCGTTTCGGAAGGGTCAAGCAGGATTGCCAACGCCCCATCCTTCCGGGTGCTCAAAACGCTTATCACTGGTGCCAGCGCCGCCGCGTCTGTCTCAGGGAAGGCAAGCCGAAGCTTGCCCCCGTGAGCCGTGATGGAACCAACCCGCCGGACTGTCTCAATCGCTTGGGCCGTGGTCATAGCTCCACCTCCTGAAAGTTTGCGCTCGCGACTCCTTGAGCTTTGGTTGCCTCCAAGGTGTCCAAGGTGTCCAAGATGTCCAAGGTGCTCACGTGGAGAGGTTGAGCATCTTGGGCCGATTTGGACATCTTGGAAGGCAGCGCCCAGGTCCAGCCACCGCGCGCGCTTGTCTTGCGCTTCTCTACTCCCATAGCGTCAGCCGCCCGGCGGATGGTGCTAGCAGAGTGTCCGGCATCCTCTGCCGCCGCCTCTACTTCGATTACTGGCACTGGACCGCTGGCGAGGATGTCTCGCAAGAACTGGGTAGCCGATTCACGGGGAGAATTGGCGCGTCTGCTTTCCGAAGATTGCAGCGCATCATCTGCGGTCATCACTACGGCTTCTGTCTCCCAGACAATCCGGCTAGTGGAGATGGGACCAGCACCGCTGGGAACGGTTGCGCTCTCGATTCGGAAGGCCAGCCCGGTCTGGTCCTGCCCGATGTTGTTCTTCGCTGGAAGGAATAGCCGTCGGTCCTTGTCATCTGGGTCAGCAGACACTTGGAATGAACCACGCGCCGCCGCAACGAGAGCCAATGAGCCAGACACCCGCATGAGCGCCTGTTGCCCTTGTGCCTTGTTTAAGTGCGTGATGGCGATTACCGCCACCCTGAACCGCGCCGCCATTTCAGCCAGCGGAGTCAGTAGCCCGCGCATGTCGGCGTTGTTATGGCTGTCCGTGTCCCCTAGGTAAGCAGAGATCGGATCAATAATCACCGCCGCGACATCGCCCAAGTCGTCAAGCATCCGGCCCAGGGTTTCAAGGTCCGCTTGCAGGTTGAAACCGCGTTGTTCTAGCGTTCCATCGGCCCGGTACCCAATCCGAACACCGTCGATGATGTGGATGCGGTTCAGGTCCGTGCCAACTGCCTCTAACCGTGGCCGTAGCGTGTCCGCCGGATCATCTTCGGCACTCAAGAAGATGACACCGCCCGGTTTGCAACGCATCCGGTCTACTGGCCACAAGCCGCCGGTGCTGACGATGGCCGCCAGCCACGCGGACCATTGGGACTTGCCTAGGCCAGGGTTGCCCGCAACTACGGTCAGCTTGCCCCGTGCGATGCGGCCCGGCCATAGCCAGTTGATCGGCTTAGCTTCGATTGAAGCAAGGCACCGCGAGATGATGCCCTCACCATGTTGCGCGGGCGGTAAGCCACCTTGCAGCATTGCCCGGACCACCTCCGCTGGTGGCCCGTCGTCACCGCGTGCTGCGAGCTTTGCGAGATTGCTCATGCTGCCACCTCGCCACGCTCGAAGGTCCGCCGGACGCCTTCGAGCACCAGCCGGTCAAGCTGGTTCCACCGCGCCTCATCGGTAGCTGCCTCATCGATCAAGGCCGCCACCGCAACAGGATCAGCCGTGCGAGCCGCACCGAAGGCCGCCACCAGTTGAGCCGGTTCGATGCCCTCATGGAGGTAGAGAGCGCGCCCATGGACCGCGAGCGCCTCAGAGTCTTCGAGCGCGTCCGCCGTCGCCTTCAGTGCCTCAAGCCGCCCGCGCAACGCTTGCCACCAGCGCCACGCCTGTTGAGATTGATCCTCCGCTACAGCGCGCCGCTGTGCACATTGCCGCAGGTGAGCCGGAGTGAAGTGTTGCCGTGGTTCCTCCGGTCGCCCGATCACCTCAAAGACGGCCCGCTTTGCATCTGGGAAGCTCGCCCCGCTCAACAGCATCTCGAACGTGAAAACATCACCACCGCGCCCGCATCGGGAATGGCAGCACCAAAGGCCGGTTATCGGGTCAATGTCCAGGTTTCGGCCCTTGCCGCCATGCAGCGAGCAGACATAGCGATTTCCCGCGCCCGTCTGACCAAAACCGGGTACGCGCGCCAGGTAGTAACCCGCTACCTCCGCCGGGGTCAAATTGTTGGACTCAAGCCCGCTACCACGGTAGAATGAAGGGGTAGCGCCACCCAGCGCATAACCCGATGCATTCGGCCCGGCGGTTACTCCCGCCGGGTTTCTCTTTTGTAGGGTTCTCAATCTTCATGTCTCTCTTGCCGCCTCCCGGCCAGCCAAGATTGCTAACATTCGGCGTTGGCCGCCGCTGCCATATCATCCGTTGACGTGTTAACTCGCCTAAGCTCTCACCGCACGGGCAAGACTGCCCAGCTTCGGATCAAAGGTTTTGCAGTGCGCCTTGTGATGCCCGTAGCGGTTGCCCACGCGGATAAAGGTCTGATTGGATTCAGTCCGCCACCCGCGCTCTTGTGGCTCACGATTCAAGAGTTTCACCGCGCCGCCACTGAGCACCGCCAACCCGTGCCGGATCATCCGTTCCGCCGCCTTCGGCGAAATGGTGCGCCTGTCCCCCGGAAGTGGGTTGAGTACTTCGATACTGTCCTTCATGTTGTTAACTTGCCTTTCTGCTGGCGTCAGCAGACGTAGCTCTGCCAACTGTGTGCTCATAGCCTTGTGCTCTGGGGCCGTGCCAGCGTGCCGGAGATGGGTTGCCTGTCTCGACTAGGCCGCCTTGCCCGGCAACGGAGCGCCGCCGAATGCGGGCAACGTGTCCATGTAGCGCGCGATAGCGGACTCGCGGTAGCGGACTTGACGCCCCTGCCGGACGAACGGCACACCCCGTTCAAAGAGCCGGTCACGGCGTAGGGACGGCACGGAGCGCCCCACAAGCGCGCTTACTTCAACTTCATTCAGCAAACGGTCGGTCTGATTCATGGATGATCTTCCTTTCTGTTGGGTAAATAAAAAGGCCCCCCGTGGAGAGACAGTCTCCGGGGAGCCTTGGGATCGTTGGCAAACTTGGGTTGTTTGATTAGCGGCGCAATGGCCGAACGGCGCGCGAGTCGAGCAGGTTGAACAAGACAAGCCTTGATCTCCATGCTGCCTCACGGCCAGCGGTTAAAACTCTATAGGGCGGAAGGCGCGGGGCTGCCAGTGGCGTCGGCCTTGCCGGGTGACTAATCATCAGGATGACTGGCGACTCTTCTAGTTTCGCACGCCCGAAACATCTGTCAAGAATTATGTTTGAACTATCACCCGAGTGAACCAACGCGCTTGCGCGGAGAGTGCGCCGCCGCGCCAAAAACATTCCAGCCCTTCCGTGTCGTGGCGAATGTTGGTCAACATGTTTGCTCACCCGGCTTCAAAAGCACGATACGGCATTAGCACTCACGGATAGAGCGCCCACCAAACAGAAGCGCTGGAGACCCAATATAACATGGCTTCCCGCGCGATTATGATACGTCGATGAGTGGTCTTTGTTAGTAGCTGAAAAGTAGGCGGGGAGCGTTTGACACGCAGGAGGTCAGAGATTCGAGTTCTCTTAGGCCCACCATTCTTTTCCAGTCAATTGTGACCGCGGCCGCTGCGGCTGCCAGCTTGCCTGTTGCTAGCAGCGATGCCGTGGGCCCTCGAGGCAACGGGAGCCGCTGCCGAAGGCGGCTCTGGAGTGCCCTGACGATGGATGGCATATCATCAAAACTTCTATGGCACTTCTCCGCTGCGCCACCCTGGCCACTCTTGTTTCCCTGCTCGCTTTCGGCCAAACGGCCGTCACGCCTACCCGCAAGATCGCCCTCTTTAATGGCAAGAACCTGAACGGCTGGTATCCCTGGATCAAGGGGGAGGGGCGGACGGACACGAGCAAGGTGTTCACGGTCAGCAAGGGCATCATCCGCATCTCGGGCGAGAAGTGGGGCGGCATTGCCACCAATCAGGAGTTTGCGGACTATCACCTGGTGGTGGAATGGCGCTGGGGCACCAAGACCTGGGGGGATCGCGAGAAGCGGGCGCGCGATAGCGGCATCTTGATCCATGCCGTGGGCGAGGACGGCATGGCGAGCAATGGCACGTGGCTGGAATCGCTGGAGTCGCAGATCATTGAGGGCGGCAGTGGTGATGTGTTGTTTGTGGCCGGAAAGTCGAAGCCCACGGGCTCGGCCAAGATCCGCCAACTCGGCAAGGAGATCTATTGGGACCCCAAGGGGACGCCCACCGATAACATCACCCAGCGCCTCGATTGGTGGGGCCGGTCGCCCGAGTGGAAAGATCAGCTGGGGTTCCGCGGTCCGGAGGATGTCGAAAAGCCGGTGGGAGAGTGGAACCGCCAGGAGATCTACGCCGATGGCGACAAGCTGGCCTATGTGCTGAACGGCCGCCTGGTGAACCAGGCCTACAACCTGTCGCACCGCCACGGCAAGATCCAGATCCAGTCCGAGGGCGCCGAACTCTTCGTGCGCAAGGTGGAGCTGCAGCCGCTGAAATCAGCGCCGCCCATTCCTGAGTTCCGCCGCTAAGTCCTGATTAGCCTAAGTAGCACCTTGGCGGATTGGCGGCTTTGCGGGACATCGCGTCCGGCAGCAAACCCAACCAGTGGGGCATTTTCAGCAGCTTGGTTTTCCCGCCAAGACGCAAAGCCGCCAAGGACAAGACCTGTGAGTATCGCGCACCGCTGTATCATCGTGGGGTAGGCGCTTCCGCAAGCAGAATCGTGCTGTGGCAGCGGCTTCCCGATCACTTCTATGAGTCACAAGAATCGCTGGTTCCGGTTCCCTTTGGCAGGTTTGGCGGCGGTGGCCTTGCTGGTACTGGCTTGGCCGGGACGGCCCACGCCCGCGGAGGCGGCGCAGTCCACGCCCACGGCCACGCCCACGGCCGCGCCCAATGCTGCGTTTGATCAACAGGTGAAGCCGTTCCTGAATCAGTATTGCCAGAAGTGCCACAATGTCGACTCCGCTGTGGCGGGCGTGCGCGTCGATCAACTGGACGCCTCGCTTGACGACAAACATATCCGCGTCTGGGAAGGCATCCGCCATCGCGTGAACGACGGCACCATGCCCCCCAAAGGCTTGCCCCAACCCGATGCCGCCGCCCGCAAAAGCATCGTCGCCTGGATCGACAGCAATCTCGAGATCGCTCGCCTGCGCCCCGCGCCCAAGAATGGCCTGGTCCGCCGCTTGACCGTCGCGCAATACCGCAACACCTTGCGCGAACTGCTGAACCTGGAAGACGACCTCACCGAGATCCTGCCGCCGGATGCGCTCTCGCGCGAAGGCTTCTTAAATCACAAGGACGCGCTGCAACTGTCGCCGCTGCTGATGGAGACCTATCTTGAGATCGCCGAAGAAGCCTTGAACCGGTCTATTGTCGACCCCAAGGTTCCGCCCCAGGTCCAGAACTTCCGCGTTGACCTGGGCGCCGGCATCAACCCGGCTCCGCTGCATGAAGAGCTGATCCTGGGTGCCAACAGCCACCTGCTCGAAAACAAGGACGTGCTGGTGACGCAGCTGACGGCCCCGAAGCCTTTCCGCATTGAGCCGTTCTTCATGCAGACCAAGTACCGCTTTATTGAGGGCTACCAGGGCAACGACACCGTCCGCGGCTGGCGCGAGTACGACAGCATCTACCACTCCGTCTTCGCCTGCATGCGCGGCAGCATGGGCTACCCCAAGGGCCGCGCGTACTCGACCGTACCGGAAGGTCTGCTGCTGCGCCCGGCCATCCCCAATGAAGAGATGTTCGACGGCGATGGCACCTACGGTCCGAAGGCCAACTTCAAGATCTCGCTCCGCGAACTGCCGGACAACGGCCGCTTCCGCGTCACCGTCACCGCCGCCCGCTACAACGACGGGCTGTTGCTCGACAACGGGGCCGCTGCGCTCGACCGTCCAGAATCGATCACGGCGCGCGATCTCACGGCGCGCGCTCTCACGGCCAAGCGCACGGTGAATGTACCCAAGGCCGGCCTTTATCAAGTGGACCTCTACCCCGCCGCCCGCCCCGCTCTGCCGTCGCCCGATGCCTCGCGCTTGAATGAGGCGCTGGCCGCATCGTGGCTGGTGGATGGCACGAACAAGCTGGAAGGTCAGCTGAAGGGTAAGGCTCAGGTTACGCAGTCGCCATTGGGCCCGGCACTGTCGTTCACTGAAGACAACGACGCCGCCGTGATCCCGCGAGATGGCAGCGTCAGCGTCGGCACGGGCGACTTCACCGTGGCCGCCTGGATCAACCCCAAGCAGCTCCGACGCGCAGGCATCGTGAGCTCCGGCGGCTATGGCTATGTCCAGGGCTGGACCTTCGCGATGGCGGGAAACAACGGCGCCCTGCGCCTGGAAACATTAGGCCCTGATTACTTAACCAATGGCGTCATCACCTCGCAAGCGGGCGTGCTGCGCGAGAACGCGTGGCAGCATGTCGCTGCCGTCATTCGGCGCGGGCAGAAGGAAGCGTGGCTCTACGTGGATGGCTACCCGGTGGCCAAAGGCGAAGTGCGCGCCGAGAATCTCGACAACCCGAAGCTGGACCTTCACCTGGGCCAGGTGAGCAACGGCGCATCCTTCCGTGGCGACCTGGGCCAAGTCCGGCTCTATCGCCGGGCGCTGGGTGAGGCGGAGATTCAAGCGCTGGTGGAACCGGGCCGCCGTTTTGCGCAGGCTCCGCCGCCGGAGAAGCCGCAGTCGTTGGTGCTCACGCTGGGGGCGCGCGAGTTCTCGGGCACGCTGCAGCAGCCGGCGTTTGTTGCGCTACGTCTGCCCGCTGGCCCGCTGGCCATCAGCGCCCAGTACGGCGGCGTCACGCCGCTTGATCGAATCGTCTTGACCCCGCTCGACCCGGCTGGCGACACCGCCCAGCGCCTCGTCGCTTTTGAAAAGCGCGCTCCGAAGCTAGGTGTGCAAGTCGGCCTGCGTCGCGATTGCGGCAGCACGTTTGCTCCCGTCGGCGCACCCCAAACGGTCGCCGCCGACAAGCCGACCCGCTACTACTTTGAAGGCGCCATCCGCAACTTCCCCAGCCCCGACGTCGAAAAGGACAACGTCAACTACCTGGCCGGATTCCGGGAGATCGCGGTGCGTAGCGAATTCACTGACGGCCGTGACATGCCGCGCATGCTGGTCCGGTCCGTTGAGTTTGAGGGGCCGTTCTACCAAAGCTGGCCGCCGCCCCCGCACAAGAGCATCTTCATCGAATCCACCCAGAAGCCCGATTCGCCCGCCTACGCCCGGGAGATCCTCCGCTCCTTCGCGACGCGCGCCTACCGGCGCCCCGTGACGGCGATGGAAGAAGCGTCACTGATGGCGATCTTTGAAAAGTCCTTCGCGGCTAGCCATAACTTCCGGGGAGCGATCAAGGACGCGCTGCAGGTGGTGCTGACATCGCCGCAGTTCCTGCTGCTGGTGGAATCGAGCAAGACGCCCGAGCCGGAGCCGATCAGCGATTACGAGCTGGCCTCCAAGCTCTCCTACTTCCTTTGGAACGGCCCGCCCGATCGCGCGACGCTGCGCCTGGCCGCCGCGGGCACGCTGCGCTCTCAACTCGACGCCGAGATCACGCGCCTGATGGCCGATTCGCGCTTCTCGCGCTTTGTCCAAGAATTTGCCTCGCAGTGGCTGAGCACGGACAAATTCCAGGTGCTGGAGCCGGACCGCAAGCAGTTCCCCAAGCTCACCCGCTACGCCAAGACGCAGCTCCGCCAGGAGCCAGTCGAGTTTGTCCGTTATCTGATGAGGCAGAACCTGCCGGTGCGCAACCTGATCGATTCCGACTTCGTGATCGCCAACGAAACCGTGGCCAACTACTATGACCTGGGCGCGAAAACCGAAAGCGGGCTCGACTTTGTGGCCATCCCCCACGGGCGGCGCGAATTGGGCGGGGTGCTGACCACGGCGGCGATTATGGCCGGTCTGTCTGATGGCCGCGAGTCTAACCCGGTGAAGCGTGGTGCGTGGCTGGCGCGCAAGATCATCTCCGAGCCCCCAGCCGACCCGCCGCCCAACGTCCCGGCCTTGAAGGAAAGCGCCGGCCTCACCTTGCGCCAGCGCATTGAGCAGCACCGCGACAATCCCGGCTGCCGCCAGTGTCACGCCAAGATCGACCCCTGGGGCATTGCGTTTGAAGAGTTCGATGCCGGTGGCCGGCTGAAGACCAAGAAGGTGGACGCGCGCTCCACGCTGCCTGACAAGACCGAAGTGGCCGGCATCGACGACCTCAAGCGCTACCTGGGCCAGGACCGCATTGATCAAGTGGCCTTCAGCGTCCTGAAGCACCTGGCCACCTACGCGAGCGGCCGCAGCCTCACCTACCAGGAGTCCAGCTTCTTGAAACAGGACAGCCAGAAGCTGTGCGCGCAAGGCTACCGGATGCAGGACCTGATCCGATATGTTGTCCAGAGCAAAACGTTCCTGGAAAAATAGCAGCCGGAAAATAGTAAGCTACTAGCAACACCCGGAGACACCGATGAGCACCTTCCGCACCCTTGACCGCCGCGCCTTCCTGAAAGGATTGGGCGGAGTTTCGCTTGCCTTGCCGGTGCTGGACGCCATGGGCGCCGAAGTCACCGACGTGGCCCCGCGCCGCTTCTGCGCGCTCTACACGGCCAATGGCATGTCGCTGCCCCGGGCGGAAAACAACATTCCGGAATGGAGCTGGTTCCCGTCGTTTGAAGCCGAAGGCAAGTTCGTCTTCGGCCAGTCCACCCAGCCGCTCAGCCCGTTCCGCGAAAAGCTCAGCTTCCTGGGCGGCTTGCAGCACCCCAGCGGCCCCAAGGCCGATCCGCACCTGTGCTCCGACATGTGGCTCACCGGTGCTCCGCTGCATAACCCGAAGCCCGGCACGTTCAACACGGCCGGCCTCGATCAGGTGATCGCGCTGCATACGAAGAAGTACTGCCGGCAGCCGTCGCTGGTGCTTTCGATCGACGCGGGAACCGGGTTCCTGTCACGCACCGGAACGATCTCTTACAACCTCGAAGGCCGTCCGATTCCGGCCGAGAACAGCCCGCGCCGCGTGTTTGATCGCCTCTTCCGCGGGGACCGTGGCTCGCTCCAGGCTGAACACGAAAAGCTACAGCGGCGCATCAAGCTGGTGGATGCCGTGGCGAAAAATGCCCGATCGCTCGATCAACAATTGGGCAAGTCCGACCGTGAGCGGATGGACCAGTACCTGACGTCGCTGAACGAGATGGAATCGCGGCTGATCGCTTCTGAAAAGTGGATCGACATTCCGCTGAAGAAGCAGGACTACTCGCACCTGAACCTCGATGCGTCAAGCGAAGGCGAGCCGGCCGAGTACTACCGCAACATGCTGGACCTGATCGCGCTGGCTTTTGATGCCGACATCACCCGCTCGGTCACCTTCATGCTGAACCGCGAGGACGGCATGGGCATCAGCGACACGTTCCCGCTGAAGCTGGGCTTGTCGAAGACGCACCACAACCTCTTGCACGCCACCGACAAAGAAGGCCAGCTGCAGTTCGCCAAGTACGACCTGTTCTTGAGCCAGCAGATCGCCCATTTCCTCAACCGCCTGAACAGCTATCAGGACCGCCAGGGCAGCGTGCTGGACAACACCATCGTCCTCTACGGCAGCGGCGCCAGCACCACCCACACCTCCACCAATCTGCCGACGCTCGTCGCCGGTGGAGCCAACATGGGCCTGAAGCACGGCCACTACTGGCGCTCCAAGGAAGGCCGCATGTCGAATGTCTATCTGAGCATTCTGCACTCCATGGGCATCGGCGTCGAATCCTTCTCCGACAGCACCGGCACCGTCACCAGCCCGGTCTTCAGCCGCGCGTAGGCCCCCATCTGGGGCGAGAGCACAATCAGGCCATCGGGCGCTACCGTCGCGCAAGGCAGCTGAGCTACTCTCGGCATAGGTGGATGCTCTTGTTGCGGTTCTCATTTTTGCGGTGGGCTTGTTGTTGGGCTTCGGCTTGGCGTGGGTTCTGACGCGCCAGTCCAAGGCGGAATCAAGCTTGGAACAGACGCGCCTGCGGGAGGCGTTTGAAGCGCTGGGCGCAGGCGTTGCGGGGCAACACACAGTCGTTTCTCGATCTGGCCAAGGGTGAGCTGGACCAGAAGCGGCAGGCGGTGGATGCGCTGGTGAAGCCGCTCCAGGATTCGCTCACCCAGTTCGGACTGCAGATCCAGTCGATCGAACGGCAGCGCGCGGACGCCTATGGCGGGCTGCGCCAGCAGGTGACGTCGCTTGTCGAAGCGCACCATGCGCTCAGCAAGCAGACGACGACACTGGCCCAGGCGCTGAAAGCTCCACAAGTGCGCGGACGGTGGGGCGAGATCCAGTTGCGGCGCGTCGTGGAACTGGCGGGGATGCTCGCCTATTGCGACTTTGAAGAGCAGGCGCAAGCGGGCGACAGCCGCCTGCGGCCGGACCTGATCGTGAAGTTGCCCAATCAACGCCTGATCGTGGTCGATGCCAAGGCGCCGCTGAATGCGTATCTTGAGGCCATTGAAGCCACCGACGAAGCCACCCGCAATGCCCGTCTGAGCGATCACGCCGCGCGCGTCAAAGCGCACATTCGAGCATTGGGTGGCAAAGACTACGGTGGCCGGATTCGCGATGCGGCGGAGTTTGTGGTCTGCTTTATGCCCGGCGAAGTCTTCTTGAGCGCCGCCTTGGAGCAGGACCCGTCGCTGCTGGAATTTGGTGTCGACCAAGGCGTGCTGCTGGCCACGCCCACCACCTTGATCTCGTTGCTGAAGGCCGTGGCCTATGGCTGGAATTCGGAGAAGGTGGCCGAGAGTGCCCGCCAGATCCAGGATCTGGGCAAGGAAGTGCACGAGCGTCTGGGGACCTTCGTCGGCCACATCGAAAAGCTGGGCAGCAATCTGGCGACGGCGGTGAAGAGCTATAACGCCGCCGTCGGATCGCTGGAATCGCGCGTGTTGCCCAGCGCCCGCAAGTTTGAAGAGTTGGGCGCGGCCAGCGCCAAGCCCTTGCCAGAGCTCGAGCGCGTTGAAGTGGAGCCGCGTGACGCGCGTCAGCCCGGCCTGTTCTAACTTGGCAGTCCGTCTTCCGCTCGCCGCACGTGACGTGGCGGGGTGCGGCGCAGTTCGTGTTTTTGAAACAGCGGGATCAGCTTCGACTCGATCCATTGAAAGGCCGCTGCTAAGCCCTCGCGCTGATAGAGCCGCCCCAGCTCGGCTTCCACGGCCGTTGGCTCGCCCATTGCGCTTAGGAATTGATTGCAAGTGAGACGGGTGAACTTCTCGCCGTCCATGCGGCCGTCTTCGCGCAGGATTCGCTCCCGGGCATAGAGCGCCAGCACGGCATCACCCACCCAGGCTTCTTCGAGCAGCTGTTTGCGCCGCTCGCTCACATGTACATTCCGCCGTTGACGTTCAGGACGGCTCCGGTGACGTAGCCCGCTTCATCGCTGGCCAGAAACTTCACCGCGGCGGCGATGTCTTCGGCTTTGCCAAAGCGCTTCAGCGGGATCACGCCCAGCATCTTCTCTTTCACTTCGTCCGGCAGCACGGCCGTCATGTCGGTGTCGACAAAGCCCGGCGTCACACAGTTGACGGTGATGTTCCGCGCGCCCAGCTCCTGCGCCAGGGTCTTGGTGACGCCGATCAGGCCGGCCTTGGCCGCCACATAGTTTGCTTGTCCGGCGTTGCCCATCTGGCCGACGACGCTGGCGATATTGATGATGCGGCCCCAACGCTCCTTCATCATGCCCGGCATCGCCTGCTGGCAACAGAAAAAGGCGCCGGAGAGATTGGTGTTCAGCACCGCGTCCCAATCTTCACGCTTCATGCGCATCGACAAGCCATCGCGCGTGATGCCGGCATTGTTCACGAGCACGGTGATCACGCCGAACTCCTTGGCCACCGTGGCCATCGCCTCTTTGATCGACTCCTGCGAGCCCAAATCAATCGTCACGGCAAACGCCTCGCCGCCCGCGGCCCGGATCTCTTGCGCGACTTGCTCCAGCAGTTCACGGTTGCGCGCGCCCAGGGCGACGCGGTACCCGGCAGCAGCCAATTGAAGGGCACAAGCGCGGCCAATGCCGCGGCTGGCGCCGGTGACGAATGCAGTTCGTTGAGCCATCTCTACCAATGATGATACCCGGCAGGTCCACTGCGCCGCGCTGTTTAAGGGGTGGGTATCGGCGCACCGATCTCGCTCGCGGGCTGCAAATACTCATCCAGCCGGGCGCTCTGCACGATCAACCAGCGGCCTCCCATCCGGCGGACGAAATGCCGCTGCTTGAGTGTCCGTCCGGTGGCCGTGGCTATTTCATAAGCGACGCTGCGGACATTGGGGGCAGCTTCAGGCCGCTCATCAAACACGCGCACCAGATGATATCCACCCTGATGCAGTGCAGTCTGTAGATCTTCGCGAGGATGGAGACGCCGGTACTCAAGCATCCGGCGAGTGGACTCTGTTTGAGGGGGCGGGTGCCGCTCCATCCGTTCCATGGCCGGGACATCTCCCCGCTCATCTGCCTCAAGATACTGGCGCACCGCCAGCAGGGCGGCTCCGTCGGACTTGACCATCGGCTGACACGCACTGAGCGCAACAAGATGCCGGCCAGGCCGACGCCTCAAGCAAGCGGCGGCTAGGCCGCCTTGATGGTGACAACCAACCGTTGGCCAAACAATGCCAGTGCCTGCATCAAGCGGGGTAGTTTCGTGGGGTGCCAGGGGTCGAGCAACCGGCGCGCCTCCTTCACGTCTACGCCCAAACGGCGGGCCAGCTCTGACTTGGTCATGCCGCTGGTTCGCATTGATCCGTACAGCGACGCTTTGGCCGCCATCACCGGCCCCAGGGTGATGAGCTGCTGGCCGCGCTTTGCTGGGGAGGGCATGGGCACTTCGTCGCCTTCCTTGATTCGTGAGCCGATCGCCGTCTCCAGGCAATCCTCTGCCTGGGCGATCGCTTCAGGCATCGTTTTTCCGGAAGTCCACGCCTCAGGCAGGTCAGCAAAGCTCACCGTGATTCCATCCGTGTCATGGCTGAAGATGGCTGGATAGCTAAATTCCATGAACGACTACTCCTGGTTATTCAAGTCTTCGAAATCACTGATTCTCAGCCCAAGCTGGGCTAACATTCCAGCCACCGCGCCTTTGGTCAGTTCCTGCCTGCGATCCTTAATCGTCGTCCGGCGGCTGCCGTAGAACAGAGTTGCGTGGCTGCCCTTGCCATGGCCCACATCAACGCGGAGGGTCACCCCGCGCTCCTTAGCTAGCCGTTGCAGCTTGCGCAGGAACTCGGCCCCCTTCATCACTCGATGATGGGGCAAAAATGTCCCATCGTCAAGCTCGCCGGCAGGAACCCATACCCGGCGTAGAATCGTCTTCATGCGCTTTGCCGTTATTGGGTTTTTGACCGCCTCGTGTTTCGCGGCCGATGGGGATTTGCAGTTTGCGGAGTTGGACAACTTCCGCTTTGCGTCGGGCGACACGGTGGCCAAATGCCGCTTGGGCTACCGGACCTATGGACAGCTGAATGCCGGCAAGTCCAACGCCATCCTGTTTCCCACTTGGTTCGGAGGCAAGAGCCAAGATCTGGCTGCTTTCATCGGGCCGGGCAAGCAGCTGGACTCGGGGCGGTTCTTCGTCATTACGGTGGATGCGCTGGGCAATGGCGTCAGTTCGTCGCCTTCGAACTCCACCGGCACCTTTCCGCGCTTCACCATCCGCGACATGGTGAACTCCCAGCACCGGCTGCTCAAAGAGAAGCTGGGTCTCAACCATCTCTACGCCGTCACCGGCATCTCGATGGGCGGCATGCAGACGTTTGAATGGATGACCGCGTACCCCGATTTTCTGGAGCGCGCGGTGCCTATCATCGGCTCCCCTAAGCTCACGGCCATCGATCTGCTGCTGTGGCAAGCCCAGCTGAGCATCATCGAAAATGCCCAGGCGACAGGTGGCGATCTTCGGTCCGCGATGCGCGGCGTCAATCAGGTGCATCAGTTTGCGCTCTATACGCCCGAGTATCGGGCGACGCACACCAAGCCGGAGGAGTTCGCCGCGCTCAAAAAGTCGCTCGATGAGGGCGCAGCCAAGGGTCCGCATCCGCTCGATTGGGCGTCGCAGCTGCGGGCGATGATGTCGGCCGATGCGACTCACGGGACCAGTCTTGAGAAGGCCGCTGCGCAGGTGAAGGCGCGGACGCTGGTGGTGGCGGCGCTGCAGGATCACATGGTGAATCCACTGCCGTCGCTTGAGATGGCGCGCTCCGGCGGCTTTGCCGTACTGGAGCTGGCCAGCAACTGCGGCCATATGGCCACCAGTTGCGAAGCCGGAAAAGTGATCGCCGCGGTCTCGGAATTTCTCGCGCGGCCCTGAGCGGTGGCATCCAACTCCCAGGCCGGCGCGCGAAGCCGGATAATGGAACATTCATGTCCTATCAGGATTTGCGCGAGTTTGTGCGCGCTCTCGAAAAAGCTGGCGAGCTGAAGCGCATCCCGTTTGAGGTGGACCCCCATCTTGAAATCACTGAGTTTGCTGACCGTAGCGTCAAGTCGGGCGGCCCGGCTCTGCTGTTTGAAAAGCCCAAAGGCTCCAGTGTCCCGCTGCTGATCAACGCTTTTGCTTCGCCCAAGCGCATGCAGATTGCGCTCGAGACCGACAACATGGATTCGATCGCGGCCCGCATCTCGGAGTTTCTCCAGATGAAGATGCCGGACGGGTTCCTGAACAAGCTCAAAATGCTGCCCATCCTGGCGGAAGTAGGCGCCTTCTTCCCCAAGATCGTCAAAGACGGCCCGTGCAAGGAAGTGATCCGCAAGGGCGCCGACATCAACCTGAACGAGTTTCCGGTGCTCCATTGCTGGCCCGACGATGGCGGCCGCTACATCACGCTGCCGATGGTGTTTTCGAAGAACCCCGTCACCGGCAAGCGCAACTGCGGCATGTATCGCATGCAGGTCTATGATGAGCGGACCACCGGCATGCACTGGCAGACGCACAAGCAGGGAGCCGAGCATTACCGCCGCCTGCAGGCTGAAGGCAAAGAGACCCGCATGCCCGTCGCCGTCGCGATCGGCTGCGACCCCGCCACCATCTATTCCGCCATCCTGCCCCTGCCGCCCGATATCGACGAGATGATGATCGCCGGGTTCCTGCGGTCGAAGCCCGTCGAGATGGTGAAGTGCGAAACCTCCGACATTGAAGTGCCGGCGCAGGCGGAGATTGTGCTGGAAGGCTATGTCAACCTGGGCGAACTGCGCCGCGAGGGGCCATTTGGCGACCACACGGGTTTCTATTCACTCGAAGACGACTACCCGGTCTTCCACATTGAGTGCATCACGCACCGCAAGAACCCGCTCTATGTCACCACCATCGTCGGTCCGCCGCCGATGGAGGATTTCTATATGGGGCAGGCCATCGAGCGGATCTTCCTGCCGCTGATGCGGATGCAACTGCCGGAAGTGATCGATATGTGCATGCCGGCCGAAGGCATCTTCCACAACCTGATGCTGATCAAGATCCGCAAGTCCTACCCGGGCCATGCACGCAAAGTGATGCATGCCATCTGGGGCCTGGGCCAGGCCATGTTCACCAAAGTGATCGTGGTGATGGACGAGGATGTGGATATCCACAACGTCAGCGAAGTGGCCTGGAAGGCACTGAACAATATCGACCCGGAGCGCGACATCGAGTTCGCGCATGGCCCGGTGGATTCGCTGGACCACGCCTCACGCTTGGCCAATTACGGCTCAAAAATGGGCGTCGATGCCACCAAAAAGTGGCCCTCGGAAGGGTTCACCCGGCCCTGGCCCGATGTCATTAAGATGTCGCCGGAAATCGTGGCTCGCGTGAGTGAGCTGTGGAAAAAGGCGGGGTTGACTTAGTAGTCACGAAGCCGTTATCTGATGCTCATGTTGACCCGCTACCCTAACGGGAATGCGGAACCTCGTCCTCTCGCTTGTCGCACTTTTTGTTGCGGCGCCCCTGCCCGCGCAGTCGATTTTTGGTGAGCTCCGGGGCCTGGTCACCGACCCCTCCGGTGCGGTGATCGCGAAAGCGAGCGTCAAACTCACCCGTACCTCCACGGGCGAAACTCGCCGTACAGAGACCGACGGCAGCGGCAACTACGCCTTTGTCAATCTGGACGCGGCCGAGTACGACGTGCTGGTGGAAGCACCGGGTTTCCGGTCGGCCACCTCGAAAAAGCTGGCTCTACGCGCCCGTGAAGTCACTCGCGCCAACATGGCGCTGGAAGTGGCGGCCGCCACTACGGAAGTCCAGGTGGTGGAGCAGAGCCAGGTGGTGCAGACCGACATGTCCACCATCATGGACTCGAAGTCGGCCAACGAAGTGAACCGCTTGCCGGTGAACTACCGCGCTGGTACGTCCAACACTTTCTACTCGATCATCTCCACGGCGCCCGGCGTTCAACCGGACCGCGGCGGCAGCTACTCGGTCGGCGGCGGCATGCCGTTCCAGACCACGGCTTCGGTGGACGGTATCTCGAACATCAACGTCCGCTCCAATGGCGTGCTGACCGAGATGTTCCCCACGGCCGATTCCGTGGATGAAGTCCGCGTCAGCTCCACCAATAACAATGCCGAATTTGCGCAGGCTGGCGACATCACGGTCACCTCGCGCTCCGGCACCAACCAGTACCATGCGACGGGCTACTGGTATCACCAGAATGGCGCCTTTGACGCACGCGACTTCTTCGCGGCTCGCACGCCGTTCAAGGTCTCCAACGACTATGGCGCCACCGTGGGCGGACCCATCATCAAGAACAAGACGTTCGTCTTTGGGGCATTTGAGAGCCTGAAGTATCGCGCCCAGGCGGTGATCAACCAGATTGTGCCGCCGTCCAGCTTCCGCTCCGGCAATCTGTCCAGTGTGAGCTCGGCGCTGCGCGATCCGCTGGGCAACAACGTGCCGTTTGCGGGCAACATCATCCCCACCGCGCGCATCTCGCGCCAGTCGCGCGGCTTGCTGGACGCGCTGTACCCGCTGCCCACTCGCAGTGGCGACAATGTGGGCTCGCCCAACTATTCGTTGCAGCAGGGCCGCCAGAACAATAACGACCAGTACGACATCCGCGTCGACCACAACTTCTCGGAAAAGCAGCGCGTCTTCTTCCGCTACTCCTCGAAGTCCATTGACCGCATCTCGCCCAACACCTTCTACGACACGCTGGGCAGCAATACCTCGAGCCTTGACCCCAAGAATCTGATCGGCGCCTGGAACTGGGTGATCAAGGCCAACCTGTTGAATGAATTCCGGTTCGGCTACGCCAACCAGACCTCGCTATCGACCTTTGGCAAGAACGGCACCTTTGACGGGCCTGGCCTGATGAAGTCGATTGGGATGGAAGGCATCCGGTCCGATCCGCCGGCCGGTTCGCAGGTGCCCGATATCAGCATCAATGGCTTCAATGGCCCCGGCACCGGCCGCGAAGCCAAGACCCTAAGCAACAACTACCAGTTCGCCAACAACCTTACTTGGATTCGGGGCGCGCACACGATGAAGTTCGGCGCCGACATCCGCCGGCTGCGGACCACCGACATCACCTCCTTCTTCACCGGTGATGACATGGGTACGTACGCCTTCAACGGCCAGTATTCCGGCTATGGCTTTGCCGACTTCCTGCTGGGCATCCCCAACCAGACGCAGTTGGCCAACACGGGCAAGGATGTGGATGGCGTCACCTACCACATGGGCTTCTACCTGCAGGATGACTGGAAGGTCTCGCCCAAGCTGACCCTGAACTTCGGCGCGCGCTACGAGATCCACCCGATGTTCTACGACAACGCCTTGACGACGTCGCAGTTTGACCGGGCGGCTCCGGGTCCCGGCGGCCGCGTCATCATCGCCAACGAAGCGGCGCGCAAGTTCACTTCGCCGGCCTTCATCGCCTCGATTGGGAACACGCCGATCATCACCGCCAAAGAAGCGGGCTTGCCGGAAACGTTGCGCTACACCGACTTCAACAACGTGGCGCCTCGCTTTGGGTTTGCTTATCGCCCGTTTGGCAACAAGACGGTGATTCGTGGTGGCTATGGCATTTATACGGCGACGGTCCTGGGATCAGTGTTCTACACGATCACCGGGATCCACGTTTCCGACGCGCGCACTTTTCCCAACCAGTTGGTGAACGGTGTCCCGGGTCTGCAGTTCCCGCGTCCGTTCGGCACCGGCCTGGGCACGCTCTCCGTGCCCGACTTCCGCCGCGCGACCCAGTTTGATGGAGCCGACCCCTACACCCAGCAGTGGAACCTCACCTTTGAGCGTGAGCTGCCCGGCCAGATCGGTTTCCGCGCCACCTATTCCGGCTCCCAGACCATCAAGATGTTCTCGAGCCCCGACCTCAATCAGGTGCCCGTCAACAACGTCGGCTTCGCTACCGCTCGCTTGAGCCGGCCTTTCCCGGTGTGGAACATCATCTACACGCGCGACCCCAACACGCGCGCCTGGTACCAAGGGCTGACGGTTGAGGCGATGAAGCGCTACAAGAGCGGCCTGTTCTTCCAGACCTCCTACGTCTGGGCCAAGGGGTTGACCAACTCGGTGGGCTCCAATGGCAGTGGCTTTGCCTCGGAGAATGGCTCCGTGCCGACCGATCGCTTCAACCTGCGCCTGGACTACGGCAATACGCCCGGCATCCGGCGCCAGCGCTGGTTGACCACCTTTGCCTATGATCTGCCGTTTGGCAAGTGGGTGGGCAACAGCAAGATCGCGCAGTTGGTGGTGGGTGGGTGGCAGACCTCCGGCATCCTGCTGGTGCAGAGCGGCCAGTATCTGACGCCCACCACCGGCAACGTCACCGACCCCAGCGGCACCCAGCTCACCCAGCGCGCCACCAACCGGCCGGACTACGCCGGTACCTCCTACGGCAACCTGGACGGCAATGCCCGCACCATCGAGGCCTGGTTTGACAAGACCGCCTTCCGTATCCCCGGCCGCGACGCCAACGGGGTCAATTTGCCGAACAACGGCACCATTGGCCGGTTTGGCTACGTCGGCCCGGGTAGCTTGATCGGGCCCGGTACGGCGACCCTTTCCTTCAAGATGCAGAAGCGTGTGAACATCACCGAAAAGGTGTTTCTGCAACTGGAAGGCTCTGCCGCCAACCTCACCAATACGCCCAATTTCGACATCCCGTCGTTGAACGTTAGCGCGGCCAACTTCGGCCGCATCACGGCTACGCAGGGGCAGGAAAATGGCGGGTCCCGTAACCTGCAGGTAGGCTTGCGGCTGGGTTTCTAGCGCCATCAAAGGCCCATAAACACGAACACCCGGGAGAGGACGGCAAGTCGCCGCCGGTCTCCCGGGTGTTCGTTATTTGCGTTGCTGATGGCGCCCTAGGCGCCGGTGGACTTGATCCGGTCCAGCTTCAGGGTGAGTTCTACTTCCGCTTGCGGCATGCCCATGGCGGCGGCGATGGTGTGGGCCGATTCGCCTTGACGGTCCAGGCGCAGGATCTGCGCGCGGGCATCGAGCGGGGAACTGGCGCGGCTGGGCTTGCCCGCCGGCGCCGAAGAGGAGGCCGATGCTCCTGCTGCTGCCGCCGATGCCGTGGCGGCGGGATGGACTCTCCGTCTCAGCAGCGCGATCTCACGGCTGAGCTGGAGATATCCCCACAGTGCCGCACCGGCGACAGCGGCCAGCGACACATAAAGAGTGAGTGCGATATAGAGGGTGATCATCAGTTGAGTGTCCGTAGCCGCTCTGCGCGGCTGATGATTTCCTGAATTCGGATGCCGTAGTTGCCTTCCACCACCACCACTTCGCCGCGAGCGATGACGCAGTTGTTGACGATGATTTCCACGGGCTCCGCCACGGTGCGGTTCAACTCCACAATCGAGCCGGAGGTGAGCTTCAGGACGTCTTTGAGCGGCACCTGGGCCCGTCCAAACGAGACGCTGACCGGCAGCTCCACGTCGAGCAGCAAGTCCAGCGTGGAGGCTCCGCTCGAACCCATGCCGTCGCCGGAATCAGACCGCGACATCGACAGGCCGTTGCCCGCCGCCGCGGCCGCCGCCTTGGCGTCCCGGGGCCTGTCGGCCTCATAGGCCAGCGCGATCACCTGATCGATCAGGGCGCTGGAAACACCAAGCTCAAACGGAGAGCCGTCGCCTAACTGGTAGCGCTGGAAATCGAAGGTGTCGGTCGGCTCCAGGGCGCGGCCGGACTCCATGGTGATTTCCACCTTCGCGCGCTGGCCCAGATCCCACAGCACGGAGGTGAGCGCTTGGCTCTGGATTTCAAGGAAGGTGCCGCGGATGCTGTCATCGTCGCCATCTTCGATGCCCACCGCCACCAGGGCGCTTTGACCGATCGCCCGCCAGGTCTCGATGGGAAACACCGTGGCCAGGCCGGCTTCAGGCCCCAATGAAAGCGGGGTCCACCAGGCGACGGACGTCTCCAGGCGCTCCAGCGGTTCGGTGGATTCCACCGCTTTGATCGCGGGCCGCTCTCCCGTCATCGAATCGATGACGTCGGCCAGCTTTTCTTCGAAGCGGATCCGAAGCCAGCTGATCAGTTCGTTCTGGGTGGCGAGCTCAGACACGGGAAGTCTAGCGCGGGCGGCCGCTCAGGGCCGGCGTGCCTTTCATCATCGGCCAGCGCTTTTCGATGTAAGCGCGGAGACGGAGGATCGCCTGGGATTTCAGCTGGGAGATCCGTGATTCGTGCAGATTGACGATCTTGGCGATTTCCCGCAGAGTCAGCTCTTCGTGGAAGTAGAGGCTCAGCGTGGTCCGTTCAATCTGCGGCATCTTTTCGATGGCCTCCGCCAGCAGACGCTCCAGTTCGGAACGCTCCAGGAGACGATTGGGCCAGTTCTCCTCCTTGTCGGAGATAAACTTCAGCAGGTCGCGGCCTTCTTCTTCCGGGGCGCTGCTTTCCAGGCTGCCGATGTTGACGCTGCGGGAGTCCAGCAGCCAGTCGCGGTACTCGCAAATCTCGATGCCCAACTCGGCGGCGATCTCGTCTTCGGTCGGCTGGCGCTTGAAGCGCTGCTCCAGCAGGCCAATGGCGGCTTCGATCTGTTTGGCGCGCTTGCGCTGCTGCCGCGGAGCCCAGTCCAAACCCCGCAAGCTGTCGAGGATGGCGCCGCGGATCTTGTACTCGGCGTAGGTCTTCAGTTTCACGTTATGGCCCGGGTCAAACCGGTCGATCGCGGAGATGAGACCGATGACGCCCGTGGAGATGAGATCTTCCAGGCTGACGCTTTCCGGCAACCGCTCATGGATGCGGCGCGCGATGAGCCGCACCTGAGGCATGTGCTCCAGGATGAGCCGTTCGCGTTCACCGCTTTCGGTTTCCGTCGCCGTCGCTGTGCCATACCGTTTGCTCATGTCTATCCTGCTGTCGCCGCTGCGGCTCGCGCCTTGCCGCTTATGCCCATCACCCCGTCGGCGATCCGGCGCACGGAGGCGGGTTCAACGTCCTCGGGGATCGATTGTCCGGTTCCAAGCCAAGCCACCGGCCAACCAGTCTCCGCCGCTACGCTGTACACGCCACCCCATACACTGGTCTCGTCTACGTGTGTAAACGCTAATCTCTGGGGCTGGAATATCTGGTAACGCCCCACCATAAGCCTTAGATCGGCAGTGCGGGCGGTGGCCGTTAAGGTTAAAACCGGGGTTAGTGAAGAAATTTTCGTCAGGGCCGCTTGCCAGGATCGAGCCGGCCCTAGCTCAGAAGGTCCAAACCCTGGTAGATCAATCAGTACCAGCCGTCCGGCCTCCTGATGAGCCTCCACCAGCGCCGGCAGGCCTTCCGGCTGCCCCACGAATTCAAATGTCAAACCGGCGATGGAACAAAGCGTCCGCAACTGCTCCGATGCGGCGATCCGTTGCGAATCCGCACACACTACGGTCACCGGCTGCTCCGCCGACTCCCGGATGGCCAGCTTCACCAGCAGCGTCGTCTTGCCGCTTCCCGGCGGGCCGACAAAGGCCATTGGACCGTCCAGGGTAGAACTGACGTTCAGCCGCCGTGCTAGTGCGCGGGAGAGCTGCTGCTCGGTCACCATGTCGTCGTCCAGGCTGGATTCGATGGCGTGCACCAGGGCGGGGAAGATGTCCTGTTGCGCCAGAAAGCCCGCCAGACTGTCGGCCTCTTCCGGACCCACATCCGGCAGCGGCGGCGGTGGCGGCGGCATCGTGCGCTCCAGCCGGGGCGGCGTGGGGGGCACCACCGGCGTTTCCACGCCAAACACAACTTCGTACGCACCTAAATGGAGCGCCTCATCCGGCGACGGCCGGGCGTTCAGCAACAGCGCGTCATCGCCCAGCTCCTGGCGGGCTTTTGAGACCGCGGCTTCAACTGTGGCTGAAAAATATGATTTGATGCGCATCAGATGGCTCCTTGGCCGGGTTCCGGGCGGTTACCGCTCCGGCTCAGCCCACCGTTCCATTCGAGATCAGCCGCACCCCGGGCGGCACTTCATTGGGCGATAGCACCACCAGGCCCGGCAAACTGGGCTCCGCGATCAATCGGATAAACGGACGCGCCTGCATGCCGGTGACTAGCACTGTAGAAGCATCGGCAGGTCCGGCGATTGCGGTTAGGCGGTCCACCAAATCCCGGATGCGTTGGGGCGGCAGGTTGAGGTGCGAGGAATGCTCGCCGTGCTCAACGGCCGCCTCGAAGGACTGCTCGGCCGTTGGGTCCAGGAACCAGGCGCGCAGATCCTGGCCGCTCAAGTAGGGCCGGATGACGGCCCGCCGGATCGCCTGGCGGACATATTCGGTCAACAGAATCGGGTTATGCGAGATCTGGGCCGCTTCGCCCAGTGCCTCCAGAATCGATACCGCGTCGCGAATGGTGACGCGCTCCCGCAACAGGTTCTGCATCACCTTCTGGACGGTGGCCAGGCTCAACAGCTTCGGCACCAGGTCTTCGACGACGCGCGGATTTTCTTCCGCCACGCGGTCGAGCAGCTTCTTGGCGTCCTGGCGGCCGAACAGCTCGTGCGCGTGACGCCGGACGAGTTCGGCAAAATGCGTCGCCAGCACGCTCACCGGATCGACGACGGTATACCCGGCCTCCCGCGCCGCATCGGCTGAGGCGGAGGGAATCCAGATGGCATCGAGACCAAAGGCCGGTTCCTTGCCGGGCAGACCCTCAATGGGATGGGCCCGGTTGCCGGACGGTGCCAGCGCCATCTCGCACCCAGCCGGCAGCTCATAGCGCGCGATCTCGACCCCCTTCAGCAGCACCGAGTACTCCCGCGCCCGCAGCCCCAAGTTGTCCGTCACGCGCACGGCCGGAAGGACGAAGCCCAAGTCGGAGGCGAGCTGCTTGCGGATGCCCGCGATGCGGCGCAGCAGCGGCGAATTCGCGCCACCTTCCACCAGCTTCACCAGACCCAAGCCCACTTCCACCGAGACCGGTTCCACCTTCAGCAACGCCTCCGGTGTGTCCTTGGCCGCCTGGGTGGCGCCCGCGCCCGCGGCTGGTTTCTGGGCCTCGGCCTCCGCCGCCTTCCGCACCAGGTTCCGGCCCATGTAGAAAAGGGCGCCGCTCAAGGCAAGAAAAGGGATCTTCGGCAAGCCCGGCACCAGCGCGATGGCCATCAGCACCACCGAAGCCAGATAGATGGGCTCCGACGCGCCAAACACCTGCTTGCGGAACTCGCCCGCCAACTGCGTGTCAGCGCCCGCGCGAGTGACGATCAAGCCGCCCGAGATCGAGATCATCAACGCCGGGATCACCGTCACCAGGCCGTCGCCGATTGTCAGCACGGTGTAGGTTTTCAGCGCCTTGCTGATGTCCATGTTGTGCTGCAGCACGCCGATCAGGAAGCCGGCAATGATGTTGATCGCCGTGATCATGATGCCCGCCACGGCATCGCGCTGGGTGAAGCGCGAAGCGCCGTCCATGGCGCCATAGAATTCCGCTTCCGCCGCCAACGCCCGCCGCCGGATCCGGGCTTCACTTTCGTCAATCAGGCCGGCGTTGAGATCGGCATCGATCGACATCTGCTTGCCGGGCAAGGCGTCCAAGGTGAAGCGGGCCGTCACTTCGGAGATACGCACCGCGCCATGGTTGATGACGACGTATTGGATGGCGATCAACACCAGGAAGATCACCAGTCCGATGATGAAGTTGCCGCCGACGACAAAGTTGCCGAAGGCATCAATCACGTGGCCGGCCGCGGCCGTGCCTTTGCTGCCATCAAGCAAAATCAGGCGCGACGACGAGATGTTCAGCGCCAGCCGGAACAGTGTCAGCAACAGCAGCGTGGTGGGGAAGACGCTAAACTCAACCGGCTTGGTGATGTACAACGCCACCAGCAGTACCACCACCGAGATGGCGATGTTGGCCGAGATCAACAGATCGATGACCACCGCTGGCAGCGGTACGATCATCGCCATCACAATGCCCAGCACGGTGAGCGGGACGGCCAGGTCAGCCCAGGAGATCGCCTTGGCATTCACGGGCAGCTTGGCGGGTGTGACCGCGGGTGAAGCCATTTAGCGGAACCTCCTTGGTTGAGAATTGCCTGACACTCTGACCCCGGCCATTAGCGCGACCTCCGCGGCCCGGACCGGGCCTGCGACAGCCGGAAAATGTAGGCCAGGATCTCGGCCACCGCCCGGTAGAGCGTGGCGGGAATCTCTTTGCCCACGTCGACACTCTTGTACAGTGACCGCGCCAGCGGCGGATTCTCTACGATGGGTACCTCGTTGGCGATGGCAATTTCGCGTATGCGGCGAGCTAAGTAGTTTTTGCCTTTGGCCACCACCAGCGGCGCGGCCATCGAGTTCATGTCGAAGCGAATGGCCACCGAGTAGTGCGTCGGGTTGACGATGACGGCCGTCGCCTTCGGCACTTCCTGCATCATCCGGCGCCGGGCGGCGTCGCGCTGCAGCCGCCGGATCCGCTGCTTCATCTGCGGGCTGCCTTCGGACTCCTTGATTTCGTCGCGGATCTCTTGCTTCGACATCCGCATTTCCTTGTCGAACTTCATCTTCTGGCGGATGAAGTCCACCGCTCCCAGCAGCCCGAACACGAGGATTGCCTTCTTCAGCAGATCGCGGATCGTCTCGCCAATCTCCACCAGCGCCGTCGGCAACTGCTCCAGCGGCAAGCGCACCAGGGCGGGAATCCAGCCGGCCATCTGCACCCACACCACCGCGCCGAAGATGGTCAGCATCGCCAGCGCCTGGAACAGCTGCCCCATGTTCTGCGAGGGCATCTCCTTCAGCTTGGACAGGGGGTTGAGCCGGCTGAAGTCCGGCGCCAGTTTGGAACCGGCAAAGCCAAAGCCGGTCATCGCCATCTGGATGCTGAGCCCGGCCAAGGCCACGCCCGCGCCCGCCACCAGCAGCGGGAAGAAGTTCAGCGTGATGATCAGCTTCCACAACCGCAGCGCGCCCAGCCAGCTGAGGTCTGCGGCAAAGGCCTGCTGCAGCAGGAACCGCCACAGCGTCTGCATGTCGTTCAGCCAGGAGGGCAGGTAATTGATGATCAGCCAAGTGGAGACGGTAAACGTGGTGGCCGACAGCGCCTCCCGGCTGACCGCAAACCGGCCTTCCTTGCGCGCCTTCTCCAGTTTGTGGGGAGTTGGTTTTTCTGTGCGTTGGGAAGCGTCGGACATGGTGGGTGGCAGGCATCAAGACCCCCGCCCAATGTTCGGGTGGGGCAATCGCAATGGCCCTCATCGCGCCCCCTGGGGTGGCGGTGGGTGGACAAACTGTTGCAGCGTCTCCATCACCTGGAAGGCCTGCTTTTCAAACACCATCGCCATGGCGGGCGCGCAGATGGCCACAATCGTCAACGAGAGCAGCATCTTGGCCGGAAACGCCACCGTCAGCAGCTGGAGCTGCGCATTCAGCCGCCCCATCAGCGCCAGCGACAAATCAAGGATCAGCAGCAAGGCCACCACCGGCAGCGACAGCCGCAGCCCAGTCACAAACACCGCGCTGAACAAACGCAGGATCGCCTCCGCCGGGGCGCGCAACTGAAGCTGGGTGACCTCGCCCGGAGGCATCGTCTGCAAGCTGGTGGCCAGCGCGCTGATGATGTGCCGGTCCAGGCCCAGGGCGAAAAACAGCAGTCCCGCAAACAACTGGCCGATCACCGGCAGGACGCCTGAATCGGCCTGCGACGTGGGGTCGATCGAGGTGGCGTAGCTATACCCCGCTTGCGTCGCGATCAGCTGCATGGCGAAGGACAGGCACTCTTGCGACAGGGCCACCATCAGCCCCATCGTGAGGCCCATGGCCGCCTCGGCGAGCACCCACAGCGCCAGCTTCCAGGGGTCGCTAGTGGCTTCCAGCTTCGGCCAGAACGGATACAACGCGATGGTCAGCGAGAGGGCAAACATCGCCTTGCCGAAGTCCACCAAGCTGCGGCCACCGGGCAGGGACGCGAATGAGAACAGCCCCGCCACGCGCGCCAGCACCAGTGCAAAGCCCTGCACCACCGGCAGGCCAATCCCCACGCTCCGCGACAGCACGTCGCTTGCGATGGCGTCAGCGGGCATAGGGCGTAAAGTCCCCCAACAGCTTCGTTGTGTAGGTCATCAGCACTCGCAGGATCATCGGCAGAAAGAACAACATGGCGCACAGAAAGGCGGCGAGGCGCGGGACGGTGCCGAAGCCGGGGTCCTGGATGGAGGTGACGATCTGCAGCAGGCTGATCACGATGCCCGCCACAAAGCCCACCGCTAGCAGCGGCAGGCTCAGCCAGAAGGTGGTCATCAGTGCTTGGCGGATCAACTCAGCGGAACTTTCCGGGGTCATGGCTTCCTCGCGATTTCAAAGCAGTGAGGCAACATCAGGCGAAGCTCCGCACCAGTGAACCGATCACCAGATTCCACCCGTCCACCAGCACAAACAGCAGGATCTTGAAGGGCGCCGACAGCATCGCCGGGGGCAACTGCACCATGCCGATCGAGAGCGTCACCGAGGCCGCCACCAGATCGATGATCAGGAACGGGAGGAACAGCACCGCGCCAATCTGGAAGCCGGTCTTGAGCTCAGACAGCACATAGGCCGGCACCAGCACGCGCAGGTCGATATCTTCGGCGCGGGCCGGGGCGGGCGTGTGCGCGGCCTCCAGCATCACCTGGATGTCCTTCTCTCGCGCAAACTTCAGCAGAAACTTCTTCACCGGCACCAGGCCAGTCTCCAGAGCCTTTTCCGCCGACATCGTCCCCTTCTCATAAGGCTTCCAGGCGTGGTCGTAGATGTCGCCCGTAATGGGCTGCATGATCAGCAGCGTCAAGAAGAGTCCGAGCCCCAGCAAGACCTGATTCGACGGCGCGGTCTGCGTGCCCAGTGCCTGGCGCAAGAAGTGCAGCACAATGGTGATCCGCAAAAACGGCGTCACCGACACGACCACGGCTGGCAACAGCGTCAGCAGCGTCAGCAGAATGACGATCTGCATCGGCATGCTCAACGTCTGGCCGTTGCTTTGAATGCCCAATAACCCGGGGGTCATGCGCCCACCCCGTGGCGGGTGACGGTCTCAGAGGAAGGAGGTGCTGGGAGGGGCGTGGCGGCGGCCGGTTCGGTCAAGGTGGTACAGCCACCGGGGAAGGTGGCCACCAGCAACTGCTTGCCGCCCCAATGCACCAGGTGGAGCTGATGCTGGGCCGTCAGCGGCAGGCGAGCTTCGATACTCAGCAGCCCTGGCGCTTTCCGGGCGGGCAGAATACTGCGCCGCGCCAGCAGCCGGACGGTCACAAAAAGACCGGCCAGCACCGCCAACACTGCCATCATTTGAAAAGCCAAGTCCATAGCCGATTCCGGGTCTCCGTTGCGGGATCCGCCCGGCCGCCGGAACCTTGGCTTCAAACCATGGGCTCCGGCGGTTACTCCTCTTGATTGAAGTCCGTGATACGCACGCCCATCGTGTCTTCGATAATCACGATCTCGCCAAACGCCATCAATGCCCCTCCCACCAGGATGTCGATGTTCTCGCCGGCCGAACGGCCGAGCTTCACCACCGAACCTGTCTCGAGGTCCAATATCTGGCGGATGGTCAAGATACGCCGGTCAAGTTCGACCGAAACGTCTATCGGAACCTCAGCATAGTGTGCGATCTGTTCAAGCGAAGTCATCGGAGGATTGAAGGGAAAACCTTAGAGCTACCCCTCCCGGGGGAGGTTAGCGCTTCAGGTTGATCGTCTCCTGGCTGATCTCGTCCACCGTCGTGATGACGCGGCTGTTGGCCTGGTAACCGCGCTGATAGACGATCAGGTTGGTGAACTCTTTGGCGATATCGACGGTGGAGGATTCCACCGCGCCGCCCAGGATGGTGCCGCGGCCACCGGAGCCGGCGACGCCGATGGCGGGGAGTGCGCTGCGGGAGCTGAGCGTGAAGGTGTTGTCACCGGCCGCAATCAACGATTCAGGGTTGCGGATCGAAGCCATGGCCACCCGGCCCACCACCACCTGCTGGCCGTTGGAATACTGCGCCAGGATCGAGCCGCCGTCGGCCAAGCCCACCCGGATCAACTGTGACGCCGGAGCGCCATTCTGAGAGTTGGCCGATACCGCCGAGGGCTGCGAATACTGGGTCAGGCGCGGCGTCAGGCCGTTGTACATCTGCCAATCGAGGTTCATGTCCGCCGCGCCGCTCAGCAGGCCCGTGACGGTCAGCCGCGGGGGAGCCACGGTGGAGTCGGGCGTGGCCAGCACGCCGCCTGCGGTGAAGCTGATCGATCCGGTCACCGGAGTCACCGGCGCGGCGACATCGGCGTCCGGGATCGTGATCGAGTAGTCCCATTGGTTGGCGGTCGCGGACTTGGTGAAGGCTACGGTGACGACGTGATTGACGCCCAGTGAGTCGAACAGTTCCAGTGAAGTCGAGAAGCGCTCGCCAATGGCGGATGAGGCATTGAGGTTGGTGTCGAAATTGAATGACGACGTGGCAGTTGGCGCCCTGAGTGAGCCGACCGGGACGACAATGTTGCCCACCGGGCGATTGGTGTCAATCGTGTCGCCCACCGCGGACCAGCCCTGCACCCGGCCCCCTTTGGCCGTCAGCAGATTGCCGGACTTGTCCACCAGCAGGTTGCCGCCGCGTGTGTACTTCACCGCGTCGTTTTCATCCTTCAACACCAGGAAGCCATCACCCTGAATGGCCGCGTCCAACGGGCCATTCGAGGCTTGGATGGCGCCTTGGGAAAACTGGCGCAGTGTCACCGGACGGCCCACGCCGAATCCAACTTGGGTTTCGCCTAAGCCGGCGCCAAGCGACTGAGTAACCAAGTCCGCAAACGAAACCGCGCTGGCCTTAAAGCCCGGTGTATTGAGATTGGCGAGATTGTTGCCGACGACGTCGACGGCGGTAGTATGTGCCCCAAGGGCCGAAAGAGCGGTTGAAAATGAAGTAAACAAAGTATGATCTCCTCACAAATGCGTTTGAGCGGGCTTGTGAATTACTAGGCGGCGGGCGATTGCCCGTCGTGCCCGTTTACGGCAAAACTTTGACGGGCAGTTGAACGTCCCCGTTGGCGGGTGTCGCGCGGGGCTGCGTCAGCGATGTGCCGATCCCCTTCAAATCCTGCCTCATCCCTAGCAACTGCTCGACGCCGGTCATCTGCGATAGCTGCGCGACAAACTGGGTGCCATCGGCGGGGCTCAATGGATTCTGGTTTTTGATTTGAGCCACCAGCAACTGCAGGAACATTTCTTTCTGCGCGGTGGGGTCGGTATTGAGGTCCTTTTTGGCCGTCCCGGTGTTCGAGGAGGGGGCAGTCAGGTCGTACCAGTTCTTGGGTGAAACGGCGGTTGTTGTCGCCATGATGAGAGCCTCGCTTTCTTGCCTTCGCGCTTGGTTGTTGTATGCCGCAGATCAAGTTTCCAGTGGCTGGACGCCCGCCCCGGCCCATGCCTGGTGAAGCGGCGGCGTCCCGCATTTCTTAGGGCCGTGGACTCGGTGGCGCGGCCGTCGCGCCCGCCGCCGTCCGGCCGAACATCTCTTCAAACTCGCTCCGCCAGCGCGGTTGCTGGCCTTCGCGATCCTGCCGGGACTCGCGTTGGCCGGATTGCTGGCCGCTCTGGCCTTGCGGATTCTCGCTTGGCTGACGCTGTCCGGGCTCGTCGTCCCGGAAGGCCGAACCATTGGACGCCGCGGCTTGGCCTAGACTGCGCACCGCATCCGAGGGCAGGAAGCTTTCGGTGTGGAAACCGGCCTGCTCCAAACGGTTGCTTAACTCCTTCACTGAACCCTGCAGGTCACTCACCATGGAAGGATCGGCAGAGCGGACCGCAAAGTGTACATCAGCGCCCCTTTGTTCCAGGTAAAGATCGACTGCCCGGCCGGGTGCCTGCACGTTCGCTGTGCCCGCCACCGGCGGCGGATCGACGCGCAACGCCAGCCGCTGCGGACCCACCGGTCGAGGAAGATTCTGCACCTGATCGACGCGCGCGGAGGATGCTTCGGCCACCGCTTCCGCCGCCGTCACTACCCGGCTGGCATTGGCGGCCGCGGCGTTGGCTGCCGTTTCCACGCGATGCGGTGTGGACAGGCTGGCCGCCGGTGCCGCGGTGGGCTTCTCGGTGGCCGGGGTGGAGAATCCGCCCGCAGCCGCCTGCTCATGGCTGGGCGGCGCGTCCTGGCCACTGCGCCCGTCCTGGCGGGACCCGCGTTCTCCGCCGGCGGTGCTGGCAATCACGGGAGCCACCGCGGCCTTCACCGGCTCAGAGCCCGGTTGCGGGTCGGGAGCGGTGTTGCCGCTTGCCGCTGAGGTTGGCTGACCCGGCTCCGTGCTGGCCAAGGCTCCGGGAGCCGCCTGGGGCGACGCCGACGCTTGCGTTGCTGGACGCGAGACCGCCTCTTCCGTGTCCACTCCGGCGGCCTTCAACTGCATGGTGAAGGCGATCGGGTCCTTGGAGACTATTGGGGCCAGTTCCACGGCCTGGGGCAGTTCTTTGCCTTCCGGGCGTCGAGATCCGGCACGGCTGGCGGATTCGCGAGCGGCTGCCTTGTCGGACGACGAGTCACTGGAGGTGGAGGGGGCGGCCACGACGGGCACAGCGACAGCAACTGCGGGCGCCCCCGCTGCGGCAACCTCGGTGGCCGGTGCATTCGCGTGCGGCGCGGCCGCTGCTGCTGCCTCCGCGGCGGTCTCCGGTCGAGTGCTGCCGATGGCCGAATGCTCTTGATTCTCGTCTTCTTCCTCTGCCGCGGAGAGGGGCGTGAGGTGATCCGCCGCTGCGGACTCGGCCGTGGCCGGAGCATTGGCGGTCTGGGCCGCCACCAGTGCTGGGAACGACGCCGCGGGAGTTGGCTGAGCCACCACGGCGGTTGGGCCGTCTTGAAGTGTGTCCTCCGTGCCGGAAAGTTGCTGCGGCTGATCGCTGGCCAGCTGGGTGCCTTCCAGGTCACCCCACGTGAGGTCCGGCGCTGGTACCTCGGCGGTGGGCGCCGTGTTCACCGCAACCACCAGCAGACCTTCCCCGGCGGCGAGTTCCGTCACCGCGGGATCGGTTGTGTCGTTCTGCGCATCGACCGTTGAGCCGGCTTCGGCCCCCGTCGTGGCGTCAACTTCTGTGGCTCCGGTTCCAGCGGCGCTCTTGACGTTGGTCACGGCTTTGCCAATGCCGGATTTGCCTGGGCTGGACTGCACGGTGTCGGACTGCACGGAGTCGGACTGGGACGAATCTCCCTTGGGTCCGTCGGACTTGGCCACGGCGCGCTCCGAGCCCGGTTTGGTGGGATTGGGCCGGTCGGCCGCCTCTGCCTTCGCGGCGCTGCTCGCTTTGTCGGCGTTGCTTGGCTTGGACGCGGCGGAGTCTTTGGCGGCGAAGTCTGATCGTCCGGAACTCTTGGCCGTCCCTGTCTTCGAAGTGGCCGTGCTGGACCCTGACCGCGTCTCGGCGCCAGCACCATCGCTGTGGGATGGCCGGGCTTTGGCCGAAGCCGTGGGCCGATCGGGGGCCATTCGCGCCGGGGCCGCAAAGGCGGGCTTGGTTTGTGCCGGCCGGGTATGGGATGTGCCGGAGGTGCTCGCTTCCCGGTCCGTGAGCGCGGATTCAAAGGCCGAGGCAAACCCACGGGCACTCTTGGCGTGCTGTGGATCGGAGGCTCGCGTAGCCCCGCTGCTACCGGGCGCGGCGCCAGCCGGAGCAGTGGAGTCCACAATGCTAGGCAGCGTGTTGGTGAACGAAGTGGCAACAGTCACGCGCCACGCTGATGCATGCCGCGGGCCAAAGCGGAAACCCTTGATTTTGCGGGCTCACGAACCAGTGTGGGGCTGTCAGAATTCTGCCGTTTGGCAAGACTATGCCGCTTCATTATTGTCTTAAGAACTCTTATCGCCCGCAAAATCAGAAGTTTTAACTTCGGCCCCAAAAATGCAAAAACAAGCGGCACATGGATCAGTTCACTGTACTGGTAGCCAGCGGCTTGCGATCGCGCATGGAGTCGCTGGACATGTTGTCGCACAACATCGCCAATAGCTCCACGGCCGGCTTTAAGGCGGACCGCGAGATGTACCGGCAATACTTTTCAGAAGAGGCGTTGGGCGAGGCCGCCGTCTCGCCGGTGATTGAAGGCAAGTGGACGGACATCAGCCAGGGCCCGCTCACCGCCTCCAGCAGCCAGCTTGATTTCGGCTTGAGCGGCAAGGGCTACTTTGTCGCCAAAGGACCGAGTGGGCCGCTCTATACCCGCAACGGCAACTTCCAGTTTTCAAAAGATGGCAAGCTCACCACCGCCGAAGGGTATGAGGTGGAGATCAAGACCGCCGATGGCCAGCCCGCCAAGCTGAACCCGCGCCTGGATCTGCAAGTGGCCCCCGATGGCACCATGCGCCAGGGAGGCGCGCCGGTGGGCCGATTGTCCGTGGTCGATTTTGCGTCGCAGACCGGCTTTGAGAAACGCGCCGGAAACTACTTCAGCTTTTCGGCGGCGCAGCCGATAGAAGCCCGGGGCGTTGATATTCGCCAGGGCACGGTGGAAGCTTCAAACGTCAATGCGCCGGAGATGGCGGTCCGCCTGGTGAACGTGATGCGGCAGTTTGAGATGCTGAACCGCGCTCTTGCGATCAATGGCGAGATGAGCAAGAAAGCCATTGATGACATTGCCCGCGTGAGTTAGTGACTGACAGATTTTTACTGACCGATTTCCGGACGCCTTCCGTGTGTGGCCTACGCCCGCGGACACGTCCCGCCAGAGGAGAACACTTTGATCCGAGCACTTTTTAGCGCGGCCAGCGGCATGCAGGCCCAGCAGATGAACGTCGACAATATCGCCCACAACTTGGCCAACTCCAATACCGTGGGCTTCAAGCAGCGGCGCACGCAGTTTCAGGATCTGCTGTACCAGAACTTCATCCAGCCAGGTGCCGCGGCGGGAGCGCAAACAGTGGTTCCCAGCGGCCTCCAGTTGGGCTTGGGTACCCGGCCGGTCTCGAACGCCATCATCTTTTCGCAAGGCGACTTTACCCAGACCGACAGCCCGCTCGACATGGTGATCCAAGGCAAGGGCTTCTTCCAGATTCGCCGTCCCACCGGTGAAACGGCCTATACCCGCGCGGGCAGTTTTAAGTCCGATCGCGACGGCAACATCGTCACCTCCGACGGTGACCCGCTGGAGCCGCAGATCACCATTCCGGCCGAAGCACAGAAGGTCACCATTGCCGCTGATGGCGTTGTCAGTTACGTCTTGCCGGGCCAAACCGCCTCACAGACCGCGGGCCAGATCCAGCTGGCGAACTTCAACAATCCGGCCGGCCTCAATGCCATCGGCCGCAATCTCTACATGCCCACCGATGCCTCCGGCGACCCGACGATTGGCTTGCCCGGCGGCCAGGAAGGCTTGGGTGCGCTACTGCAGGGCTACACCGAAGGCTCCAATGTGTCGGTGGTGGAAGAGTTCATCAACATGATCGTCAGCCAGCGCGCCTATGAGGCGAACTCCAAGGTGGTTCGCGCGGCCGACGAGATGTACCAGCAAGTAAATAACATCGGGCGATGACGGCACTATCGGCGGCTTTACTTTCGGTGTCTGGTTGTTTGCCGGTGGCGGACGATCAGATTCTGGCGTCGCACTTGGCGGCGCGTGTCTCCGGACTGGCGCAGCTGAATCCCAAGACCACGTTCGGCTATGCACCCCGCTTTGGCGTGCGCCGCTTGATCACGGGCGTCGAGCTGGCCGCCTTCGCGCGGCGGCAAGGGCTGACCATTGCGGTGCCGCTCGATCTCTGCGTGGTGCGCCCGTGGTCCGTGCTGGACCCGGCGCAGCTGCAAACGGCCATGGCGCAGACGATTCCGGAAGGGGAGGTGCGGCTGCTCGACTACAGCCGCCAGCCGGTGCCCTTGGGTCCGGTCGAGTTCCCGCGCACCGGGCTGATGCTGAGCGGCTTGTGGCGGGGCTATGTCAAAGGGAGCGATGCCCGGCGCTTTCCGGTGTGGGCCAAGGTGGAGATCCACGTCAGCCGCGACGCCGCCGTGGCGGCACGGGACATCCACCCGGGCGAAGTGTTGACTGCCGAAGACATCCAGGTGCGATCGATGCCGCAACATCCTTCCGCCGCCACTCCACTGAGCGACGCGGCCGAGATCATGGGGAACACCGTGCGCCGTACCGTTCGCGCCGGAGCTCCCTTGACTGCTGGGCTGCTGGTGAAGCCGCGCGAGGTGTTGGCGGGCGACAAAGTGTCGGTGACGGTGGAGGCCGGCCAAGCCAAGTTGAGCCTGGAAGCCCAGGCCGAAACCGGCGGCCGTCGCGGAGACCGGATCGTGTTGAAGAATCTAACGTCCGGCAAGCGCTTCCGGGGCGTCGTCGCCGGACCGGGACAGGTAAAGGTGGAGGGGGACGATGCGCCGAACTGACCGCTGGCTGATGGCGGGCCTGATGCTGTGGGTGATGCTGATTGCCGGGGAACTGGCACCGGTCTATGCACGATCGAAGAAAAAGGTGCCCAAGCCCTCACCGCTCGAAGAGTATGTCCGCTCAGCCCGCGATGCGGCGGCCATCAATTTTCAACCTTCGCCGGGCTCGCTCTACACCAGCACCGGCCGCTTTGGCGACCTGGGCCGTGACTTGCGAGCCTCGCAGATTGGTGATCTGGTGACGGTGGTGGTGAGCGATACCGCGTCCGCGGTGTCGAGCGGTGTTTCCAATAGCAGCCGCAAGTCCGCCGCCAAGGCCAGCATTCCCGCCATTGTCGGGCCGCGGGCGAACGTCCCCGCACTCACTTCCGCGCTGGAGCTTTCAAGCACGGCTACGATGCAGGGCCAAGGCTCCACTAGCCGCACCAACACGCTTTCGACTACGCTTACCGCTCGCGTGGTGGACGTGATGCCCAATGGCTTTCTGGTGATCGAGGGCATCAAAGACGTGCAAGCCAACTCGGAGCGTCAACGAGTACGGATCCGGGGTGTCGTCCGCTGGAATGATCTGTCGGCCACCAATCGCATCACCTCCGATCGTGTGGGCCAGATGGAGATCTCGATTGAAGGCAAGGGCGTCGTCGGTGATGCCATCCGCCGGCCCAATATTCTCTACCGCATCATGATGGGCATTCTGCCGTTCTAACTTCTCGAAACACATGCTTACTCTGGCACTGCTTACCCTTGCTGTTAATCCCTCACCGCAGCCCGTCACGCGGCTTAAGGAACTGGTCACGATTGAAGGCATCCGCGAAAACCAACTGTTGGGCTATGGCGTGGTGGTGGGTTTGAATGGCACGGGCGACAAGCGCCAAACCTTCTTCTCCTCGCAAACCCTGGCCAACATGCTGGACCGGATGGGCGTTCAGGTTTCCCCCACCGCCATGCTGGTCCGCAATATGGCCGCCGTGCTCGTCACGGCCAACCTGCCCGCGTTTGCCCAACCGGGTACGCGGATCGATATTCACGTGGCCGCGCTCGGCGATGCGGCGAACCTCCAGGGCGGGCAACTGATCCTGACTCCGCTGAAGGCTGCCAACGGCGATGTCTACGCCGTCGCCCAGGGGCCGGTGGTTACGGGCGGATTTGTGGCGGGCCGCGGCGCGGCCAATTCGCAAACGGTGAACCATCCCACCGCGGGGCGCATTCCTGATGGAGCGATCGTCGAAAAGGCGGCGCCCTCCGTTACGCCCGGCACGACCATCCGGGTCCAGCTACGGCAGCCGGATTTCTCGACCGCCGCCCGCGTGGCCGATGCCATCAATCGCCGCTTCTCCGATCATGGCGGCGTGGCGAAGGCGGAGAATGCGGGCTTGGTGGCCATCACCACTCCCACCGAGTGGCAGCCGCGCACCGCCGAGTTTGTGGCCGAGATGGAAGGGCTGACCGTACTGGCGGACCGCCCGGCCAAAATCATTTTGAACGAGCGCACGGGTACCATCATCATGGGCAAGCAAGTCCGCATCTCACCGGTCGCCATCATGCACGGCAGTCTCAGCGTTGAGGTGCAGACCAACTACGACGTCTCGCAACCGGCTCCGTTGTCGCAAGGCCAAACGGTCGTCACGCCCAACACCAACGTGGCCGTCAAAGAAGAGAAGACCCGCAATCTGGTGCTGAAGAATGGCGCCACAGCCGAGGAGTTGGTGCGGGCCTTGCAATCGATCGGCTCGACACCACGTGACGTCATCGCCATCTTCCAAAACCTCCGCGCCGCCGGAGCGATTGAAGCGATCCTGGAAGTGATCTAAGCCGCCATGTCACCCTCCATTCCCTTGATCAACCCGGGCAGCTTCTCGACGGCTGAGCCCACCAACGCTCCTTCGACGCGCAACTCGCCCGAGAACATCCAGAAGGCGGCGGGGCAGTTTGAAGCGCTGATGATCGGCCAGATGCTGGCCTCCATGCGAGGTGACGGGAAGAACGGCTGGATGGGCAGCGGCGAGGATGCCTCCGGCTCCACGATGACTGAGTTTGCCGAGCAGGAGTTCGCCAAAGTGATGGCGGCCAGCGGAGGCTTTGGCTTAGCCAAGATGGTCACCGACACGTTGCGCACAGCGGGCTCGGCGCCCCCGCCCAGTGGCTCCGCCGCGAGCAAATCCAGTGCTAGCGAGCCTACTGCGCCGGCGCTGTCTCGCCCTTAAGCAGGGCGCCGACGCTCGCTGCCAGCTTCCGGTTGTTGACCACAAAAAAGAGCCCGCCGCGCCCGTTCTGGCTGCTGTCGCATTGAGACGGCCCCCCGGAAAGCGCGCCCTGCTGGTTGAGATCGCCAAAGATGGCCAAGGGCTTCGTTCCGGTCGACACACCGATCTTGGCGTGATTGCCTTGCGCTGAGGCGGTGCCTTTCAGGCCAATCGTCTTGCCATCCCAGGTGCCGGTCGTGGCGATCTCCACCGGCCCCGGTTTCCCCAGCGCGCTCAGCGACGGCAGCCAGCAGCCGATCTCGGTGGTGGAGGTGGTGGTTGGGATCAGTGGGGCATGCCACCAGGTGGCCACCCGCAGCGGCTCTCCACCCAGCATAGCCGAGGTCAACTGCCAGGGCGGCAAATGCAGACCGGAGGGCTTGGAGATCACGACGACGCCACCGGGCAGCTTGTCCATCGTCGGGGTGGTGCTTTTGGCCGCTGTCCCGAGCTTGCCCACCAAGTCCTGGATCTCGGCCGGGCCGCCATTGCGGGCCAGTTGCGGCTTGGTGATGTCGGTGACGACGTTGGCATTGACGAGCGCCTTCAACATCGTGGCCACCGCGCCCTTCTTCAAGCGGGCCGCAAAGAAGTGTTGGCTCACCAGCACGTTGTTGTCCTCGATACAGCCCAACGTGTTGCCGTCGCCTTGCCGCGGCGCGTCGGCGGTGCCGGAGCCGGGCCAGGAGGGGGTCGTAACCTGCATCACCACTCCGGCTCCGCTGTCATCCCAGGCGAGAATCCCCTTGGAGTGTCCGGCGGGAGCGCCGCGGCTTTGGATGGGGTGGCCGTCGAACTGGTCGTTCCAGACGACAAAGAAGAACTTCCCGTTGTAGATCTGGTCGAACGTCGCGCCCACCGGGTCCGCCGACGTGTCGCCCAGACAGCCCCCGCCCGCGGTCAGCGTTGGCCGGGCGCTGCTGGCGAATGCGAACTGCTGGCTGAAATGGTCCGCCGTCTTGACGTCACCGCCAAACCGGCAGACGCGCGCGGCCGTCCCCGCGCAACCCGGTGCCGCGCCGGTATTGAACTTGAACACGAACCACCAGTTCACCGGCTTACCCGGCGCGAGCAGCGGTACCGGCGGCGCCGCCCAAACGGCTCCGGTGGCGATGATGACGGCGATGGTCAGTTGCACCAGCGCCATACCGGCAATGCCCGGTGCACCCGAGCGGCAATTCTCAACTACGTTCGGCTTGGCCCGATCCATACAGCGAACCCTTTCCATAAGTCCCGGGAGATGTTGGCGAACCCCGGGATGCCCCCTGCCGTCGATGGCAGGGAGTCCTGATTATAGCTGTACGTGTTTTTGCGACTACAGACGTTTCACTCCGGGCTGGAGTGAACACGCGGGTCTTCGAGCAGGGACGAGGATGTTAGCCGGCTGAGGCGATCGGCCAAGCGGCGCCGCCCTCAAGCGGCTCCAGGGTTGGAGAGGAATTAAGCGGCGGTGGCGGCGTCCGGAATACCCGGGAACTCGACCTGCTGCCAGCCTTCGAGCAATGTCTCCAGCAGCCGACGAGCTTCGTCCAGCGGCTCCGGCCGTTGTTCGATCTGCGCCACCTGGGTGATGTGGAGCAGATACTCGTAAAGCGGAGCCAGCCGCCGGGAGATCTCCTGCCGCTCATCGAGCGTCGTGATCAGCTCCCCCAGAATCGCCTGGGTCCGGCTGATCTGCCGTCCGCGTCCGGCAATGTCGCCCGCGCGTTGAGCCGTTGCGGCCTGGCGCAGCGAATCGATTGCGGTCCGGTAGAGAAGCCTGGTCAGGTCAAGCGGATCAGAGCTGCGGACCGTCGTTTCCAGATAGGTATCGTGAGCGCCGTAGGCCATCATTGCTATTTGCAATATCGGCGCAGGCCGTGGAGGACTTCAGTGGAAAACGCTAAAAAGCTGCGGTGGTCTACTTATGCGCCTGCCGCGCCAGTTCCAGCACCTGCTCGGAGGGCAGTTGGGCCACCACCTCACGGGTCTGTTTATTGATGATGCGCACGACGGTTTTGCGGCTTTGGCGGTCCACGGCATAGGTGAGCTCATTGTTTTGGCCCAACGCCGAGGATTCGTTAATGGCTCGAACGGCTTTCACCAGCTCGCGCCGCTCGGCAACCTCGCGGGCCGGTAAAGGCTGGTCCACGAGGAGGACCGGTGCGGCGTCGGGTCGGGTTGGATTGATATCCATATGACGCTGCCCTTCCAATCAATAGCTCCCGCTGCCCTGATGGGCTGCTGGAGTCTGCTTATTCCTGTATGAACGGCTTATCGTCAACCGCCAAGAACTTGACAGTCAAAAAATACTTAGGACTTTCAGCGGTGTTCGGTCGCATCCTTTTCGCCGGCCAGTCTCAGCCCCATGCGTCAGCTTGGGGCTTTTTTCATCCGCTCGAAGGAAGAAGCCCCAAGCTTACGCAGGGGGCTGACTACGCCGCTTCCGCCTGAGCGCGATTGCCTGATGGTTTCTCGAGAACCGCGCTAGACCACAGGCTTGCGTCCCAAGGCGAGGATCGTCTCAAAATGCGGGTGTTCCTCTTCGCGGTGAACGGACCAGACGCCGGTTTCCGAAAACCCGGCTTGATTCACAAACCCCAGCAGCTCCACCTCAGCAAACCCGAGCCACCGGTCCGCATAGAGCTCCCGCGCCTCCTCAAAGGAGTGGCGCTTCAAGTCGAGAATTGCAATCTGGCCCCCGGGCCGAATCATCCGGTAGGCCGCCTCCACTGCTCGCAGTGGATGGAGCGCATGGTGCAGCGATTGCGAGAAGAAGGCCAAATCCACCGATTCCGCAGCGATCGGCGGCTCCTCCAGGTCACCCAAGCGGAATTCGACGTTGTCCAGCCCATTGCGCCGCGCGACATCCGCCGCAAAGGCCACCATCTTTTCTGAATTGTCGACCGCGATCACCCGCCGCGCCCGCCGTGCCAGCAACTGGGTAAAGGTGCCCTCGCCCGCGCCCAGATCGGCGATCACCATGGGGGGCAGCAACATCAGCAGCGTTTCCGCCAGCCCTTTCCAGGACCGGCCGGGTACATACTGCCGCCCGAACTTGCCCGCGAGCTCATCAAAATACGCCCGGGTCTTGTCCCGCCGGTGGTCGAGAATCAGCTTCAGCGCCTGCAGATCGGCGACGGTCTCCGGAATTTCGGCCGCGGCCTGGCGCGCCAGGTTCAGCAGTTCCGTCCACTGGTGCGGATTTCGCAGCTGATAGAGGATATTTTTGCCGGACCGGCGGTCTTCCACCAGTTCCGCCTGCTTCAGTTGGGAAAGATGGGTAGAGATCCGGCTTTGCCCCATCGATAAGATCTCTTGCAGCTCCGCCACAGAAAGTTCTTCTTTTTCAAGCAGTAAGACGATCCGTAGCCGGGACGGGTCGGTCATCAGGCGCATCGATTTGGTGATGGAAGGCATAGAGCAAGGTTTCTATTGACGGAGATTGCCGGTTTCGCTAAGATATCAACATATCCTGATCGATAGATGGATGACAACAATATGAGCACAGCCACTCTCAACAAGATTGCCACTGAATACAAGGTCGCCGACCTCGCGTTGGCCGACTGGGGCCGCAAAGAGATCAACATCGCCGAGTTCGAAATGCCCGGCCTGATGGCGATTCGCAAGAAGTACGCGGCCACTAAGCCGCTGGCCGGCGTCCGGGTAACCGGTTCGCTGCACATGACGATCCAGACGGCCGTGCTCATTGAGACGCTCGTCGACCTGGGCGCCGACGTGCGCTGGGCCAGCTGCAATATCTTCTCGACCCAAGATCACGCCGCCGCCGCCATCGCCGCCGCGGGTGTGCCGGTGTTCGCCTGGAAGGGCGAGACGCTGGAAGAGTACTGGGATTGCACCTGGAAGGCCATCATCCACCCGGGCAGCAAGGGTCCTGAATTGGTTGTCGATGACGGCGGCGACGTTACGCTGTTCATCCACAAGGGCTATGAAATGGAGAATGGCTCGGACTGGGTGAACTCCGCCTCCGGCAGCCACGAAGAAAAGGTCATCAAGGACCTGCTGAAGAAGGTCGCCGTGGAACAGCCCGGCATCTTCGCCACCATCGTCAAGGATTGGCGCGGCGTTTCGGAAGAAACCACCACCGGCGTGCACCGCCTCTACCAGCTGATGGAACAACACAAGTTGCTGGTCCCGGCCATCAACGTCAACGATTCGGTGACCAAGTCGAAGTTCGACAACCTCTATGGCTGCCGCGAATCGCTGGCTGACGGCATCAAGCGCGCCACCGACGTGATGGTGGCCGGTAAGGTCTGCGTCGTGTGCGGCTATGGCGACGTGGGCAAGGGTTCCGCCCGCAGCCTGCGCGGCCTGGGCGCTCGCGTGATCGTGACGGAAATTGACCCCATCAACGCCCTGCAGGCCGCGATGGAAGGCTATGAAGTGACCACCGTCGAAGAGACGCTGGGCCGTGGCGACATCTACGTCACCACCACCGGCAACTTCGGTGTCATCACCGTGGACCACATGCGCCACATGAAGGATCAGGCGATCGTCTGCAACATCGGCCACTTCGACAACGAAATCGAAATCGACAAGCTGAATGCCTCCGACGCCGTCCGCCTGAACATCAAGCCCCAGGTGGACATGTACACCTTCCCCGGCGGCAACTCGATCTACATGCTCGCCGAAGGCCGCCTGGTGAACCTGGGCTGCGCCACCGGCCACCCCAGCTTTGTGATGTCGAACTCGTTCTCGAACCAGACGCTGGCCGCCGTTGACCTTTGGGCCAACAAGGACTTCTACGAGAAGAAGGTCTACACGCTGCCCAAGAAGCTGGACGAAGAAGTGGCCCGCCTCCACCTGGAAAAGATCGGCGTCAAGCTGACCACCCTTTCCAAGGAACAGGCCGAATACATCGGCGTCCCGGTCGAAGGCCCCTACAAGCCCGAGCACTACCGCTACTAGGCGCTAACCGGCGCTAACCGCGCGGCAACCGGGGGCTTGACCCTCAGGGCCGTGGCGGATGAATTGAAGTTATTCGCATTCAGTCGTTAGTTGCTCCACTTACGGGCGGCCTTCGGGTCGCCCGTTTTTTCTTTTTGAGCGTGACTTTCACAACAGGTCAAGGGTATTGATCTGCAACAGGAGCCAAGATCATCCAAAATAGAGGCATGCCGTCAATTGCAATCCCTAGTGCGGAGCTGGAAGAAATCTGCCGGCGCTTTGGCGTGCAATCTCTAGCGGTGTTTGGATCGGTTGCGCGGGGCGACGCCCGTCCCGATTCCGATATCGACTTGCTAGTTGAATTTCAACCCGGCCGCCACCCTGGGCTAGGCTACATGAAGCTGGAGCGCGAACTGGCTGAATTGTTCGGGCGGCCAGTGGACCTCGCTTCGAAGCGGTGGTTCCGGGAACGCGTTTCATCGCGGATTCTGAGCGAAGCCCAGACGCTTTATGCGGCGTGATTTGGAGCGCTTGCGGGACATCGCCGATGCGGCGGCAACGGTGCGGCTTTATCTTGCGGGACGAGAAGATGAGGAAATAGAGTTACACATCACATCTCTGATGGACTCAGCAGGGAATTGAAGGTCTCCTTGATCGAACGACGAACAAAACTTCCGGCCGCATTTCCCGACGCTGCGGAGACGGGGCTCGATCTGGCAAAACACCAAAGTTTGTAAACAGCGGCGCGCCCCTCGTATCTGGTAAGCTCTCTCCTCAGTTGTCGGATTTCCAGGATTTCTTAGACTCCGGTTCGCCGGAGCTCGTGGCCGTGGTGAAGAAAATCATCGCCAAGCACACGAAGCATCGGAAGGGCCCAGGACCGGGCCAGAAAGGTGGGTAGGTGGTGCTGACAAGACGAGCTATCGCGAGCTGGTTTACCGCCGTTGTTGCTGCTGCACAGAAACGGCCGGCTCCTCCCCCCGGCATTGGCATAGGCGGAGCCATTTTCCGAATCGGCATGACTGAGAAGGAATGTCGGGACGTTCTACCCAGATCCATCGAGTTGTACGCCTACAAAGATGACGGCCGATTTTCAGTTCGTGCGGCCACTAGTCCCTTTACTTCATTCGGCTCTCTTGCGTTTCGAGATGGGCGGTTGATTTCTGCCAGTAAGGAATTCCTTCAGGCAAATTTAGAAAAGCCGTCATTTGATCAGATAAGGCAATGGACAGATAGACTTGCGGACGAAGCCGACAAGGACAACCGCATCGACGTGATACGGGCAGACGCTGTTCGTGTGGTTACGGTCAAGCCCAATCAAAGCGCGAGCACATTTGAGATTCTCTTTGGTGAGTTTGAAGGTACGTGGCACATCGCTCTGTTTGAGAAGATCGGTCGTTGAACTTGACTGTGCAGTACGCTAAACGTTCATCAACTTCCCTCGGTCTGAATCTGGCATCTCAAAAGCCGACCTCGACAATCTCGCCACACGAGCGTCTAGGTGCAGCGCCTTACCCTAACGCCCTACGCCGCCTCATCCACCCCCACTACCAACCTCTTCCCCAGCACCCGATACCCAGCCTCAATCTGATCCAACCGCGAGCCATGGCGCAAGTCGAACAGGCGGTCGACATTGGCCTTGTGCATGCCTAGTTGTCGCCCGAGCTCTGCCTTCGTCATGCCGGAAGACTGAAAGGCGCGATAGAGCTCAAGCTTGGCGGAGGCCAGGGCGGGTAGTTCGATCCAGCGGGCCTGTCGCCGAGCGCGGCGCGCGGGTGCAGGTAATAGTTCCGCTTGGCGGATCTGCTCCTGGATCATGGTCAGCAAAGCATCCTGGGCTATCGTGACGCCTTCCGGTTCGTTCTCGGCTTGAGTGATACCCCAGTCGAAGTCCGGAAACGTGATCACGAAACCACCCTCGGGCGCCGGCTCGAAAACAGCCCAATAACCCGCCATTAGTCCCTCCGCTTTAGCCCCAGCTGTTTGAAGATGCCTTCCACTGTGCCGGTTTTCACTTCGGCTGAAGGGTGCCGCGGGATCAAGGACCGCTTGCCACCAAACCGGACAATCGTGTGTCTGGTTCCTTCTTCAAAGGTGCACCCTAGCCGGCGCAGCAACCGGCGCAATTCAGCAACCGTCACGGATTAATGGTAGTCAATTCTGACTACCACGGCAAGCTTTGATCAACCCCTACCGCGCCTTCTTTCCCTTGTGGACATACATTGCCTTGTCCGCCCGCTCGATCACCAGCGTGATCGCCTCGCCCTTGCTCCAGCCGGCGATGCCGATGGAGGCGTCGACGAAGACCTTTTGCTCTTTGCCGCTGGCTTGGATCGTGTATTCGCCGAACACCCACTTACGCACGCGTTCGAGTTGTGGCTCGGCTTGATCGGCCTTGCCGTCGAGGATGGCGATGAACTCGTCGCCGCCCCAGCGGCCGACCAAGTCGGTGGACCGGAAGGCCTGCTTTAACTCGGTGGCGAACTGCTTCAGGACGGCGTCACCGGCTTGATGGCCGAAGGTGTCGTTGATCGGCTTAAAGCGGTTCAGGTCGAAGAGCACGATGGTGAACTCGCGGCCCACGGCGGCGCGTGATTCCATTTCTTGTTCGACGCGGCGGCGGTTGGCCACCCCGGTGAGTGCGTCAGAGGATGCGACCCGCTCCGCCTCGTCCAGCTTGGCTTGGTGAACGGCCAGCTCCCGCTGCAGCTTGGCCACGGCCTCACGGCCGTCGCGCTCCATCTGCTCCACGCAGGAGCGCAGCTCGCTAGCGCTTTTCACAAGTGATGAACGGATCTGCCCCAGGTCGTCGAGGGTGGCAAACTTCTGCAAGCGCGTCGTGAACTCGCCCAGCCGCCCGACGTAGCGCTGATCCCGGTCTCCCACCGATTGCGCGGTGGAGGCCATGATCAGCATGATTTCGCGGATCTCTTCCGTCTTATGTTTGAAGTACTCCGCCGCGCGCCCGCTCCAGGCCTCCAATTCCTGGCTGGCTTGCTGGCCGGTTTCGTTGACCACCCGCGCCGTGGCTTCCAGCGCCAGCCGTTCCTGCAGATTCAGCAGGCTTTGTTGCAGTTCCAGGCCGACCGGCGGACAGGCTTGAATGCCATTGTTCGCCATCGCCTGCAAGGTGGAGCGATAGGAGCTAATCGCCGAGCGCACCAACTCTTCGGAATCCGATTCGAGGTACTTCTTTATGGACAGCACGGGAGAGCTTATCGACCACCGCGGCCTACCCTTGACCCGAATGTCCGGCTGGTCCAGCCCCATGCGTGAGCTTGGGGCTATGTCCGGGTCCGCAAAAAAGCCCCAAGCTCACGCATGGGGCTCATCAATCCCGTACTCGAAAAAGGCCCCAAGCTCACGCATGGGGCGAGTCGATACACCTAGCCCTTGAACCAGACGCGCCAGATCTTGTTGTTGCCGTCTTCTGACACCAGCAAGCTGCCATCGGCCAACTGGAGCACGCCCACCGGCCGGCCCCAAACTTCCTTCTCGTCGGCCCCCATCATCCAGCCCGACAGGAACTCCTCGGGCGGACCGGCGGGCTTGCCGTCCTTGAACGGGACAAACACCACCGAATAGCCCACGCGCTTGGCGCGGTTTGATGAGCCGCGAAAGGCCAGAAACGCTCCGTTGCGGTACTTGGCCGGGAACTTCTTGCTGGTGCAGAAGGTGAAGTCCATCACGGCCGCGTGCGCGGGCAGGACGACGTCAGGAACAACCGTTTTGGCCACCAGTTCCGGCGCCTCACCCTTGCGGCGCGGCTCTTCGTTGGGTCCGATATAGGCATAGGGCCAACCGTAGAAGGCGCCCGGTTTGATCTCGGTAAAGAAGTCCGGCACCAGATCATCACCCAAACCGTCGCGCTCCTGCACGGTGGACCACAGCTTGCCCGAGACCGGATTCATGTGGATCGACACCGGATTGCGCAGCCCGCCCGCCACCACTTGATGGCCGGAGCCATCCGGGTTGTAGACATTCACCACGGCCCGATCCTTGGGGTCGCCCGGATCGACGTTCGACGATGAGCCCACCGATACATAGAGCTTCTCGCCCTTCTTGTCGAAGGCCAGGCCACGCGTCCAGTGGCCCTTGCCATAGCCCTTCAGCGGCACGATCTCTTCGGCGGCGCCCACCGTCACGGCTTTGGCGTCCAGCTTATAGCGCTTGATCGCCTGGGCCTCGGCCACGTACAGATAATCCTTCCAGAGCGCCATGCCGAACGGGCGATCCAGTCCAGTGATCAGCTTTTGGGGGGCCGAGCCGGGCTTTACCACTAGCACCGAACCATCGGCGACGCTTTCGGTCACCAATACCGGTCCACCGGGCAGCTCCAGCATGTAGCGCGGTTTCTGGAAGCCGGTGGCGAACTCCTCGGCCACAAATCCGGCCGGCAGGTTCAGCGTCTTGCCCGCCGGTTGAGCCACCACCTTGGCCGGATTACTGGCCGAAGGCGTGGCGTTGGGCGGCGGCAGCGTCACTTTTTTGGACTGGGCGAGCAGCGAGGGCTGACCGAGCACCACGCCCAAAAGCGCGCAAGCAAACATCGAAGACCGGCGAAACAGGGAAACAGAGATCATGGCGATGGCGCCAGTGTATCACCCAGCCCGGTACCCCGACTATCCGCTCCAGCGCTCAGGCCGCGATGACGATTCTGCTCCGACAAATGTATTTTTTAAACGCGACGACTTCCGTTTTAACGAGCAATAGTGTACATTAGCGTCACAACGGGATATCGGGGCTAGTCGGCGTTGATTGGGGAGTCGTGTACCATGATCCCGATCCTGTTCATGCTTCAGGAGGGTTCAATGAGCGTTATCTCAACTTCGCTGGCTACCATGGCCAGCCGCCTTGTTTCACTTTCCGCGCTGGCTCTAATTGGCGCGGGTTCCATGCTAGGTTTTTCCACCGGTCCACCCACTCAGCGCACCGGCGCGTCGGTTGATGGCGGTGCCAACTGCACCGTGTGCCATCGTGGTGCGCCTGCCAATGCCGATCAGCGCGGCCGCTTGACGATCGAAGCCGCATCCTACCGCCCCGGCATCAAGCAGACCGTGAGGGTCACCGTGGAGCACCCGGATGCACTCCGCTGGGGCTTTGAGCTGATCGCCCGCTATGCCGGTAATGAAACCAAGCAAGCTGGTTCGTTTACACCCACCAACTTGACCCGTGTCGTCTGCGGCGCGGCTGGTACGCCCGCACCCTGCAATGGGGATCGTGAGTTTGCCACCCACACTTCTGCGGCTACTCTCCTGGGCTCCAATGGCCGTATGACCTTTGAAGTGGAATGGACCCCGCCCACCGAGGACATTGGCGACGTCACCTTCTATGCCGCCGGCAACGCGGCCAACAATGGCGGTGGCAACACGGGGGACATGATCTACACCTCCTCCACCGTGGTCCGCAATGGGGTGGGCTGTTCGCTGGAAACTCCGACCATTCGCGAAGTCTCGAGTGCCGCCTCCGGGGCGCCGAATATGGCGTTCAACGGCCTGACGTCCGTCTATGGCACCAACTTTGGTCCGGCGGGCCGTTCCCGTGGTGCGACCGAAGCCGAGGTGCGGCTGCTCTCGTTCCCCAAGCAGATGGATTGTGTCACGGTTCTGGTGAATGGCAAGCCCGCGCCGATCACGTTTTCCAGCGCCGGGCAGATCAACTTCCAGGCTCCGTTCGATCAGCTGAACGCCGCGACGGTGCAAGTGGTCGCCAATCGGGGCCTACCCAATGAGCGCGCCAGCACGGCCTTCAGCTCCAGCATCAGCCCGCTGCAACCGGCCCTGTTCACCTTTAGCGGCACCAAAAGTGTCGCGGCGCGCGGACCGGACGGATCGACGCCGGTGGCACTGCCTGCGGTGGTTCCCGGGGGACGCCCGGCCAAGCCCGGCGACATGATCTCGATCTTCGCCACCGGCCTGGGTGTCACCAACCCGGCCTGGGATTCGGGCGACATCGCGCGCAACGCCTCGCCGTTGCAGATCCCGATCTCAGTGGAAGTGGGTGGCATCACGGTGCCGGCAACCGACATCCTCTATCAGGGTGCAGCGGTGCAGGCGATCTCGGGTCTCTACCAGGTGAACGTCAAGTTGCCGGCTTCGTTGGGTGCGGGCGATCAGTTGCTGGTGATCCGGCAGGGTGGCTTGGCCTCGCAGACCGGTGTCACGGTTCCGATCGCGCCGTAAGGGCGTTTTGGTCTCGCGTAAAACACTTCACCCCCAGTTCCATCTCCTGAAAAAGAGATGGGCTGGGGGTGAAGTTGTTTGCGGGATTGCTTACACCAGTCCGGCGTTACAGCAGCTTTTCGGCGATCGACTTGGGCTGTACAAACTGCAGCAAGTAGTCCGGGCCGCCGGCCTTTGAGTCCGTGCCGCTCATGTTGAAGCCGCCGAAGGGGTTGGCGCCCACCATGGCGCCCGTGCACTTGCGGTTGATATAGAGGTTGCCGACAAAGAACTGCTCGCGCGCCTTGCGGATCTTCTCGGGGTCGCGCGTGTAGGCGGCGCCGGTCAGGCCGTACTCGGAATCGTTCGCCAGCTCCAGCGCATGGTCGAAGTCACGGGCCTTGGTGACGGCCAGCACTGGTCCAAAGATCTCTTCCTGGAACAGCCGATCGGTGGATTCGATGTCGGCGATGATGGTGGGCTTGATAAAGTAGCCCTCGCCTTCGGCCTCTTCACCGCCCGTGATCAGCCGGCCTTCCTGCTTGCCGACCTCGATGTAGTCCAAAATCGACTTCTTCGCACCGGCATTGATCACCGGCCCCATGTAGTACTGCGGATCGTCGGCCGGGCCTTGCGTCAGCTGCTCCGCGCGCTCCTTGATCCGCTCGATCAAATCGTCGTAGACCGTCTCATCTACAATCAGCCGCGAACAGGCCGAGCATTTCTGGCCCTGGAAGCCAAACGCGGCGGCGACAATGCCTTGCGCCGCGGCTTCGAGATCGGCATCACGGTCGACAATGATGGCATCCTTGCCGCCCATTTCAGCGACCACGCGCTTGATCCACTTCTGCCCCGGTTGCGTCTTGGCCGCCAGTTCATTGATCCGCAGGCCCACTTCTTTTGATCCAGTGAACGAAATGAAGCGCGTCTTGGGGTGCGCCACCAGCAGATCGCCAATCGCGGCGCCGGAGCCCGGCAGCAGCGTGTAGGCGCGCTCCGGGAAGCCGGCCTCGGCCAGCACTTCCATGAATTTGGCGGCGATGGTGGGCGTGTCGCTGGAAGGCTTGATCACCACGGTGTTGCCCGCGACCAGTGAGGCCACCGCCATGCCCACCAGAATGGCCAGCGGGAAGTTCCACGGCGGCACAATGATGCCCACGCCCAGCGGCAGGTAGACCAGCACGCCCTGTTCGCCCGGCATCTGCACGAGCGGTTCCGGTGAATCGAGCTTGGCCATCTGGCGCGCGTAGTAAGCCATAAAGTCGATCGCCTCGCAGACGTCGGCTTCGGCTTCATTCCAGTTCTTGCCCGATTCCAGCACCAGCCAGGCATTGAACTCATCCTTGCGGCGGCGCAGAATCTCGACGGCCCGATTCGTTGCGGCGATGCGCAGCGACGCCGAGGTGCGGCTCCAGTCCTTGAAGTAGGCAAACGCTGTTTCGACGGCCTGATTGGCCATGTCGACGGTGGCCTTCTGGTGGACGCCCACGATCTCCGTTGGCCGGGAGGGGTTCACTGAGCGGATCTTGTCGTCCGTGAAAAACTCATCGCGCCCAATGCGGAGCGGGTATTCGCGGCCCAGGTCATCTTTCACCTTGGCCAGCGCCGCCTCCATCGCCTGCCGGTGCACGGGCTGGGTAAAGTCGCGGTACGCCTCGTTGACAAACGGGGGCAGGGAGGTGGTGCTCATGGTGTGCTCCTGAAAAGTGGGGGGAATGAGATGGACGAATAGACAAGCCTGCCCGGCGCAACGGCCAGGCAGGCATTAGGGACTTCAAAAAGACAGTGCGGAGAGACTAGCCCTGGACCAGCTTCTTGCCGCGCTCAAACAGCTCAGCGGCTTCGTCGGCAAACTCGCGGCCCTTCTCGTACAGGTCGCGGCCTTGCTCGGCAACGCGGTCACGGCCTTCATTGGCCCGGCGGGCCAGCAACTGACGGGTCTGCTCGCCAGACTGGGGAGCAAACAGAATGCCCAGCGCAGCACCGACCGCAGCGCCGGCGAGGAACCAAACAATACCTTCGTTGTTATCGCGATTCATGGGAAACTCCTTTGGAATTTGTATATCTTCTAGAAACTTCAGTGTAGCGCGAGCCGCTCGGCGGAAAACCACTCCCCACTCGTGATCAACCACGGCAGGGCGTGGGAAAGCTGGCGCTCCCCGGCAAAGGTTTCCCAGCGCAGACGGTGGCCGTCGGAATGGATCGACAGCCGCCCCTGCTGATCCGTCCGCAGCGGCAGTGTGTGTGCCTCCGCCAACGCATCGAGCGTCTGGGCGTGCGGGTGCCCGTAACGGTTGGCATCCCCAACCGAGATCAACCCCAGCAACGGCCGGCCTTCCGCCACCAACGCGGGCGTCGCGCGCGCCTTGCCGCCATGGTGCGGCAGCTTCAACACCGTGAACGGGCCCTCCGGCGGCGCCATCGTGGTGGCATCCCCCGGCAGCAGGAACCGGTGCTGACCCAAGCGAACTTCGAGCACGAGTGAATGCTCATTCCGCGGCGGGCCGTCGTAGTCGTCCTCGGCCGCGGGTGCCAGTGCCGAGACCGTGGCCGCGCCGAAGTTCCAATGTGCCCCGGCGCGGCACTGGCGCACCGTCACGCCCCGAGCACGGGCGGCCGCCAGCAGCCGGTCGAGTTCAGCACTTCGGCCTAGGCCGGTGATCCAGAGCTCACGCGGGTGGAAGTTCTCGATCAGCGCCTGCATGCCGCCCATGTGATCGGCATGCGCGTGGGTGAGCGCCACAATGTCTACGGACCGCATCGACCGTGACCACAGATAGGGCGCCACCACCTCTTCGCCCAAATCCATCGGCTTGCTGGCGCGGCCGAACGTGGGCAGGCCGCCCGCGTCCACCATCATGCGCGTGCCATCGGGAAACACCGCCAGCAGCGCATCGCCCTGCCCCACATCAAGCGCAGTGATTTCGAGCTCACCCGCTTGGGCATCCACCGGAAAGGGGTGGATCAGCAGCACGGCCAAGGCTCCGATGCTGGCCAGGGCCCCGGCAAAAGTCCAACGGGACTGCCGGCGCAGCAGCAACGCGAAAGTCAGCAGCGTGGCCACCACCAGCAGTGCCAGCCACAGCGGCGGTGCCGGAATGCGGAAGTCAGGCTCCCAGCGCAGGTGCCACTGGGCTAGGCTGCTGGCCCCATCCACCATCGCCCGCGTCAGCCACACCAAGGGCGGCAGACCGCTGAGTGTTGCCGCAAAGCCGATGGGGATCGCCATCTCCAGCAGGAAGACCACGCCCACATTGGCCAGCACTGCGGTGAACGCCCAGCGATGGAAGTAGACGACAAACGGGATCGCCAGCGCCAGCTGCACCGAGGCTGAGATCAGCATCATCGTCCCTAGCGCGCTTCCCAGCCGCACCAGCCCGCTGAGCGCGATGGTGACCGGGCGCACTGGCCAGCGGAGGCACAGCGAAACCGTTTCGGCCATCAGGCGCAACTCCACGCGGAGGCGAGAGATCTGTGGGTCCAGGCGCGGATCGCGGGTCGGGTCCGTCAAGTGTTTCCCGGCTTGTTGCCAAGGCGCCATGAAGCGTTCATTCAGCGGCAAGGCGATGGCGCAGATCGCCGCCAGCGACAGGAAGGATAGCTGGAAGCTGGCGTCAAACAGCTGCTGCGGGTCATAGAGGACAAAGCCCCACGCCACGCACGCCAGGATGTTCAGCATGCGCGCGCGGCGATACAAAAAGCGGCACAGCAGGACCAGCGTGAACCCGGCGGCCGCGCGCAGCACGGGCGCATTGGCACCCGCGATGATGGCGTACACCCAGCTCAGCCCCGCCGTCACCATCAGCGCCGGGAACTCCGGCAACACCAGCTTCAGCAAGAAGATCACCACCGCCGCCAGCGCCGTGACGTGCGTGCCGGAAACCACCAGCGCGTGATAGGTGCCGGTACGGCGGAAGCTGTCGGACCAGTCCCTGTCCAGCTGCGCGGATTCACCAATCAGCAGCGCGGCGATCTTGCCCCGGTCCTCGCCGAAGAGCTGGTCAATCCGGTCGAGCAGCCGGCCGCGCAGGCGATAGATGGACGCCAGTACCTTTGATCCGCATTCGCCCGGCAAGGTCTCCACCGTGCGCCCCGCCACGGACCAATAGATCCGCTGCCGTTTGAGGTAGCTTTCGACATCGAACGCCCCTTCGTTCTGGTAGTTCCGCGGACGCCGGACGCGGCCCTGGACTTCGGCCAGTTGCCCGTACTCCAGCGCCGGTGGCGCGTCGCCCGGCTTCACAAACAGGCTCACCCGAGCCCGCGCGTCGGGGGCAAGTTCCAGCACAAACTGCTCCCGGTCCGGATGCAGCCGCGGGGGCTCGACGACACAGCCGGAGAGGGTGACCAGCTCATTCTGCTCCGCATCGAGCTCCGGCAGCTTCTTCGGCAACCGCCACTGCCAGAAGGCTGACCCGACAAACACGAGGGAGAGGCAGAGCGCAGGCAACCGCGTCCGCCCCGGAATGAATGCCAGCGCTGCCAGTCCGAGCGCCGCCCACACGGCCGGGCCCAGCGGCGATTGCCGTTCGAGCACCAACCCCAGGGCAAAGCACAGAAACGGCAGCAGCAACGGCTCGCGGAGCTTCATCAAGACAGTAGTGGAGTTGGGCGGGTTGTCCTCTCAGTAAAACATCCACATACAAGAAGACTTGGGGCCGGAAGGCTGGCCTTACGGCTTGCGCGCCCGCGAATCGCTGAAGGTTAAGGCTGAGGGGGCCTGATTTTCGGTCTCATGGGAATCTCCACTTCCGCATAACTGCCCGGCAAGGCCGCGAGCACCGTGGCGGCAATCTTGTCGAGATGCAACTGAACATCGGGCCACTGCTGGCTGGTCAACACAACCAGCGCTATCTTCCGACGGGCAAGATTTTGCTGATACCGGATGTTCTTGTCGGTGCTCAACAGAAGGTCGTATCCAGCCTCTTCGGCGCGCTGGATTAACTCGCCGTTCCCGAGCTCATGCCAGCCGATTTGCCGCGCCCGGGTGATTTCATGGCCGCTAAGACACCGGGATACCGACCGCGGAGTGCCGTTGTCGAAGAGGATTTTCATTTGCCCGTGTTGGGCGCCGGCTGCTCCAAACTCTCGCTGGCGAAGTGAAGTACGGCCTCAATTTCGCTGAGTGTCACATCAAATTCTTCTGTGATCTCTTTCGGAGACATGCCGGCTTCGAGATTCAAGAAAACCGTTTGCACCGGCATCCGCGTGCCTTTGAACACCCACGCACCGCTCACTTTTCCAGGAACGCTTTCAACGGCGGGGCACTGCGACCAATCAAGAGCTGCCATAGGAACCTTCCTGCTTTCATCGTAGCTTGCCACGGATCCTGTTGGCGCCCTGATCCTGTTGGCGCAGCGACCAACTGCCCCGCTTCTGATAGAATCGGCCCTTCTTTATGCGTCCTACCCGAGTCCGCCACGCGGTGCTTTGGCTCACCGTGTTGGCTTACATGATCACCTACATGGATCGCGTGGTCATCTCCTCGGCGGTGCCATCTATTCAAAAAGAGTTCGGGCTTGACCTCACCACCATGGGCCTCATTCTGGGCGCGTTCCGGTGGGGCTATTCGATTTTTCAGATCCCGGGCGGCTGGTTGGGGGACCGTATTGGTCCGCGGCGCGCTCTGGCGTTGATCGTCACGTGGTGGAGCGTCTTCACCTCCGCCACGGCGCTGGCCTGGAGCGGAACCGTGATGGGGGTGTTCCGGTTCCTGTTTGGGATGGGTGAGGCGGGCGCGTTTCCCATTGCCACGCGGTCGCTCTCGCGCTGGATGCTGCCGGTGGAGCGTGGCTATGCGCAGGGGATCACGCACGCGGGCTCACGGCTGGGCGCGGCCTTTACGCCGCCCATTGTGGTCTGGCTGATCGCCAACTACGGCTGGCGGATGCCGTTTTATGCTTTTGGCACGCTGGGCTTGGCCTGGGCGGCGCTGTGGTTCTTCTGGTATCGCGACACGCCCGCTGAGCACGCGTCAGTGAACCCGGCCGAGCTTTCGCTGATCACCGAATCCTTGGGCACGCCGCGCAAAGGTGCCTCCGGTCCGGTGCCGTGGGGTTCCATCCTGCGCTCATCCACGGTGTGGAAGTTGGGCGCGATGTATGCCTGCTATGGCTGGGGCTTGGCAATTTATCTCGACTGGTTTCCGAAGTACTTGAGCGAGGTCCGGCATCTGGACTTGAAGACCATGGGCCTCTACGCCAGCTTGCCGCTTTTCGCCGCGACGGCGGGGGATCTGCTGGGCGGCTGGTTGAGCGATGAGCTGGGCAAGCGCGGCCGGAGCTTGAAGTTTGCGCGGCAGTCGGTGGCGATCAGCGGGTTTCTGCTGGCGGCGGCGGCCATCGTGCCCGCCACCTTGGCCGACAGCGCCGAGATCTGCGTGCTGCTGACTTGCATTGCGGTGTTTGGCCTGGAGACCACGGTGGGCGTCAGCTGGGCGATTCCGCTGGACATTGGCCAGGACTTTGCCGGTAGCGTTTCAGCGGTAATGAATACCTGCGGTAATCTGGTGGGTGCAATCTCTACTACGGCGCTCGGATTCATTGTGAAAGCGTATGGATGGGACCGGCCTTTCCTGATTGCAGCGGCACTTTGTGTGCTGGCGGCCATCCTGTTTTCGCAAATTGATGCGTCAAAGCAAATTGCCATCCGTGAGGAGAAATCATGAAGATCAACCCCAATAAATGCGTCGCCTGCGGCAACTGCACGTATGTCTGCCCGGTGGGGGCCATCTATGTCGATGAGGCCAGTGGCCGCTCGACGATCAACAGTGACGAGTGCGTGGAATGCTATTCGTGCTTCAACGGCCTGAGCAAAGAGCACTTGAACCCCACCATCGTGCGCACCGTACGGAGCCTGTTCAAGATCTTCCGCCTGCGCTTTGATCCGGAGCCCGACGTCTGCCCCACCGACGCCTTTGAGCCCGATCAGCTTTCGTGGCCCCGCAGTATCCGCCGCGCCTTTTCTGACCCGACCGTGCCGCATGAATCGACCGGCGTCAAAGGCCGCGGCACCGAAGAGGTGAAGACCAACGACGTCACCGGGCGCTGCCATCTGGGCGAAGTGAACTTCACCATCGAATTCGGCCGCCCCGGCGTCGGCGCTCGCTTCTGGGAAGTGGAGAAGATGACCATGGCGCTGGCGGCGGCCAATGTCCCCTTCGAGAAGAAGAACCCGGTGACCGCCTTGATGCTGATGCCCGGCGGCGATCTGGCCACGGGCAAGCTGCCGCCCGAGGTGCTGAACGAGAAGGTGCTGTCGTGCATCTGCGAGATCAAGGTGCCGCTCGAACGCGCGGACGAGATCATCCAGCTGGTGCGCCGGGTGGAGAAGGGCCTCGATACGGTGATGGTGCTGGGCGCGGGCACGCGTTGCGAGAGTGATGGTGATGAGCGGCGGCTGCTCGAAATTCTCCAGCGCAATGGCTACAACCCGCAACGCGCCAAGACTAACGCGGGCCTGGGCCGTATCTCGAATAAAGCGGCGCTGGAAGCAATGCGCGAACCGGCCGGGACGGCGAAGTAAGAAGGACCATCATGACCAATACACTGCACCGTTACGGCACCGCGGAATCCTTCAACGACGACATCATCGTGTTTGCCATGTGCGGCAAAGGCATCAATGATGAAGGCTCCGTGCCCAAGCTCCAGAAGTTCTTGTCGCTGGCTGTCCCGTTTAGCCCCGTAAACATGGGCGATGGCGCGCACGGCGGCGCGCTGCGGGCGAGCAAGAAGCTGAACCCCACTTCTCACTGGAAGCGCGATCAGGAGCCCAATTTTCAGGCCGTCGTGGATGGTCTCGACAAGGCCGGCACGGCCGCCGTGGTCTTCGACAAGCGCGAGAATGCCATTGGTTTCGTGAAGGCGGTGAAGGAAGCCGATCTGGGGCTGTGCGTCAATATCTCGACGGCCGTCGAAGGCGCGGAAGAGATTCTCGATGCCGCGGGGCTGTGCCGCCACAGCATTAACTATTCCTGCGGCTTCCAGGGGCACACCGAAAAGCTGCCCTCGACCCAGGTGCTCCAGCTGACCACCATGTGCGGCCACGGCATGATCAGCCAGACCATGGCTCGCAAGATGATCGACTTTGTGAAGGAAGGCCGCCGCACGCCACGCGAAGCCGCCAAGTACATGTCCCGCTTCTGCGCCTGCGGCGTCTACAACCCGCAGCGGGCAGAGCGGATCATCGAAGTGGCTCGGAAGAAGATGGAGTAAGCGGCCCTGGCGTTGGGGCCGGGACTATCCGGCTTTGGCCAACGGCAGTGGCTCAGCCGGCTGAACGGGCGCGATCCGCTTGGGGCTACGGGAGACACGAGGCCAATTGCGTTCGGCCTCCAGGCGTTTGAAATCCGCGAAGATTAGGTCGAGATCGTAATTGAATCGAGCGGCGTGCTCTTCGCGGTACCGCCGAATCTCTTCAACAATCGGGTCTTCCATGCCTATAGTCTCCCATCAGCTGGTTCGGAGTGCAAAGGGTCGGTAATCCGTAACCTGCCTCGGAACAGTACTTCCGGAGCCGCTCCATCACTTCGGCGTTCGCGATATGGCGGCAGTTCCACGTGAGCAAGAAGTCCATGCCTTGCGCCGTGGCTACCGCAACGTGAAAAGCGTCTTCGAGCGCGGTGGGCGGCACAAGGCGCCGTTCGATAAACTGGCGGGCGAATTCACGCGCCTGCTCGTTCAAGGCCAGTACCTCAATGCCATCGAGCGCCAATAACCGCTTTGACGCTGCGGCTTGATCGCCCCGGCCCGCCTCCTGTAGGATGATTTCGGACACATACAAGTCGAACCGGTGCCGGTGGCCGTTCCACCATTCGAGCGTGAGTTGCTGATTCGCCGCCACCACCAGATCGCGGCTGGGGCGCGACGTGAGATAGCTGGCGACACTGGTTTCGATGTAGACGCTGCCTTGCACTTCCCTCCATTGTGCCGCGGATGGTGGAGGCCCTTCCGCGCCGGGCTACGGTGCTCCAGGGAGTTACTGCAGCTTGCGTACCGCCTCAATGTAGGTAGGCGTGTAGCCTTCCCACTCCCACGGCGTCACCGTGTCACCAAAGATCTTTTCGAGCAGCGGCCGGAACGCGAATTCGCCATTATCGCTGTTGGTGAGCAGGATCATGCAGGCCTTACGGCGCTGAAAGCAGATCATGTAGTTCTGCGCGCCGTCGCCGTGACCTTCCTTGAAGAAGGCGGGGCCGAACTTGGTGCGGGTCAGCAATCCCCAGCCGAGACCGTAGGCTAAGCCGGTGGCCGCTGCTTCCGTTCCCTCCGGTTCATCGGGGCTGGTTGGGAACTGATGCAGCGTGCGGATGGTGATCGCGGGCGACAACATCGTCTTCCGCGTGGCGGGTTTCATCAGCTTGTCGGCCAGTAGCGCGATGGCGAAGTGTGCCAAGTCCTCCGCGCTGCTGGTCATCGATCCCGCGCCGCGAGCCGGGAAGCGCCGGGTCTGCGAGCGAAACTTACCCGCTTCGTCAAACCGGTCCGCGACGTTCGACTCAAACTCCGCGCGGTAGATCAGGCCCGTCCGCCGCATCCCCAGCGGGTCAAACAACGCCGCCTTCATCAACTGGTCCAGCGGCTTGCCCTGCTGCTGCTCAATCAGGAACTGGAGCAGATTCAGGCCTTCGCCAGAATACTGGTAGCGCGCGCCCGGCTTAAAGTGCAGATGCATCTTCTTGTCCGGCTCAATGAAGGCGAAGTTGAGTAGACCAGACGTGTGGGACAGCAGCATGCGGGGCGTGACCGTCAGCCATGCCGGATCTTTCACCAGCTCCGAGGCGATCTCGCGGTAGGGCTCGAAGGTGTTGAGCGGCTGGCCCAACTGTTCTGCCACCGGCCGGTCGAGCGGCAGCTTGCCTTGTTCCACCAACTGCATGACGTAGGTGCCGAAGACGCCCTTGGTGATGGAGGCGGCCCAAGTGGTGGTATCACGGTCGAACGGGAGCTTCGGGTCCAGACGGCGGAGCCCGTGGGCATAACTCCAGACGAGGCGCCCTTGGTCGACAATGGCGATCTGGGCGCCCGTGACATGCGCCTCGGTCAGCGTCTTTTGGGCGAACGCTTCCGCTTCCCGGACGTTAATCTTGGATCCATCCAGCCGGCGGATCGCTGGTTCGGCCGCGAGAATGATCGTGGGCAAGCACGCAAGCAATCCGAGTGTCGGAAAGGTTCTCATGCTCTTCACTACGCGTGGTGCGAATCAGCTGTTCCGTCGATAAAAAGAAACCGGCCGGAGTAAGGGGCAACCCTGGTCTGTCTCTGCCCGCGCTGCTTAGCCCAGATACTTCTTCAGGTCCGGGTTCAGCTGCTCCTTCACTTCCGGATTGTCGAGATCGGGGGCTGTGATCAGGCGGGGCGCCAGGTTGTTGATCTTCACCACTGCTTCGCCCTTGGCCGCTTTCACCGCGGCGATGACGCTCTCATAGCCCATCTTGAACGGGTGCTGGACCACTAGCGAATCGATCAAGCCGGCCTTCAGATCGTCGAGCAGGGTGGGGCTCCAGTCAAAGCCCACCATCTTCACCTTGCTCTTGCGCTGCTTCAGCGCTTGGGCGGCGCCGACGGCGCTTGATTCGTTGGAGGCGAACAGCGCGTCGAGATCCGGGAATGCCGTCAGCATGTTCTCCGAAATGGCCAGCGACTTGGCGAAGTCGGCCATGCCGAAGCGCTTGTCCATCACCTTGATGTCGGGAAAGTCCTTCTTGATCCGGTCCTCAAAGCCGGCTTCGCGCGCCATGGTGGAGGCGGCGCCAGGTTGCACGGCGACGATGACGATCTTGCCCTTGCCGTTCAAGATCTTGCCCATCCGCTCCGCTGCCAACTCGCCGGCCTTGTAGTTGTCGGTGGCCACTTGCGAGGAGAACTTGTCGGTGGCGATGGGCGAATCAAAGATCACCACTGGAATCTTCTGGGCCACCGCGCGGTCGACCACGCTCACCATCACCTTCTCATCAATAGGCGCCAGGCAAATGGCGTCCACCTTGCGGTTGATCATCGTGTCGACGATCTGCAGTTGGCCGTTGAAATCGGTCTCGGTGGCCGGGCCGTTCCAGATAATCTCGACATCCGTCTCCTGCGCCGCTTTGGCGGCACCGGCATGAACGGACTGCCAGAACAGGTGGGCGCGACCCTTGGGGATCACGGCCACCTGCTTCTTGCTCGAACGGTTGCACGCGCTCAGCGCGGCACCGCCAGCTGCGACGAGGAAGCTGCGGCGCCCAGTAATCAGTGAACGAGGGCTCATTGCGGGAAGCTCTTGGGTTCCGTGATCGACTACCAGCCTTCGCCGTTCAGCGACTTCAGGAACTCCACCAGATCCTTCTTGTCCTGCGCCGTCAGGTTGAGCTTCTTCATCCGCTCATCCAGGTTCTTGTTCGGCAGGCCGCCCTTATCGTAGTAGTCCACCACTTCCTCCAGCGTCTTCAGCGACCCATCGTGCATGTACGGCGCCGTCCGGGCGATGTCGCGCAAAGTGGGGGTCTTGAAGGCGCCCCAATCGGCGGCGTTTTTGGTGACCGCAAAGCGGCCGTCGTCCGGGTTTGGTTTGTCGGTGCCGACGCCCAGGTTGTGATAGGCGTTGGTGGTGAAGTTGATGCCTTCGTGGCACTGGTCGCACTTGGCTTTGTTGAAGTAGACATCCATGCCGCGCACGGCCGAGGCGGAGAGCTGCTTCTTGTCACCGGCCTTGTAGCGGTCATAGGGTGAATTGCCGGAGAGCACGGTGCGCTCAAAGGTGGCGATCGCCATGGCCACATGATTGATGTCGAAAGCCTCGGTGCCGAAGACCTTGGCGAACAGCTTCTTGTAGCCGTTGACGCCTTTCAGTGTTTTAACCACGGCATCGTGGGTGTTGCCCATTTCGATGGGGTTGGCCATCGGTCCGATGGATTGCTCTTCGAGCGCCTTGGCCCGGCCGTCCCAGAACTGCGCCAACGAATACGCGCGATTGATCACCGTGGGCGCGCTGCGTCCGCCGCGTTGGCCCTTGATGCCGTCGGAAACCGCCTTGCCGTCGGTGTAGGCGAACTTGGGGCTATGGCAGCTGGCGCAGGAGACTGTGCCGTCCGCCGAGAGGCGCTTGTCAAAGTAGAGCAGCTTGCCCAGTTCCGCCTTCTCGGCAGTGTAGGGGTTGTCCTTCGGGAAACGGACGGGCAATAGACCCAGCGGAATCGCTGGACCCTCCGCCGCCAAAGCAACGAAAAGGGCCGGCGCCATTAGCGCCAGCCCGAGCAGAACCTTTTTCATGAACCTCTCCCCGGAAAACTGAAATTGTCAGCTTACTTCTTCACGAACCCTTGAACGTAGAGCGCTGAATAGCCGGCGTGCGAGGTTAGCGTGCCGGTTACTTCCATGATGTGGGCGGTGTGCTCCGCGGCGGCCTTGCGGAAATCGGCCGTCTGGCCGTCGCGGCGCGGGTCATGCTCTTCGTCCATCAACATGTAGAGGCTGCCGTCTTCGGTCAACAAACCGATCGGTTGGCCGTTGTTCAGACACTTCTGGCCGCAAGCGCGATGCTTTTCGCCATGCTTGCCCACCTGCAGGTAGCAGGAGAAGTCGACGATTTCACCCACCAGCGTGGCCACTTTGCCGGGCTGCGGCTTGCCGTCCACGGAGGCTCCCATGGTGGTGCCAGACCAGGCTTCCGGCGTCTTTTCGCCCATCTTGCCCATCGGGGCGGCGTAGGTGCCCTTTTCCACGGTCATCTGCGGCTGCAGGATGGGGGTCTTTTTCTTGGCCTGAGCCATCAGGCCGCCCGTGATGGCCAGGGCGCTGATGGCGACCACTGCGAGTGTCTTCTTCATGAAAAAATTCTCCTTCGTCTCAAATGTCTAGCCGCGGACGCTGGCCGCAGGGATCTTCTTCAACAGGTCTTCCATCTCCGCGCGGGATTCCGCGCCGATGGTAAAGCAATCGATTTCGTTGTGGGCCAGGTGGAACTGCAAGGCCTCATCCGCCTTGTGCCGCAGCTTGCCCGCGCCCAATACTTTCATGCCGATCAGACCTTTGCCTTTGGCTTTCATCTGCTTCATCACGGCCAGCACCGTTTGCGGATCGGCATCCATGGCCGTACCCACCGGGTTGAAGCGGACAAGGTCCACCTGGACCCAATCAGAGTCCCGCGCCGCCTTCAAGGCTTCCAGCGTATGGCAGGAGGTGCCGTGGGTCCGGATGATGCCCTTCTCACGAGCTTCACTGATCACGGCCATGGCGCCCTTTTTGCGCTCCGGCCAGTCCGGGTCCACCATGGTGTGCAGCAGCAGGATGTCGATGTAGTCGGTATTGAGTTCGCGGCGGAAACGGTCCAGATCGGCGCGCATTTCCTTCTCGGTGGAGGCATGCGTCTTCGACAGGATCTGCACCTTATCGCGCTTCACCGTCTTCAGTGCCTCGCGGACATGCGGGTGCGTGCCGTACTGGTCAGCCGAATCCCAGAAGGTGACGCCGTTGTCGTAGGCCGCGCGGAACAGTTCGCCTAAACCCTGCAGGCCCAGCTTACGGGTCTGGTTGGAACTGCCGCCGACGCCATTGGTACCGCTGCCCTGCGCCAACCGGCTGAGCTCGATCTTCATCGGCCCCAGGATGACGCGGTCGGTGCCCAATTTCTTGGTGGTCGCGGCATAGGCCGAGTAGGGAAAATTGTTGAGGGCAGCCATCGCCGCGGCACCGCCGGTCAAGAAATGACGGCGCTGCATGGTGTGGCAATTGGGGGTACGGAAAGACATCGGCAAGCCTCCAGTATCCGTAAAGTTATCACATGCGGGTGGGCTTGATGCGGGAGTTCTGTGAACGCCCCGTAGCCGGCGTGGTGACGAAGGGCTTCGGCTGGTTACGAGTGCGCCGCCACAACGGGAACCGGTTGAATTGCGACGTAGGCTGGCTTGGGCTTGGGCCGCGGGCTGCCGCCATCCGGGGTGCCCGGCAGAACGGAGCCCCACACGGCGATCCCGGCCAGCGCGGCGGCACCCAGGAATCGGAGCAGTGTAAGCCTCATGCAGTTGAATACGGATGACGTTAAGATTTGTTTCGTTAAATTCCGGTGAAGTCTTCTTCGTTGGGGTGAAATTCTCGTCATCACAGGGACTCTCTGCGGACCCGCTTGCGAAAGTGGCTTGGGGGGCCCACTCTTTTGGATATAACAGGGTTGGTCCAACTTCGTCCGGGAGAATTTTGCGCTTCCATGAATCTTCGTCAACTGGTCCTCTTTCTCGCGCTTCCGGCGGCCCTGGTTCACGCGCAGGAGCGCAGCCAGGCCCGCAGCATGGTGATGACCGATCGCGGCATCGTCGCCACTTCGCAGACGCTCGCGTCGCAGGCCGGCGCCCAAGTGCTCGCCCGTGGCGGTAGTGCGGTGGACGCGGCGATTGCCGCCAACGCGATGCTGGGGCTCGTGGAGCCGATGATGGACGGCATTGGCGGCGACCTGTTTGTCATCTACTACGAGGCCAAATCCGGCAAGCTCTATGGCTATAACGGCAGCGGCCGCGCGGGGCGCAACATGTCGATTGCCGCGTTGAAGGCGAAAGGCTTTTTCAACATGCCCACCAAGGGCATCCATACGGTGACGGTTCCCGGCGCGGTGGAAGGTTGGGATCAACTGCACAAGAAGTTCGGCAAACTGCCTTGGCGGGACCTGCTGCAGCCCGCCATCTATCACGCCAAGAACGGCTTCCCGGTCACCGAGATCATCCAGTACGACTGGGAGTCCGGCACCTCCGCCCTGCGGACTGACGACAACGCCCGGCGCGTCTTCTTGAATGCCCAAGGTCGCGCGCCGCAGCCGGGTGAGGTGTTCAAGAATCCCGAACTCGCCAAGGCCTATTCGATTCTGGCCGACGGTGGCGCGGCGGCCTACTACAAGGGGCCGATTGCGCAGGCTATTCTCGCCACCTCCAAGCGCCTGGGCGGGCTGCTGACCGCCGAAGATCTTTCTACCCACCAGGGCGAATGGGTGGAGCCGATCTCCACAACCTACCGCGGCTGGAAAGTCTCTGAACTGCCGCCCAACGGGCAGGGCATCGGCGCTTTGCAGATGCTGAACCTGTTCGAGAAGTTCGACCTGCCAGGGATGGACCCGCTCTCCGCCGCGGCGTTGCATCTCAAGATCGAGGCGCAGAAGCTGGCTTATCAGGACTTGCGCAAGTATGTCGGCGATCCGCGGTTTGTGAAGGTGCCGGTGGCTGGGATGCTCGACAAGGACTATGCGGCGGAGCGGGCGAAGCTGATCTCGCTGGAGCGGGCCAACTGCGAAACCTCACCCGGGATGCCTCCGGCCAAGGGCAGCGGCAATACGATCTACCTTTCGGTGGTGGATCGCGAAGGCAACATCGCCTCCTGGATCCAGTCGATCTCGGACTTGTGGGGCTCCCATGTGGTGGTGGATGGCATGGGGTTCACGCTGCACGACCGGGGCGGCGGCTTCCTGTTTGATGAGTCGCAAGCCAATGCTCTGGCGCCCGGCAAGCGGCCGTTCCACACCATCATTCCGGGCTTCATGCAGAAGGGCACGCAATCGATCGGCTTCGGCATCATGCGCGGGTTGAACCAGAGCCAGGCCCACGCGCAGTTTGTCTCCTATGTGGCGGACCACGGGGCGAACATCCAGATGGCGCTGGAAGGGACGCGCTTCACGCGCCGGTCCTACCAGGGCTGCGACGTGTTGATCGAAAGCCGCGTGCCGGCCGCTGAACTTGATAAGCTGCGGGCATTGGGACATTACGTCGATGTCCGAGGCGCGTATTCGGGCCAGATGGGCGGGGGGCAAGCGGTGATGTATGATGCGGCGACGGGTGTGAAGTTTGGTGGCTCCAGTCCGCGCAAAGATGGCGCGGCGATACCGGAGCCGGTCGCATATTGGCCGAAATAGATTATGTATCTGCCGTCGATTGAAAAGCACCGCGGCCCGCAAATCCCCGGCATCTGGAACCTGCTCCAGTTCAAGCCGGAGGCAACCCAGCATCTCAACGCCTACACCGAGGCCGTAATGCGGGGGCCGTCGCCTTTGTCCGCCGGCCTGCGGGAGCTGATCGCGGCGTTCACCTCACAGGGCAACCACTGCGTTTTTTGAACCGGCTGCCATGCCGCGGCGGCGGCGGAATTCCTGGGTCAGGAATTCGTGGATCAGATAATGGGCGGGCATGAGGTGCCGGAGCCGGAGCGGCTGCTGTTCGACTTTGTCGACCGCGTGAACCGCGTACCGGCCTCGATTGATGCGCATGACATCGAAGCACTCAAGGCCGTGGGCTGGAGCGAGGAGGCCATCTATGATGCCCTCACCGTGTGCGCTCTGTTTAACTACTACAATCGCTGGGTGGATGCCTCCGGCGTCGCCGACATGGGCGAAGCCGGCTATCGCGCCGCCGGGAAGCGGATTGCGCAAAATGGATATGCGAAAGGGTAAGCGGGGTAACGGAATGATGATGCGGACCGGGTGGATCTGCCTGATGATGGCGTCGGCGGTGCTGGCGGAGAAGGTGTCGAACGAGCAGTTGATTTCGCTGGCTCAAAAGCGCGCCCCGGAACTCGACGCAGCCCTGCGGGACACGCTGGGCGCCGAGGCGATCGCCAAAGGTACGGCCGTCGCTGGCTGGGGCGTTGAATACATCTGGGCCGTCGAAAGCGCGACGGACCCCTTGCTGGCCATCAACCTCACCACGCCGTTCCGCGTGAACAAGCTCGCGGGCAACCTGTGGGTCTACCAAGGGCAGCTGCGCGCCGGGACGTCGCACAAGTTTCACTGGATCATCAATGGCCGACCGTTCGGTGGCAAGAACGATCTGGCCGCCTTTGGGCCGGAAAGCTATCCGCAACCGGGCGTCGTGCGCGGCAAGATGCACGGCCCCATTGAGCATGCCTCAAAGATCTACCCCGGCTTGAAGACCAACTACTGGTTCTACGTCCCGGCGCAGCTGGATGCCGCGACGGCGGCTCCGGTGATGGTGTGGCAGGACGGCGAAAAGTATTCTGATCACGAGAAGCCCGCGCGGTTGGTACACGTGCTCGACAACCTGACCGCGCAGAAGCGCATCCCGGCAATGGTGACCGTGCTGATCTCACCCGGCAAGATCGGCGACCGCCCGATGCGCTCCGTCCAGTACGACACCGTGAACGACGACTACGCGCGCTACTTGCTGGACGAGATTCTGCCGGAAGTCGAAAAGACCCAGAAGCTGCGCAAAGATGGCTACTCGCGCGCCATCGGCGGCGAATCCTCCGGCGCTGTGTGCGCCTTTACGGCGGCCTGGTTCAAGCCGACCGAGTTTGCCCGCGTGCTCTCCCGCATCGGCACCTACACCAGCATCCAGTGGAAGCCCAAGATTGAGCCCAACCGCAGCAGCAGTGATCTCGATGGCGGCAACATCTACCCGTTCGCCATCCGCAAACAGCCCAAGCGCAACATCCGCGTCTGGTTGTCAGATGGCGCCGAGGATCTCGAAAACAACCACGGATCCTGGCCGCTGCAAAACATCCAGATGGCCAACTCCCTCAAAATGACCGGCTACGACTACGCCTTCCGTTTCAGCCTGGGCACGCATTCAACGGCCCACGGCAATGCCGAGCTGCCGGAAGCGCTCACCTGGCTGTGGCGTGACTACGACCCGGCCAAGACCTCACAAGAGTTCAAGGCCGACCCGACTGAGAAGGACAAGCCTTACTGGCGAGTGCAGAAGCTCAACCGGGAGCAGTAGCAAACCGGTTCAGGCAGCATGCCCGCTTCAAAAGCTGATAACGATTCCTGGATTTAGTTGAAAGCCTAGCTCGGCGAGATCTTCGCCGTCCAGGTGCAGGCCCACCGCCTCCTGGACGTTGCGGGCGACGTCGTCTAGAGTTGCTCCCAGAGTCACGACCGGCAGATCCAGACATTCGGCGACATATTGGTGCTCGCCCATAAAGACCCGGACGTAGACTTTGCGCTTCAACGCCATTTCGCCCTCAGGATAGCGCCTTCTCTGCGCTGGCGCGCGGCGATCACCACTAGCGCCGCGCCGCCAACTGCCAGAAAACCCGCCCAAAGCGCTACCCTAAAAGGAAGGTGACCAAACACGACATCCTCCTGGCGCACAAGCAGCACTTGTTTCCGGCTGTCTACCACTTCTTCAAAGAGCCGCTGATCCTGGACCATGCGCAGGACCAGTACGTGTGGGACATCGATGGCAACCAGTACCTCGATTTTCTGGGTGGCATCGTCACCGTCAGCGTCGGCCACGCGAACAAAGAAGTGAACCGCCGTGTGCATGAGCAGTTGGACAAGCTGGTGCACATCTCACCGCTGTTCGCGCATGAGCCGCAGGCGGCGCTGGCCGCTCGGCTCGCCGAAATCACGCCGGGTCGCAGCGCCAACGGCCTGGGTGCGTTGACCAAGAGCTTCTTTTCCAACTCCGGTACCGAAGCCAATGAGATGGCGATTCTGACGGCGCGCTGCTACACCGGCAACACGGACATCATCGCGCTGCGTCACAGCTATCACGGCCGGTCCGCGCTGGCCATGGGTATCACCGGCCACGCGCCGTGGAAGCTGGGCCTGTCGCAACCGGGCATCGTGCACGCGCACAACGCCTACTGCTACCGCTGCCCGTTCGGGCTCGAATACCCGAGCTGCGAAGTCCGCTGCGCGCAGGACATGGAGGAGTTGATCCGCACCTCCACCAGCGGCCACATCGCCGGCTTCATCGCCGAGCCCATCCAAGGCGTGGGCGGCTACATCGTGCCACCGAAAGAGTATTTTCCGATCATCGAAAAGATCGTCCGCAACCACGGCGGCCTCTTCATCTCGGACGAAGTGCAGACCGCCTGGGGCCGCACCGGCGGCAAGTGGTTCGGCATTGAGCATTGGGGCGTGGTGCCGGACATCCTCACCTCCGCCAAGGGCCTGGGCAACGGCGCGCCCATCGGACTCACCATGGCGAAGCCGGAAGTTGCTGACGGCATGAAGGGCTTGACTCTCTCGACCTTCGGCGGCAACCCGATCTCCACCACCGCTGGCAAGGCCGTGATCGACTACATCGATGAATACAACCTCCGCGTGAACGTGGCTGAAGTGGGTGCTTACCTGCGCGGCAAGCTGGATGAACTGGCCGAGAAGCATACGATCATTGGTGAAGTGCGCGGCATGGGTCTCATTCAGGGCATGGAACTGGTCCGCGACCGGCGCACCAAGGAGCCAGCCGCTGCTGAAACCACCGAAATGCTGGACGCGATGCGCCTGGAAGGCGTGTTGTGCGGCAAGGGCGGGCTCTATGGCAATGTCTTGCGCGTGACGCCGCCCATGAATATCTCGAAGGCCGATGTCGATCTGTTCGCTGAGCGGCTGGATCGCGCGTTCGCCAAACTACAGGTGGCTGCTTAATGGACGAGCGTCAGTATTACACCGAATCACAGGCCACCAAGCCGGCTCAGCTGAATTGCAGCTGGTGCAAGACCGTAGACACCTACGAGATCCGCTGGGTGGTCCGCAAGAAGAAGGACAAGCTGCCCGGCGGTGGTGATGAGCGCGACCGCGCCAAATTCGCCAAAGCGCAAAGCTACATGGTGCTGCTGGACACGCACGCCCAATGCAAGAACATGCGGTGCCGGAAACGTTTTGAGATCTCCGGCATCAAGACGATGGCTTTTATCTAAGAACACATGCTGAGAACTTCACTCGACAAGAGCAAGATCAAGGTCTTGCTGCTCGAAGGTGTACACCCCACTGCGCTTGACGCCTTCCGGGCGGATGGCTACACGAATATCGAGTATCACCAGAAATCGCTGGCGGAGCCGCAACTGCTGGAAGCGGTCTCCGATGCCTACCTGATCGGCATCCGCTCCGCCACTCACTTAAGCGAGCGCGTTTTTGAGGCCGCGGAAAAGCTGATCGCCGTCGGTGCTTTTTGTATCGGCACCAACCAGATCGAGATCGACGCCGCCGTCAAACGCGGCATTCCCGTGTTCAACGCGCCGTTCTCCAACACGCGCAGCGTGGCGGAGCTGGTGCTGGCCGAGATCATCTTCCTGATGCGCGGCATCCCGTACCGCAATGCCACGGCTCATCGCGGCGGCTGGATCAAGACGGCCACGGGATCGTTTGAATGCCGCGGCAAGACGCTGGGCATCATCGGCTACGGACACATCGGAACCCAAGTGGGCTTGCTGGCCGAAAGCATTGGCATGCAGGTGCTGTTCTACGACATTGATTCGAAGCTCGCCTTAGGTAATGCTCGGCAAGTGCCCACCATGGAAGCGCTGCTGGCCGCCGCCGATGTGGTGACGTTGCACGTGCCCGAAACGTCGCAGACCTTCAAGATGATGGGCGCGGAGCAGATGGCCCGTATGAAGCCGGGGGCGCGGTTGATCAATGCTGCTCGGGGCACCGTGGTCGACATTGAAGCGTTGGCTGCGGCCATTGAGTCGAAGCAACTTTCCGGCGCGGCCATCGACGTTTTCCCAGTGGAGCCCAAGGGTGCCGGTGACGAGTTTCATTCGCCTCTGCGCGGTTTGGACAACGTGATCCTGACGCCGCACATCGGCGGGTCCACTGAAGAAGCGCAGCAGAACATCGGCGTCGAGGTGGCGGAGAAGCTGATCAAATATTCGAACAACGGGTCGACCCTCAGCGCTGTCAATTTCCCGGAAGTGTCGCTACCGGAGCATCCCAACAAGCACCGCCTGCTACACGTCCACCGCAACCAGCCTGGTGTCCTGATGGCGGTGAACCAGATCTTCTCTGACGCCCATATCAACGTGGCGGGCGAGTATCTGCAAACCAACCCGGTGATCGGCTACGTGGTGATCGACGTGGAATCCGGCCGGCCCGAAGACACGCTCGAACTGCGCCGCCGCCTGGATGAAGTGCCCGGTACGATCCGGACCCGCGTGCTGTATTAGGCACAACGCTGACTAGTCTGACTAGTCTGATACGCTGAGGGTATGGCCACCCCCACTGCTCCCAATACCTGGCAATTGCAGGATGCCAAGGCGCGCTTTAGTGAGCTTTGCCGCCGTGTTTTTTCCGACGGTCCCCAGCGTGTCACCCGGCAGGGCAAGGAGGCGGTAGTGGTGCTTTCGGAGGCCGAGTTCGAGAGGCTCTCGGCTGGTGCCGCACCGCGAGAGTCGTTGGTGGACTTCTTCCGCCGGTCGCCGTTGGCCGGATCGGGGATCGAATTCCGCCGGTCAAAGGACCTCCCGCGGGAGATTGAGTTGTGATGGGCTTCCTGCTCGACACCAACCTTATTTCCGAATTTATCAAGCCCCTACCCGAGGCAGCGGTGATGGACTGGTTGAACGCTCAGCCGGAGTCAGGCCTCTTCTTAAGTGTGCTAACGATGGGCGAAGTCTTGGAGGGGATCGAAGTTCTGCCCGCGGGAAGGCGCCGGTGGCAGCTTGATACCTGGTACCGGACCGAGTTAGCAGTGCGCTTTGCGCATCGAACACTGGACGTCGATCTGGCGGTTTGCGAACAATGGTCCCGCTGCACCGCAATGCGGGCCCGCCGAGGAAGGCCTCTTCCCATCGTTGATGGGTTGTTGGCGGCCACCGCTCTGCACCACGGACTTGGCCTGGTCACGCGAAATGAGCGTGACTTTGAGGGCTTGGGGTTGACCGTGGTGAACCCATGGAGTCAACCAATCTAGTTGGCGTCAGCGGCGGCGACGTAGGCGCCTAGGCCGATCATCACGGCGCCGGTGCCTGCGCGCTGCCGTTCGCGGGCGCGGACGGAGGAGAGCAAGCGCCGTCCGATGGTGCCGGCAAACACCGCCACCACCACGTCCGCGGCGGTGTTCAGCACCACCGAGATCACTCCTAGCACGACGAACTGCGTGAACACCGATCCGGCCTTGGCATCAACGAACTGCGGGATGAAGGAGAGGAAGAAGATGGCCGTCTTCGGGTTCAGGACTTCCGTCACAATGCCCTGCACGAAGGCATTGCCGGTGGGTGCCGCGGCCTCTACATCCTGGGCCGCCTCCTTCCGCGTCACGATCATCCGGACCCCCAGATAGACCAGGTACGCCGCGCCCGCGTACTTCACCACGGAGAAGGCAATAGCCGAAGTGGCGAGAATGGCCGACACGCCGGCCGCCGCGGCGAAGACGTGCACCAGACCGCCCAGCAGTGTGCCGAATGAAGAGAGAATGCCCTCGCGGCGCCCGCCCGCCAAGCTCCGCGCCATCACGTAGAGAATGCCCGGTCCAGGCGTGATCGCCAGCAGCAAGGCGGCCGTCAGAAACAGTGTGAAGCGGGTGGGATCAAACATTAGTTGAGACGGTAGCATAGTGAACATGACTCCCGCCGATATGACCGTGAAGGTCATTGACAACCTGCCGGCCAAGACCGGCAAGACGCTGGACGAATGGATCGCCATCTACCGGGCCGATGCGCCTAAAGCGAAGAAGGTTGAGGCCCGACGATGGTTCAAGATCACCCACGGCATCGGCGGCGTCACGGCCGATATCATCATGGGCCGGGCGGAGGGCCGCCCCAGCATGATGGAAGACGACACCCCGGATGAGGCGCTGCTCGCCAGCCAGTACTCCGGTTCACGCGCGACGCTGCGCCCGATTTACGATCAGCTGGCCGAACTCGCCGCTGCGCTGGGTGAGGATGTGCGGTTCGTCGTGGCCAAGACCCAGGTCACCATTGCCCGGACGCGGCAGATCGCGATCATCTGGCCGAAGCCGGGCCGGATTGAGCTGGGGTTGGCCCTGCCCGGTATCGCCGCGGGCGGGCGGCTGGAGCCGGTGAAGAGCGCCAACGACCGCGATCGCATCCGGGTGTTTGTGCGCCTGGCATCGATCGAGGCCATTGATGCTCAAGTGGTCCGCTGGTTAGCCCAAGCCTATGCGGATGATCTCCAAGGCCTGTCGGCCACCGATTCCGCCGCCCTCACCAAAGCCCGCGCCACTAAGCGCCGTTAGCTCGCTATCGATGGCGCCGAGTTACTGCGAGAGATTGAAGCGCACGGCGATCTGGGTAAATACTTCCACCGGTTGCCCATTGAGATAAGTGGGCCGGTAGCGCCACTGGCGGACCGCGTCGTAAGCAGCCCGCACCAGCAGCGGATGCCCAGACACCAGCTCCAAGCTTTCGATGGAGCCGTTGGTGGCGATTACCGCTGTGAACTGGACCGTCCCTTGAATGCGGGCTTGCTTTGCCAGTGGCGGGTAAGCCGGCACCACCCGTTGGAGCAACTGCGCCTCCTGAACACCGCTCGATACCTTCAGCCGGGTGGGTACCTCCGCTGGAGGCGCTGCTGCTTTCGGTGTTTCGGTGATTGGCTTTGTGTCGGGGATCTTAGCTTGGCCGAGTAAATCACCCAACAGGCTCCCCTTGATCGCATGCCCCGCGGCCTCCGCCAGGCCCGCCATGTTTGGCAGAGCATCGGCAGGCATCTCTTCGATCAATGCCACCCGTTCCGGGATCCGGAGCGGAGACAAAAGCGCCGAGGGAGAAAGCGGCCGCAGAATCCGCGCCGCGCGCGTCGTGACTAGCTCAGGAGCCGGCGGTGGCGTGAGTCGTGGCGCCTCCACTAAGGGCACCCAACGCCGCATCGGCAAAGCTTCGGTCAGCCAAACAGTGGCCAGTAGTATGCCCGCTATGCTGACCGTCTGAATGGCAAATGAAACGGGCAATGCCCAACTACGTTGCCCATCGGGAAGAAGTACTTGATCGAACATATGTCAGCCTCCACCGCATTCGACACCAGGCGAGATGCGGTAGTTCCCGCTGCTTCGAAAGATATCGAGCGCCCACCCATCAACTAAGGTCTATAAGTAGTGACTATCTCTCCGGCGTCGGGCCAACGGTGACGAGCCCTGAAATGTCCGGTGTTCGCCCTACTTTCCGGAACAACTAGGGCGTGTTCACACTACGCGGAGGGCTTCGACGATGAGCGCGAAGCAGAGAAAAGCCACGAAGACGACGTCGAGCTTTTCAAAGCGTGAGAAGATCCGGCGGAAGCCCTTCAGTCTGCGGAACAACCGCTCGATC
>JAPKYZ010000047.1 GCA_026394055.1 Acidobacteriota bacterium
ACCGGCCAGGATTCCATGCGCGTGCGCCACAGCGGAAGACTCGTATCGGTGGACGCGACCACCGAGGAGTACCCCGGATTTGCCACCGATTTACAGGCGCAGTATATGGCGCTGATGACGCAGGCGCAGGGAATCTCGCTGGTCACCGAGACCATCTTCGAGAACCGCTTCATGCATGCGCAGGAACTGGTGCGCATGGGCGCCAACATCCGCATTGAAGGCCGGCAAGCGATTGTCGCCGGGCCCATCAAGCTGGCCGGAGCTCCCGTGATGGCCAGCGATCTGCGCGCCTCCGCCTCTCTGGTGGTGGCGGCGCTGGCCGCGCGCGGGGAGACCTTGATCGACCGCGTCTATCACATCGATCGTGGCTACGAGAAGATCGAAGAAAAGCTCCGCCGCGCCGGCGCGCAGATTGAGCGCGTGGCCTAGCCCGAGATTTCACAAGAGGAGATTTGGATGACACCCCACAAGGCCCATAACCCGGGATTTCTGGCGCTGGTGAACGAGGCCAAAAGCCGCGTCGCGCAAATTGAGATTGAACAGTACAAGGCGATGGTCGCCGCCGGTGAGCCGCACTCGTTGATCGATGTCCGCGAGGACAACGAATTCGCCGCGGGCCACGTGGCGGGCGCGGTCCATCTGTCCAAGGGCATCATTGAGCGCGACGTGGAAACCGCGTTCCCGGACCCGTCCACCAAACTGGTGCTCTACTGCGGCGGCGGCTTCCGTAGCGCGCTGTCGGCGGAGGCGTTGCAGAAGATGAGCTACACGAACGTCATCTCGCTCGACGGCGGCTGGCGCGCGTTGCAGGCTAGCGGACTGCCGCTCGAATAGGCGCGCTGCCAAGGCGGTGGCCCTTTTCTGAAGGCCACTTTCCTGTCGGATAAACTCGGCCGTTTCAGGGTTTCGGAGACAACGATGGGAATTGCCGCAGATTTCGTTTTGATCGTGCTGGCCGGCTTGATCGGCGGCATTGCGGCTCGCATGCTGCGCTTGCCGCTGCTGGTGGGCTATGTGGCCGCGGGCATCGTGGTCGGCCCTTACACGGCCGGGCCCACCGTCGTCCAGATCCACGATATTGAGCTGCTGGCCGAGATCGGCGTGGCGCTGCTGCTGTTCTCGATGGGGCTCGAAGTCTCGTTCGGCGATCTGCGGCCGGTGCGCCGCATCTGCTTGTTTGGCGGGCCGCTGCAAGTGCTGCTCACCGTCGCCGCGGGCGCCATTGTTTCGAAGGCCCTGCTAGGCATCCCCGTAGCGGAAGCGATCTGGTTCGGGTCCATGATCAGTGTCTCGAGCACGATGGTGGTGTTGAAGACGCTGACCGCCGGAGGCGTCTCCTCGACGCTGGCCAGCCGCGTGATGATCGGGTTGCTGGTGGTGCAGGATCTGGCCGTGATCCCGATGCTGGTGATCCTGCCGCAGCTTTCGAATCTCGACCAGATCGGGCCGGTGCTGCTGCGGTCTCTGGCTGGCGCTGGCGTCTTTCTGGCGGCGGTCTACTTTTTGGGCACGCGGCTGCTGCCCAAGGTGCTGCGTTGGATCTTGACCTGGGGCTCGCACGAACTGTTCCTGGTGGCGGTGGTGGCCACGGGCGTCGGTGTCGGCTACGCCACGCACGCGGTGGGGTTGTCGTTTGCGCTGGGCGCGTTCGTGGCGGGCATTGTGTTGAGCGAATCGGAGTTTAGCCATCAGGCGCTCACCGACGTCGTCCCGTTGCGGGACATCTTTGGGCTGATGTTTTTTGTGACGGTGGGGATGCTGCTGGACCCCCGGTATCTGGTGGCCAACGCCGGCCGCATTGCCGCTGCCGTCATCTTGATTTTCGCCGGCAAAGCCCTGATCACCGGCCTGCTGACGCGAGCCTTCGGCTACGTGAATCTGGCACCGTGGATCGTGGGCTTGGGCCTCTCTCAGGTGGGCGAGTTCTCGTTTGTGTTGGTGCGCGAAGGGTCACGCTTGGGTTTCCTCACCAAGCCCACCTACGACCTGGCGCTCACCTGCACCGTGCTGACCATGGCGCTATCGCCCCTGGTGGCCAAGCTGGCGCTGCCGCTGGGGCGCTTGTTCCAAGGCGCGGCGCCGGCCCGGAAGCCGCTGGTGGTGAGTGAGGCCGTCGCGGCGCTCAGCGGACACGTGGTGGTGGCTGGCTATGGCCGCTACGGGCGGCTGATCACGCAGGCACTGAAAGAAGCTGGTGTGCCCTTGCTGGTGGTGGAGCTGAACCACGCGCTCTTCTCTGATCTGCAAGCCAGCGGGCTGGAATGCATCTGGGGCGATATCGGGCGCGAGGAGATTCTGCGGGCGGCTCACGTGGGCCAGGCGCAGGCTCTGGTGCTCTCTCTGGCGGACTTGGGCACGGCGGAATTGGCGCTGCGCCACGCGCGCCCGCTGAACCCGGGTCTCGCCGTCATCGCGCGCGCCGGGCGGGACCGCGACGTCGCCGTGCTCCAACAACTGGGCGTCGACGCGGCTGTGCTGCCGGAGTACGAAGGCAGCTTGGAAGTGGTGCGCCAGGTCATGAGCCGTTATCGCAAACTCCCCAGTGCGTCCTCCGGCGCGGCTCAGCGGAGTGCCTGAGCGCTCAGCTTGATGGCTGCACCGCTGCTGCTAGCGCGCCGCGCGGGTGGGCAAGTTGAGGGCATCGCGCCAGAAGGCGATCTTCTCGGGCGCGGCCACCGCACGCGGTCCGGGCTTGTCGCCCAAGCTCATGGTCTTCGCCTCACTGGCTGAGAACGCGGGCCACATGGGCAGCCCTTTGCCGTTGGGGTCTCGCGTGCGGACAAAGTTGGCCCAGTAGGCCGACATCTGCGCGGCGATCTGCCGGTCCTGTTCTTGCCAGGGGCGCGGGCACAGAGCCAGGCTGTTGAACACGTAGGGAACCTCGGAGGTGTGGAACGCTCCATAGCCCGCATGATCCGCCCCGGGCAGCGCGTGGTTCCAGTAGTAGGTGAACGCCTTGGTGCGAGCGGTGCGAGCTCGATCAACGGCCCACAGATGCGTAGCCACGACGCCTTGATCCCGCGCACTTTCGATCTGCCCCGCGCCTGATTCCGTTGTCGCCACTGCCGGGTAGAGCTTCACGAAGGTGGCCGCCAAATCGCCGAAGCGCTGCGCAATCTGGGCGCTGTAGTCGGCCGCCGGGATCTTGCCGTAGGTGGGCGAAGAGCTGCCCTCATCGGCCGTCAGCCCGGTCAGCGTGGGGACATCATTCTGCTTGCCCTGGGCATAGATCTCCTGTACCGAAGCGGGGAGAAACCAGCCATCCACCACGGGCCGGAAGCTGACGCCCGCGACGGGCTTGGTCAGCTGGTCCACGGGCAGCGCACGGAGCTGGGCCAGGGTTTCCGCGCCTTTGGCCCGGGCAAAAGCAATGCCCTCGGCTTCCGCGTCAGCGCGAGGCCGATTGCCGCGGCTGGTGCCCGCTCCACTTTCGGCGATCGCCCCATGGAAGAGCCCCTTGGCCAACGGCGAAGCGGTCAGCGACATCACCGATCCTGCTCCGGCCGACTGTCCGGCAATGGTGACGCGGCCCGGGTCGCCGCCAAAGGCCGCGATATTCTTCTGCACCCAGCGCAGCGCGGCCAGCTGGTCGAGCAGGCCGTAGTTGCCGGAGCTGCGGACATCGGATTCCTTGGTCAGCTCCGGATGCGCCAGAAAACCCAGCACGCCCATCCGGTAATTGACACTGACCACCACAATGCCCAGGCGCGCCAGCTGTTCGCCATCGTACGAAGCAATCGCATTGGAGCCTTCGACGTAACCGCCGCCATGGATCCACACCATTACGGGCCGCTTGTCGGCGGGCGACTGCGCGGGCGTCCAGATATTCAGCGTCAGGCAGTCCTCGCTGACTCCGCCCTGGTGCATAAACTCTTCGGTCCAGGGCTTGCGGGAGCGGCCGAGGTTCTGGATGCAACCGGCCGAGTACTGGTTGGCCGCTTTGGTTCCGCTCCACTGGGCCGCCGGGCGGGGCGCTCGCCAGCGGAGCTCACCCACCGGAGGCGCGGCATAGGGCAGCCCCTTGAACGCGGTGACCTTCGCATCTTTCGCAGCGGCGCCGGAGACCAGGCCGGATTCCGTGGCGATGGCCGGTGGCAAGGCCGCTTGGCTCACCGGGCAAAGGCAGCATGTTGCGGCGAAGGCGGCCAGGGTGAAGGGATTTCTCAGCCGGGGGAAGCGCATGACAAGTTCTCCTGTCCGGCGCTCGGACGGCAGGCGGCCCTCGACGCGGACGGAGTTACTCTACCACAGCAACATCAAGCCTACCGTGCGCCAAACCAGGTAAACCAGCACGACGGATTCGGCCAATTGCACCACCCGGGCCATGGCGCGGTTCATAAACTCGAACCGCAGGACCAGCGCGCTGGCGGCGCCCGCGATTACCCACCGGTAGTCGAACCCGCCCTCGAACATCTTCATGTGCACCACGACGCCGCCCCAGAACAGCACCGGCACGTTGCTCTCATGCCCGTGCGCATAGCGGAACCAAGCCACCATCCCGATCAGCCCGATCAGGCAGAAGTTGATGACATTAAACGGGGTGAGTGGGATGCCGAAAAACATTGCCTACAGGTGCGTATCGGCTTGCCCGTGCACACTCTGAATGACGGTGTTCCGCCAAAGGCCTTAGAACGCCCACAGCAGACTGGTGTAGGCCGTATGGCCACGGTAGTTCTGGATCGGCATCAGGCGTTCGCCGTAGCCATAGAACTGATAGCCCGCATTCCAGCGGACCTTCGGGTTGATCGGCACCGAGAAGCGCATCATCGGCGAGTGGTAGATCATCGGGAAGTTCTGCGCTGCCGTCAGGGCGGGCAAGGTCACCGCCAGGTTGGGGCCGCCGCGATCCTGCACGCGGGACCAGCCAGCAAACAGGTCCGCCCGGCCACGGATGTTGGTCCGCAGGCCCGCAAACACCGTGTGCAGATTGCTGACATACCAGCTGCGGTTGGTGTCGATCAACGCCAGATTGGCGAAGTAGGCGATGCCGGTCAAGGTATCGAGGTGAAGCTTCGAGTAGCTGGCATCGAGGCTCAACCATTTGGTCGCCTGCCAGCTGCTGTCGAACGCATATTGGCGGCTGCGGGCACTGTGGGCAAATAGGCTGACCGAATTGAAGTTGTAGTTCGACTTGGCCTGCGCGCTTAACGTCACCGTGCGGTGCTTGTACTGGATCCGTGACGAGAGGCCGTGGTAGTTCTTCTCGCTGATCGTGTAGAACGGATTGTCGGCGCGCCCCAGTTCGCCATCGAGATTGATCGAAAGGCCAGCGATGGGCCGGAAGCGGAAGCCCAACATCCCGGCGCTCAACCGGTTCGATTGTTCGGTCCGGATCTCATCCTGCACGGAGCGGATCCGCCGGTCGGCATAGTGGTAGCCGCCGTGGACGCTCGCCCGGGAGGTGATCTGGTATTGCGCGTCGGTCGAGTTCGAGATAGTGCGCAGGCCCAGGAACTGGAACTCGTTGAAGTTGATGCCCAGCGTCTGATTGTTCAACTCAGCAAACCGGATGTTGCCTTCCATGCGGGTTTGCGTGAAGGCGGTGTGGTTGGTGACGGTCAGGCGCTCCGTCGGGAAGATGCTCACCGTGGCATTGGCGGAAAGCACGGGGCGCCGGGCATTGCCAGTGACCAGGGTCTGCCGGTTGCGCGCGGCCCCCAGCCGGTCCGTCCCCAACGCCGTTTCGTCGGTGACGAAGTCACGCATCCCGTTCACCCAGGTGAAGCGGGCGTTCAGCGCGATCCACTTCAACTTCTCCGTGAACAGATTCGCGCGCCAACCGGGAGAGGAACCCTTGTTGGGCTGGCTGCGGTTAAGACCGGTCAGGGAGGTGCGGCTCAACGGGTCGTTGGGAGTGGCCGTGCCACTGGTGAAGTCGCGCGTCTCGTCCTTAAAAAACTCCCAGTTGCGGACCACCATCAGCTTCAGTCCGCCCAGCTTCGCTTCACCGCCCACCCGGTATTCGTTCTGCTGGCGGCGGACGTCGCTGAACAGCGGAAACTCCGTGCCGCGGTGCTGATCAAACAGGTTGACGGTCGTCAGTCCGGCGCCGTCCTGGTTATTGCGCGTATAGCCGCCGAAGAAGCTCAGCGAGCGGCCGGGCAGGATGGTCAGGTTGTGATCCTGCAAGCGCCGCACCGTGTCCTGGCGGTGTTGCCCGCCGGCGATGGTCAGGGCCGGGTTGAAGTAGTCACTCTGGCGCCACATCATGTCGTAGCGATAGATCGAGTTCTTCTCAACCCGCAGCGAGGCGAACTGGTAGGGGTCATTGCCCAGGCCGAGGGTCGAAAAATTCAGCTGGTCAAACAACCGGCCCTTGCCTTCGCGAGAGTAGATGTCCACCTTCGAAGAAAGTAGCCGCAGCCCGTTGCGATAGTTGACGTCGCTGCGGTAGCGATCACGGCTGCCCGTGATGTCCGTGGTCCGCAGCCCCACCTCGAACGCCTGGTGAATGTTGTAGCCCTGCCATTCGGTCCCCCGGGGAGAACCCACCGCTTCGGCCGTGGGCGCGACGGTCTGCTGGGCCAGCAGCAATCCGCTAGCGGCCAGCGCGGCCAGAATCAGGCGCCTCATCGCAGGAACCTCGAATCCGCATTCGACCCATGGATGCGGACATGGCACGCGGTACAGTTCTGATACCGCGGATTGGTCATCGAGTGGCTGGGCGATTGCGTCGGGATGCCCACGCTCTGGTCGCGTCCGAATCCCGGTACGCCGTTGTGACATTCGAGACACACCGTCATCACCGCCGGACGTTTCAACAGCCGGGCGTTGGCCGAACCGTGCGGTGTGTGGCAGGTTTCACAGCCATCCACGCGCACCGCTGCATGCTCGTACGCGAAGGGTCCGCGCTGCTGGACGTGGCATTTCAGGCACGCCTCTTCATTGATCAACCCTTGATCCACCAGCTTCGGCCGGGAGGCCATGCGCCAGGTGGGGGCGGAGGTGCCGTGCGGGTTGTGGCAGTCCGTGCACTGCATGAAGCCTTCGTTCACGCGGTGCTTGAAGGGCATGGAGAACTGCGCCCGCACATTGGCGTGGCAGCCGTAGCAGAGGTCCGGTTGAGCCAGCGCCAGCGAGCCCTTGGGCGCCCCGGCCGCTACGGGAGCGGAGCCCGAGGTGGCCAGCGGCGTCAACCGGTCCAGCGCGTTCTGCTGTTGCCGTTGTCGCGCCAGATTGTGGATCGAATGGCAGCTGGAGCAGCCCACTTCGCCCGTGGTGTGCGGCGACCGGCGGATGTTCGCTCGCGGGAACTGCTGGGTGTGGCACTGCAGGCACGTCTCAACGGTCTGCTTGGCGGTCATCAGCGAGAAGGCGCCGATGTTATTCTTGCCCTTGCGTTCCTGGACGTGTTTCTCGCCCGGGCCATGGCAGCTTTCGCAGCTGTGCTTGGCCAAATCGGGCGAGGCAATCTCTTCTTTGCCGCCTAACGTCTTCTTGGCATGGCTGTTACGGAAGAACGTCGAAGTGACGTCCGGGTGGCAGGCGCGGCAGCGGTCTGCCCCGACGTATTTGCCGTTGGGGTGCTCGGCGGCGTCAATGGAGGACGCCAGCAGGCACACGAATCCTAAAAAAACTCCCTGAGCGAAGCGCACGTGCCCTTATCTTATACGGGCATCAGCTAAAACAAAAGCGAAATTCCACCCAGTACCAGAAAATCGTGCAACCAACCATTCAGGGTCGACCCGGGCGCGGGAGCGATCAATTTGAGCGGCACCGGGCTCATCTGATCCTGAGCCTCCAGGCGCAAGGAGACGTTCCGGCTCATCCGGTACCGGAAGCCCAACCCGGCCGCGACCATCGGCTTCCATTCACCCGTCCGGGTGAGGTAGGCGAACTGGCTCAGCGGCTGCGCGGCCACTTCCGCCCCCTTGCCGTTGAAGTACTTCATGCCGCTGCCCAGCGACACATACGGACGGAAGGTGTCCTCTGGCTGGCCAAAGTTGTACAGGACGTTGTAGGACACCGCCACGGATTGGCTGTCGAAGCTCACCGTCTGGTTGCCCGATTTCAGCCGCAACGGGTTGTTCTGCCAGACATAGCGGATTTCGCCGGTGAAGTGGCGGCTGACGTCCTGGCCCAACGACATGGTGACGGCATTGCCGCGGCCGAGACCGGCATCGGCGGTTTGCCCTTTGGCGCTGGTGGCCCCTAGCGACGTGTACATGCCGCCGCCGGCCCCAATCCCCATCTCCCAGCGCTGTCCCCAGGCGGGTGCCAGGGACACCACGAAAGAAAATGCAAGTAGTGTGTGTTTCATTCGATTACCCTCACCGGGACGCTTGTGGTGGCGCCCTTCTGTTTGATTTCGAGCGGAATACTCATGCCCGTCGGCACCGAACGTGACACTTGGGCATTGATCTGATACAAACCTGTGGCGCCGGGTGGCAGGCCGGCAAAGTCGACTTTCAAGTCAACGCCGCCCAAGCTCACCGTGGGCGTCGTCTCGGTCACCACCTTGGGTGACGAGGGCGCCGGCACACCGGCTTCGACGGCCGGGTTGGTGCGCCCCAGGCCGGTGGCGAGAATGGTGATGGTGTCGCCACGCTTCAGCGGGTTGGAACCAGTGGCCACCAGTCCGTTGCGGCCGTTGTAGACGGCGGGCACCGGCGCATCCAGGCCCGCCACACTGACGCGGAAGATCCCGGGCGCGGCCGGCGGCACGTTGAAGTTAAAGTTGTTGCTCACCCCGCCGGGCGTCCGCAGCACCAGCGTCGAAGAGCCTTCGATGTTGTACGGCATCTGCGCGTTGATCTGGGCCGGCGAAACATACAGCACCGGCACCGGCATGCCATTCACCAGCAGGCAGCTTTCGCCCAAGGCAGTCGGCAGCGGCATCTCCTGCGTGGCGAGATTGACGGGGCTGAGATTGCGGCCCTCAATGCTGACCAGCGCGCCCGAGGACGGCACGGCACTGCGATCCGCCGCATTGAAGATGCGATCAATGGCCGGTGGCGCGGTGGCCGCGTCGTATTCCCAAGGCAGTACGGTGAAGCCCGAAATAGTCAGCGCCACCAGTGCCTTGCGCGACGACAACGCCGCCACGGACCGGCTGAAGAGATTGTCCTGTTCTTGACTACCTTCAAGCGGCGCTTCACTGATGCGCGTCGGCCGGATGGCCAGGCCGGTGGTGGTATCAATGCGCTCCATGACGCCGGGCGCGGTCAACCGCACCGCCGTATCACCCGCAAAGGCGAAGCCCGCCGTCACCGCGGTGGAAGCAACCGCGGGCGAGCTAAACCGGCGCGTCGTCACCAAGGAGGCGTTCAGCAGCGCGTTCCCCACCACGTACTGATCAAAGCTCGAGGCCGCGTAGGCGCCCGAGAGCTTTTCGGTATCCCGGCGCGACACCGCAAAGGCATCGGCGCTGGCGTTGTAGAGGTAAAGGTTTCCGTCCGCCGACACGGCCATCACCGTGTTGCCATTGGGCGCCGGAACCAGCATCGTGTTCTGGTGGATGTTGTTCTCCCATGGGCCGAGTGTGGGGAACTCCGTCGCGCGCCGCGTGCTGAAATCGACGCGATCGATCTTGTGCTGCGGCCCCGCCACGCGCGAGGCAGCAATGATGCTGCGGCCGGTGGCGGCCAAGGAACGCGGATAGTGTCCGCCCGGAAACGCAATATAGTCCACCCGCTGTAGTGTTTCGAGATCAAACACGCTGGCGATCTGGGCGTTGTCGTGGCCCACCATCAAGTAGCGGCGGTCCATGGTGAACGCCATCTGCCAGGGCGTTTGACTGGTGCGCAGCGCGGCAATTTGCTGGTACGTAGTGCCATCAAACACCAGCACCAGATTGCGGTCCTTCCGCAAGATGTAGAACCGGTCCCGCACCGGATCGGCCAGCAGGTCGGTCAGAACGCCGGGTACGTTGAAACTGGTGCCGCGCTGGTCTGGATCTTTCAGGTTGATCACCAGGCGCACCTTGGACGGAAGGCGCACGCTATTGGGGGCGGTGATGGTCACCGTCGCGGTCACTACACTGTTCGCCGATTGAAAGGCCAGCGGGTCCACCGTGATCCGGATGGTCGCGGGCGTGACGCCCGTGACGGCGGAAAAGCGGATGCCGGCCGTGTCCGAGGTGAGTGAGAATTCGGTGGCCTGATCGCTTAAGTCGACAATCTGCAGATCGGCCGACTGCGTCCGCCGGTCGCAGGAGTTGGCCCGGAACACGAGATCTTCCACCGTGGCCGTGACCCGCCGCTCGGTGTCGAGCGAGCCCACCGGCAGAAACATCACGCCCGATTCCGACACCGCATACATCATCGACCCATCCGCGGAGAGCACTCCCCGGCCTGCCAGGTGCTCCGGGAGCTCCAGGCTTTCGATCAAGGCCAGGTTGTCGGCGGCGACAATCGTCAGTACCGGTGGCGGCAGCTTCGTCAGCTTTACGTCGGTGCCCTGCGGCACCTCGGAATAGATCACGCCCCGGCGGTGGTCAATCGCATGGCTGCCGACGCTGAGCAAGCCCGCGGGGTTGACGAACTGGGCAATGTTCTGCCCGGACCGGTCCCGCAACGCCCAGCCGCCCACTTGCAGGGTGCCATCGTAGTTGACACTGACAGCTCGCGGACCCATCGGGGGCTCCGCCGTGTAGCCCACCACTTGCATGCGGCGGGGCAGCACCTCGTAGCGGAACCGGTAGGTGTCGGTCAGGCAGTAGATCCAACGGCCATCACCGGAAACGCCCATGGCCGCCCCGACGATATCGCCCGGCCGGTTCTCGCCCACCGGGCGAGGGAGCACGTTGATGGTGAACTGCGCGATGGTGCCCAACGTCTCAAAGACACCCAGAGCCGGGTCCACCAACAGGAATTCCTTCTCGGTGATCACCAGTGCTTTGCCATCCACTCCGAACTGGACGGCCAAGGGAGCATTCACCAGGTTGATGGTCTGGCGCGCCTCGGTGTTGAGATCGATCAGCGTCAGCGCGTTCTGCGTGGGCGTGGGCAGCGCGAAGTTTCCAAAATGAGTCACCACCAGCCAACGGCCGTCGGGTGACAACGACAGCGACCCCGGCTGCGGGGCCACATTCATCGACGTCGTGAATGAGCCCGTGGCCAGCGAAACCACATCAATCCGCCGCGCCGTAAAGTTGGCGACGTAGAGCACTCCTCGCGGCTCATCCAGCGCTAGATCCGCGCCCTGGCCGCCCAGGGCGGTCACCCGGCCGAAGGGCGCAGCACTGCTTAACCCGGCAAACACGATGGTTAACCCGGCAAACACGATGGCCAGCGTCAGCAAACCACTGCGCCATCCTCTGCCCGCCGGATCCACAGCGATCCGGCCGCGCCCCGCGCGCTCATGCTCTTGTTGCACCGTTACCTCCGGTGGCGTTATTCGTCGACGTTCTTTTTGCGGCGCAGAACAATCAGGCCCAGCAGAACCACCGCGATCGCGGCGCATACGATACGAACCATTGAAACGTCCATGGAGAGTCTCCTTCTTATGTAACCGGACCATCGTGGCCCTTGGGGTTGAGCAGAGATACTACAATCTGCCCTCCTGGATATTTATCGGCGCGCTGTGCGATGTCTCTAGTGAAACGTCGGTCAGGTAAATGCCTGACTACATGTTGTTAATCATCGGGACAACGTCGCGGATGATACGCACAACCACTGGGCCGACGGTCACCACAAACAGCGAGGGCAGGATGCAGAAGAAGATCGGGAATACCAGCTTGACACCCAACGTGGCGGCCTTCTCTTCGGCAATCTGGCGGGCCTGGATGCGCATGTACTCGGAGTGCGAACGGAGGCTCTGCGCAATGCCGGTGCCGAAGCGGTCCGCCTGAATCAGCACGCCGACTAACTTCTTCAAATCCTCAACGGCGGAGCGGTCCGCCAAGTTCCGCAGCGCCTCCATGCGCCGCTTACCGGCCTTCAGTTCCAGGTTCACCATCATGAACTCTTCCGCAATCGCCGGGTAGGCGTGCTGCAGTTCCTTGGCCACCTGCATGATCGCCTGGTCGAGACCCAACCCGGATTCGACCCCCACCACCATCAGGTCCAGCGCATTGGCCAAGCCGCGTTGAATGTCCTTCTGGCGGCGGCTGCTCATGATGCTCACCACCTCGTTGGGCCCGAAGAACCCGGCGGCCATCGAGGCCAGAATGGCCATGATCTTGTTGGACGGATCTGATTCGACATTGGCCACCGCCAGCGCCATCATCGCGGGCAGCACCGCGGCCATCAGCATCTTGGCGCCATAGAGCACTGGCAGCGCCTGCGGACTGCGTATGCCGGCCCGCAGCATGCGTTTGCGCATGACGGTGACGTTGGCCGGTGAGGCGGGCACCATGGAGCCCATCTTTTCAAGCAGCTCCTGCATCACCAGGCTGGGATGCTTGGCCTCATCCGGCGCGCCTTCCAGGGCCGCGCCGGTGACGCGGTCCACCGCCTTGCTGGGGTCCGCCCAAAAGCGCTTGCCCAAGAATGCGCCGACGCCGGCGATCATCACAAAAAGCACGGCGGCGTACATGAGGTTCATGGTGCGTTAAACCTCAATCTGCACGATCTTGCGGATGATCCCGTAGCCCAGGATCTGCATGCCAATAGCGGCGCCGGCCATATACTGGCCGGTCTCGTCGTCAAAGAAGAACTTCACGTACTCCGGATTCACCCAGAACATCATCAGCGCCACGCCCACCGGGATCATGCTCAGCGCCGTGCCGGTCATCTTGCCGTGCGCCGAGATCGCCTTGATCTTGCCGCGGAGCTTGAAGCGCTCACGGATCACATAAGCCAGCTTTTCCAGGATCTCCGACAGGTTGCCGCCGGTCCGCTTCTGCAACACGACAGCGGAGATGAAGAATTGCAGGTCAAGCGAGGGGATGCGCGTGCCCAGCTTCAGCAGGGCTGCATCGAGCGGCAGGCCCAGGTTGTGCTCTTCAAAGGCGCGCTTGAACTCACTCGAGATAGGCTCTTCAAACTCCCGGTGGATCATCTCGAGCGACGCGCTGAAGCCATGCCCGGCGCGCATTGACCGGGCCACAAATTCCAGCGCGTCCGGAAACAGCTCTTCAAATCTGTGCAGGCGCTTGGCCCGCAGCCGCCTCACGTGCCAGATCGGTAGAAAACCTAGGGCCGTTCCGGCCGCGCAATTGAGCAGGGTACTGTTGCCCGGCACCAACTGCCAGGCCAGCACAAACCCCATCAGAAACATGCCGAGGCAGGAGTGCGCCAGTCGCGCGGGCCGCCACTTCAGGCCCGCCTGTTCCAGCATCTTCTCGATCTTGTCCACCAGCTTGTAGCGCTCCATCAACTGGAGCACGAGGCGGCCGGTTTTGCCGTCTTCTGATTGCAGGAGAGACAGGCTCCCCTTTTTCTTGCCTTTGGTTTTGACCGGGGCCGCGCGCGTTTCCGTCAGGCGGCCCTGCAGTTGCTTGTTGTCGGCCGAACGCAGGTATTTCGTCGATACCCACCACGCTCCGATGGCGAGCACCCAGACCCCGATTGCGATCAGTAGGTAGGTCACCATGGGCGTGCTTCACACACTCCGTTCCCGCAAAGGCCGGGCGCGGCGTCTAAATCTCCACTACCTCATCGAAGATGGAGGCCGGCAGCTCAATGCCTGCCGCCACCAGCTTTTCGTAAAACTTCGGCCGGATCCCGGTGGACGCAAAGCGGCCCCGGACCTTACCGTTCTCATCGAGCCCGTGCTTCTCGAACACGAACAAATCCTGTAGCGTGATCATTTCGCCCTCCATGCCGGTCACCTCCGTCACCGACATCACCCGGCGTGAACCGTCGGTCAGGCGGGCGGCCTGCACGAACAGGTGGACAGCGGCGGCAATCTGCTGCCGGATCGCCTGAGGCTTCATGTTGGAGTTGGCCAGCGATACCATCACCTCCAGACGCGACACCCCATCGCGCGGCGTGTTGGCGTGGATGGTGGTGAGGGAGCCATCGTGGCCCGTGTTCATGGCCTGCAACATATCGAGCGCCTCCTCACCGCGGACTTCGCCCACCACAATGCGATCGGGGCGCATACGCAAGCTGTTCACCAGCAGCTCGCGCTGGCGGATCGCGCCGTGGCCTTCGAGATTAGCGGGACGGGTTTCCAGGCGCGCCACATGCGGCTGCTTCAACTGCAATTCGGCCGCGTCCTCGATGGTGATAATGCGTTCGCGGGAGCCAATGTAGCCCGACATCGCGTTCAGCAGCGTTGTCTTACCGGCACCGGTACCGCCCAGGATGATGATGTTCAAGTGGGCCTTGACCGCCGCCTCCATCACCATCTTCATGCCCGGGGTCAGGGCCTTTTTCTCCACCAGATCATCAAGCGTCAGCTTGTCCTTGGAAAATTTGCGGATCGACAGCTGCGGTCCATCGACGGCCAGCGGCGGGATGATGGCGTTCACACGAGAGCCATCAAGCAGACGGGCGTCGCACATCGGGTTCGACTCGTCAATGCGGCGGCCTACTTGCGACACAATCTTGTCGATGATGCGCAGCAGGTGCGGCGTGTCACGGAACTTGATCGGCGTCAGCTCCAGCAAGCCCTTGCGTTCGACGTAGACCTGCTCGGCCGTGTTCACCAGGATGTCGGAGACGGTGGGGTCTTTCAACACCATCTCCAGCGGCCCCAGCCCGAACACTTCGTCCAACACCTCGTCGGCCAACTGTTGCTTTTCCGCGCCTGATAGCAACGTCGGTTCGGCATCCAGCAAGCCCATCAACGCCTGGCGCACTTCCATGCGGATGCGCTGGTTGTCGATCGAAGCCAGGGCTTCCAGGTTGATCTTGTCCAGCAGCTTGCGGTGCAGGGTAAACTTCAGCTCCTGGTATTCGGCCCGGATCGGCCCAGCAGGCCGGGCGCCCGGAATCGGCGTCGGATTCAGACCGGGGATGGGGATGGGTAAGCTCATAAGTTCCTCCGTTGTTTTGTTGACTTAAGACTGCGGACTAATTGGCGGCGGCCTCGCGTGCGGCCAGGGCCACTGCCTTTACCTTGGCGGCCAAACTATGGATGGCCTTTCCGAACTCACTATCAGCGGCCGCGCTCACCGCCGCATCACGGGGCATCATCGCCTCCACGGGCCCAGAAAGGATCTTGGCCAGATCCGCCGGAGCCAGGCCGTCGCGCTTGGAAATGCCGTTGACGATGACGCGCACCCGATCCCGGGCGACGCCTGAGGTTTGCAGCAACGTGACGGCGCGGCGGGCCAGGTGCAGACTTGGCAGGTCCGCTCCGGTCACCATGTAGTACGCATCGGCTTCCGCTAACGCCAATAAACTCAGCCGTTCGAACATGGCGGGCAGGTCCACCACCGTCCAGTCATAGGTATGGCGCGCGGTCTCGAGCACTTCATGCAGCCGGGCCAGATTCGGTGTCTCCGACGGCGGCTGCGCCGGGGCGGGCAATACTTCAATCGGGCCCGCCTTCACCGTATGCCGAGGCCAGTTCAGACCCGCCGTGCCGTTCAGCACCGCCTCCAGCGACGCGCTATCGGGTCCGGCCACTGCCTGCGTGCCGCCCGCCATGTCGGCATCGATCAACAGGACACGGCCGGAGCTTTCCCGTTCCAGCGCCAGCGCCAACCGTGCCGCCAGCGTCGAGGCGCCAGAACCGGGCTTGGCGTTGGTCAGGCTGATGACGTGGCCGGGCTCGCGCTCCTCGGTGGCGGTGGGCTTGCGCAACCGGCGGATCCGGCTGATCGCTTCCTGTTGAATCGCGGGATCAAAGGGCGCGTAGAGAAACTCGATAGCGCCACGCCGCAAGCTGGACAGGATCGCTTCCGGGTCGTTGTGCGTGTGCAGCCCGATCACCTGCGTTTCCGGCCGCGCGCGCACGATGGATTCGATGATCGTCCCCGCCGCCGCTGGATCGCTGGCGACATCAAGCAGGACCAAATGCGGGTTCATCTGCCGCAACCGCATCTCCAGCACTTGCTCCGTGGGATAGCTCTTCAGGTCAGCCAATACCTGAAAGACCCGCATCCCCGGCACCGTCTTCAAGAAGGTGTCGGCCAGTTCACGGTTCGGGCAGATAAAGAGGCATTCCAGGTCAAAGTCCGGCAAGGTGTTACCAGGTCCTTACGGTGGGTTTGCTGCGGTAGCCCGGAATGGCGCTGAGACCGCTATCTTGAATGCGCCAGGGGGACGGCATCGTGTCCACCCGGGCTTGTTCGGGCATGGCCGGCGGCGCACTGTCCGCGGGCTTCTTCTTGGAATTCTCTTTGGCCACCGGGGCGGCTCGCACCACCGTCGATGAAGCGCGCGCCGGCGTCGTGACCACCGGCGGCGGCGTCTCTTGCGCCACTGTTTGACCAGCGGGAGAGGTCACTGACGGCCCAGTCGTGCCGGCCGCCGCCGTCGTGACCACCGGGGCCGCCGGGCTGTCCGCCGACATCGTCATCTTGGGCACCGCGGCCACGGCCATCTTTTTCTGTTTCGCCGAAGCCTTGCGGCGGTCCTGATTCTGGCTGACCGGGGCGGGCGGAGGAGCTTTCAGCGACGGCATCATTTCGCGCGGGAAGTATGGCGTGGGCACCGGCGCCCCGGCGGGAATCGGCTCGGCTATCTCCGGGGTGACAATCACCACCAGCTCCGTCTTCGACCGGCTGGAATCCTTGCTCTTAAACAACGCGCCCAGCACCGGCAGGTTCGACAAACCGGGAATCCGCGACATCGTCTCCGTCACGCGATCATCAATCAAGCCGCCGATCACAAAGCTCTGGCCTTGGCTGAGCTCGATGTTAGTTTCCACGCGTCGCGTAGCCAACGCCGGGATGCGGAAGCCGGAGATGGTGACGCTGTTCGATAGATCGAGCGTGCTCACTTCAGGCTTGACGTAGAGCTTGATGGTGCCGTGTTCGGTCAACACCGGGTTGAACGTCAGACGTACACCGAACTCGCGGAAGATGATGGTGATCGCACCCGCGCTGGCGCCGCCTTGCGCCATCGGGATCGGGAACTCACCACCCACCAGGAAGCTGGCCTCCTTACCGCTGGTGGTGACCAGGTTGGGCTCGGCGAGAATCTGCAGCAGGCCCTCACTTTGCAGGGCCCGGATAAAGGTCATCAGGTTCAGGTCCGGCCGGAAGGCGAAGATGTTCAACGCGTCGGAGATGCCAACCTTGGTTTCGCCCCCTTCAATGGTGACGTTCGGCGCGGCGAACTGCCCGGTCGTGACGCGGCCAATCGTGTTGCCCGTGCCCAGCGGCACCAGATTCACCGCGAACGATTTGCCGGCGTTGCGATTGATCTCGGCAAACTTGACGCGCAACACGATCTGCTTGGCCACGGGCGCCGAATCGATCTGAAGATTGTTCACCACCGTCTTAGCCAGCGGCGTGGCGATGGCCGCCGCCCGGTCCGATACTTCCTTGGTTGAGACCCGGCCCATCAAGGTCACTTCATCGCGGGCGGCCCGCACCTGAATGTCTTCGCGGGGGAACGTCTCTTTCAGTAGCTGCTTGATCGGCTCCACGTTGTGTTCCACCGTGACGTTGTAGATGGTGCGCTGCCCGCTGCGCGCCCAAACGACCACGGTGGCCGTGCCATGGCTTTTGCCGTGCAACAGAAACTCTTCGGGCGTAGCGGCGACGGCGTCCACCACCAGCGGGTCGCTCGTCGAGATCTGACGGATGGGCAGCGGGTAGTCGATCAACAGACTGCGCCCCATGGTGACGCGCAAATCCGCCGTGGACAGGGCGGGGGCGCTGGTTCGCGTAATTGCTTCGGTGCCGGTGGCCGGGCCTTCACCATAGCCGGGATGCGCGGTGGCCAATAAAATCAGGGTTGCCAGGTGCTTCATTGGTTCGCCTCAGGGTTCGGGTCAGGTGTGCCGTCGGGGGGCGGGTCAACGGGAGCAGCGCCGCTCGACGGGCGGGCCGGAGCCACTTTCTCCGTAGTGCGCTTGTCGCCGCGGATCATGATGATCTCGTTGGGTACCTCCGGCACCAGCTTCGGGATGAAGGGCTTTCGCACTTCTGCCACGGGCACCGGCCGCGGGGTGCGCTTGCGGGGGCGCGGGGCCACCGGCTCCTGCAAGTCGACGTTGGGGCCCTCCATGCGCTCGGCCGCGACGCGGTCATCCGCCGTGCCATAGAGCTTGTAGCCATTTGATCCCGGCGTTGGCTTGATCTCACTGTCCTTGGAATTGCGCAGCACCAGCTGGATGTGGCCTTCGGTTTGCGCCAGCGTCATGATCTCCGCCTGTGCGGGGGTCACCAGCAGCGTGACCGACTGGTAGTTGATTGCCTGCCCTTTGGCATCGGGCGCCAGCGCCTGGCCGGAGCTCAGCACGGTGATGTTCTGCAGCACCGTGGTGGTCATGGTGGCGGTGGCTTTTGGGGGACGCCCTGTCACCAGCACGTCGACATGCAGGCCCGGCTGAACAAAGCCCACCACGCCCACCACGTCGCTGACCTTCAGCGACACGGCGCGCATACCCGTGGGGATGATCGGCGCCAGGCCCATGCCCGCGCCCTTGGGCGCCACGCGGCCTTCCACCAGCGGCTCATCGAGCAGGATGTTGGAGATCACCGGGCGGTCCACCACTTCTTCCAACTTCGAAAAGCCGCCCTTGGGAAAGGCGGACGTGGGTGTCTTGATAAGCTTGACGTCCTCGGCCTTCAGCGTGGAGCCGACCGCCAGCGGCTTGGTGGCCACCACCAGATCCTTGGTTTCAACGACGGCCGCCTGGCCACCGCCCCCGCCACCGCCCTTGGAGAGTTGATAAAAGATGCCCGAGACGACCAGCGCAAATAGCAGGCTGACCCCGAGCACCGTAATGAAGCGACGATCCATGTCCGGCTAACTTCCCTGACCCGCCAGCGCGATCCACGCCCCTAACGCGATTGGCGGCGCGTAGGGAATCGAGCGTTTCGTCTTGTCCTTCACCATCACGATCACCGCCAGCGCCACCAGCGCCCCAATGATCGCCGTCCACCAAGCGGCCGTCCATAACAGCGACGGACCCAGAATGGCGCCGAAACCCGCCATCAGCTTGATGTCGCCGCCGCCCATCCCACCCATCAGGTAGAAGACCAGGAAGACGGCAAACCCACAGGCCGCGCCCGCCAGGCTGGTGCCCAGCCCGGAGAGTCCGGTCCGGAAGACGTGCAGCGTCAACCCGGCCGCGAGCGCAGTGATCGGAATCCAGTTCGAGATGGTGCGATGGCGCAAGTCCTCCGCAATGGCCGCGGTTCCGGCCACTAAGGCAGCGCCAAATTCCCAGGTGAGCATCTCGATCTTTGAGACTCCTTCTCACCTTTGTTCTTCGGCTAGATTGTTGGGTTCCGATAGCAAAAGACCCCGCACGGGGCGGGGTCAGTTGACTGCACTACGCACAACACCTGAGCCGGTGTGGCGATCCAGCTTAGGCCGGAAACAGGGGCGGCCCTTAGCCGCGCTTGATGTTCTCCTGGGCAAAGTCCCACTCGATCATCCGCTTTTCACGGGCCGACTGGTTCACCATATGGGCGCACGCCGCGGCGCGATGGCCGACGGTGGCATCTTCCCAATGAGCCTTGCGAGTGCGGATCGCGTTCAGCCAGTGGCCGAAGTGCGTGTACGTTGATTCCAAGCCACCCTGCCGGTACTCTTCGGCACCGGAGCGGAGTTTCGGCACCCGCGTCCCCGGCATTTCCGACGCCCGAACTTTGGCGTCGCGGTAGTAGGCGTCCTGCAAGCGAGACGGCCAGCTTTCGACGATCCAGCGATTGTCCTCTTGCGGCGACTCTGGCGTGAAGGTCAACGATTCGCCCACCGAGAGCGTTCCTTCCGTGCCCAGGAACTGGAAGCTGGCGTCTTGGCTGGACTGGTTGTTGAACGTCGAGCTCAAGTTCACGGTGAAGCCTTCCGGGTACTCGAGAATCGCATTGATCGTGTCCGGCACGTCGCGCGATTCCTTCCAGCGGTACAGCTCGCCCAGGGCCACCACGCGCGCCGGCATGCGTGCGTTCATCAGGTAATGGATGGTGGTGCACAGGTGCACAAACAGGTCCGTGGCGATGCCGCCCGAATAGTCGTTGTAGCAGCGCCAGCGGAAGAAACGTTCGAGCGAGAAGGCGTGCTTGGACGCGGGGCCCTGGAACATCTCCCAATCGCAGGTGGCGGCCGAAGCATCCGGCGGGATCGGATAAATCCAGGCGCCGCCCGCCGTGTTGCGGTTATACGCCGCGCGGATCATGGTGACTTTGCCCAACCGCCCTTGGGCGATCATCTGCTTGGCCTTGTTCTGCACTTCGCTGGACACGCCTTGGCTGCCCACTTGCACGATCTTGCCGGAGGACTTCGCCGCCTGGATGATCTCGAGACCTTCCTCAACGCGATACGTCAGCGGCTTCTCGGTATAGACATCCTTGCCGGCCTTCAGCGCTTCGACAATGTGGGTCTTGTGCCAGTGGTCCGGTGAGGCCACCACCACCGCGTCAATCGACTTGTCGGCCAGGATCGCGCGCCAGTCCGTGGCGGCGGTGGCCTTGGTGCGCTCCATCGCACGCTCCACGCGGCCTTTGTAGGCATCGCAGACCTTGGTGATGACGGCGCCGGGGTGCTGCATGAGGGCGTTCATCAACTCATGGGAGCGGGCCCCACACCCGATGACGCCCACCTGGACGCGGTCATTGGCGGCAAAGGCGGCCGGGGCAGCCGGAGCAACAGCAGCGCTTTTCAGCAGCGCGCGGCGAGAAAGTTCCATGTGGCGATTATAGGTGACGGGTCAGACGGTAGTGCGTCTACTCCCAAACCGGCTTGAGCGGACCAATGCCTTGCTCCATCTGCGCCCCCACCTGCAGCAGCGCCTCTTCTTCGTGATGCCGCCCCAGCAGTTGCAGGCCGATCGGCAGCTTGTCCGAAGTGAGCCCCCCGGGCAGCGAGAGCGCCGGAATTCCCAGCAGGTTGATGGGGCGGGCCAGGCGCGTGGTGGCCAGGCGCAGGTCGTACTCAACGCCGTTGAGAGACAGTACGTTGTCGCCGATCTTGGGCGCGGGCGTGGGCGAGGCGGGCGTCAGCAGGACGTCGCAATGTTCAAAGACCTTCAAGAACCGCCGCTCCGCCGCCACCCGGTGGCGTTGGGCACGAAGATACAACTGCGGGTCCTGCGCGTGGCCTTGCTCGAACCGGGCCCGCACGTCGGCGCCAAACTCATCGCGGCGGTCCCAGAGATCCACCATCTGGTCGGCAGCCTCAGCGAAGATGATCTTCAGCGCCAGGTCCACCAACTCCTCCCCGGCGTCGATCGTCACCGGTACGATCTCGCAGCCACTGAACTGAGCCGCGCGATGCACGGCCGCAGTTACTTCGGGCAGTGAGTGGTCAAAAAAGAAGTTCTGTGGAATGCCTAGGCGCAGCCCTTTCGGCAGCTCGAGCGAGCTCGCTTTGCCCGTCAGTGCATCGTAGGAAGCCGCCACATCGCCCACCGTGCGCGCCAGCGGACCCATGTGGTCCAGCGACTCCGACAGCGCCCGGCAGCCGGCGGTCGAGAGCTTGCCGAATGTCGGCTTCAGGCCGGAGACGCCGCAGAACGAGGCCGGGATGCGGATGGAGCCGCCGGTGTCGGTTCCGGTCGCCATAAAGCACATGCCCATCGCCGTCGCCACACCGGAGCCACCGGACGAGCCTCCCGGGATCCGCTCCACATCCCACGGGTTGCGGACCGGGCCAAAGTGCGGGTTCGAAGACGTGATGCCGTAGGCAAACTCATGCAGCCCCAGCTTGCCCAAGGAGACCGCGCCCGCCTGCTTCAAGATCGCCACCACGTCCGCGTCCTGCGTGGGTACGTGGTCAGCAAAGATCCGGCTGCCGTAGGTGGTGCGGACCCCCGCGGTATCAAACAGATCCTTGTGCGCGATCGGAATGCCGTGGAGCGGACCCCGGCCGGTTCCGGCGGCTAGTTCCGCATCGGCCTGACAAGCTGCCTCCAGAGCCGCTTCGGCGGTGACGGTGAGAAAGGCATTGACGCGCGCATTGTGCCGGTCGATCTGGCGGAGACACTCAGTGGTCAACTCCACTGACGAGACCTGTTTGGCGCGCAACGCCGCGCCGGCTTCACGGATGTTCATGGGCTTCAAAAAGAAAACCCTAGTGTATGCCGAAAGCGCGGCTACTTCTTATTCAGTGCGGCGCTCACCGCGCGCCCCGTCCAGCAGGAATGCGGCGCGATCCCCATCACCTTCGCCACGGTCGGCGCGGTGTCCAGCGAATTGACCGGTACCGTCAGCTCACCCTTCTTCACGCCCGGCCCAGCGATCATCCACGGCACTTCGAGCTCGGTCATCGTCAAGCCGCCATGCCCTTTGTTCACCCCGCCGTGGTCCGCGATGATGATCAGCACGGCGTCGCGGCCGATGGTGTCCATCATGTTGCCGATTAACCCGTCGGCCTCTTCCACCGCCGCGTAGTATTCAGGCGTCAACCAACCGTAGCGGTGGCCCGCGTGGTCGACATCGTCTAGGTGCACGAACAGCAAATCCGGCTTCTTCGCCTGCCAATGCTCGATCGCCTTCTTCATGGTGACGGTGGACTTCAGCACGTGCTCCAGCCGCTGCGGAGCTTTGGCTTCCACTAGCCGCCCGAAGCCTTCCCAATCATGCAGAACGGCAATTTCGGCTTTCGGCCGCGCGGCTCGCAGGACGCCGAAGATGGTGGGGAAGACGTGGTCCGGTTGCTTGCAAACGGACGCGATCTCGAACTTGTCCGGCTGCCACTCATTCGAGGTGACGCCATGCTGCTCCGGCCCCGCGCCCATGATCATGGAGGCCCAGTTGGGGCTCGACACCGTCGGCATCACACCGCGAGCTTTCAGGGTCCAGGAGCCGCGCTCCATCAGCTGGTGAAGCCGCGGCGTTTTCGCCGTGCGCACGCCATCGGTGGAGAGTCCATCGACGCCCACAATCACGACTTTCGTTTCGGCGGAGAGCTGTAATACGGCTGCAACGGTAATCAAGCTAGCATTGATGATTCTCATGAAGACCCGCATATTTGTGATCACTTGGCTATCGTACGCGGGCTTCTACTTTTGCCGCAAAAACTTTTCGGTTTTAATGCCGTTACTGGCGCGTGACGAAGGGTTTTCCAGCGATCAACTGGCCAATGCGCTCTTCATCTACAGCGTCTTCTATGCGGTGGGGCAGCTGTCCAGTGGCCTGATGTCGGACTGGTTGGGCCCGCGTCGCGTGGTCAGCGCCGGCATGCTGGTTTCGGCGATGGCCACCGCTTTGATGGGCGAGGCCAACTCCCTCTGGGAGCTGACGTTGCTGCAAGGTGTGAATGGCTTCGCGCAGGCGTGTGGCTGGCCTGGCCTGTTAAAGTTGATGGCCAACTGGTTTGAGGGCCGTACGCGCGGCCTCACCATGAGCCTCTGGGGCACCAACATGGTGCTGGGCGGATTCTTCGCCACGGTCTTTGCGACCTGGGCGGCCACGGGTCCGCTGATGCTGGCGCTCGGGTGGCGGCGCGGTCTCTGGTGGCCGGCCATGGTGCTGGGGGTGTTGGCGGTAATCTTCGCCCTGGTCGCGCGGGACCGCCCCGCGGATTTGGTCGAAGCCGCCGGACCTCGCCGCGGCCAGTGGCAGGGCCTGGGCGAAGTGCTCCGGACCAAGGCCATTCTGGTGATCACCGGGATGTACTTCACGGTGAAGCTGGCGCGGTATGTGTTCCTGTTCTGGCTGCCGCTCTACATGACGCAGCGGTTGGGCTACCCGGCGGCGGAAGCAGGCTACACATCGTCGATCTTTGAGCTGGTGGGCTTCACGGGCGTCATTCTGGCGGGCTTCTTGTCTGACCGGGTGGCGCGTGGACGGCGCTTCCCCGTGGGCGCTTTGATGATGTTCGCCCTGGCCGTGCTGTGCTTGATCCACCCCGCGCTGGCGAGCTTGGGCCGGTGGGGCAACATTGTCGGCATTGCCTTGATCGGCATGATGACCTTTGGCCCCGACACGCTGATGGCGGGCGCCGGTGTGCAGGATTCTGTGCGCCGCGAAGTGACCGCGACGGCTGGCGGGTTCACCAATGCCGTCGGCTCACTGGGGCAGATCGTCTCGCCGTTTGTGGCGTCCATGGTCTCCACCCGCTTTGGATGGGACGCGGTGTTTTACCTGCTGGTGGTGGTGGCCGCGGCGGGCGGCGGCATTTTGGCCACACAATGGAATTTCAGGAGAGAAGAAGCATGCAGCAATATGACGTCGCCATCGTCGGCGGTGGCATCGTCGGTTTAGGGCACGCCTACGCCGCGGCGAAACGCGGTAAGTCGGTGGTCCTGTTTGAACGGTCGGCGCGCGCGCAGGGGGCGTCGGTCCGCAACTTCGGCATGGTGTGGCCGATCGGGTTGAAGGCGCGGAACCTCGCGCTGGGGCTGCGCGGCCGGGACCTGTGGTGCGAAGTGCTGGACGATGCCGGGCTTCCCTATGCCGCCACGGGCTCACTCCATCTGCTCTATCGCGAAGACGAAGAAGCCGTGGTGCGCGAATTTATTGCGAAGGCTCCATCGCTGGGCTACGAGTGCGAATGGCACGCTCCCGGCGAGGTGCTGGGCCGTAGCCCGGCTGCCAATCCCACCGGCCTCCGCGGAGCGATGTGGAGCCCGATGGAGATCACCGTCGATTCCCGCCTGGTGGTGGGCGAAATCCCTGGCTACTTAAGCGAGCGCTTCGACGTCACCTGCCACTTTAGTGAGCCCGTCCGTAGCGTGTCGGCGGGCGTAGTGGAAACCGCCCAGCGCACCATCAAGGCGGAGCAGGTCTACATCTGTTCCGGCATCGATTTTGAAACGCTCTACCCGGAAGTCTTCGCCGCGGAGCCGCTGAAGAAGACCAAGCTGCAGATGATGCGCACTGGTTCTCAGCCCGGTGATTGGCGCTTGGGGCCGTCGCTGGCTGCTGGGTTGACGCTCCAGTTCTATCCGGCCTTTGAGATCTGCGACTCTTTGCCAGCACTGAAAGCCCGCATCGCCGCTGAAATGCCGGAATACAACCGCTGGGGCATCCATGTGATGGTGGCCGAGACGTCGCTGAACGAGATGACGCTCGGCGATTCGCACGAGTACGACCTGGCGCTGGAGCCGTTCGATAAGCCCGAGATCGACGAACTGATCCTCAAATATCTGGCCCAGTTCGCGCGTTTCCCCAAGCCCGAAATCGCGCAGCGTTGGCATGGCATCTACGCCCGCCACGCCACCAAGGACTTTATCGAAGTGGACGCCGAACCCAACGTCCGCATCGCCATGGTCACCGGCGGCAAGGGGATGACGCTGTCGTTTGCCTTTGGCGAAAAGATGGTCACCGAAACCTTGGGGCTGGCCTGACCATGAGCACGCTCAAGGCCGTCATCTTCGATTGGGCGGGCACCATGGTGGACCACGGCAGCCTGGCGCCTATCGTGGTGATCGAGGAGGCCTTTGCCGCCCACGGCCTGCCGCTTACCCGTGATGAGGCCCGCGGGCCGATGGGCCTGCCCAAGCGGGACCATCTGGCGGCTCTGCTGGCCCTGCCGCGCGTCGCGGCCTCCTGGAAAGGGCCGGACCTCGACACGCTGTACGCTGAGTTTCTGCCGCGCCAAATGGAAGTGCTCGATCGCTTCACCACGCTGCTGCCGGGGGCGCTGGAGGTGGTCCAGCAACTGGAAAGCGAGGGCGTCAAGATCGGCACCACCACCGGCTACACGCGGCCGATGCTCGAAATTCTGATTGCTCGCGCGGCGGAGCAAGGCTACCGGCCGGAATCGAACTTCTGCCCCGGTGACGTGGGCGAAGGCCGCCCGGCGCCGTGGATGATCTTCGGCAACCTGCAGAAACTGGGCGTTTATCCGCCCTCCGCCTGCATCAAAATCGGCGATACGCCCGCCGATGTGGCCGAAGGCTTGAACGCCGGGCTGTGGACCATCGGCCTCACCGACACCGGCAACGAGGAAGGCGACCCCAGCCGGTTGATCGCCGCCGGAGCCCATTATTTGGCCCCCTCGGTGGCTCTGTGCGGGCCGCAACTGGTTGATATCAAACGCCGTATCACCCTAGGTGAGCGGCCGTAATCCTAAAGAAATATTCATGCGCTAGCCTAGGCGCATGGTTAAACCTCTCGCGGCGGCACTGCTTTTTGCCGCTACTTGCTTCGCACAATACGACACCGCCACCGTGCTGGGTACTGTCGCCGACACCTCCGGCGCCCCCGTTCGCGGCGTCAAGATTACACTCGAAAATACCAAGACCGGGGTCAAGAACGTCTCGACGACCGACGATTCCGGCAACTATCTGTTCCTCAATCTGCGCATCGGAAGCTTCAAAGTCACCGGTGAGTTGCCGGGCTTCAAGCTGGCCGCTTCTCAGGAATTCACCCTCACCGTCAATGCCCGCCAGCGCGTCAACCTGCTGCTTGAAGTAGGCAACGTCAGCGAAAGCGTCACGGTGAGCGAAGCTCCGGCGCTGCTCGAATCAGACTCCAGCGACCGTGGCCAAGTGGTCCGGCGCGAAGCCATCGTCAACCTGCCGTTGAATGGCCGCGCGTATGCCGACCTGGCGCTGCTGTCGCCCGGTGTCCGCAAGTCGAACATCCTGAACCGCGATGCCTCGTTCAACGTGAACGGCCTGCGCAGTTCGCACAACAACTTCATGGTGGACGGCGTCGACAACAACGCGTACGGCACGTCGAACCAGGGCTTCTCCAATCAAGTGGTTCAGCTGAACCCGGATGCGGTCGAAGAATTCAAAGTCCAGACCAACAACTTCTCCGCTGAGTTCGGCCGCGCCGGTGGTGCGGTGGTGAACGCCTCCATCCGCAGCGGCACCAACCAGTATCACGGCGCTGCCTGGGAGTTCCTGCGCAACACGCAGTTGAACGCGGTGGGTTTCTTTAAGCCCTCCACCGGCATAAAGCCGATTCTGGTGCAGAACCAGTTCGGCGGCGCCTTTGGCGGCCCCATCCTGAAGGACAAGATGTTCTTCTTTGCCGACTACGAAGGCCTGCGCCGCGTTGACCGTACGCTTGTTTTCGCCAGCATCCCTTCGCTGGATCAACGCCAGGGCAACCTGGGCGTGCCTGTCCGCAACCCGCTGACGGGCGACCTCTACACCGACGGCCGCATTCCGGCCAGTGCGATCACTCCCTTTGCCCGCAAGGTGCTGGGCGATCTGCCGTCGCCCATCCGCAGCAACGCCGTGGGCGCCGCTCCGTCGAACAACTATGAGCGCCTCACCCCCACCAACTGGGATGACAACAAGGGCGACATCCGCTACGACCAGTACCTGTCTTCCAAGCTGAATCTGTTTGTCCGCTACAGCAACCGCAAGCTGGTCCGCTATGAGGATCACGTGATCCCCGGCAACTCCGGCGGCGACGCCAACGGCTACGTCCGGGCCATCAATGAACAGATCGCCACGGGCTTCAACTACAACCTGTCGCCCACCTCGCTGGTCGACTTCCGCATCGCGGTCGGCCGCACGGAAGGTGGCAAGTCCGCCATTGGCAGCGAGCGGGGCAACATGCTGGCTGAGTACGGCATTCCTGGTTTGCCCAATTCGCCCACCATCGGTGGCGGCTTGACGACGCAGAGCATTGGTGGCTTCACCACGATGGGCCGTCAAGGCTCCAATCCTCAGTTCCAGAACCCGTTTGTGGTGAACCCCAAGGTGAACTACTCAAAAATTCTGGGCAAGCATTCTCTGAAGATGGGCTATGAGTATCAGTCGATCAACACCGACATCTTCGACTTCAATCCGCAGTACGGCTCCGACAGCTACGGCGGCCAGTTCACCCGCCCCTCCACCTCTGGCGCGAGCAATCTCTACAACCTGGCGGACTTCATGTTGGGCGCGCGTTCCAGCTACAGCCTCAACAACGAGATCGTGTTGAACTACCGCCAGCGGATGCACTTCCTCTATCTGCAGGACGACTTCAAGGTCTCCTCGAAGCTGACCTTGAACTTGGGGCTCCGCTACGAATACGCCACCCCGCAGTGGGAAGCGCAGAACCGCATCGCCAACTTCAACCCGGCCACCAATACGCTGATCCAGGCCAAGGACGGCAGTGTGGCGGAACGCGCCCTGGTCAACCCGGATCGCAACAACTTTGCCCCCCGCTTGGGCGTCGCCTTCCAGGCCAACAGCAAGACGGTGGTCCGCGGCGGTTACGGGATCAGCTACGTGCACTTCAACCGCATGGGTGGTGAAAACCTGCTGGGCTACAACGGGCCCAACATCGTCAACCTCACCATCAACCAGCTGGCCACCCAGCCGGCTTGCACGGGCGACAACTACCGCAACTGCTTCCGCTTGACCCAGCAGGGCTATCCGCCGAACCTGGCCAGCCCGGCCAACTTCTCGACGGCCCTCACCCGCACCAACTACACGCCGTCTGATTTCAAGACCAGCTATGTCGAAAGCTGGCACGTCACCATCCAGCGCCAGTTGGCCAATGACTGGCTGCTCGATGTCGGCTATGTGGGCAATCGCGGCAACGGCCTGATGATCCTGGGCGACTACAACCAGTCCCGCCCCAACGCCATCGGCGAGAATTCGACGCTGCTGGCCCGCCGCCCCATCCAGGGCTACGACTACATCCAGGTCTCCTACGGCGGTGGCTTCTCCACCTACCACGGGCTGCAGCTGAAGGTGGAAAAGAAGTACAAGAACGGTCTTTACTTCCTGAACAGCTTCACGTGGTCCAAGGCGATGGACAATGCGTCGGGCCACCTGGAAGCCTTCAACGGCGACAACTCCCGCGTCAACTATCGCAATGTGGCGTCGGAAAAGGGTCTGGGCGCCTACAACCAGCCCTGGAACAACACCACCACCGCGGTCTGGGAACTGCCCTACGGCAAGGGCCGCCGCTTCACGGCGCCGAACTGGTTCATGAATGGCGTGCTGGGCGGCTGGCGTATGTCGGTCATCCACACGGCCACCGCGGGCCAGCCGGTCAACATCACTTACAGTGCGCCGTCGTCTTTCTCGGTCTCGGGCGCGCCGAATTACCGTCCGGATTATCTCGGCGGCAGCCTGTATTCGCCGGAGCGTAGCCCCACCAACTACCTGAACAAGGCGGCGGTGATTGCTCTGGATGTGGCCAACGTCAACGACCCGACCCGCCCCTTCGGCAACCTGGGCCGCAACGTTGCGGTCAGCCCCGCCATCTACAACTTCGACGGCGGCCTCCACAAGGAGTTCCCGATGCCTTGGGAGACGATGAACCTGCAGTTCCGCGCTGAGTTCTTCAACCTGTTCAATAAATCGAACCTGGGTGCCCCGAACTCCAACCGCACGAACTCCAACTACGGCACCATCACTAGCCTGGCCTCTCCGGCGCGCCAGATTCAGTTCGCGCTGAAGCTGGTGTTCTAAGTTCTCCATCACGGCGCTCCTTTGGGAGCCGCCATGATTGCTGATCCATTCGAAAAGTGGCCGCTCCAAACAGGGGCGGCCCTTTTTGTTTTTCTGGCAGCGATCCCGTCCGCTGGCCGCATCCGCTGGAGATCAAGGCGCGACGTTAATTCCAATGCAACCTTGTGTCTCTACGATAGAGGGTGTCCATGATCCACTTTCGTCTGCTTCCTCTTGCTTTAGCGCTGGGCCTTTCCACGCTGCCTCTGCTGGCCCAGATTGTGCCTCCCGGCAAGGTCCGGGTGCCGGATGATGAAAAGCCCTCGCAGCCGTTCGTATGGTCGGAGCGCCGTCTGCTCACCGCGCCGGAGCTGTTTGATGCGCCGGATGAATGGGTGGACCGGTCGCTCCAGTGGGTGGATTTTATCCTGGCCAACTATCACCCCTCCATCCCGGAGCATCCGCTGCGCCGGGCGGCGCTGATCCGCTTGGACGACATCCTGCATCTGGAATCGGCCCCGCGCAAGGAGCTGGTGCAGAAGTTCTATGTCAGCCGCCTGCGGCGCGCCATCGAAGAGATTGAGCAGACCAAGGTTCCAAGTGGCATGCGGATCTGGAAGCTCTACAACTGCGGCTTCCTGGTGCGCACGCCCACCGTCTCCTACGTGTTCGACATTGTGCCGGGCCTGTCGATTCCCGGCTTCGCCGTGCCGCCGGAGTTGATGGAGCGGCTGGTCAAGCAGGCTGATGCTCACTTTATCAGCCACTTCCATAACGACCACGCCAACCAAAGCGTGGTCCGGATGTTCCTAGCCCAGAACAAGCCGGTGATCGCCGCCGAAGGTTTGTGGAAGAATCTGCCGGAGTTTGCAAGCAAGCTGATCTACCCGCAGCGCAGCACGGAGGTCGTCCACAGCGTGCCCGTGCGTGGGGGCAGCCAGAAGCTGACCTTCGTCGCCTACCCCGGCCATCAAGGCGCGCCCGTGCTGAACAATCTCCACCTGGTGATCTCGCCCGAAGGCTATTCCGTGATGCAAACGGGTGACCAGTGGAACGACGAAGACAAGCCCGGCAGCGACTTTGATTGGATCGCCCAGATTGGCCGCCAGCATTCCGTGGACGTGCTGCTCCCCAATGCCTGGAGCCGGGAAGTGGGCCGCATCGTGCGCGGCGTCAATCCGCAGTTGGTGATCACCAGCCACGAGAACGAGATGTCGCACACCGTTGACCATCGCGAAGACTACACCCAGACCTATACGCGGTTCTGGGGCGTGCCCTATCCGTTGGCCGTGATGGCGTGGGGAGAAAGCTACCACTACCAGCGGGCCCCAGCTCCGCAACTGGGCCTGCGCTAGGTTGGCCGGGCTTAGGTTGGCTGGGCTAGGGCTTGGCCTTCAGCTTGGGCTCGTGGAATGACCGCTCCACCATGTCGTTGGGGTCGTCCGAAACCGGATGATCGCGCCAGATCCAGCGCATCATCTCGGGCATGATCGGGCCGCCCATCTTCTGGCCATGTTCGTTGATGCCCCAGGTGTAGTTGAGGTCGTAGCCCTTGGCCGTCAGCGCTTTCATCATGCGGATGTTCTGGTAGAACCAATCCCGATCTTGCGAGTAGGTGCCGGTGCGGCCCATCCCGCGGTTGTCGTTGCGGCCGTCCTGCATAAAGATGCGGATGGGCTTCTTTTCAGACTTCAGAATCAGGTCCGGAAAGATGTGCCCGCCCCGCAGGTTGACGAAGCTGCCGACGACGCTGATCACCTTGCGGAACTGGTCCGGCCGGTCCCAGGCCACCATCCAGGCGGCAATGGCGCCGGAACTGGCTCCGCCGATGCAGCGGCGTTCGGGGTCGTCGGAGATGTTGTACTCCTTCTTCAACGCGGGCAGCAGTTCGTCGACGATCACCTTGGTGTACTTGCCATCGGGGGTGTTGTATTCGGCCGGGCGGTTGGTGGTGCGGTCACCCCATTCGCTCATCGTCGGCTCCGGCTGATCCGGACGGCGGCCCGGGTTGATGAAGACGCCGATCATCACCGGAATCTCGCGCCGGTAGATCAGGTTGTCCATCACATTCTGCAATCGCACGTCGCCCTGGGGGTGCATCATCGCCTGGCCATCGTTGAAGACAGTCAAGCTGGCCGGTTCCGCCGGGTCGTACTGCGCGGGCACGTAGACGTAGTAGGTGTGCTGCGTGCCGCGGTAGACCTCGCTGGGCAGCGTGAAGGGCCCCTTAATGGTGCCCTTCGGGACGCCTTCTTGCTCCAGCGAGTCTGGACCCAGGCGGTAGTGGATGTTGTGGTTGGGCTTGGGTGCCGCGGGTGCGGGCGGTGTCGCCGCAGGTGTGGCTGCTGGTGCGGCCGGGGTCTGGGCCGATAGCAGCGTGGCACCGGCAATGGTGCAAACAAGCGCGCTGATGCGCAGTAGGGAACGGTTCATTTGAGGGCTCCGGAAATGCCAAGTATATGGCACCCAGCCCTGCTGGAGCTGCCCCTAGCGCGAGGCCAGATACGCGCGCCAGCCGCCGAAGCTTGAGATATCGCGCGCACCGGTAATTCCGCCCGGCTCGCAGATAAAGCCCTTCACCGTGCTGCCGTCATCGAGCACGAGTGACCCGATGCCCAATGGCGCTGGGATCAGCGCGACAAAGCTGCCGAAGCGGGCCACGGGCATCGCCCAGATCTCCACCTCAATGCCGGTGCCTGGAAAGCCCGCTTCCCGAACTAAGCCGGGCTTCGGTGGCGCGGTGTTGGCCAGGGCGTAGAGGCGATAGTCTGAGGCGGTCTTGCAAGTCTTGATCAGGCGAGCGCCGCGTTCGGTCAGCTGCTTGTTCAGTGGCTGGCCGCTTAAGTGCGCACCCACCACCGCCACCTGCACCTCTTCCAGGCGCGCGGCCAAGGCAAGCAGTGAACGGTCAGACTGCGCCGGGCCAATCAGCGTTACGCCAAACGGCAGACCATTCGGGCGGAACCCGGCCGGTATCGCCAACGCGGCCAGATCGAGCAAATTGACGAAGTTGGTGTAGTAGCCCAGGTTCGAGTTCAGCCGCACCGGATCAGCTTCCACCTGCGCAATGGTGTAAGTGGTGCCCGTGGTCGGCAGCAACATCACGTCCATCTGCTTCCAAGCCGCCAGCGTCTTCAGCCGGAGATCTTCCAGCTTGTACATGGCCCGGAACGTATCGATGGCGGAATGTTGTTTCGCCCCCAGGATGATGTCGCGCACCACCGGGTGGGCCTCGGCGCCATGCGCTTCCAGGAACTCGCCTACCGCAGCGTAGCGCTCAGCCACCCAAGGGCCGGAATAGAGCAGCTGCGCTACTTCAAGAAACGGCGCATAGTCGATCACCACCGGCGAGCCACCGGCAGCGATCAGCCGGTGCACAGACGCGGCAAACAGCTTCGCCGCTTCAGCATCACCAAAGAACTCCAGTTGCTCCGGCCGCGGCACACCAAACCGGAACCCGGCTTGTGACCAAGCGGCGGGCACACCCTCAGGCGCCACCGCATCGCAGACCCGCTGCGCCGTCGCCACATCGCGCGTGAAGACTGAAACGCAATCAAGCGTCCGGCAGGCCGGCACGACGCCGTCGTTGGAGATCACACCGCGCGTCGGCTTCCAGCCGATCAAGTTGTTGAACGCCGCCGGGACGCGGCCGGAGCCTGCGGTATCGGTACCCAGTGCAAAATCCACTTGTCCCGTCGCTACGGCCACCGCGGAGCCCGAGCTCGACCCGCCCGAAATGTAGGCCGGGTTGAAGACGCTGGAGCAAGCACCATAAGGCGACCGTACGCCCACCAAGCCCGTGGCGAACTGGTCCAAGTTGGTCTTGCCCAGCACCACCGCCCCGGAGGCTTCGAGCAGCTCCACAATCGGAGCGGACCGTTCCGGCGTGTAGGCATAGGCCGGACAGCCAGCCGTGGTCGGCACTCCGGCGTAGTCGATGTTGTCCTTGATGGCAAACGTCAGGCCTTGCAGCGGGCCCGCCTGCGCCGGCTTGGGCGGGATCGCCGCGATCCAGACTGGCCGGTCCCCGATCATCGCACCACCGCCAGCACTTGCCCCGGCTGCACCATCGCGCCCGGCACGCAGCGCAGCTCAATCAGCTCGCCCGCACAAGGAGCCGTCACCAGTACTTCCATCTTCATCGCCTCCAACACCACGATGCGATCACCGGCCTTCACCTGCTGGCCCGGCTCCACGGCAATGCTCCACACGCTGGCCGTGATCGGCGAGCGGACCGCGCTTGCACCCTCGGGCAGCGCATCTTCGCTCGGCGGCGGCACGTCGTCCAGCGCCGGCGCGATGTATTCGCCCCACCGGTCCCGCTCTTCGCGGAACGCCTGGTCGCGCTTTAATTGGAAGGCTGCGGCAGAAGGAGCAATCGAATCGAGAAACGCGTTGTGCGTGTCGAGATTGAACACGCCTTCTTCAGTCCGCGGCCGGAAGCGCCGGTCGGCGCGCAGTTCCAGCAACTCCTGGGCACTCACCGGGTAGAACTGCAGCCGATCAAAGAAGTCCAGCAGCCAAGGCCGTTCGCCGCCATAGGTGTTCCACATCTGCGTGGTGCGGCCCACAAACTGATAGCCGCCCGGACCTTCCATGCCGTAGACACACAGATAAGCGCCGCCGATGCCGACAGCATTCTCGGGCGTCCAGGTGCGGGCCGGGTTGTACTTGGTGGTGACGAGGCGATGGCGCGGATCCAGCGGCGTCGCCACCGGAGCGCCCAGGTAGACATCGCCCAACGCCAGCGTCAACCAACTAGCCTCAAACACGGTGCGATAGACATCGTCGACCGATTCGAGGCCATTAATGCGGCGGATGAATTCGATATTCCACGGGCACCACGGCGCGTCTGCCCGCACGCCCTGCATGTAGCGCTGGATGGCGTCACGCGTGGAAGGATCATCCCAGCTCAACGGCAGATGCACCGTGCGTGAAGGCACTTCGCGGACCGAGTGCGATTGCGCCTCGTCGATCAACTCAAACAGCTCCTGACGCGGCAACCGCGCCGGATTGTAGTGGACCTGCAGTGACCGGATGCCCGGCGTCAGATCGACAATGCCCGGATGCCGCAACTGCCGGCGCAGAGAATGCGCCTTCATTGAAAGCTCAAAATCGAGCTTGTTGGCGCCGAACTCCACCAGCAGATACTCGTCACCATCGGCGCGCACCACCACGCCCGGCGCTTGGCGCAGAATGGCCGGCTCGTCATTGACGCGCACAAAGCGGACCGTGTTGCCTGCCTTCAACTGCCCCATCTTCCAGCGCTCGCTCGCGACAATGGTGGCCGGGCAGACAAAGCCGCCGCAGCTGGGGCCATCGGGGCCAAGGATGATGGGCATGTCGCCCGTGAAGTCCACCGTGCCCACGGCGTAGGCGTTGTCGTGGATGTTTGAAGGATGCAGCCCGGCCTCACCGCCATCGGCGCGCGCCCACTCAGGCTTAGGGCCGATCAGGCGGACGCCAGTGCGATCGGAGTTGTAGTGCACTCTCCAATCGGTGGCGAAGAACATCTCAATGTCGCCCGGCGTAAAAAACTCCGGCGCACCATGCGGACCGTAGGTGACGCCGATGGTCCAGTGGTTCCCGTACACCGGAGGCGTCGCGAGCGGTGCAGGCTCCGCCACCGCGGCCGCTCCAAAGCGGAGCAGGTCACCCGTCCGCAATTGCCGTCCGCCGAACTTGCCCAAGATGAACGTCGCTCGGCTGCCCAGGTAGGGCGGCAGATCGATGCCTCCTCGCACCGCCAGATAGCCTCGAGCGCCCGCGCCTTGCACTGCACCCAGCCGGATGGTCTCACCGGCCTTCACCTCAATCGGCACCCAGCGTGGCAGGCCCAGGTCCGCGCCGGTCAGCGCGATGGTGGCATCGGCATGGAACTTCAACGTCGGCCCGATCAGCGTGAACTCAAAGCCCGCCGCATCCGGCGCATTGCCCACGATCTCGTTGGCCTGCCGGAACGCCAGATCGTCCATGGGGCCGGAGGGCGGCACGCCGATGTCCCAATAGCCCAGGCGGCCCGGCCAATCCTGGACGGTCGATTGTGTACCTGGCTCGATCACTTCAATGGCGCGTGTTCTGTAGGCGAACGTCTTCAGAAAGCCCGTGGTGATGGTGCCCGCATGGAACTCCGGGCTGCGGGCGATGGCGCCCAGGTAGTCGAGATTGGTCTCAATCCCGGCGAGCGTCGTCGCGGCCAGTGCCTGTTCGAGTGCGGCCACCGCTTCAGCTCGATTGCTGCCGCGCACGATCAGCTTGGCGACCAGCGGGTCATAGTAAGGCGGCACGGTGGTGCCCGATTCCACCCAGGTTTCGATGCGCGCGTCAGCGGGCCAGGCCACATGGCTCAGCTCACCGGAGCTGGGCTGGAACTCTTTCAAGGGAGATTCCGCGTACAGCCGCACCTGAATGGAAGCGCCGCACGGAGCCACTTCGCGAATCGGGCTCTCGCCCGCCGCCTGCCGCACCATCCACTCCACTAGATCGACGCCGGTTACCTCTTCGGTGACGCCATGCTCCACCTGCAAGCGCGTGTTCACTTCGAGGAAGTAGAACTCGCCACCGTCGGCATCGTAGATGAACTCGACCGTGCCCGCATTGCGGTACTTCACCGCTTGGCCCAAGCGCACGGCAGCCGCGAACAGCTGCTGACGCGTCTCCCCCGAGATGCCCGGCGCGGGTGTCTCTTCGATCACCTTCTGGTTGCGCCGTTGGGTCGAGCAGTCACGTTCTCCCAACGCCACCACGCGGCCCTGGCCATCGCCAAAGATCTGCACCTCGATGTGGCGTGCGTGTTCCACAAAGCGTTCGGCGAAGATGCCGGAGTCCGCAAAGCTGGCGCGGCTCAATCGCTCGACGGCCGCGAACGCTTCTTCCAGTTCGCCCGCGTTGCGGCACAAGCGCATGCCGATGCCGCCACCGCCCGCTGTCGATTTCAGCATCAACGGAAACCCGATCGCCTCCGCATCCTGCCATTGCGCCAACAGCCCCGTACCCGGCAGCAGCGGCACGTTCTGCGACGCCGCAATTTCCTTGGACCGGTGCTTCAATCCGAACTCGCGCATCTGCTCCGGAGTGGGTCCGATAAAGGCCAAGCCAGCGGCTTCGCAGGCTTCGGCGAAGGCCGCGTTCTCGCTTAAGAAGCCATAGCCGGGATGGATGGCTTCGGCGCCGCTCGACTTGGCCGCTGCTAGCACGGCCTCCACATCGAGATAGCTCCGGACGCCGCCCAGCAGGACAGCCTCCGTTGCCTGCGCAACGTGGGCCGAATGCGCATCGGCGTCTGAATACACGGCGACGCTCGCAATGCCCATCCGGTGCAGGGTGCGAATGATGCGGCAGGCGATGGTGCCGCGATTGGCGATCAGGACTTTCTTAAACACTGCTAGCTACGGCTTCCAGATCAGCAAGCGCACGGGCGTCGGGTTGTACGCATTGCAAGGATTGTTGAGTTGCGGGCAATTCGAGATCACCACCAGCGTGTCCATCCGGGCTTCCAGCTCGACATACTTGCCGGATTCCGAGATGCCGTCTTCAAACGTCAGCTTGCCTTCCGGCGTCACCGGCACGTTCATGAAGAAGTTGACGTTGTGCGTGATGTCGCGCTTTTCCAGGCCTTCCTGCTTGCCATAGCGCAGAAACGTCTGGCGGCAGGCGTGCATGTGGCGCTTGCCGATGTCGTAGCGCACCATGTTGGACTCTTGTGAGCAAGCCCCGCCCAGCGTGTCATGCCGGCCGCAGGTGTCATCCACGATCGTCATCAGCACGTTGCCGTTCTGGGTGACCAGATTGGTGCCCTTGGTCAGGTAGATGTTGCGCTGCGCGCAGATGGTCTCGACAGCCGAGTAGCTATCCTCATAGTCGTCGGCGTTGTAGAACAGCGTGTCGACGGCCTGGTTGCCTTCGAGATCAATGATGCGGAAGCGCTGGCCCGCTTTGACGACGCCGCTAAAGCCGTCACCGGCGGAGATGACGACGTCGAGTGAGATGTTGGTCGGGGTGCTCATTGGGAGTAGCGCTCCGTCAGGATGAAACCACGGCCGTTCTCGGGCCGGGACAATCGGCAAGGGTCGTCGATGGCCGGGGCAGCCACGCGCTTCACGGTCAGCTTGACGGGCTTCGGCGCATACACCGTGCCCGGTTCCATGGGATGATGATTGGCCGCCAGCACCACCAGCACATCCATCTCGGCCCGCAGCTCCACCGTATCCCCGGCCTTCGAGTTACCCGGGACGTAGTGCATGCCGCCCGCCTCATCCACCTGCACTTTGCTGAACAAATTCAGCGTGGGCGTGATGTCACGCGGACCCATCGAATACTTGGCCAGCTCCAGCAGCAGCCCTTCACGAGCGCTCTGGGTCCAGCCATTGCGATGTTCCTGGTAGCTCTTCTCGCCGTACTTGGCTTTCACCTGAGCAGCCGAGAGAGTGCCGCCGATCGGGTCGTGCCATCCCACCGTGTCATGCGTCACCGAACACAGGATGCGCCCCATGTCGGAATAGAGCACGAAGCCTGCGGTGAGCCGCGCGATGTGTTGCGCCTTCAGCGTGTCGGGCATGTTGTAGCGCTCGTCGGTCTGCTTCGCGTTGTAGAAGAGCGCACTGACGTTCGCGCCTCCCTCCACATCGGTCAGCCGCAAGGCTTGGCCACGTTCCAGCACCTGCGACCAAGTCTGGCCGCCGTGCAAATGATCTTCCCAAAGAATCTGGTCTGACATTACTGAGTAATTTTCGCAGGATCGATGCGCCACACGTTTTGCTGGCGCAGGTTGGACAACCAAACGGAGCCGTGGGCGTAGAGGATCGCGTCGCCGCCCGGCCCGGCATACTGATGCGTGACTTTGTCGGTCTTGGCATCGATGCGGGAGATCGGGATCTGGAAGACGGTGATCCAAACAGAGCCGCCCGCCGCCGAAATCTCACCACCGCCGCCCGGCACGCCGACGGTGATGGTGGCCACCACTTTGCGAGTCTTGGGGTCGACCTTGGAGACCGTGCCGTCGCCCTGGTTCAACGTCCACACGTAGCCTTCGCCCACGGTCAAGAAGCGCGGCCCGGGGCCTACTTCAATCTGGTCGGTCACCTTGGCCGTCTTCGGATCAATGCGGGTCAGCAGCTTGCCTTTGCTCTGCGTCACCCATACCGCGCCTTCGCCGTAATCGACAGTGTGCGAGCCAGCCGGAACCGGCACTTCCGCCGTCACCGCGTTGGACTTGGGATCGATGCGCGCCACCTTGTCGCCTTCGGCGCCCGTGGCCATCCACACCGCTTCGGGCGACGCCGTGATGCCGCCTTCTGAATCGGCGGGACCCACCGGGATGGTGGCGATCACCGTCGCTGTTTTGTTGTCGACGCGCGAGACCGTCTTGTCCCCGCAATTGGGCGCCCAGACGCTCCCAAAGCCGTAGGCCAAGCCGCTGCAGGGCTTTTCGCCGACGGTCACTGTCGCGGTGACGGTGTTGGTCTTGATGTCGAGCTTGGAGATCGAGTTCTTGGGCTTGTTCGACACCCACACGGCGTCGGGTGTGTCGATCAGCCAATCCGGTACTCCCGGGACAGAGAAGACGGCTTCCGGCGTCACCACGGACATCGGCTTCTGCACTTCCTTCACCCCGGGCAACGGTGGACGTTGCGGGCGCTGCTTGGGGGGAGCGGCGGCCGGCGGCGCCACAGGCGGAGCCTCCTGGCCTAATGCCAATCCCGCACCCATCATCCATGCCATCCAGGCTGATCGCTTCATCCTTCCACTGCCTCCACCAACAAAGATTCGGTCCGCAATTCGGCGCTGGGCTCAGTTAGCAAGCTCACGGTGACAAACGCGATCGCGCTGATCACCGGAGGCAACAGCGTGTCCAAGCCCGCCCAGGCGGCCGGTACCGCAAAGTAACAAATCGCTCGTGCCAGCGTACCGATGGCAATACTCGCGATGGCCCCTGGCTGCGTCGCCCGCTTCCAGTAGACTCCGAAGAACAGCGGGATCACGCAACCGGCAAACACAATGTCGAAAGCCACCACCAGCAAGATACCTGGCTCCGGCCGCACATAGGCGATCCAGGCCGCCGCGATGGCCGTCGGCAACGCCAGCGCTCGCGACAGGAACAGCATCAGGCTATCTGACACCGGCTTCGTATTCCAGCGCTGCCACACATTGCGTGCCATCACCACGGCGATCACCAGCATGGCGCCGTTGGCGGTGGACATCGAAGCGCCCAGCACGCCCAGGAACACGAGAACGCCCACCCAGTACGGCAAATGGCCGCTGGCAAAGGCTGGCAGCACCATCCGCGGATCGCTCACCGGACCCACGGCGGAGATCGCCGCCATGCCGATCAACGAGGCGCAGCCGCCAATCACCAGCGTCCAGACACCCGCGTAGTAGCAGGCGCGGCGAGCGGTGTCCGGGCTCTTGGCGGAAAACACGCGCTCCATAAAATCGAGCGCCATCGCATTGCCAAAGGCCAGCGAGATCATGTTGGCCCAGTTCGGCAAGCCGCCTCCGGCCAGCGTGGTCAATTGATCCAAGCTCATCGTCGCGGCCGGGAGCGTGGCCACGATGTTGTCCCAGCCCCGCGTGGTCAAGATGTACCCGGCGGCACACAGGAAGCCCACGATGGCCACATGGATCTGCAAAAAGTCCGTCCAAATGGCGGCGTAGAGGCCGCCCGCAATCGTGTAGAGAAAGATCACCGTCGTGCCGAAAATCAGGCACTGCCCATAGGACAAGCCCGTCACCACCGACAGAATCCAAGCCACCGCTGAGAGATTGCCCGCCACCAGCACAATGAAGCACACGATCGTGAGAATGGACGCCAGCAACTCCGCGCCGCGCCCGTAGCGCCGGTAAAAGAACTCGGGCAGCGTCAGCAGGTTCATTTGGTTGAGCGGTGCTGCAAGAAATCGACCCACGATAAACAAGCTGGCCGCGAGTCCTATAGGAATGGCGAGCCCGCTCCATAACCCTTGGCTGAACGTGATCGATGTATTGCCCAACGTGGCATTGCCATCAATGGCCTGGGCGGCCAACGCCGTGCCCACCACGAGGAACGGCATGGCCTTGCCGCAGACGGTGTAGTTCTTGCTGGAGCCCCGCACCTGCGTGTAAGTGTAGAGGCCGATGGCGAGCGAAATCGCCATAAAAATCAATACCGGCCACAACATGGGCGTTGCGTTCACAAGCGTACTCCGATCGAAGATGATGCGGCGCAAACTGGGGCCGATGTGGGGAGAGACGGGGCGATCCGCCGACGGGGCGGGCTGAATAAGGATTATAGCGGCTTTCTATTTGACGCCCCCATCGATTTCTTTTATGCTTCCCCTAAGCCGCTACTTCGCGTCGAAGTGTGGTTTTCCCGTAAAACGCCCCGCATCGCGTTCCTCTTCGTCTGAGCCCTTTTCGTCCATTGTTTGGGCGGCGCAACTACTTCAGGGGGCTTTGCTTTGAAAACAATAATCATCGGACTGATCGCCATGCTGCCGTTGGCGGCGCAATCCAGTTCGCTTCAAGGAACCATCACGGACGGCCAAAAGGCCGCCATCGCTGAGAGCATCATCAGCATCACCAACACCGATACCGCCGCCGCCCGCAAAGCGCTGGCCAGCGCCACGGGCGCGTACTCGTTTGTGCAACTGCCTCCGGGCAACTACAAGCTGGAAGTACAAAAACCGGGTTTCCGCACTTTTACCACGCAGATCCGCCTGCAGATCAACACTCCGGCCACGCTCGATATCCAGCTGGAAGTGGGCCAGGTATCAGAGACCATCAACGTCACCGAAGAAGCGGCTAGCGTCAACACGCAGAACGCCACCATCGGCAATGCGTTCACCGAAATCCAGGTGCGCCAGCTGCCGCTGCAAACGCGCAACATCGTGGAGCTGTTGAGCCTGCAACCGGGCGTCACTTCCACCGGTGAAGTGCTGGGCGCCAAGCGTGACCAGAACAACGTGACGCTGGATGGCGTCGACGTCAACGACAATCAGGCCGCGGGTATGACGGCCACCACCTCTTCTGGCTTGAATGCGGCGCTGCCGGTGCCGCTGGACAGCGTGCAGGAATTCCGCGTCACCATTGCCGGCCAGGGTGCTGACCAGGGCCGTTCGGCCGGCGGTCAAGTTTCACTCGTCACCAAGAGCGGCTCCAATCAGTTCCACGGCTCGCTTTATGAGTTCCACCGCAACGTGAAGACGGCGGCCAACGATTGGTTCTCCAACCGCTCCGGGCTGGCCCGCGAAAATCTGATCCGCAACCAGTACGGAGCCTCCTTGGGCGGCCGCATCATCCGGGACCGCGTCTTCTTCTTCGCCAACTGGGAAGAGCGCAAAGACCGTTCGGCCCGCGCCCAATCCCGCAACGTTCCCACGGATGAACTGAAGCAGGGCATCGTGCGGTTCCGGATGAACAATGGCCAGATCGGTACGTTGACGCCGGATGAAGTAAAGTCGCTCGATCCGCTGGGGATTGGCTATAGCTCCGCGATGCAAGGCGTCTTGAAGCAGTACCCATCTCCGAATGACTTGCAGTCCGGCTCTGACCGCGGCTTGAACTTTGGCGTCTACCGCTTCAATGCGCCGCTGACGCGCAACGACAAAGCCTATGTGGCCAAGATGGACTTCAACCTGGACCGCGCCGCCAAGCACACGCTGATGCTGCGCGGCACGCTGGGCAACAACTCCCGCGATGAGATCCTGGCGCAGTTCCCCGGACAGGATGCCGCTGCCAAGAACCTGGACAACTCAAAAGGCTTGGCCGCGCGCTACACGGCGGTGCTGTCGCCGTCGCTCGTGAATGTGTTTAGCTACGGCTTCACCCGCTTAGGTATTGCGCAGTCCGGCACCCCCGGCAATTCGCTCTCCTTTGATGGCTTGAGCTCGCTGCAGAACTTCACCCGTGGCTTTGGCCGCATCATCCCCACCACCAATCTGGTGAACGACCTCACCTGGACCAAGGGCACGCACACCGTGCAGGGCGGCATCAACTTCCGCCTGGTTCAGAATGACCGCAACTCCTACGCCAACTCCTACCCCAGCTACAGCTTCAGCCGCAACACGCTGCGGGGCCTGGGCGCGGACATGACGGACATCGTGAATGCGTACGTCAAGCAGCGTTCCGGCAATACCAGCCTGGCGCTCTCGGAGACGCAGCCGACGCAGCGTGCCCTGGGCAGCCTGTACGGCCTGCTGAATAACTATTCGGCCACCTACAACTTTGGCCGCGATGGCAAGGCGGTTCCTTTTGGCGAGCCCATCTCGCGCAGCTTCGGCACGCGCGAGTATGAGTTCTACGTGCAGGACACCTGGAAGGTCCGCCGCGACCTGACCCTCACCTACGGCCTGCGCTACGGCAGCTATCAAGTGCCGTATGAGCGCAACGGCGTGCAGGTGGTGCCCACCACGGGTCTCGATGTCTTCTTCGCCGAACGCGTCGGCGCTTCCAATGCCGGCATCGCCGGTGCGAAGATGCCAAACGCCGCGCTCACCTATGTACTGGGTGGTCCGGTGAATGGCGGCCAGGGCTGGTATCAGCGCGACAACAACAACTTTGCGCCGCGCTTTAACTTTGCCTACGCGCCCGTCAACGACAGCACGCTCGGCAAGGTGTTCGGCAAAGGCAGCGTGATTCGCGGTGGCGCCTCGATGCTTTATGACCGCTACGGCAGCGACATGGTGGTGAACTTTGACCGCGCCGGTTCGCCTGGGCTGGCCAGCCCGGTCACCCAGCCGCGCAACACCAACTTCACTGATTCGGCCCGCTACAACGGCAGCACCTACCCAGCCCTGCCCACCGCGCCCGCCGCATCGTTCCCCTACACGCCGGCCACCATTGTGGGCGGCTTCGGCTCCTACTCCGGTGTGTTCCCGAACCTGGTGGCGCCCTACTCGATCTTGCTGAACATGACCTACGCCCGCCAGTTGCCCAACAAGATGACGGTGGAGGTGGGCTATATCGGCCGCCTGGCCCGCAAGAGCCTGGTGCAAGTGGATGTGTTCCAACCGCTGACCCAGTTCAAGGACCCCAAGTCCGGCCAGACCTGGGCACAGGCCGCGGGCGTTCTTCGCGACGCGTATGAGAAGGGCTTGACCCCGGCTCAGGTCCGCGCCAATCCCAGCCTGTTGCCCACCGTTCCGTTTATCGAGAACGTGTTCGGCAAGGCCGCCAACCGCACCTTCGCGGGCAGCGCCACGGCCAACTACTTCAACACGACCTACGGCACCTACGGCGGCAGCGATCTCGATGCGCTGAACGATATGGATCGTGAGCGTCAGGCGGACGGTAGCTGCATCAGCGCCTTCGGCTGCAACACGTTCTTCGCGTTGCAGAATGCGGGCAACGTCGCCTGGTCGAATGCGGGCCGCAGTTCCTTCCACGGTGGACAGCTGGTGTTGCGCCGGCCGGTCAGCAATGGTTGGGGCTTCGACTTCAACTACACCCTGTCGCACTCCATCGACATCACCTCGACGGCGGAATCGGCCGCGGGCACGGGCGGCGGCGTGATCCAGGATTCGTTCAACCCCAACGCCTTCCGCGGCTCGTCTGACTTTGACCAACGCCACAACATCACCGCCAACACGGTGGTCGAACTGCCGTTCGGCAAAGGCAAGACCTTCCTGCACAATGCCCCGGGCTGGCTGGACCAGATCGTGGGTGGCTGGCAGACCTCCATGCTGTGGCGCTACCGGTCGGGCCTGCCGACGACGATCACTAACGGCGGCATCTACCCGACCAACTACCTCAGTTCCGCGGTTGCGGTGCTGCGGCCGGGCACCGCGCTGCCGGAAAATGGCGTCGGGTACAATCAAGCAGGGAACCCCAGTTTGTTCCGGGCGACCAATGTGGCGGCCAGCGCCTTTATGGGTCAGTATCCGGGGACAACCGGGACCCGCGCGATTCTGCGTATGGCGCCTATGTCCAACTTCGACCTCTCGCTGGGCAAGTACTTCAAGCTGCCGTTTGAAGGACACCGCGTCCAGGTGCGTGCCGAAGCGTTCAACGCCTTCAACAACGTCAACTTCACCACGGCAAGCCTGTCACTGGCGAATCCCACCACGTTCGGTCAATTCACCGATGTGATGGCTCCGCGCGTGATTCAGTTTGCTCTGCGGTACGAGTTCTAAATCCGGAATGCATTTGCTTTCTCCATTTCGTGATCAACAGGTGGCGGCGCGGGGCCTTCGGGCCTTCCGCGCCGCCGCGTTCCTCGCCACCACGGTGATCGCCGTTTCGATAACGGCGACAGGCGCCGCTGCCAAGGACCCCAAGCGTCCCGCAGCCCCCGCCAAGCCCGGCATCAAAACGCCTGGCATTCAGATTCCGCTGGCCAACCTAAAGCCCGAAGCGGAGTTCAAGTTAGAAGGAGCTGCTTCGGCGCTCTTGTTCTTGCCTGGCCCCATGCAAAGCGCCTGGGTGGCCAACCGGACCCTCGGCACGCTGGTGCGGATCGACGGCAAGACCAACAAGGCCAACGACGCGGTGAAGGAGTTCAAGCAGCCCTGCGGCTTGGTGAACGCCTTTGGCAGCCTCTGGGTGCCGCAATGTGGCGATGCAACCATCGCGCGCGTGGAAGCCAAGTCGAGCAAGGTAACCGCGACCCTCCCATTTGGCGTCGGCGGGGCCAGCCCGGCCATTGCCTCGACCGAAGACAGCATCTGGCTGTTGTCCGACGATAAGACCACGCTGAGCCGCATTGACCCGCAGGACAACGTGGTGGTGTCGGAACTGCGGCTGCCCAAGGGCTGCCGTTCGCTGCTCTCGGCCTCGGGCTCATTGTGGGTGGCCAGCCCCACCGATAACAGGCTGCTCCGCATCAACCCCCGCACCAATCTAGTGGAGCAACGGATTGAAGTATTGGGCCAGCCCACCGCTGCGGTCTTTGGTGAGAACTCGGTTTGGGTGCTGGCGGCGGCCGACGGCAAGGTGGTCCGCATTGATCCCAAGACCAATAAATCCACCGCCACCATCGACCTGGGCATCCCGGATGCGGAGGGCAGTCTCGCCTTTAGCGATGGCTCTGTCTGGGTGAGCGCGGTCGGGTTCCCGATCACGCAGATTGATCCGCAGACCGACAAAGTCGTCAAGCAGTTCGTGGGCGAAGGTGGCGGCGTTATTCAGACTGGGCTGGGTTCGCTGTGGCTGGCGAATCTGCCTGGGCAAACATTGTGGCGTATTGATCCGAAACGGCTGGCGGCGACGCTGGCTGAGTAGGATCGTTGTTGAAAGTTTGATTGGTAACCGGCCTCGACGAAGGCCCTGACGGAGCAAATGATGGCGACTCAGCCCTCGTTGGTGACTGCATTGAAGCAAGCGACACGACGCCTGCTGGAATCGGGGCGTACCTTCGCGCTCCCCATGCTCGCCGTGTCCTCGGCCCTGTGGGCGCAAGCCCCGGCCACCACTCCTGAGTTTTTTGAGACCAAGGTCCGGCCGGTGCTGGCCCAAAACTGTTTCGGCTGCCACACCAACTCCGCCATGGGCGGGCTGCGTTTGGATAGCGCGGAAGCGCTGACCAAGGGCGGCAAGCGCGGCGCGGCCATCGTCGCCGGAGACCCGGCCAAGAGCCTGCTGATCACCGCCATCAACCACGCCGACCCCAACTTGAAGATGCCCATGGGCAACAAGCTGAAGGACGCGGAGATCGCCGATCTGACGGCTTGGGTGAAGGGTGGCGCCGTGTGGCCCAAGTCCACAGCGGCTCCGGTCGCGGCCAAGGTCGAAGCGGGCAAGTACGTCATTCCAGCGGAGCTCCGCCAGTTCTGGTCCTATGTGCCGCTGAAGAACCCGGCGCTGCCGGCCGTCAAGGACGAAAAGTGGGCCCGCACGGCCATCGACCGCTTTGTGCTGGCTCGCCTGGAAAAGGAAGGACTGAAGCCCGTCCGCCCGGCCACCAAGCGTGACCTGCTGCGCCGCGCTTCGCTCGACCTCACCGGCCTGCCGCCGACCTTTGAAGAGATCGCCGCATTTGAAAAGGACACTTCGGCGGATGCCTTCGCCAAGGTCGTCGACCGGCTGCTCGCCTCGCCCCAATATGGTGAGCGCTGGGGCCGCATTTGGCTCGATGTCGCGCGCTATGGCGAAGATGACTACCGCAGCCTTGATCCGATGCGCCGCGGCCACAACCCCTACCCCAACGCCCACGTCTACCGCGACTGGGTGATCCAGGCCTTCAACGACGACATGCCGTTTGACCAGTTTGTGAAGGCGCAGTTGGCCGGTGATCAGATGGACCCCAAGGTCCGCCACCGCATGCTGCCCGGCACCGGCTTCCTGGGGGTGGGCCCCGGGTATTACGACAACGGCTCAACCGAAGTGCCCCGCGCCGATGAACGGCATGACCGCGTCGACGTGGTCACCCGCGGCTTTTTGGGCTTGACGGTAGCCTGTGCCCGCTGCCACGACCACAAGTACGATCCGTTCCCCACCAAGGACTACTACGCACTGGCGGGCGTCTTTGCCAACACCATCTACGAGGAGTACCCGCTGGCACCGAAGTCCGTGGTGGCTGAGGCGGAGAAGATCGAAGCGCAGATCGACCTGAAGCAGAAGATCATGTTCGAGATGCAGAACAACTTCAGCACGCAATTGGGGCAATCCCTGGCGCTGCTGACGTCCAACTATCTGCAAGGTGTTTGGGAAGTGGCCGGCCCGCAGAAGAAAGACATCGCCGATGTGGTGGAGGCCCGCAAGCTCGATTTTGAGCTGCTCAACCGGTGGATCAAGTACATGGAGAAGACCACCGACAAGTACGGCTACAAAAAGGCGTGGCAGACCATGATGGCCAAGCCCGCCAGCACCATGCCGGAAGCGAAAAAGCTGGCCGACAAGTTCCAGGAAGACGTGGTGGCGGTGATGCTGCTCCGCAACGATATCCAGGAAGAGAACAAGGTGATCGCGGCCAAGGCGATGGATGGCACCAAGCCGAAGAAGCGCACCAACAAGCCCAGCAACTTCGTCACCAATGAAGACTTTTGCCCGGGCTGCGCGCTGCAGTTGAAGAGCCTCTCCGAAGAGCAGACCAACTTCCACACTGAGATCTTCCAGCGCATGCTCTCCGATAGCGAGGATCCGGTGGCGATGATGATGATGGGCGGCCGCATGGGCAAGCCCGGCGTGCTCGCGTTCCGGGGCTGGGGTTTGGAATCGCGCATCGGCGCCGCCAGCCAGGCGCAGATCGCCGCAGTCCGCAAGGACATTGAAGACGCTCGCAAAAAGTTGGAACCAGGCTACCCCTACTTGCACGGCGTCAAGGACTCCGACAAGCCCGTCAATCTCCCGCAGGCCCTGCGCGGCGACCCGTTCAATCTGGGCGAAGAAATCCCCCGGCACTTCCTCACCGTGCTCTCCAAGGGCGAGCCTCAACCGTTCTCCAAGGGCAGCGGGCGGCTGGAACTGGCCGACATGATCCTGGCCCAGCCGATCACGACGCGCGTGGCCGTCAATCGCATCTGGAAGGCCCATTTCGGCACCGGCATCGTCGATACGCCCAGCAACTTCGGCATGACCGGCGAACGTCCCACCAACCCGGAACTGCTCGAGTATCTGGCGTCCAGCTTCGTCAAAAACGGCCAGTCGCCCAAGAAGCTCCATCGCGAGATTATGCTGAGCTCGGTGTATCAGCTGTCCACCGCGGATGACGCCGTCGCCTCCGCCAAGGATTCCGGCAACCGCCTCTACTGGCGCGCCGACCGCAAGCGCATGGACGCCGAACAGATTCGTGATTCGGTGTTGATGGTCTCGGGCAAGCTCGACAACGCCCTGGGCGGGCCTTCGGTTGACCTTACCCCGGCCGTCTCCCGTCGCACCGTCTACGGCAAGGTCAGCCGCTACAAGACTGACGAGTACCTGCTGCTGTTCGACTTCCCTAGCCCCAGCATCAGCGCGGAGCGCCGCTTTATCACCACCGTGCCGCTGCAGCGCCTCTTCCTGATGAACAGCGACTTCATCCAGCTCCACTCCGAGGAACTAGCCAAGCGGGTCGCGACCGAGGCCAACAACCGCGAACGTATCAAGAAAGTCCACCGGATCATCTATGGCCGCGAGGCCTCAGAGCCCGAGATCGCGCTGGGTCTGGAGTATCTGAAAACGGAGCCGCTCCGCGAATACGAAGAGCGCAAGAAGAAGGCCGCGGAAGAGGCTCCCGCTGGTGGTGGCCGCCGGGGTCGTGATGGTGGCAAGGGCCCCGGTGGTCCGCCCCCCGCGATGGTTTCCGGCATGACGGAGAAGCCTGCGGGTGACAAGGCCCCAGCCGGCGAAAAGGCGCAGGCCGAAAAGCCAGCCACTGAGGCTCCCGCCACAACGGCCAATGCCAGCCCCGGAGGCGCCGCCGCGGAAGAAGGCAATCCTGGTGGTGCGGGTGCGGATGCCGCTGCGGGCGATGCGCCACCTCCCGGGATGGGCATGGGGCAGGGCATGATGATGGGCATGGGCGGCCGCCGCCCCGGTGGACCGTCAACGCCCGAAGTGAAGTACGAGCCGACGGCCTGGGGCCGTTACGTCAAGGTGCTGTTGAGCGCCAGTGAGTTCTTGTTCGTCAACTAGGAAAGACCATGGATCTGCATAAGTCGTCCAATCCCTTTACTCGCCGTGAGGCGCTGCGCCGCGTCGGCAATGGCTTCGGCATGATGGCCTTCGCCAATATGGTCCAGGAGTCGGTGGCGCGCGCCGGAGTGGCCAGCGCCGATGGCGGCGTGCTGAGCGCTGCCCTTCACCACCCCGCCAAAGTGAAGCGGATCATCTTCCTGTTCATGAACGGCGGGTGCTCAACGATCGACAGCTTCGACCCCAAGCCCGCGCTCGAAAAGTACGACGGCCAGCCGCTGCCCGGTGGTGACATCAAGACCGAACGGAAGACCGGTGCCCTGATGAAGTCGCCCTTCCAGTTCAAGAAGTACGGCCAGTCCGGCATGGACGTCAGCGAGCTGTGGCCCAACCTGGGCGGCGTCGCCGATGACATCTGCTGGATCCGCTCCGTCCACACGGAAATCCCCAACCATGAACCGTCCTGCCTGATGATGAACACCGGCGCCAATCAAGCCGGCCGCCCTTCACTGGGCGCATGGCTCACCTATGGCTTGGGCACCGAGAATCAGAACCTGCCGGGCTACGTGGTGCTGTGCCCCGACGTGCCCACCACCGTCGGGCCTCCACTGTGGAGCAACGGCTTCCTGCCCGCCATCAACCAGGGCAGCTTCATCGCCAACAAGATCGCCACCGCCTCCGATAGTGAACTGCCCGAGGAGATGCCCAAGGCTGATGATAAGGACGGCAAGAAGGACAAAGACAAGGTCGTCATCGAAAAAAGCTTCGACCCCAAGAAGCTGATCAGCTTTGTCAACAACCCCAAGTTTGAGCTGGCCGAGCAGCGCCGCGAACTCGACCTGTTGCAAAAGATCGAAGGCATGCGCCGGGAGCGCGAAGGCGCTGACCCGCAAGTGGAAAGCGTCATCAAGAGCATGGAAGTGGCCTACCGGATGCAGACCGAAGCTCCGGCCGTGTTCGACATCCGCAAGGAAACCGAAGCCACCCAAAAGCTCTACGGCCCCGGCAGCACCGCGCGTGGCTGTCTGATGGCCGTGCGCCTGGCGGAAAAGGGCGTCCGCATGGTGCAGGTCTACTACGCCAAGGGCGACCCGTGGGATGCTCACGGCGACATCATGGCGCACAAAGTGAACGCCAAGAACTCCGACCAGCCGTTCGCCGCCGTCGTGAAGGACCTGAAGTCCCGCGGCCTGTGGAAGGACACGCTGGTGGTGTGCGGTTCAGAGTTCGGCCGCACCCCGGTCCGCGAAGTGGGCGGTGGCGGCGGGCAGTTGAAGAAGGGCCGCGACCATAATCCATTCGGGTTCACCATGTGGCTGGCGGGCGGCGCCGTCAAGGGCGGAACCATCTATGGCGCCACCGACGAGTTCGGCTTCAAGGCGGTCGAGAAGCCGGTGCATGTGCACGACATCCACGCCACCATCCTGCACCTGATGGGCATCGACCACACAAAGCTCACCTACCGCTACAGCGGCCGCGACTTCCGCCTAACGGACGTCGACGGCCACGTGTTGCACGACATCATCGCGTAGGGCGTTTGTCGCGAGCCCATTGCTGCCTCACTCGAAGCGCAAGGCCTCGGTGGGGTCAATGCTCGCGGCGCGATAGGCGGGGATGAGGGCTGCGCCTAGGCCGGTGAAGACCAGGATGGCCGTGGCGGCGGCGACGGAGGCGGCATCGGTGGACGTTACGCCGTAGAGCTGCGATTCAACCAGCCGCCCGAGAGCCCACACGCACGGAAGTGCGATCACGGTCCCCGCCGCAATCATCCGGGCGGCATCGCGGAGCACCAGCCAGAGCGCTGCGCCGCGCGTCGCGCCCAGGGCCAGGCGAACGCCAATCTCGCGGGTCCGCTGCGTCACCACGAACGACATCACGCCGTAGAGCCCCACCAGCGACAGCAGCAGGGCCAGCACACCGAACCCGCCCGAAACCGTCGCCAGCATGCGCTCCGTGCTGAGTGAGCGGTTCACCTGCTCGTCCAGCGTGCGGAAGTACGCGATTGGCAGCGTCGGATCGGTGTCGTGGAGTGCGGCGCGGATCGCCTGGAACGCCGCCTCTTGAGTTCCGCGGACACGTACATAGAAGTGCCCGCCCGAATCGCTGCCTTCGAGAATCGGAAAGAACGCCTGGTCGGACTCCTCGCGAAGCGCGCGGTAACTCGAATCAGCCACCACGCCGACAATCTCAATGTCGGGTTTCACACCCGGTTCGCGCCCGAAGCCCAGCAGCGCGCCAATCGGGCTGCGGTCACCGAAATACCGCTTGGCCATCGTCTGGTTGATCACCGCCGTTCGCACGCCCCGGTCCGCGATGAGGCTGGTGTCCTGCTGGTTGAAACTCCGCCCGGCCACCAGCTTGATGCCGAGTGTGGAGAAGTATTCCGTGCTCACTGAATTGAGATGGACCACCCGGTCGGTGGTGATCCGCTCGCGCGCTGCGATGGTCATGAAGTTGTTCCAACTGCCACCCTCCAGCAGCGCCACTCCCGACAGCGCCGCGCTTTGCGTGGTGGGCAGATTGCGAATCGCGTCGTGAAGGCGGCGCGTCAGCCGGCCCGCTTCGGCGGAGGTGTATCCGCTGCGGCGCGGCTGGATGCCAAACGAGACAAGGCTAGACGTCGAGAATCCGGGCCCCTTGTCCATCAGGCCGGTCAAGGTCCGGACAAAGAGCGCCGCCCCGGTGACCAGCACCAGCGTGAAGGCAATCTGCGCCGTGATAATCATCCGGCGTAGGCGGATGCCACCAATTCCCGCATCGCCACGCGAACGGAGCGAGAGTATCAACGAATCACGCCCGGCTTGCAGGGCCGGTCCCAACCCGCTGAGGAGTCCGGCCACGAGGCTCACCGTCATTGTGAACAGCAGCACTCGGCCGTCGATACTCGATTGCAGATTGTTGGCCACGCCATCGTTGGGTAGGAACGAGATCAGCGCCTTCAGGGCGAAAGGGGCCAACAGTATGCCCAACGCTCCGCCAGCCAGAGCAAACACGAGACTATCGGCGAGAAGCTGCCGCCCAATTCGTGCACGCGACGCGCCAAGGGCCATACGCGTCGTGATCTCGCGGCCCCGGGCCGAACCGCGGGCCAGAAATAATCCCGCCACATTCAAGCACGCCAGCCCCAACAGCAGCGCCGTCGCCGCCAGCAATACCCACAGTGGTTGAGAAAGCCGTCGCCGGAGGCTCGAATGGCCTTGCGGCGCCGGAGTGAGGCCAATCGTCGAAGCCAGAAACTTCGCGCGGAGGTTGGTGGTGATCCGCGGAAAGTCCGCCCGGCGCGTGTCCTCTTCCAGCATCGCCTTGAACCATGGCTGCAGGCCCGCCTGGGCTTGCTCTCGAGAGACGCCGGACCGCAAGCGGCCCAGGACCTGCATCCAGCGGGTGCGGCGATCGGTCAGCGGATTCCAGCCCGGCATCGCCGCAGACGTCATCGACACCGGAATCCACAGCGAAGGCACCTTGCCGACATCGATCCCGCGGAAGGTAGCGGCCGCCACGCCCACGACGGTCATCGGCTGGCTATTCACCAACACCTTCCGTCCGATCACATCCGGGGCGCCCGCCAGTTGCGCCTGCCAGTAGTCGTAGGACAGGACTACCACCGGATGGGCGCCCGCAGCTCCCGCGTCCTCGTTGTTGAGTAGCCTTCCCAGTGCCGGGCCGACGCCGAGCACAGCAAAGTAGGTGCCGGAAACGAGCTCCGCGCCAACCTCCCGCGCCTCACCGCCGGTCGAGAGATTCACCTCCGTCTCATGCCGGCAGAGCACGCCGCTGAAGAAGCGTTCCTGCTGTTGCAGGTCAAGACAAATCGGGTAAGACATCAAGTTGGTGCTGCCCCGTCCGGCGGCGGCTTGCTCCCCAACCCAGTCAATCAGGACCAGCCGTTCGGGCTCCGGCACCGGCAGGGCTCGCAGCACCACTTGGTCCACCAGTGAATAGATGGCCGTGGTGGCGCCAATGCCCAGCGCCAGCGACAGCACGATGGTCGCCGTGAAGGTTGGGCTGCGGAGGAAGGAGCGGGCGGAGAACCGCAGATCATACGCCAGGTCGCGCAACCAGCGCGTGAACCACACATCGCGCACGTCCTCCCGAATCTGCGTGGCGCCACCCAGTTCGAGCTTGGCCTGCCGCCGCGCTTCCGCCTCGCTCAAACCGGAGTTCACGAGATCGCTGATGCGCCGGTCGAGGTGATAGGCCAGCTCGCGATCCAAGCCGCTTTCCAGATCGCCGCGCCGGAACCAGTTTCGGAGGGGCCGCATTAGTTGCCACCCTCATCGAAGATCAACTGGACGGCGCCCGTCAGCTTGGCCCAACTTTCTTTCTCCACCGCCAGTTGCTTGCGCCCGGCCCGGGTCAATGAATAGAACTTGGCGTCGCGCCCGGTCTCGGACTGCTTCCATTCGGCCTGCAGCCATTCCTTTTGTTCGAGGCGATGCAGCGCCGGGTAGAGCGAACCCTGGTTCACTTGAACCACGGAGCGCGAGATCTGATCCAGCCGCTGCGCGATGCCGTAACCGTGCGCTGGTTCCAGCGCCAGGATCTGGAGAATCAGCATGTCCAGCGTGCCTTGCGGGATGGGGAAACGGGGAGTTGACATGGATACCTCAACCTTCTACCAATCAAGGTACGGCAAGATAGGTCGAAGGTCAAGGTGTTGAGAAGGGCCGGCCACGTTGTGCTGCGGCTGGCCCCATCAAAGCGATTGGACTGGACGATGGCCGGCTGCCCGGCTCGTCTCTCCGGCAAGCGGCTCCGGCTTTAGAAGACAAACCGCAGACTGAGCTGCAAGCGGCGGGCGTAGTTGGATTGAGTGGAGGCGCTGATCTGGCCGAAGCCCGTACTGCGAGCGGTCTGGGCTTGCGTCACCGACATGTTGGGGTTCGGGAAGAACGGGTGGTTGGCGGCGTTCAACGCCTCGGCGCGGAATTGCAGATTCTTGCCTTCGGCAATGCGCGTGTCCTTGATCAACGCCAGATCGAGGTTGTTCTGGCGCGGTCCCCGCAGTTGCGAGAACCGGAAAGGCCACGTGCGCAGTTGATTGCCCACCAGTTGCCGGGCCGCCGCGGTTTCAAAACCATCGATATTGAACCAGCGCTCGGTTGAGCGCTGCCCGATGGGCAGCAGAATGTTCTTCGGGTCACCGTAGTAGATCGAGTTGCCCCAAGCCAGCGGGAAGCCGCTCTGCAGTGTCCAGATGCCCGACAGTTGCCATCCGCCAATCAGGCGAGAGACAACTGGATTGGGGGTGCTCAACCAGTGCCGGCCGGGACCAAACGGCAAGGACCAGATGCCACTCAGGTTGATCCGGTGCGGCGCATCGGCATCGGAGATCTCGCGGATGGGGGCCGGGTCCACCGGGTTCAACAGATTCACCGCCTGCTGCCACTTGGAGAATGTGTAGCTGCCTTGCACGGTGTAGCCCTTGGAGAACCGCTTCTGTCCGGTCACCGACAGGCCGTGGTACCAGGAGTAGCCCGTGTTCTCGGTGGTGTTGATGGTGTTGTTGCCGAACGCCGGATAGGGCAGCAGCAGCGTCTGGCGCGACGTGGTGGTACCGGTGAAGAGGGACTGCGTGTTGCCCGGCACCAGGTTGTAGAACGGGCTATTGGGAATGGTGGCCGTCAGGTAATTGTTGCGGACGTCGTCGCGGGCGGGTGACGTGCTCCAGAACTGGCGGGGCAGGGCATTGATGTTGCGCGTCAGCTCGATGTGATTGGTCTTGTTGCCGATGTAGTTGGCCTCAATGACGTAGCCCTTGATCTCCCGCTGGAAGCCCAGCTCCCAACGCATCGTGATGGGCACCTTGGGGTACTGGTTAAAGAACGAGAAGCCCTGGCCCAGATAGGTCTGGAGGCCATCGGCCGCGCCGCGCGGTTCGCTGATGCCGTTGGGGAAGGGATTGGCCAGCGTGGTCAAGAAGCTGCCCGGCAGGCCGTTGTTATTGCTCAGCACCATGTTGGTGTTCTGGGTGAAGCCGTTCTGCAGAACGTCGCCGCGCCGCTCGCCCAGGAAACCCGCAAACGCTCCAAAGCCGGAGCGCAGGACGGTCTTGCTGTCCAGCTGATACGCAAAGCCCAAGCGGGGCATCACGATGTTTTTGGGCGTGTTGTAGAGGCTGCCGCTGTTGCCCCCTTGGCCCGCAAACGTCATGCCGCCCTTTAGCGCAAAGGCGCTGGGCGAGAGCTCCGGAAAGCCGCCCGCAATGCTCGAATAGATCTTGGCCAGATTGGCTTGCGCGGTGGCGGAGATGGGCTGCGTGTAGTTGGGGTCAAAGCCCAGCGTGCTCCGGTTGAAGCGCTCATGCAGCGGCGTCTCGAACTCGTAGCGGATGCCGGCGTTCATGGTCAGCTTCTTTGAGATCTTCCAGTCATCCTGCACAAAGAAGCCCCAGGAGCCGGACTGTTCCACGTAGTCCGCCGCGCGCTGGATGCTGCCCGAACCCGGCAAGCCCAGCAGCAACGACGCCACCGACTGGCCAATGCTACCCGGCGACGTAGCCGAGTTGTCTAGCGGGCCGCGCGTATAGGTGGAATCGAACGTGAACTGGCCGGTCTGCGCGTTGCTGAAGAAGCGGTCGGCTTCCTGGTAGACGCGATACTCAAAGCCCGTGCGGACCGAGTGGGCTCCAGCGGACTTGGTCAATGTTGCCGCCGCCGTATGGTTCATCACCGGGCGGAACTCTCCGGTGAAGCCGTTGCTGATGTAGCCGGTGAGGTTGATGCGCGGGAACCGGGCGATCTCCTTCGGTACCTGGCTGGCATACTGCTGCGAGAAGCCCAGCGTCGTCACATCAAAGCCCTCGGCCAGCTTGTTGCCGTCCGAGCCGCGGATGAAGCGGTTGTAGCTGTAGCGCGTGTTCAGCACCATGCTGGGCGACAGCGTGTAGACGTGGTCGAAGACGCCGGTGTAGGACTTGAAGATGAACTGGATGCCGGTGAAGGCGTTCTGGAAATAGTCGTTGTAGGTGCTGGCGCGGTCGTACATGCTGTAGCGGACAAAGAAGCGCTGCTTGTCGCTGATGTTCTGGTCGACGCGGAAGGTGTGATTGTAGTAATCCGCCTTCTCCGCCGTGGCCGCGTCCAGGTAGTTGTTCAAGCCGACAACGTCGCCCTTGCTCTTCTCGGTGGTGGGATACCACTTCAAAATGGCGGACCCCACTTTGTCGAAACGGCCGGACGGGATCACGTTGCCCGGGAAAGGCGTCTGCGTGAAGCGTCCCGCTGCGGACGGGCCCGTACGCGTCGCCGGATCATAGATCGTGTAGCTCGCGCCGCCCGCCAGCAGCGCCGAGAAGTCGCCATTGTGCATCGCCGGCGTGGGCACGGTGTTGGTGGTGTCGTCGTGGCGGGGCCGCGAATCGGTGATGCCTTCATAGCCCCAGAGGAAGAAGGTCTTGTTCTTGCCGTTGTAGAGCTTCGGGATGGTGACGGGTCCGCTAAACGAGCCGCCCCAACGGTTGAACTCAAAGTTGGGCCGCGCAATGCCGGCCTTGTTGTTGAAGAAGTCGTTCGCCCACAGGCTGGGGCGATAGAAGCTGTAGCCCGCGCTGCCGTGGAACTGGTTGGTGCCGGACTTGATGCTGATGTTGGTGACGCCGCCCTGGGTCTGGCCGAACTGCGCATCAAAGGTCGCCGTCTGCACCTTGAATTCCTGCACGATGTCGGTGGGCGGCACATAGGAGGCGGTTACCTCGTTGGCGTTGGCCGTGGCCGTCGTGGGCGCACCATCAATGGTGATGTCGTTCAAGTTGCCGCGCGTGCCACCCATCGAGTAGTTGACGATATGCGTCGGCTCAAACGGCCGGTCCAGCCGCACACTGCCGTTGAAGGTGACACCAGCGGTCAGGTTGATCAACAAGAACGGATTGCCGTAAGAGAGCGGCAGATTGGCCACCCGCTGCGAATCGATGACCGTCCCCACGGAGGCGCTTTCCGAGTTGAGCAGCGAGATCTCGGAAGTCACGTTGACGGACTGGTCCGGGGCGCCCAGCTCAAGCGCGATACTCAAGTCCAGCCGGTCCGCCACCCGCACGGTGACGGCATTCCGCACGGCCTTCTTGAACCCGGCGGCCACCACCTCCACCTGGTAGGTGCCGGGCTGTAATAGGGCCACGCGGTAGATGCCTTCGGGGCTCGAGACGGCATTGGCGCGCGTGCCCATGGCTCCGTTGATCACGGCCACCTGGGCACCGGGAACAACTGCGCCTGAGGGGTCCGTGATGACGCCACTAATGGTGCCGCGTGTGTCCTGGCTCCACAGCAGCGGCGCGGCCAGCAGGCCCACCAGGACGGAAATAGAAAAAACAAAACCAACAGAGATGCGCATAGTGTCCTTTCCTAGGGCGTGTTCACACTACTAAAACAATAGTGCAGTAAAATGTTCTTAGGATGGAAATCACCGAAGAGCAGTATGCGCGGATCAAAGACAGCTTGCC
>JAPKYZ010000099.1 GCA_026394055.1 Acidobacteriota bacterium
GTATCTACCTTCTCGGCGGACTTCCAGACGATTCTTGACCGGTCGCTGAAGATCGCCCAGCTGCCGTTGAACAGCCTGCAAAATCAACGCACCGATCTGTTGCAGCGAAAGACCTTGACCACGACTCTACAGGGGCTGGTGACGTCGTTTTCGACGAGCCTGGAGAATCTGGGCAAGGTGGGCACGGCGCGCGGGCTGGGTGGCAGCAGTTCGAACACCAGCAAAGTGGCCGTGGGTCTGGTGACGGCGGATACGCCGGCGACCTACACGTTGAGCGAGATCACGTCGGTGGCGAAATCGGCTTCCGAAACTTCGTTGACCGGGTATGCGGATGGGGCGGCGATCTCCCCCAGCGGCAAAGTAAAGTTGACCGTCGGCAACCAGACCTATTCGATCACGCTGGGGTCCGGCGAGAATACGCTGGCCGGGCTGCGCAGCAAGATCAATGCGCTGGGCGCAGGCGTGACGGCCAGTATCTTTACGACGGGCACCGGAGCCACGCCGAACTATCTGTCGGTTTCCGCGAACTCGACCGGCGCGACGACGTTGAAGCTGGAAGAAGACCCCGACGGGACGCCCACCGATTTACTGACGGCCACCAACCAAGGGACCAATGCGGAGTTCAAGCTGAATGGGGTGCCGGTGTCGCGGGCATCAAACAACGTCAACGACGTCATCAGCGGCTTGACGTTTACGGTGAAGGACACCACCACTGGCAGTGAGACGGTGAAGCTGACGGTGGCCAGCGACCGGACGCAGTTGCGGACGGCGCTGAGCTCCATTGCTTCGGCCTACAACACTCTGGTGGACTTTATTGATTCGCAGGTGGGTGAGGCGGCCGGACTGTTGTCGGGCAGTTCGCTGGTGGGGCAGACGTCGAATGCACTGCGCAAGTTCACCAACGTGAATGGGTCAGGCACTATCAAGACGCTGACGCAGTTGGGTCTGGAGCTGGGTAAGGACGGCAAGCTGACCTTCAACGGGGATGCGTTCGACACCCTGACCGAAGCTGAAGTCCTTTCCGGCTTTGACTATGTGAACAACAAGACCGGCGTGGCGACGCTGCTGTCAACGTTCTCCTCGATCAGCGATCCGGTGACGGGGTTGATCAAGCTGGACCAAGATCAATCAGAGAAGGCCGATACGCGGCTGCAGAATTCGATCACCACGCTGACCGAACGCATCAATGCGCAGCAGGCGACGTTGCGCCTGCAGTTGAGCCAGGCGGATACGCTGCTGGCGACGCTCGAGAATCAGAAGAAGACGGTGACGGCTTCAATTGATGGGTTGAACTTGACGCTTTACGGAAAGTCGAGCGGCTAACGCATGCACCTGGATGAGATTGACCGCCGTGTGTTGGGGCGGGAGCGGGAGATTCTGGCGGGTCCGCTGCAGCAGGGGCGCGCGCAAGAGCTGATCACGGAAGGCCTGTTGCTGTCGGCCGAGATTGAAGAGCACCGGCACGTGATCCTGAAGGAGCTGGAAAGCCTGGACCGGCAGGAAAATCTGGCGCTCGCGCTGGGGCAAGCACTGGAACCCTCGGGCGGACGGGCGGCGCTGGTGGACGTGGCGGGCTAATCGGTTGAAATGAAAGCCGACCACTCCGTTGAAGACGCTCTCCAAGCTATTGATTCTATTGAGAGAGAAGAAAACGTCTTCATCGCCTATTGCGGCCCGCTGGGTCATTTTTACTCCCTGGCGGTCGCGGCTCCGAACCTAGCCCCATGCGTCAGCTTGGGGCTAAACAAGTCCTTACCGCCCCAGCCGGTAGACCAGCAGTGCGGCGCGTTTGGCTTGCTTGGCGATGCTGTCCAGTTCCACCGTTTCCCCCACCGCGTGGCTACCCGCGCCCACGGCGCCTAGGCCGTCCAGGCAATCGGTGTATTGGGCGATGTAGGAGATGTCGCCCGCGCCGCGGAGCATCGGGTCTAGCTCCAGCACTTCGCCGAGCCCCGCCGCTTGGCTCGCTTGGTTCAACACTTCCAGCAGACGGCGGTTGCCATCGGTGGGCGGCATCGGCGCGCCGCCTTCTTCAAATACGATCTCGGACTTGGTGCCCGGCAGGTTTTTGGCGACGATGGCGTACATGCGGTCCTTCATGCGGGCCACCTGCTCGGAGGTCAGCGCGCGGATCTCGCCGCGGGCCAGCGCTTGGCTGGCGATGATGTTCGGTTTGCCCGTCACCGTGGCTGCGCCATCCGGGTCCGCTTTGGTTTCGCCACCGCCCAAAATCAGGCCGACATTGAAGGTCATGTTGGGTTCCTGCAACGTCTGCTGGAAGGTGTTGACGACACGCGTGATCTCATAGATCGCGCCATATCCGGCGCTCTGTGAGAACACTTGGCCGGAGTGCCCAGCCTTGCCGGTGGAACGCAGCTCCCAACCCGTGTAGCCCCGCCGAGCCGTGGTGGCGTAGTCGTGGCCCACACCCTTATGGCCGCCTTCAAAGCTCAACGCCGCGCGGGACTGCTTCGCCACGGCCACCATCTCCTGGCGCGAAAGGCCGGGTGAGCCTTCAATGCGGCCCGGGGACTCCTCATCGCCGGTGAGGAACACTGTGATCGGCAGCTTGTCCAGTTGTCCGGACTGCTTTAAGCCCTGCAGTGCCGCCAGCAACACCACCAGGCCTCCCTTCATATCGCCCGTCCCCGGCCCCACTGCCGAGCGGCCCTTGCGCTCAAACTTCTGAAATGGGCTGGAAGGTTCAAACACCGTGTCGATGTGGCCGATCAGCAGCACCGGCTTGCCGCCCGCGCCTTTGTGCTCCGCCACCACATGCGGCCCACGCTTGACGGCATCCATCGGCAGCAACCGCGTCGTAAATCCCAGCGCCTTCAGTTCGGCCTCCATCAGCTGCGCCATCGCCCGGACACCGGCCGGATTGTAGGTGCCGGAGTTTAAGTTCACCATCCGTTCCAGCAACGCGATCGAGGGCTCGGTTTGCTTCTCCACGGCCTGCAGAATGGCCGCCTCCGCTGGCGATAGCGACGGCTTTTGGGCGAACGCCGAAATCAAGCTGACACTCAGGAACAGGCCGAGAAGACGCATTTCTCCATCATAGGGATTCGCGCGCGAGGATTTGGCGTACGGGCGGATGCGCTTGTGGTAGATTGCCTCCCAGCAGCTGATCTGCTGCCATTGGGAGGTCTCATGCAATTGAAATTAGGCGTAACGCTACTGCTGCTCGCACTGGCCAGCCCCTGGGTGCACGCCGCCACTCCGGTGAAGCCGGAAAGCGTGGGCCTTTCGGAGGAGCGCCTGAAGCGCATCCACGAAACCATCCAACGCCACATCAACGACCACCAGATCACCGGAGCCGTCACGCTGGTGGCCCGCAAAGGTAAGATCGCTCACCTGGAAGCACACGGCCTGATGGACGTGGAGGCCAACAAGGCCATGGCCCCGGACGCCATCTTCCGCATCTTTTCGATGACCAAACCCGTGATCGGCGTCGCCATTCTGATGCTGATGGAAGACGGCAAGGTCCGGCTGAACGACCCCGTCTCCCGGTTCATTCCGGAGTTCAAAGCGCTGAAGGTGGCCGTGCCCATGGAACGCTCCGCGCCGGGCGCCGCGCCCAGCTTCTACACCATCCCGCCAGCGCGCGAGATCAACATTCAGGACCTGCTGACGCACGTGTCAGGCCTGGGCAGCAGCGGCGCCAACTCGATCGAGATCTTCCGCACGCCGCTCAAACAAGGGCAGTCGCTGAAGCAGTTCATCCCCAAGCTGGGCGCGACGACGCTCGATTTCCAGCCGGGGACCAAGTGGGTCTACAGCCCGCTCGCGGCCTTTGACACGCTGGGCTATGTGGTGGAAGTCGCCTCCGGCTTACCGCTCGACCAGTTTCTCCAACAACGCCTGTTCGGCCCCCTGGGCATGAAGGAGACCTTCTTCCACCCCGGCGAAGCGCGCTGGTCCAGGATGGTGACCGCCTACACCCGCGCCGACGGCATCTTGAAAAAGACGGCGGAGCCGGACTTCCTGTTGAGCAAAACCTACCTCTCCGGAGGCGGTGGCCTTACCTCGACAGCCGAAGACTACGCGCAGTTCGGCCTGATGCTAGCCAGTGGCGGGCAATGGAACGGCAAGCGCCTGCTGAGCCCGAAGACGGTGGAGCTGATGGGCTCGGTCTTTGCCCCGGATTCCCTCCCCGGCCGCCAGCCCGGCCGCGGCTTTGGGTTGAGCGTGCAGGTGGTGAACGATCCCGTGGCCGCCGGACACCGCGTCTCAGCCGGCAGCTTTGGCTGGGATGGCGCCTACGGCACGCACTTCTGGGTGGACCCCAAGGAAAAGATAGTGGGCATCCTCATGATCCAAACCAGTAACCCCAATCGTCAGCTCGATCGTGACTTTGAGAATGCCCTAATGCAGGCCGTCGTCGAGTAAGACGGCGCAACATAATCTTGGTGGCGATAATCGGCCAGCCCCATGCGTGAGCTTGGGGCTTCTACGCGAGCATGAAAAAGCCCGAAGCTTGGGCATGGGGCCAATTCCCAGCCATGAAAAAGCCCCAAGCTCACGCATGGGGCTAAAACGAACGGTGCGCCGAGCAGCTAGCTGCGCTTGATCCGCGTCGCCACCAGCGCCAGCCCCGCGGCCATCAAGGCCCACGTGCCGGGCTCCGGCACCGGGTTGAGGTTCCAGCCGATCACGTCCAGCGCCGTCAGGTCAGCCGGTGAGATGGTGCCGGTTTGGCCGATGGAGGTGCCGGCGGACATGATGCCGTACGGCGTGCCCGGGCGGCGCTTCCACAAGGAAGCCGAGTCCTTGTCGCCGTGCACGGCCCCGGTGGCGAACGGAGCAACGGACGTTGCGCCGCCGTCGATCGAAAAATACTTGTCACGGGCATCCGCCGTCCAGTCGAACACGCCCAGCGCCTTGCTGTTGGCCGAATAACGGAACAGGTCCAGCGGAGTGGCCAACAGGTCATCCTCGCCTTGCGCGGCAGAGTTGGGCGGTGAGTTCTGATCCCGCTCCTCTACACCGCTGACAAAGCCGAGCGCCCGGCCGATCTCCTGCAGTGCCACGCCCACGAAATCGATTTTGCCCGCGTCAATGCCATCGGAGCGGTCATAGTCATACAGCAAACTGTCGTTGAAGGTGATCGCCGAATCGACCACGCCCGCATACAAGCCCGAAAACAGGCCCGGGAACAGCGACTGCGGCAATGCCGCCTTGATATTGGCGCTGGTGGCCAGCAGGTACAAATTGTTGGTGCTGCCGTTGGCGTCCAAGTAAGGGTCCGCGGCGCCGCCGTTCTCCGCGGTCAGGTTCATCAAGGCGGGCACGCTCAACGAAAACGGCAGGCTGCCATACGCCGAAACATCCGCCGCTGAGCTCTGATCGGCAAACAGGCCAATGTTGTACTGCAGGTAGAGCACCGGGGCATACAGCACATCGGACTGCGCCACCATCGTCGAACCGAGATTGGCCCCGCGCACTTCGATATTCAGCGCGACGTCATCACTCAACAGGCTGGACCAGATGTTTCCCGCTTGGACAAAACCGGCATAGGCGCCCGGCGCCGTGGTTTGCAAATTGGTGGGATCGAGAAAATTGAACGTCAACCCCGCCTGTGCTGCCTCCGGCAGCATCAAACACAGCAGGGCAAGCGGCCGCAGGCCGAAGTTGAAACTACGCACACATCCTCCGAGGTTGCCGGTTTGCTCTTGTTACCAGGCCCGGCTCTCGCTCCAGGATAATCGATTTCGGAATTCGCCTTAGTACCCTTCATTGACCCGCGTCAAATGAAAGTACCAGTACCCTGCGTGATCTAAGTTTGCAGGGATCGTGCGGCTTTGCGTGGATCAGGGGGCAGCTACAGCGCACGCCGGCGCCGCAGCCACGCCAATGACACCAAGCCCCCACCCAGCAGGTAGAACGCCGAAGGTTCCGGCACGGCATCCCAACCGATCACGTCCAGCGCAATCAGATCATTGTCGGACACCTTGCCCGCTTCGCCCAGGTGGCCATAGGGGTCCATGATGCCGAACTTGTTCCGGCGGCGGTACTTCCAGTGCGATGCCTGGTCGCCGTCGCCATGGTCGGTGCCGGTGGCAAAGGGCGCGATGGCGGTGACGCCACCATCAATCGAAAAATACTTATCCCGCGTATCGGCGGTCCAGTCGAGCACTCCCATTTCCGCGCTCTCCTTCGAATAGCGGAAGAAATCGATCGGCGACATCGGGAACTCATCCTCGGAAAACGCGTCCGCGAAGTTCGGCGGCGAGTAATAATCGAGGATATCCACGCCACTGTCAAAGCCCAGCGCATGGCCAATCTCATGCACGGCGCTGCCCACAAAATCGAGCGTGCCCGGGTCGATACCGTCCGACGGGTCAAAATCGAAGGGCAGCTCACTGCTGAAGGCGATGTATGCGTCTACGTGGGTAGGGTCCAGGATGTCCGGCAGCACCTGCTCCAGAAAATCCCGCGGCAGCAGAGCCTTGGTATTGGCCGAGGTCGCATAGAGAAGCGTGTTGTTATCGCTCAGGTCGTCATCAAGGTACGGCGTCAGCGAGCCGCCGTTCTCCGCCGTCAGATTCATCAAGGCGGGAACGCCTACGTCAAATGGCAGGCTGTTCACGGCTTGCACGTCAAACGGGCTGCGCTGGTCGAACGCCAAGCCCAGGTAGAGCAGCAGATAATCCATTAGCACGTAGCTGCTGCCGGTCTCCGCAATGATGTTCGGCCCTAGTGGCTGGAAGCCGATCTGCAAGTTGATATTGACGTTATCCGTCAACAAGTTGGACCAGACCTGGCCGGCTTTGACAAAGCCCGCATAGGCTTGCGGCGCCGTGGTCTGAATGTCGGTGGGGTCAGTAAAGGTAAAAGTCAGCCCAGCCTGAGCCGGAAAGGCGGAGATGACTGTCAGCGCAGCCACCACCGGGAGAAAAGAAGCGAAGCCTCTCATACGTGCCAATCCTCCGAGCGTACGTACAAATGTTTTAACGAGCCACTAGTATACCGTGTCAACCAGGCGCTTGGCCGCACGGCCGGCGGTGCCCCATTGTGGCAGCCCTAGAGAAATCAAGCGAGAAATCAATCGCCTGCGGCCGGGTCTGCTATCCTTAAGGATTCGTTTTCCCCCTATGGCAACCAAGACTCCTATCACTGTCGCCCACGGCGACGGCATCGGCCCCGAAATCATGGCCGCGACGCTCCACATCCTGAAGGAAGCGGGAGCTGAACTGGACATCGAAGAGATCGAGATTGGCGAGAAGGTCTATCTGCGCGGCATCTCCGCCGGCATTGAGCCTTCCGCCATTGACTCGCTCACCCGCACCAAGGTCTTCTTGAAGGCGCCCATCACCACCCCCCAGGGCGGCGGCTTCAAGAGCCTGAACGTCACCACGCGCAAGATGCTGGGCCTCTACGCCAACATCCGGCCCTGCGTCAGCTATCACCCGTTTGTCGACACCAAGCACCCGGTGATGGATGTGGTGATCGTTCGCGAAAACGAAGAAGACACCTATGGCGGCATCGAACATCGCCAGTCCGACGAAGTGGTGCAGTGCCTGAAGCTGATCACCCGCTCCGGCTGCGAGCGCATTGTCCGCTACGCGTTTGAGTACGCCCGCGCCAACAACCGCAAGAAGGTCACCTGCTTCACCAAAGACAACATCATGAAGCTCACCGACGGCCTGTTCCACAAGGTCTTCGATGAGATCGCCCCCCTGTACCCCGAAATCGCCAACGAACATTGGATCGTCGACATCGGCGCCGCCAAGCTGGCGGACACGCCGGAAGTGTTCGACGTCATCGTCATGCCGAACCTCTATGGCGACATTTTGTCGGACGTGGCCGCGCAGATCGCTGGTTCGGTTGGCTTGGCCGGTAGCGCCAACATCGGCATGAAGTACGCCATGTTTGAAGCGATCCACGGCTCCGCGCCGCGCCGTGCTGGTCAGAACCTGGCCAACCCCACCGGCCTGCTGCTGGGTGGGGTGATGATGATGAACCACATCGGCCAGCCGGAAGTCGCCTCCCGCATCCACAACGCGTGGCTGAAGACGCTGGAAGACGGCATCCACACCTACGACATCTTCAAGGAAGGTGTGTCGAAGGAAAAGGTCGGCACCAAGGAGTTCGCGCAAGCTGTCGTCGATCGCCTGGGCCAGAAGCCGGGCACGCTGAAGTCGGTGGAATACAAGAACTTCGAAGCCCCCACCCAGGTCTACACCACCATGGCCCCCACCACCAAAGAACTGGTGGGCATCGATGTGTTCGTGGCCTGGAAGGGCACGGCCAACGAACTGGCCTCCATCCTTCAGCTCACCGAAGGCGATGGCCTGAAGCTGGACATGCTGTCCAACCGCGGCACCAAAGTTTGGCCCGATGGGTTCCCGGACACCATCACCACCGACGTCTACCGTTGCCGGTTCCTCAAAAAACTGGGCAGCAAGACCATGACTCACGCCACCAGCGTTTCCCAGATGGGCCGCATCGCCGCCCAGGCGCTGGACATCGTGAAGTTCGAAAGCCTCTACACCTTCGACGGCCAGATCGGCTTCTCCCTCGGCCAGGGCCAGTAAGGAAAGGCCAGGGCCAGTAAACAAATGCCTCGTGTCGGCGTGATCATGGGCTCCCAGAGCGATTGGGAGACTCTGCGTCACGCCGCCTCCACTTTGGCGGAGTTCGGAGTCGACTACGAGACGCGCGTCGTCTCCGCGCACCGCACTCCGCAACTGCTGGCTGAGTATTCGCAATCCGCCGCGGAGCGGGGCCTCCACGTGATCATCGCCGGAGCCGGAGGCGCAGCCCACCTGCCCGGCATGGTCGCGGCGCAGACCACCATCCCGGTCTTCGGCGTGCCGGTCGAAAGCGCAGTCCTGCGCGGTGTCGATTCGCTGCTCTCCATCGTCCAAATGCCCGCCGGCATTCCGGTCGGTACGCTGGCCATCGGCAAGGCGGGCGCCCGCAACGCGGCGCTGCTGGCGATTGCCGTCCTGGCGCTCCATGATGAGGAGCTGCGGACCAAGCTGAACGCCTTCCGCGAAACCCAGACCAGTAGCGTCCTTTCCCAGACTCTTCCGCCCGCCTGACTTCCCTCACCGTGAAACAGATCCTTCCCGGCGCACGCATCGGCATCTTGGGCAGCGGTCAACTGGGCCGCATGACGGCCATCGCCGCCCGCTCCATGGGCTATCGCGTCACCACCTATTCACCCGATCAGGACTCCCCCACCGGCCACATCGCCGACATCGAGCTCACCGGCGACTACGACGACGTGGACGCGGTCCGCGCCTTCGCCGCGAGCGTCGATGTGGTGACCTTCGAGTTCGAAAACGTCTCCGCCGCTGCGGCTGCCGCCTGTGAAGCCGTAACTCTGGTCCGCCCGGCCGGTCGCGTGTTGCATACGACGCAGAACCGCCTGCGCGAAAAGACCTGGCTGCGCAACCACCGCATTCCGGTAACACCGTTCCGGGAAGTCGTGGGACCGGAATCGTTCATCGGCGCGCCGTATCCGGCCGTGCTAAAAACCGCGGGCTTCGGCTATGACGGCAAAGGCCAATCGAAAGTAATCGGTCCCGGCCAAGCGCTCACCGCGTGGGCCGACGCCGGTTGCCCGCCGTCGATTTTAGAAGCGTTCATCCCGTTTCAGCGTGAAGTTTCGGTGGTGGCCGCTCGCGGTGCGGACGGCACTTTCGCGCACTTCGGCGTCATCGAGAACGCCCACCGCAACCACATTTTGGACGTCTCCAAAGCCCCGGCTGCCCCCACCCCCAGTGGGCACAGTGCGGCCCGCGCCGCCGAGATCGCCCGGGCGGTGCTGGAAGGCCTGGATGTCGTGGGCCTGCTGTGTGTTGAGTTCTTTGAAGCGGCCGATGGCACGCTGATGGTGAACGAGCTCGCGCCCCGCCCCCACAACTCCGGCCACCTCACCATTGAAGCCTGCGCCACCAGCCAATTCGAACAACACGTCCGCGCCGTCTGCGGCTTGCCATTAGGCTCCACTGAATACTGGCGCCCCGCCGCCATGGCCAACCTGCTGGGCGACGAATGGCCCAGCGTAAACGGCCAACCCGGCGAACCCAACTGGTCGGCCGCGTTAGAAGACTCCCGCATCAAGCTGCACCTCTACGGCAAAGCTGAACCCCGCAAGGGTCGCAAGATGGGTCATCTGACAGCGCTGGCCGACACGGCCGAAGCCGCCGCCGAAGCGGTAGTTGCTGCTCGGGTGCGGCTTGCGATCTCGTGATGAGCCTCTCTCGGCGGCGTTAGAGTATCAGGTAGATGGAGCGATACAAAGTGTCCCGGCTGGGCGCGTCAGTAGCGCTGGCTTACCTGTTGTTGGTGACATTGGTCATTTGGCTGGTGTTTACTTACTCCCGGCCTGCTAACGTGGGGTATGAGGTGATTTTGATCTACTACGCGACCATGCCCGGAAGCTTGGTGGCGGGACTTCTGCTTCCTCGCGCCGTCCCCGCGGAGGTCCATTTGTTGATTGGTGCGGCCCTGAATCTATTCGTTCTGTACCGCCTGTTCAGCGCCTTTGATCGTCACTACTTGGAGCGCCTTTAGCTGAATCTGCGGTCGTCGGTCGGCAGCCCTGAGCACAAAGCTGGGCTATGGGCACAAGACATGTGGGCCTGGGCCACTTCTAGACCCGCCCCAACTTCCGCACCGTCAGCTCACCCTCAACGTTCCCCGCATTCAGCGTCCCCGCTCGCTCAAACAGCAGCACCCAGACTTCCGGCTCCGCCACCGGCAGATGCTCGACTGAACCCGCGTTGCCACTTCGCCAATCGCGACAAGCTCTCTACGCGGCGTCCCGGTCCTTGGAGAACTGCCCAATCGTTACCGCAGGGGAACCCGGGAACTTTGCGCGGATTTCGAGCTCGCCGCCCATCGCTTCCACCACATCGCGCAGAGTGGAGACATACATGTCGGTGCGCTGCTCCAGGCGGGACACCTCGCTCTGCGCCACCCCCAACGATTCAGCCAGCTTCACCTGGGTGAGATTCCGTGCCTTGCGAAGGTCGACCAGCCCGGCCTGCTGCTGACGGTATTCTTCCAGACGGCGGTTGGATTCGGCCTCAAACTGCTCGCGCGGCTCCGCTGTCATCTTCGCGAGCATCGCCTCGCGTAGGGCAGAAAAGCTTTTGGTTCCCATTCTCAATCCTCCATCCCTACCCCTCAAACCCGATCCAACTCCCGCGCCGTCAGCTCACCCTCGACGTTCCCCGTATTCAGCGTGCCGGCCGGCTCAAACAGCAGCACCCAGACTTCTTGCTCCGCCACCGGCCGGTGCTCTACTCCGCGCGGGATGATCACCAGCTCACCTTCTTCGAGCGTGAGCGTCTGATCCCGCAGCTCCATCCGGAAGCGGCCCCGGACTACCAGGAATAGCTCGTCTTCGTGCTCATGGTGGTGCCACACAAATGGACCTTGGAACTTCACCAGCTTGACGTGCTGGCCGTTTAGTTCCCCGGCGATCTTGGGTTGCCAGTGGCCCTCAAAAGTGCCGAAGGCTTCGAGTAGGTTCAGCTTGCGGAGAGTGGGCATGCTTCCAGCGTGCCACGTCTACCAGTGTGCAAGTTCAACGCCGCGTTCGGGCGTTCCGTTAGACTAGTGGGTCACGCTCCGCCGCCCATGTCTACCACCCGCTACACCTACGAACCGTTTGTCGAATCCGTCCTCTGCGTGGCTGATTTCTCCCATGCTGGCTTGAGTGCCTTTGCCCACGCCTTGACGCTGGCCATCAACGCCCGGGGCGAGTTCGTGCTACTGCAGCCCGGCAAGCCCGGCAAGGAATGGGCGCAGATGCCCGGTGTCCGCGAGATGCTGGAAAAATGGGGCTATCTGGAACACGGCAGCAACCGTGGCGAGGTGTTCGACAAGCTGGCGGTCCGCGTGGTGAAGGTGCAAGTAGCGGACGCCTACAAGGGCGTCATCGAAGTGCTGCAGCGCCGCTCGGTCGACCTGGTGGTGGTGCCGTCGGAACCGCACGGCGATCTGGTCTCGCTGCTGAAGCCATCGACGGCCGAAAAAATCGCCCATGAGACGCGGACCATGACACTGTTTGTCCCTTCCAAGGGCAAAGGCTTTGTGTCCGTGGACAAGGGCGAACTGAAGCTGAAGAACATCCTCATCCCGGTCAACTCTGAGCCCAACCCGCGCCCGGCAATCACCTATGCCATGCGGTCGGCACTGTTTTCGAGCGAAGAGATGATCCATCTGCATCTGCTCTATGTTGGCGACGGGCCCGCACCGGCTTTACGCGAGACCGAAAAGCCGTATCTCACCTGGCACCAGCTGAAGCGCAAGGGTGACCCCACGGAGCAGATTCTGAAGGCGGCCGAGGAGCTGGATGCCGACCTGATCGTGATGGCCACCCGCAGCGGCAGCGGCTTCTTCGACAGCTGGCGCGGCAGCGTGCCGGACAAAGTGGTCCGCCGGACCAAGTGGCCGGTGCTGGCAGTGCCGCTGGAAGAGTAGGAAAATCAGCCCCATGCGTTAAGCTTGGGGCTTCTACGATGGACCCGAGGAAGCCCCAAGCTGATCCATGGGGCTGACGAAACCTCAGGCCGCCGTTTCGATACCAATCGTCAGCCGCAGACCAAGAGCCTGAAGTGCGGTCTCAATCTGATCGAGGGAGCACGCTCGCCTAATGTCGACCAGACGGCCGACCTGTTCTTCCGTCCAACCAAGCCGTTGGCCCAGTTCTTTGCTCCCCATCCCAGCCTCGCGCATCGCCGCATAAAGCGAAAGTTTCGCCTCGGCCATAGGCGGCGGCATCACCCAACGCGTACCTGGTAGATTGCCCCTTCTCGATATGGGCCGCGGAAGATCCTGTCCTAGATCGACATAAGCGGAAAGGATCGTCGCCAAGCAATCGGAGGCCATCCGTGCTGCCTCATCCATGGAGTCGGCTTGCGTGCCTCCGGGAAGGCCAGGAAACGTCACCACCACCGCCCCCGTGACCGGATCAGGCTCGAACAAGGCGGGGAATTGGAGTTCACGCTGGGTCACTGAAATTCCTACTTTAGTCCCAAATCTCGCTTGATCTTCTCGATCAAACCAGTTCCGATCTCTTTCGACGCATGTCGGGGGATGACCGTGAAGCGTCCATTGAGGAACACTTTCGTATGGTTCGTCCCTTCTTTCAGCTTCGCCCCCAAGCTTTTCAGCCAACGGCGCAGTTCGGAGGCGGTCAAGCCCCAATCGTACGCAATCGCAGAGCAACTTTCAACCATATCGGCGAACCCGTCCAGGTGATCGCACTTTGGTGGCATGTCTGCCGCCCAACCCCTTGCACGACGTAGCCGTTACACTAAAGTTTCGATGAAATCGGCGATGCTTCGGACGAGCCGGGGCGAAGCATCTCTCGAGAAGGGGGCTAGCGCCCGATGGGCCTGTCACCCGGGGGTTTCCAAGTCCTTTTTGATCGTTCGTGGGATCGATGATCGCGGCGAAGCCTACTAAATGTCACTCACAACGGCCCGTAACCTTATCCGCCAAGCGCGCTCAGTCACGGCCCTGACTGGTGCCGGTACTTCAGCCGAATCTGGCATCCCCACTTTTCGCGGCACTGGTGGCCTGTGGCGCAACTTCCGGCCTGAAGAGTTGGCCACGCCCGAGGCCTTTGCCCGAGACCCCAAGCTGGTCCGTGAGTGGTACCAGTGGCGAAGGGGCGTGGTCCGTGAGGCGCAACCCAATGCCGGGCATGTGGCGCTGGCCGAGCTGGAACGGCGGGTGCTCGAGTATCTTCTGGTCACCCAAAACGTGGACAACCTGCATGAACGTGCCGGGTCATTGAAGGTGACTCATCTACACGGGTCAATCTTGATCGACCGCTGCAGCAAGTGTGGTCGCGAAATGACGGCCGTGCCCGAGGAGCACTGCGCTTGTGGCGGCTGGTTGCGGCCGGGGGTGGTCTGGTTTGGTGAGTCTCTGCCGGAAGCCGCCTGGCAGCAAGCGGCCACCGCGACCCGGTGCGATGTTCTGCTGGTGGTGGGGACTTCCGCGCTGGTTTATCCCGCCGCCGCGCTGATCCCGCAAGCGCAAGCCTGCGGAGCGAAGGTGATTGAAGTTAACCTGGAAGAGACGCGGGTGTCGGACGCGGTGGATGTTTCCCTGCGGGGCCCCAGCGCCCGTATCCTGCCTGAACTGCTATGAAAATCTGTTACCTTGACGCCTATTCCGGAATCGCGGGCGACATGACCGTCGGTGCCCTGCTCGATGCCGGGGCCGATGCGGAGGCGTTGCTCGACGGCCTGAAAACCCTGAACACGGGCGCCGAGTTCCGGATCGAAAAGACCAAGCGCAAGGGCATTGCCGGCACCAAGTTCCACGTCATGCCGCCCGAAGGCGACAAGAAGCACCGGCACCTGCACCACATCATCGACATGATCGATGCCGCCCCGCTGCCGAAGCCCGCGCAGGCGACCGCGAAGCTGATTTTTCAGGCTCTAGGCGAGGCCGAAGCGGCTGTCCATGGCGTTGAGATCCGCAAGGTCCACTTTCACGAAGTGGGCGCTGTCGATTCGATTTGCGACATTGTCGGCGCGGCGCTGGGCTTTCACCTTTTGGGGATCGATCAAGTGCAGTGCTCGCCCATCAATGTGGGCAGTGGAACGGTGACGGCGGACCACGGCGTGATGCCGGTGCCGACGCCCGCCACGGCTCGACTGCTGGAAGGTAAGCCCATCTATTCCAGCGGCCCGACCATGGAGCTGACCACGCCCACCGGTGCCGCGATCGCCGCCGCCCTGTCGAAGAGCTTTGGTGTGATGCCGGCCATGCACCTCCGCGCCACCGGTTTTGGCGCGGGCGACAAGGATTTCCCCCAACAGGCCAATCTGCTGCGCATCCTGATCGGCGAAGCGTCGCGAGCGGTGGAGGCGACCACGGTTTCGGTGATCGAAGCCAACATCGACGACACCAGCCCCCAGGTGTTGGGCTACGCGCTCGACAAGCTGATGCAGGAGGGGGCGCTGGATGCTTCGATTGAAGCCATCCAGATGAAGAAGGGCCGCCCCGGTTCGCTGCTGCGCGTTATCGCCAAGCCCGAAGATCAGGAGCGTTTAGCGCAGGTGATGTTTGCCGAAACCACCACTCTCGGCCTGCGGATCTACTCGGCGGAACGCCGCGTGCAGGAGCGCGAGATCGTCCAGGTCTCAACGCCCTGGGGCCCGGTCCGCGTGAAGATCTCCGCCCAAGGGGCCGCGCCCGAGTACGAGGATTGCCGCCGCATCGCCGAAGAGAAGAATGTACCGCTGAAAGATGTCATCGCCGCGGCGACTGTCGCCTACCGCCCGTAAAACAACATGAGCAAGTATTACCTGACCACGCCGATCTACTACGTCAACGCGGCGCCGCACATCGGGCACACCTACACCACCATCGCCGCCGATGCCATCAAGCGGTGGAAGACGGCTCAGGGCTTCGATTGTGTGCTGACCACGGGCACCGATGAGCACGGCCAGAAGATCGCCCGCGCCGCCGCGGCGCAGAACAAGCAGCCCAAAGAGTTCACCGACATCATCGCGGCCGAATTCAAGCGCGTCTGGGATCAGATGGGCTTCGCGATTGATCACTTCAAGCGCACTACCGACGCTGATCATGCCGTGAACGTGCAATCGCTGTTCCATGCCTGCAAACAGGCCGGCTACGTCTATCCAGGCTCTTATTCGGGCTGCTACTGCTTCTTTGATGAGCTTTACGTCAACGACGCCAAGCCCGGTGATCCGTGCCCGGATTGCGGACGGCCCATCGAAGGCATCACCGAAGAGAACTACTACTTCAAGCTTTCGGCCTTCACGGACCGGCTGCGGCAGTTTCACCTGGACAACCCCGATTGGTGCCAGCCCGAAATCCGGCGCAATGAAGTGATGGCCTTCCTGAATCAGGAAGGCGGCCTGAAGGATCTCTCCATTTCGCGGTCCACGGTGAAGTGGGGCATTCCGGTGCCTGACGCGCCGGGGCAAGTCTTTTATGTCTGGTTCGACGCGTTGATGACCTATCACACCGCTGTGCTGAACCAGTCCGTCAACGGTGAACCGCTGTGGCCCGCCGACCTGCACCTGATCGGCAAAGAGATCCTGCGCTTCCACGCCATCTACTGGCCCGCGTTCCTGATGGCCGCGGCCGAGGCCGAGCCCACGGGCAAATGGGCGCTGCCCAAGAAAGTCTTCGCGCACGGCTGGCTGCTGTTTGAGAACGACAAGATGTCGAAATCAAAGGGCAACATCGTGCGGGCGACGCCCATCCAGCAAGTGATGGGTGCCGATGCGCTGCGCTACTTCCTGTTGCGCGAAGTGCCGTTTGGCTCCGATGGTAGTTTCTCGTTTGACGCGCTGGTCACCCGCTACAACGCGGACCTGGCGAACGGCCTGGGTAACCTGGCCGCTCGAACGCTGGCGATGATCGCGCAGTATCGCGGGGGCAAGGCGCCGTTGCTGGACCCCGAAGCCCAAAAGACTGTTCATGGTGCTGTCGTTTCCGCGAACCTTGCTCAACTTCCGGGCACTGTGGCAGCGCACTATGAACGGTTTGAGTTTCACAAAGCGCTGGAAGCCATCTGGTCGATGATTGGCGACTTGGACCGTCACATAGTCCTGACCAAGCCGTGGGAACTGGCGAAGCTTGGCCGCGATGCCGAACTCGATGCCGTCCTCGGCCTTTGCTTTGCGGCCCTCAAGGTGATTTGTGAGTTGGCGTCGCCCGTGATTCCGGAGTCGGCCGCGCGCATCCAGGCCCAATTGGCCGGTGGAGCGTTGGGTCCGATCTTCCCCCGGGCGGATGCCAAAGAAGTGATTCCCAAAATGCTCGAACTCGAAAAAGAAGAACTGGCGCGGCAAGCGCAACTGCTCGGCAAGGCTCCCATACCTGGCGGCGCTGGGGTGGAAGAAGTGAAAGCGGAAGCCGCGGCGGCTCCCGTGAAGATGATGGTGGATGGCGTAGCTGACTTGGCCGCTGAGATCACCATCGACGATTTCATCAAGGTCGACCTCCGCGTCGGCATCATTGTCTCGGCGGAAGCCGTGCCCAAGGCCGACAAGCTGCTGCACCTGAAGATCGACATCGGCGAAACCAAGGGTCCGCGGACCATTGTGGCCGGCATTGCGCTGGCCTACAAGCCGGAGCAGTTGATCGGCCGCAAGGTGGCGATTGTCGCCAACTTGGCCCCCCGCAAGCTGCGCGGGATTGAATCGCAGGGCATGATCGTGGCGGCGTCGCTGGAAGGCGGATCGCCGGCGCTGGTGTCGTTCCTCGAAGAAGTGCCGGTGGGCGCACGGTTGAAGTAGCGGCCCGTGATCGACTCGCACTGCCACCCGGACGATAACGCGTTTGACGCCGACCGCGACGCGATGATGGAGCGCGCGCAGGCGGCGGGCATCACCACCATCCTCGCGATCGATCCATCGCCCGAATTTCTCGATCAATACAGCTGTCTGCTGGGCAGTGTGGGCGTCCACCCGCACCAAGCGGCTGAAACGACGCCCGATACGATTCCCCATCTCCGGCAGCGTGCGCAGCATCCAAAGGTTGTGGCGATCGGCGAGATTGGTCTCGATTACCACTACGACTTCGCGCCGCGAGATGTGCAGCGGCGCGTGTTTATCGACCATTTGCGTTTGGCGGCGGAGTTGAAGTTGCCGATTATCATCCATACGCGCGAGGCCTGGGACGACACCTTCGCGGTGCTCGAGGAGCACTGGCAGGGGACGGGCATCATGCACTGCTTTTCGGGCGGTCCGAAAGAGGCCGAACGGTCAGTGGCGATGGGCTTTCATCTGGCTTTTGGCGGCGTCATCACGTTTCCCAAGGCGCTCGAAGTGCAGGAAGCGGCGCGCTGGGCTCCGGCGGACCGGATTTTGCTTGAAACCGATGCGCCGTACTTGGCTCCCGTGCCCAAGCGGGGCAAGCGGAACGAACCCGCGCTGATGGTCCACACGGCCGCCCGGCTGGCGGAGCTCCGCGGCACCACGGTGGCCGAAATTGAGCGCCAGACGACGGCCAATTTCAACCAGCTTTTCAGCGCCGCCTTGAGCGGTCGGATACACTAGGGGTTCCCGGATGAGTTTTGGAAAACTAGGCGCCGCCCTCACCGCTCGCGAGATTCAATCCCTGGTTGCGGGGGATCTTGAGAAGGCGGAAGCGTTTATCACGGACGAGTGCGTTGGCTCGGTGGAGCAGATCTCCGAGATCGCCCGCTACCTGCATTCGGCGGGCGGCAAGCGCATCCGGCCCACGCTGCTGCTGCTGTCGACGCGCCTGTTCCGTGAACCGGATACGCAAGCCATCCAACTGGCCGCCGTCGTCGAGATGATCCACGCGGCCACGCTGGTCCATGACGACGTCATCGACATGGCCACCACGCGCCGTGGACGGCCCTCAGCCAACGTGATCTGGGGCAACCATGCCAGTGTGCTGGCGGGTGACTGGATGTACATGCAGGCGTTCCAGGTGGCCTTGCGCCAGCGGAACTTCCATGTGCTCGATGTACTCATCAGCCTCACCCAGATGATGGTGGAAGGCGAGCTGATCCAGCTGCAACGGATCGGGCGGATTGACGTCTCCGAAACCGATTACATGGAGCTGATCGACCGCAAGACGGCCGCATTGTTTTCGGCCTGCGCTCGACTGGGCTCCATTGCCGGCGGCGCGGACGAGGCGCAGGAGCAGCGGTTGTCGGAGTTTGCCTGGAACTTGGGCATGGCCTTCCAGCTAGTGGACGACCTGCTCGATTTCACCTCGCGCGAAAAGATCCTGGGTAAGCCCGTGGGCAATGATCTGCAGGAAGGCAAAGTCACACTGCCCCTGATCTATGCGCTGGAAGACGCGACGCCCGCCGAACGCCAGTTGGTGGAAACCGTGCTCCGCGACGGCAACTATTCGCGCGTGCCGCTGTCACGCATTCAGGACCTGATCAAGGACAAGCGTGGCATTGATCGCGCCCGCGAGCGTGCCCAAGGCTTCACTGACCGCGCCCGCCACCTGATCGCCACTTTCCCCGAGTCCCGTTATCAGGCCGCCATGGCTGCCGTCACCGATCTGGTGACCGAGCGCGACCGGTAGCGGTTCAGCTCAGTACGCTCGCGTTGCGGGCAATCCTCATTCGTCTCTACCAGCTAAAAACGGTGTACAGGAGATCACATCTGCCGGACCAATAGTCCACGACTGTACTACCCGGCCCGACGAATGGGGCGTAGCGGACGTTCTTTGCGCGGTGGCCGAAGCAGTGGACGGCCCGGATGAGCGATGGAGAGTGTTGCGATCGCTCATCGTGCGGCCTGGGGTGATCGATCCAGACTGTTTCTCGCGCGATCAGTTCACGAGGCCAGCCGCATCGAACGCCCGTTTTGCCAGCATCGCAAACGCCTCCTTCAATTCCGGTGGCTGGTGCACCACGATGCGGCAACGAAGTCCCAGCAACATCGCGGCGAACGGTTCCAGTTGGTCGCGCCCGCATTCGAGCGTGGTGCCGCCGTTGTCTTCCCGGATTGCGACCCGGTGGAGCGAAAACTGCGACCGCGCGGCCTCCACCGCCAAGTCCACCCACACGTTGATCTTGAATCGCGACTGCACGAACGGCATTCCACGGTTCAAGTACGCTTTGACGTCAAACTCGGCCACGGGCTCAAAGTGATCGTCGCCCACCTCGGGACCCGAGACACGGTCCAGCCGGAACGTCCGGAGAGCTTGGCGCAGCAGGCACCGGCCTACCAGATACCACCGGCCGTCCAGATGAACCACGCCGTACGGCTCGATCTGCCGCTGTTCCTCGGCGCTCGCCGCGTGGGACTGGTAGGCGAACGTCAGCCGGCGGCGTTCGCGGATTGCCGTGGCGACGCGGATCAACGATTCCGCCGGTGTGGAGACCACCCACGGCCCCGGCTCCAGGGCGATGACTTCTTCAATCGCCTCCACGCTGTTTCGCAAGGGCTCCGGCAATACTCGAGCTAGTTTTGCCGCCGCGCCCTCGGTGGCCGGGGCGAACGCTGATAGCCCCAAGTGCCGCAGCCCCCGGAGCCCCAGCACCACCGCGAAAGCTTCTTCATCGGTAAACATCAGCGGGGGCAAGCGAAACCCCGGTTTTAGCCGGTAGTGGCCGCCGACGCCGCGCACTGATTCGACGGGCACGGACAAATCCTGCAATCGCGAGATATAGCGCTGCACCGTGCGCGGGCTGACCTCCAGCCGTGCGGCCAATTCGCTGCCGCTGACGTGATCACGCGCCTGCAGGATCTCCAGTACGGTCAGCACGCGCATGATCGGATCGTACATAAGTTTCATCGTGCCACGGAAACACGACAGGGGTTGTCGGCAATGGCCGCTAGAGTCGTTTTGAGGGGCTCGGCCATCCCGGGCAGGGCCCCATTCTAAGGAGATTCATCCATGTCATCCGTACTCACACCCGAACAAGTTCTGGCTCATTGGCAAGGCCATCGCCGCCTGACCCGCCGCGTCATTGAGGCCTTCCCGGAGGACAAGTTCCTCAGTTTCTCAGTGGGCGGCTTGCGCCCCTTTGCGATGCAGGCGATGGAGTGCCTGGCGCTGGCCGCGCCCGTCGCCCGCGGCGTTGCCACCGGCCAGTGGGCCGAATACACGGCGCCCACCACTCCCGACAGCAAGGCCGCGTTGTTGGCCCTGTGGGATCAAGCCACCGGCGAGATAAACGCCATTTGGCCCACCATCCCCGTCCATCGCTTCACCGACGTGGACAAAGCCTTCGGCCAATGGGAGAACACCGGCATCGGCAGCATCCAATACGCCGTCGACAACGAAATCCACCACCGCGGCCAAGGCTACGTCTACCTGCGAGCGCTGGGCATCGAACCGCCGGCGTTCTATGACCGGAGCTGAGCACTGGTCTTGCAAACTGAGGGGCGTGCCGCCGCGGGCGCCCCCTTACAGGCCGTAGTTACCCGTCTAACCCGTGGCCGCTAACGCGAGCCCAGTAAGTACTTGTCGAACCATGCCTCATTTTCTTCCAAGACATGGCGCTGCTGCTTGGGCTTGTCGATGCCGTGGCCGAAGCCTTTGTAGACCACCAGCCGCGTCTCCACTTTCAAGTCCTTCAGCGCTTGATAGAGCTCATAGGCGTTGGGCGGCGGCACGCGTTTATCGAGTTCACCGTGCTGGATCAGCGTCGGTGTTTTGGCGTTTTTGACATAGGTGATGGGCGAGGTCTTGCGGTAGATCTCGGGGTCCTCCCAGGGGGTGGCCTTCAGATAGCTGCGGGTGAACGGGTGGATGTCGGTGTTGACGTAGTACGTCATCCAATCGGAGATGCCGGCGCCGACGCTGATGGCCTTGAAGCGGTCGCTCGAACAGGTCAGGAAGGCCGAGATGTAGCCGCCCTGGCTCCAGCCCATGGCGCCCACGCGATCCTTGTCGATGAAGCCTTTAGCGACCAGCGCATCGACGCCCGAGATCACGTCCCAGGCATCGCCCACGCCCAGATTGCGCACATTCAACGAGCGGAACTTTTCGCCATACCCCGCCGAGCCGCGATAGTTGGGCCGCAGCACCAGCGCGCCTTTTTCGACAAAACGCTCGATCGGATAGTAGCGGTCTGGCGTCCAGACGGGCGTATCGATGCCGGTGGGTCCGCCGTGGATGACGACCAGGAGCGGGTACTTCTTCTTGGGGTCAAAGTTGCGCGGCTTGATCAGAATGCCTTCGATCTGCGAGCCGTCCTGGGACTTCCACTCCACCACTTCGCGCGTGGCCAGCTTGAACTCCTTCAACTGCCCGGCCTGATCGCTTAGCTTCACCGGCGCAAAGCTCTTCAGAGGCGTGGTCCAGACTTCGGCGATCTCGTTCGGACGGCCCTGCGCCCAGGCGGCCGCGCTGCAGTCTTTGGTCAAGCTGGCCGCACCGGCTGTGCCCACACGCTCAAAGCTGCCGGTCGCGGGATTGGCGCGATAAATCGCGCTCTGCGTCCGCTCCATGCCACCAAAGTAGAGCCCGCTGGCGCACCACGCGGCGATGCCGGGGTTCTCGTCAAACTTCTCGGCGATCCGGCGAGCCTTGCCGCCCGATGCGGGCACGACCATCAAGTGCGTATTGAGATAGCTGTTCGGCTCGCCCGCCGACCACGTATAGGCGATCTGCGTGCCATCGGGCGACCACGTCGGGTTGGACTCCGCGCCCGGCCCCGCCACCAGTTTCCGGACGGCCTTATCGGCTACGGAGACCACATAAAGCTCCACCGTCTCGCGATGGCTCAGGTCCGGGTCCGTGGGCGCGGAGAATGCGATCTGCTTGCCATCCGGCGACCACTCAAAGCCCTGCACTGTGAAAGCGCCCTCAGTGAGCCGCGCTGCCTTGCCGCCGGCCACCGGTTGCAGCCACAGGTGCGACAACGTGTAGTCGCCTTCGACGATCTCGAACTCGCCGTACTTGTCCTTGCGGGCCTTCTTGTCCTTGCTCTCCGGGTCCGCCGCGGTGAAGGCGAACTGCTTGCCGTCCGGCGAAAAATCAAAGCTGCCCACCGCCGTCTCGTGTGATGAGACTTCGCGCGCTTCGCCACCTTCGGGCGAGATCAGCTGGATCTGCGTCTTATTGCCGCGGTCGCTTAAGAAGGCGAGGTGCTTCGAATCAGGCGACCACGCCGGGGCGGTGGACGACTTCTTGTTCTGCGTCAGCTGGCGCCGTCCTGTTTGTTGGATTCCAGTGCCATCGGCGCGGGCCACCCAGATCTGCGTGATGTAGGCGTTCTGCTCCCAGTCCGTGCCGGTCTCGGTCCAGGCCACCCAGCGGCCATCGGGTGAGATGCGCGCCTGGGCCACGGAGCGGATGTTCATCGATTGCTCAATTGTCGGAGCCTGGGCCAGCAGCGTCGATGAAAGGAGTGCCTGCGCGAGCAGTAGGGCGAGTGTGAGGGCCATGTGATAGATTGTGCGACATGAGTGTCTCCCGAAGAAAGGCCATTGCCGGGTTGTTTGCGGCGACGGGCATCACCGTCACCACGGAAGAGCAGTTGGCGGCCGCGCAGACCGCGGTCAAGAATGCCCCGGTCGCGCCGAAGGAAGGGCTGAAGGTCACCAAGCTGGAAACCTTCCTGGTGAAGCCCCGCTGGCTGTTCCTGAAGATCCACACCAACGCCGGCATTGTCGGCTTGGGCGAACCCATCACCGAAGGCCGTGCGCTGACCTGCGCCGCCGCGGTGAAGGAAGTGGAGCCGTACCTGATCGGCAAAGACCCGCGCGCCGTCCAGCACCACTGGCAGGCCATCTACCGCCATGCCTTCTACCGCGGCGGCCCCATTCTCACGTCGGCACTTTCGGGCATTGACCAAGCGCTGTGGGACATCAAGGGCAAGGCGCTGGGCATTCCGGTCTATGAGTTCTTCGGCGGCCCCACGCGCAACCGCATCCGCGTCTATGCGCACGCCGGGACGCCGGAGGTGATGAAGGCGCAGATCGCCAAAGGCTTTAACGCCTTCAAGACCGGACCCGCCTCGCGCCGGGGCAAGGTGGTGAACGCCTCGGGGGCCGGGCCGTATCCCGGTGGCAACCCCCAACAGCGCCGCACCTGGAACCGCTACATCGAAACTCCGGCCGAAGTAGACTACGCCGCCGAGAAGCTGGCCGAGATGCGCAAGACGGTGGGCGACAACTGCGACATCGGCGTCGACTTCCACGGCCGCATCTCGCCCGCCCTGGCCAAGCTGCTCATCAAAAAGATGGAGCCGTCCAATCCGATGTTCTACGAAGAGGTCTGCCAGGCGCAGAACCACGACGTGATGGCGGAACTGGCCAAGACCACCCACATCCCCATCGCCACCGGTGAGCGCGTGTTCACCAAATGGGGCTTCCGCGAAGTGCTGGAAAAGAAGGCCGCCGTCATCCTGCAGCCCGACATGTGCCACGCCGGCGGCATCAGCGAAGTCCGCATCATCGCGGGCATGGCCGAGGCCTACTACGCCACCATCGCTCCGCACAACCCGCTCGGGCCTATCTCCTTGGCCAGCGGCGTGCAGCTAGCCGCCTCCATCAACAACTTCCTCATCCAGGAACAAGTTTCCCTTGGCGAAGGCTACCTGAAAAAGCCTTTCACCGTTCGCGAAGGCTACCTCGACCTGCCCACCGGCCCCGGCTTGGGCATCGAGCTCGACGAAAACCAGATGGCCGACAAGATCGGGCACGACTGGATTAATCCGGAGAGCTACGACGAGGACGACGGCAGCGTGCTGGACTGGTAGTTTACTCCCGCTGGAAGACCCGTCAGCTGTTCGGCGGGTCTAACGCCAAAGCGATGAGATCTTCGCGATCACATCTGGAAATATTAGCGTCATTACCCAGAATGTGTAGTAAGCCGCCAGCGTGAACAGCGCCAAACTCCGGCCGTTGTGTCTGAAACGCCTAGCCAATGCACAATAGACTGCTGTCCAGAAGAGCGGTGTTGATAGCAGGGCGAAATAGAATAGCCGGGTGAACTCGCCCGGCCAAATGAAGTATCCGGGAATGTCAGAAAATGGGATGAGTTGGAGTACGCCATAGAGCGCGAGCGAGGCGATCAGCACGTTTAGGGGGAGCCGCCTGAATAGCCAAAGCTCCCAATAGTTTTGGTTTCGGCGGTTCTGCTTGGGTGGGAACATTGGGCCTAAGCTGCACTTTTACGGCGCCGTTGGGCGACGGAACGAGCGAACGATCCAAGTCCGGCGAAAGCAATAGCAGGTACGGACAACACGGGAACCGCGAAAAGCAGATCGGACTTGACGGTATACCAGAATGCGGGCAGTAGGACAATCGTGATTGCCAGGATGATATTAGGCAACCGTACCAGTAACCAACCCATCGTCACCCAGAGGGCGGCGGCGCATAGGGGCATTAGCCAGTAGAACGTGTGTTCCCAGGGGCTGCCGCCATGCCCAATGAGGTACTCACCCAGGGCGAAGCTCGCCGCCCACCATTTCACGAGAAGCGAGAACGCCATCAGGGTCAGCAGTACGCTTATGACCCAAGGGACCCATTGACGCTGAGCATCTGGAATGTGAAAAGGCACGGATAGTCAGATATTACCCTCTCGCGCAGTGGACGAAGATGGACCGGCAGTCCACCAATCCCAGGTCACCTCCGCGGCCATTCACCCTGGCCGGCCCATAGCAACCGCATGCTGACGCATGGCGGCTGTGAAAGCGGGCTGACGGCTGGCCATCACGCTGCCTGCCCTGACGGTGTAAAATCCAGCGATGCTCGATACCGTCATCCTGGTGGCCTACTTCGCCATCGTCTTCGCCATTGGCTTCTATCATTCGCGCAAGGAACGCACGGCGCGCGATTACTTCCTGGCCGGTGAGAACGTGGGCTGGGTGGCCATTGGGCTGTCCCTGTTTGCCACCAATATCTCGAGCGAGCACTTCATTGGCCTGGCTGGCTCCGGTGCCACCAGCGGATTGGCGGTGGGCTGCTATGAATGGTCAGCCAGCTTCTGCCTGTTCATCCTGGGCTGGCTGTTTGTGCCCTTCTACCTGAAGAGCAAGGTCTACACGATGCCCGAGTTTCTCGAGCGGCGTTTTGGCCCCGGGTGCCGCTGGTATCTCACCGTCGTCTCGCTGCTGGCCTACGTCTTCACCAAGATCTCTGTGCACCTGTTCGCCGGGGCGATCCTGATGCGCGAGGTGTTTGGGTGGGACTACACCGTCTCCTCGGTGCTGCTGGTGCTGGCCACCGGCGTCTACACCATCACCGGCGGACTGGCCGCGGTGATCTACACGGACCTGTTTCAGGCGGTGCTGCTGATCCTGGGCGCGATCGTGTTGACAGTGCTGGGCCTCGATAAGGTGGGCGGCTTTGAAGGGCTGCGGGCCACGCTGCCGCCCGACTTCTTCCACATGATCAAGCCCAATGATGACCCGGTTTATCCGTGGGTGGGCACGCTGTTCGGCACCCTGATTCTGGGCATCTGGTATTGGTGCACCGATCAGGTGATCGTGCAAAAGACCTTGAGCGCCAAATCGCTCACCGATGCGCGCAAGGGTACGTTCCTGTGCGCGGCCTTGAAGATCCTGCCGGTGTTTATCCTGGTGCTGCCGGGCCTGATCGCCAAATCCATCTGGCCCACGGAAGTGACGGGCGACAACGCGTTCCCGATGCTGGTGAAGCGTCTGCTGCCGCCCGGTGTTTCAGGGCTGGTGGTGGCGGCTCTCCTGGCCGCGCTGATGTCGGCTATGAGCTCCGTGCTGAACTCCTGCTCGACGCTGGTGACGATGGATATCTACCAGAAGATCCGCCCCAAAGCGAGCGAAAGCCAACTGGTGCTAGTGGGCCGCGTGGTCACTGGTGTCGTGGTGGTGCTGAGCATCGCGTGGATCCCGTTCATCAAGTACCTCTCCAACGAGATGTACCAATACCTGCAAAGCGTCCAAGCCTACGTCGGCGCACCCATCACCGCCGTCTTCCTGACCGGAGTGCTGTGGAAGGGTGCGACGGAGCGCGCGGCATTCACCACCTTAATCGTGGGCGGCACCGCCGGAGCTTTGCGGTTCCTGCTCGACATTCTGCGCAACGCGTTCCACCTGGACCTGGGGCCGCTGAACGCCGTCGCCGCCTACAGCTTCTTGAACTTCAGCGTCATCGTGTTTCTGGCCTGCGTGGCATTGATGGTGATGCTGAGCCGCGCCTCCGAGACGCGGCGGGACATCGCGGGCTTGACGCTAGAGCCCGCCGGCTTCCGCTTCGCCACCGGCGATCTGGCTTGGACGGGACTGGTCGGCTGCGTCATCGTAGGCTTGTGGATCCACTTCGCCTGACTTCCCGACGTAGCCCAGCGTCGGGCCGTCCGGCGCTGTGAGCCGCTTTGGAGATAGTCCATTTGTGATACGAATAGGCCTCACGCTATCCAAAGATACCCTGATTTTTCATCAGTTTAGGTAGATTTTCCGGATCGACAAAGGCTAATCTCATTCAGGCGGTGTCTGCAAACGCGCTGCCCCAATACTAGAGGACCTGAAATGGTCCAGGAGGAAGCCCGCGCTGGTATAGACGGGCCATTAAACTGAATGAGCATTTTCCGTGTCGCGATCATCGCCCTGATCAGTGCCGCTGGTCTCTGGGCCACGCCGATTTCTTTCGGTACCGCCGGCTATAGCGTCAACGTCGGGAAAGTTTTCAAATCGGGATCAGTTGCTGAAACCACTCCCACCGGAACCGTGATCTACGGTGATCTGGGCAAGGATGGCTACACCCTGGTCATGAACTGGGATGTCGATCCTACGCTCTCCTGGAGCTTTACGACCACTCTCAGCGGCCTCCACACGCTCCAGTTTTACATGGGCTTCCCGCAGGACCGCTTCTACCAGATCTTCACCTCCGCCGGATTCACCATCACCGGTAACCGGAGAGGCAAGGGTGCCACGGTCAGCGACATGGTTCTGAAGCCGTACAGCCCCCTGCCGATTGGTGCCAAGAATTACATCCCGGAAGGCTTGGTCACCGTCAAGGGTGTTAAGTCGGTGAAGGGTACGCTCACCCGCAGCAACGATAATTCGAATGCTGGCGGTGTCGGCGACTACGTCTCCATGCCCGTCCGCAACGTCAAGAATATGGGCGTCGAGATCACCTTCAACACCACGCTGGCCAGCGGTGACCGCTTCTCCATGAACGGCACGATGTCGGTGAATCCCGTGCCGGAGCCGGCCACTGTTTCTTTGCTGGGTGTCGCGCTAATCGCTCTGCTCGCGCTGGCGCACCGCCGATACTGCTAACCGTCGGGGCCCTGCGGGTCGGGTCCCCTCAAGAAAAGTGCGCGCGCGGCACCGGGTGGGTGTAGGCTTGGGCCAGCTACATGATCTCTGCTGCTGTCGGCCTATTCAATCCGCGATGCCCGTTTTGCCGGTCCATCGTGTTCCGGCGGGTAGGCCCGCGCAATGGTCTAGAGCAGGCGTTGCTGTGGCTGCTACAGCCCTGCCGGTGCGAGCTGTGTGGCCATCACTTCTTTGTGGTCCGCTGGCAGGCGCCGATCGAGAGCACCGCCTAGGCTAGGCCGTGCCCGGGATCTCCCAGCGTTCGCCCGGCTCAAACATCTTGAACCGCTGTAGCGGCCGGTGACCCAGCATGTGGTCCAGAAAGCGCTGGCCCAGCTCCGGGGTGGCGGGTGCGGGCACCAGCCACGGCAGTTGCAACTGTTCCGCGAGATCCGCCGCCTGCGCTTCGGTAAATGTTTCCGGGCTGATGGGGATGATGGCCACGTTGGGGCTGTAGGGCCGCAGCCGGTCCGCCAGCTCCGCGTAGGGCGCGCCCCGCCCGGCATGAAACACGGTGCAGGCTCCGAACCGTGACATGAAGCCGATCTGTGGAAAGCCGCCGATGGGCGTGTAGTCCAGTTGCGGCGCGCCCTGCTCATCCCGCCGCGCGGCCGGTACCCCGTAAATCCGGCCGTACTCGCCGTTCTTGAAATACTCGACGCGTAGGGCGGCGTCGGTGGTGGTCATGCGGTGATAGTCAAGCCCGAGCGAGTGCGCATGCTCGCCAATGCCTTTGGGCAGCACCATCTTGGCGTGCGGAGACGCGGCCAGGGTCGCCTGCAGCGTCTCGATCTCAAGCGACGCCTTGCCGCCCACGGTCAACATGTCGGCGTCAGCCACCGGACCGGCCACAGCGCCCGGCTCCATGTAGAAACTGATGCCGCGATAGCGGACGGCGAACGTGGGCCCGCCGCACCACTGCAACGAGACTCCAGCGCTGGGGGTATCAAGAAGGCTCATCGTTCCGATTCTCCTGCCGGGCGGCCACCCGCAGCGGCCCCGTCCGGCGTGGCCGCGCGCACCAGGCGATCACGGATGCCGGCCCACAGGGGCGTGTCAGGGGGAAGCTCCACGGCGATCCAATCGTAGTTCATCGCGTCGAGGCGATGCAGCGTTGCGTAGAGCTCCGCCGCACATTCAGCTGGATCGGCGGGCAACCTCCAGCGATAGCCATGCCCGCTTTCCGGAGCCGGACCCAGGATCAGCCGAGTCTGCGGGCTATAGTGGCGCGCGTGTTGACCCGGCGCCGCGTGAGCCGATCCGTCCGCAGGTACCTCCGCCTGCTCCAGACCTTCGAGATGCAACACCCCCGGCCGCAGCAGCACCGGCTGAGATCCGGCGAGTGACACCACCGTCGATTCAATGCCCACCTGTGCCGGGCCGCCGTCGAGAAAATAGTCGGCCAACTCCGCCGGGACATGCTGAGCCTCCGAGGGCGAAAGCTGCATGAACCGGTTCGCACTCGGCGCCGCGATCGGCACTCCGGCGGCCCGGATTAGGGCCAAAGCCACGGGATGGTTGGGAATGCGAAGGCCCACGGTATCGAGGCCCGCCGTCACCCGGTCCGGCACGTGCGCCGCCTTGGGCAGCACCAGCGTCAGCGGGCCGGGCCAGTAGCGCTCTGCCCATTGCTGCGCGATGGCGGGCCATTCCCGCGTCAGGGAGCGAGCCATGGCGATGTCGGCCACGTGCACGATCAACGGACTGGTGGCGGGGCGGCCCTTGGCGGCAAAGATCCGCTCCACCGCGGCCGGGTCGAGAGCATTGGCGCCCAAACCGTAGACCGTCTCCGTGGGAAACGACACCAGCCCGCCCGCGCGAATGATGCGCGCAGCTTCGGCGATCTGTTGGCTATCCACCATGGCGCTATTCCCGGAGTGCAGGCCCTGCCGCGCCTGCGGCTAACGGGCGCTATTCGTCGAGATCATCCTTGCCGTCGCCACCTGCGGTGCGGCCCGTCTTTTTGTAGACCAGGAAGGCGTGCATCAACGCTTCCAGATCGCCATCGAGCACGCGGTCCACGTCACCCACCGCCAGCTTGGTCCGGTGGTCCTTGATCATGCGGTAGGGCTGCAGGACGTAGCTGCGGATTTGGCTGCCGAAGTTGATCTCAAGCTTGGTGTCTTCCAGCTTGCGTTGCTCGACGCGCTTCTTATCGAGCTCAAACTCATACAGCTTCGCCTTCAGCTGCTTCATCGCGCTGGCCCGATTCTTGTGCTGGCTGCGTTCGTTCTGGCACTGCACCACGATGCCCGTGGCCAAGTGCGTCATGCGGACGGCCGATTCCGTGCGGTTGACGTGCTGGCCGCCGGCGCCCGAGGCCCGGAACACGTCGGTGCGGATATCTTCGGGCTTCACCTCAATCGGCACATCGTCGTCCACCTGCGGGTAGACAAACACCGAGGCAAACGACGTCTGCCGCCGCGCCGCGGAATCAAAGGGCGAGATGCGGACCAGACGGTGCACGCCCACCTCGCTTTGCAGCAGGCCGTAGGCGTACTCGCCATTCACTTCAAAGGTGACGGACTTGATGCCCGCGCCGTCGCCTTCCAGGCGATCCGTCACTTCGGTCGAAAAACCGTTCCGTTCCGCCCACCGCAGGAACATGCGGAGCAGCATTTCGGCCCAATCCTGTGATTCGGTGCCCCCGGCGCCCGGGTGGATGGTCATGATGGCGCTGCGGACGTCATTTTCGCCCGACAGCAGCATCCGCGTTTCCAGCTTCTCGACGCGCGAGTGGAAAGTCTTGATCTCCCGGGCAATGTCTCCCAGGACATCTTCGCCTTCACGCGCCAGCTCAAACAGCGTGTCGATCTCTTCCACCGATGCGCCCACCGAGGCATCTTCCGCCAGACCTTCTTCCAGGCGCTTGCGCTCCTGCATGATCTTCTGGCTCTTCTCGGGGCTGTTCCAGAACTCCGGGTCGCTGATCAGTTTTTCGAGTTCGGCAAATTTCGAACGTTTGCCAGGCGCGTCAAAGATAGCTCCGCACAGACGCAGCTTGCTGGCGGAGCGGATTGTATTCGCGCTCGAGTTCTTCGAGGGTCATAGACAAATTCCAGTTTAACAACTGGGTGACGAGCTCACCCGGAAAACGTCCCCCCGACCGGTGTTAGCGTGACAGTATGCCGGAAGCCAATGAAGCGAACAGCGCGGAAGCGATCGAGGCGCTTCTCCACACCGGTTATCAAGCGCGCCGCGAGCAGCGCCCGGCTGCGGCGATGCAGGCCTTTGCGCAGGCGGCAGAACTGGCGGAGGCGATCCCCGCACCCCACGGCACCGAGCTGACAGCGCTCGCCGTCACCGGTCTCGGCCAAATGGAGCGTGACCAAGGACGGCTGGATCAGGCGCTGAGCCATTATCAGCAGGCGGCCGCCCTCTTCCGCGCCACGTCCAACGCCGCCCGGCTGGCCCACACCGTGCGCCATGTGGGGGACATTTACCGTCACATGGAGCAACCCACCCTCGCTGGCCCCTGCTATGAGGAAGCCCTGGCCCTCTATCGCGCCTTGCCGGAGACCGGACCAGGCGAACTGGCCAATGCGCTGCGCAGTTGGGCGCTCCACCAGGAAGGGCGCGCCGCCGCGGCGGAGGTGGCGGCCCTCTGGCGCCAGACCCGCGACCTCTACTCAGCCGCCGGCATCGACGCGGGGGTGGCCGAATGCGACCAGCATCTGGCCGCCCTCGCACCGGACCCCGCTATTTGATCTTGATCACAAAGCCAACGCTCGCCACCGAGTTGTGCTGCCCTCCGCTGAGCGCAGGCAAGTTGAAGGCGGGGCTGCCGCTATAGAAATCCCGCACCTCACCCCGCAGCCCGACAAAGCGCCAGAACTTCACATCCACGCCGCCGCCATAGTCGAACACGCCTCGGTTGACGGTGCGCGGGGCGGCATTGGGCTGGCCATTCAGCTGCGTGAGGCTCTGCTCAAAGGCCGCATAGCCGCCACCGGCCACTAGATAAGGCGAGACGGCCCGGCCCGGGCCAAACTTCACCCGGATCCCGGGGGTGACGAATAATGTCGCCACGTCCCGGGTCGCGGCGCTGCTGGCGGAATCGACCGTGCGTTGGGGGTTGGCCAAGAAGTGGACCTCACCATAGATCGCCACCGGCCCACCCTGCCAGACCCGGCGGCCATAGTTGGCCTGCAGCGCGGTGCCGCCATTCAGCGAGGCCTTGGCCGCGCCGGAGCTCCGCTCCACACTGGTGAAGCGCCCCAGCAGCAGCCCGACCTCGTGTTTCTGTGCAAAAGCCGGGCACGCCCACAGCAGCATCAGCGCCGCCTGGGCCGCGGCCGTGCACCGACAAAGCATCTTCATGGGAGTATCTCTTTTCGTGTGCGTCGCGAACTATTTGTGCAGTTGGGGCCAGTTGGCGGAGGCTTGCTCAATCCGCTTCAATACGCCGTCTTCCCACTTTTTCTGCACGTCCTTGCTGTAGTTGAGGTATAACTTGCCGTCTATAATCTTCCAAGCCAGTGGATCAATCGGGGCGGTGTAGTTATTACTTACCGCCCAGGCGCAGTAACCGCCAAACTGCGGGGCATACTTCTCCGGGTTCTTGGCAAACAGGTCGCGGCGGGCGGCGGAGCTGAACTGCCAGGTGGCATCCCTCCAGCGATGGGTGAACTCCGGCACACCCTTCACGGCTGCCTGCGCCTCAAAATAGGCCACCGGATCATAGCCCTTCAGGGCTACGCCAGAGCCGTCTTTGCTGACCGGGTCCACGCGTTCCGCCGCTGGCAGGGCGGATGGCGAAGATAGCAGCAGGATGGCGGTCAGGACCGCGCTGGTGAACGGGAGATAGGATGTGTGTTTCACACTTACTCAATCCCACCCTCGCGGTCTGTTATTCCCGAGGTTTGCTGCTGTCTCGCCCCCGTCAAAAGATGTTGACGCTGGCCCGGCTGGAGGCGCCGACCACAGTGAGCACTACGTCCGCCGCTCCGGCTGCGACTCCGGGCGGAACCCGCACGTTCAGCTGCATCACCCCGGCCGTCCCGGGCGCCTGACCGCGAAACTCAATCGTGGCGGGAACGCCGCCCATGGTCACCTCTGTTACCGCCGCGGGCACCGGAAAGCCGTTCTGGGGAAAGGCGCCGGTTCGGCTTTCCGGTACCGTCCGGCCTTGGCCCGTGGCAAATAGCGTGACCACCTCGCCCGAGCGCGCAGCGTTGTTGGGTCCATTGATTGTCCCGTTCTGGTTCCACACTCCGGGAAACAGTCCGGGCCGCGCCGGCACCAGCGTCACTGGGACGGCACTGCTCGCGCGTCCCTCAACGGTCACCACAATGGCGACGCTGGCCGCCGAAGCCAGCTCATAGGGCACCTGAAGGTTGATCTGATCGAACCGCGCGTACAGCAGCGGCGCGGGCAAGCCGTTGCAAGTGACGGAAACCGCTTTGCCGTCCGCGCCGCCCAGCGACAACGGCAGCAACCCGGTGCCCGGATCAAACTCCGCCTTGACCCCCTCCGCCGGACCCAGGCCACGCCCAAAAATCGAGATCAACTCCCCCGGCGCCACGCGAGTACCGGCGCCCGCCGGACCGCGATCGCCCGAGAAGGCGTTGGCGACGTCGGCGGCGGAAAAGCGTGGCCCCACCTCCACGGCGGCGGGGGCCAACATCCAAAGGTCGTTCGTCAGGCCACCGGCGGCCTGTCCTCCAAAGAAGAAGGCGGCACCCCGATCGGCCGCGAACGCCGATTGATGGCGGGACCGCGCCGAAGGTGAAGGCCCCGAAAGCGTAGTCTCTGCCCAACCGCCGGTGCGAGGGTCAAACTCCCAGGTGTCATTCAAGACGGCGTTTCCACTGCCGCCGTACAGCACCAGCCGGTCCCGGACGGTGTCAAAGACCATGCCGTAGTGCTGCCGCGGTGGCGGCTTCAGGCCGCCGGTCCGCTCCGCCCATTGCCCGGTCCGGAAATCGAGCGCCCACAGGTCACCCAACGGGCAGGGTCCAAAGCCGCTGGCGCAACCGCCGTAGAGCAGCATCTGGTCGCGCGAGGGGTCATAGACGGCGTGCTGCAGGCAGCGGCGCAACGGACGCGTCCCGGCGGGAGTGATGTTGCGCCAGCTATTGGTGCCCAGCTCAAACGCCCAGGTGTCGTCAAAGCGGCCCGCGTCTGTAAAGCCATGGGAGATCACCAGCCGGTCGCGAACCGGGTCATAGACCGCTGAATGCCCGTAGCGGCGGCTGGGCCCCGCCTCATCGCGGCCGAGCTGTTGCCAGACGCGCGTCACGACATCCAGCGCCCACACATCACTGAAGAATCCACTCGCTTGGCCGCCAAACACCACCAGGCGGCGCCGGACCGGGTCAAAGATCAACGTATGGCCCAGCCGCGCGGGCGGAAGCGGGCCGCTTGCCGCCACTTCCGCCCAACGCTGCGTCTCCAGCGAATAGACCCAGGTGTCATTCTGCAAGCCCACACCTTGGCCCCCAAAAAGGTAGATCTGCCGCCCCGACGCATCGTAGGCCACTGTGCCATCAAAGCGAGGTTGTGGCGCCGCACCGGAGGCGGCCAGCCGGGTGTAGCTTAGCGGTTGTGCGTGACAGAATATGAGCGTGGCCACGAGTGTCGGCAGCAGCGTCAACAGTTTCATGTCCGCTGTATCCGCGCCAGCGCGTGGTTATGCCCGCGCCCGGGCAATTTTCCGGGGCGGGAATAAAATACCGGCGAGGGCGCATTTCTCTGCCGTATGGCTTTCTCCCACACCATGGAGCGCTGGATGACCGGTGACGTGAGCCGCGCTCAGGAATCGCCCAGTGCCGCCCAGGCCGCCTCGGCGAACTTCGACGCTGAGGCGATGCCTCATCTGAACGACCTGTACCGGTCGGCCGTCCGGATTCTGGGCGACCCGCAGCGGGCTGAAGACGTGGTGCAGGAAGTCTATCTCCAGGCCTGGAAATCGTTCCACCGGTTTGAAGCGGGCACCAACTGCCGCGCCTGGCTTTATAAGATCTTGTTCCACTGCGTCCACCACCACCGGCGTAAGTGGTTCCGTTTCCCGCTGCTCAAGGAGACCGAGGAGTTTCTCGAAGCCAATCTGGTGGCTCCGGCGCCCATCCCTGAGCAGCTGACCGACGCCCAAATCCTCGCCGCGCTGGACCAGCTCCCCGGTGACTTCCGGGCCGCCGTTCTGTTGGTGGATGTCGAGGAGTTTGCCTATAAAGAGGCGGCCGACATTCTGGGAATCCCCATCGGCACCGTCATGTCGCGGTTGAGCCGCGGCCGAAAATTATTGAGGGAGCAGTTAGCCGCCGTGGCCCAATCGTATGGCATTGGGCAGAACGCAAAGGCCAAGTCATCATGAGTTCTCAAATGCCATCTCTTCCGCCCAATCAGCAGCCGACTCAGCGCCTGCGGCAGGCCGTGAAAGGAACCGCCGCACCTCCGCAGCTGCAGGTGAAGATTCGTCAACAGCTGGACCAGGTCCGGGAGCGCAAGGCGGCCGGCGTCTGGATGCGGCCCTGGGTGCCGGTGGCGGCGTTGCTGGTGATTGGTGTCGCCAGCGGCGTGGTCTATCGTTCCGGCCACCGCGTGGCGCCGGTTGACTCGCAGGAAGTGGAAGCGGCCGCCCTGCTGAGCAACGTCTCCCAGACGATGCGCCCGGGCTTGGATGACCACCTGCACTGTTCCGTGTACGGCGGCAATCCGGTGCCGGACCGGATGCCTGCTTGGGCCGAAGCGGCCCAGGATCTGCCGCCCCAGTTCCGGGAACTGCTGGCTGCCGTGCAGCGGCACATGCCGGAACAGTTCCGGATTTACTCCGCCCACGAATGCCTCCGCAGCGGCCGCAAGTTTGTCCATTTACAACTGAAGACCGACACCCAGTTGCTATCGGTGGTCGTCACCCGCCGCGGCGTGAACGAATCGTTTGTGCGGGATAAGATTATCCCTTCCCTGGCTGGAGCGGGGACGTCGATCTACCAAGCGAAAGCCTTGCGTTTTCAGCTAGCTGCGCTTGAAACTCGTGACTATTTGGCCTACGTGGTCTCCGATCTGTCGGAGCAGCAGAACCTGAACCTGATGGCGGCCCTCGGCCCCGAAATCCGGCAGGCACTGCGGAAGCTCGAAAGCTAGCATCAGCAAACCGCCAGGCCTGACGCGAGCGCTTCCATCCGCCCAATCCCAGCCTGCGGTGGCCCTCGCCTCCGCTAATCTGGGTGTAGAGGGAGCGCAATGGCGAAGCATGTACTGGTTGTCGGTGGTGGCCTGTCCGGCCTCAGCGCCGCCTACCAACTGGAACAGGATGGCGCCCAGGTCACACTGATCGAGCGTGAGGCCCGCTTCGGCGGTCTGCTGGAAACCCGCGTGGTGGATGGCTGCGTCATCGAGGCGGGCCCGGACAGTTTTCTCGCCGCCAAGCCCGCCGCGATGGAGCTGATCACGGAGTTGGGCCTGGCCGGCGAAGTGATCCCCTCGAACGACCACGTCCGCCGCACGTTTCTCTGGAAGGGTGACCGGCTGATCCCCATGCCCGACGGCTTGGTGATGATGGCGCCCAGCAACATGGCGGCCCTGGCCACCACTCCGCTGCTGTCGCTGACCGCCAAGGCCCGCGCCGCGCAGGAGCTGCTGCGCCAGCCGCCGCCCGCGCCTCTGCCGGACCGCTCGATTGGCGCCTTTGTCCGCGATCACTGGGGCGACGAGATTGTGGATTATCTGGCCGAGCCGCTGCTCACCGGCGTCTTTGGCGGCGACGTCGACCGGCTGAGCATGCAGCAAGTGCTACCCCGTTTTGTCGACCTCGAAACTCGCTACGGCAGCGTCACGCGCGGCCTGATGGCGGAGCCGCGGCCACCGGAAGCGGGGTCGCTGTTCCGTAGCTTGAAGGGCGGCCTCGAGACGCTGGCGGTCGCGCTCGATGGCCGGATCAAGGCGCGGCGTGTGCAGGCGACGGCCCAGCGCGTCGAAAAGACTTCCCCCGGCTTCCGCGTTCACCTCACCCGGCCCGATGGCGCCACCGGATCGCTTGTGGGCGATGCGGTGGTGATTGGGCTCCGCACCTGGCAGGCAGCGCCTTTGCTGGAGCCGCTCGACGCCGCCCTCGCGGCGCTGCTGGGGCAGATCGAGTACTCGTCCGCTGTCACCGTTGGGTTGACGTGGCCGCTTGACGGCTTTCCGCACCCGCTCGACGGCTTCGGCTTTCTGGTGCCGCAAGTGGAGCGCCGGCATCTGGTGGCGTGTACGTGGGTGGGCACCAAGTTTGCGCACCGGGCCGCGCCGGGCAAGGCCGTGATCCGCGCCTTTTTGGGCGGGGACCGCTGGTGTCAGGCGACCGGTGAAGAGATCCTGGCCGCGGTACGCGAGGATCTGGCCGTCATCATGGGCATCACGGCCGAGCCGGTGGGCGTCTCCATCGCCCGCTGGCCCCGCTCCATGCCGCAGTATTACATCGGCCACCAGCAGTGGCTGGAAACGTTGCGCCAGCGCGAAGCGCAGCACCCGGGTCTGGTGTTGACCGGCAACTATCTGGAAGGCATCGGCATCCCCGATTGCATCCGCATGGGCCGGAGTGCCGCCAAACGGGCGCTGAGCGCCTGACCGGAACGGATTTCACCCCCGGTCCGCCCCAGATTGATGTGTCTGTCACAGGAAGGCCGCATACTGTAGTGTTATGCGAACCTTTCTACTTTTCGTGACCGCCGCGGCCCTGGCCGTTGCGGGCGAGGATGAAGCCAAGCGCCTGCGCGCCGCCACTGAAACGATTGCGGAAATGATGGGGACCAGCGACCGCGCCGTTCCGCAGGAGATCCTGGACAAGTCCACCTGCGCGGCCGTCATCCCCGGCATGAAGAAGGCCGGCTTTATCGTCGGCGGCCAGTTCGGCAAAGGTTTTCTCACCTGCCGCAACGATGATGGCACTGGCTGGAAATCTCCGGCAGCTATCCGGATCGAAGGCGGCAGCATCGGCTTGCAGATTGGCGGCGCGGAAACCGACGTCATTCTGTTGGTGAAAAGCCGGCGGGGCGCGGAAAAGCTGATGTCGAGCAAGTTCACCCTGGGCGGCGATGTCACGGCCGCGGCGGGCCCGGTGGGCCGCGAAGCCAACGCCCAAACCGACCTGCAGATGCGCGCCGAAATTCTTTCCTACTCGCGTTCGCGCGGCGTGTTCGCCGGCATTTCGCTGGAAGGCTCCACGCTTCGCGAAGATGCCAAGGCGAATGAGGCGCTTTACGGTCAGGCGCGCAGCTCCAAAGAGATTCTCACCACACCGGGTCAAACGCCGGAGGTGGCCAAGCCCTTTATCGCCGCGCTCACCAAGTATTCCGGCCGGGCTGGCAAGAAGTAACGCTCCTGGTCTAGTGTCCGGCCCAGAAGTTCTGAAGCATCTCAAGATTCCCGCCAAGCCGCCAAGCCGCCAAGCCGCCAAGAAGTCTCTGGCTTGCTTTGCAGCTTAGCGGGACAATCGGTGAGGACATTTGCCGCGAACTTCACAGACAGGACCGTCGTCTAGCAGGCTGCGGAAAAAGGGTTCTGCAGGACCACTCCCTCACGGTCGTGGCTCTGTAAGCTGTTGCAAATACGCGTGCGCAGTAACTGAGCCGCGCGCGTCAGCAAGCGGTCTCCGGCCTTTTTCCGCAACCTGCTAGCACCGCGCACCACAATGTGCAGCAGGCTCCGTCGGCCCATTTTCACGCCCTGCTCGCTGACGAGCCGGGTCCCGGCATGGCGAGGGGCCAGCCCGTGGTGCATCATGTAGGCCGCCAGCGGTCCGGTGGCACTGCCGGTGGCGGGATCTTCCACCACGCCGTGCTCGGGCGCGAACATGCGGGAGTAGGCGCCGGTGGCCGTGGGCGTGAACACGAAAAAGCAGACCGGATCCAGCCCTTCACGCAACGCCAATAGCCGGGCGCTGTCCACCATGGCCCGGTCGACCGCCTCTTTGTCACGCACGGCCACGTAGATGTTGGGATTGCCGGCGGTGACCAGTTGCGGCGTCACGGGCAGCAGGTCTTCGGCGGTCAGCCCGGCCACGGCGGCGCAGGCCGCGGGGGAAAACTCCGGTCCCCAGCTGATCGGCGGCGTCTTCAGCCACAGCTGCGCTCCCTCGACTCGAATCGGCACCGCGCCCACCAGTTCATCCAGCATGAACTCATCCGTTCCCGCTTCCACGCGCCCTTCGTCCATCAGTACCCACGCCGTGCCGATGGTGGGATGTCCGGCAAACACCATCTCTCGCGTGGGGGTGAAGATCCGCACCTGCGCCACGCAACCGGGCCGCGTGGGCGGCAGGATAAAGGCCGTCTCGGCCAGGTTCAGCTCCTGGGCGATCTTTTGCATGGTCGCCGCATCCAGGTCCTCGGCCTCCGGGAACACGGCCAACGGATTGCCTTCCAGCTTCTGTTCGGTAAACACGTCCACGATGCGGTATCGGTAGTCGGCCATACACTTATTCTCTGCCGATGTGGACCCTTCCTGGGGCGGACACACTGCGGCAGAGGCCGCGAAGAACCGATATACTTTCCAGAACGAGAACCCTCTCGATCTTCGCTAGTGCCAGAATCTTGTTTCAGCGGCGCAGGCCGGTTGCGCGACCCCGGCCACAGGTTGATATGCCTCGCGCTGCTCGCTTGCACCAGCTCCGCTTCCGCCGCGGTCGCGCCCATCGGCACTCACCTGGAAGTCCGCCTTCTGCAAGAGGTTAACTCCTATTCTGGAGTCCGAGGCCAGGCCATCCGGGCGATGCTGGTCTCGCCGGTGATGGTCGAGGGCGTCATGCTGCTCCCGCCCGGGACGCCGGTGTGGGGCAAGATCGCGTCGGTGCGGCGCGTCGGGTTAGGGTTGGGCGCGGAAACCGCGAGTCTTCAATTAAGTTTCGACGAGCTCGAACTCCCCGATGGCCGCTGGCTGCGCTTCGGCAGCAAGGTGCTGGAGGTGGAGAACGCGCGCGAAAAGGTAGACCCGGTCACCGGCCGGATCAAGGGCATTCGCTCCACCAACACGCCGGGTTTCCGGGCCGCGGGCGTCCTGACCTCGCTGGCCGCCGTCGACCCGATCGCCCTCCTGTTTTCAAGCGTCTCCTTCGCGGCCGTCCTGCGCTTTTCCGAGCCCGAGATTCGCCTCACGGCCGGCACGGAGCTCTTCATCCGGCTCACCGAACCTCTCGACACCGGGCTGGCCGACACGGGCACCAAGCCTAAACTGGCGCAAACGCCGGTCGAACGCCGGGCTCTGGCCGAGTTGGTGAGCAGCCTTCCCTATCGGACCCAGACCAAGAGCGGCGAGAAGGAATCCGACCTCACCAATCTGGTATTTGTCGGCGACCGCCCCGCCATTGCCCGTGCCTTCAGTGCGGCTGGCTGGGTGGAGGCGGATGAAGTGACGGCTGCCACCCGCTATCGCACGCTGCGTTCGTTTGCGGAAAGCCAGGGGTACCAGCAGGCGCCCATGTCGGTCTTGCTGCTGGGCGGTGAGCGGGCGGTCTTCAATCTTTCAAAGAACCTCAACACCTTTCAGCGGCGGCACCACCTCCGCATCTGGGAGACGACGGCGGAATGGGACAACAGCCGCGTCTTCACCGCCGCCGCCACGCACGATCTGCGGATCAGCTTCTCACCGCAGCAGAAGCGGTTTATCCACGTGATCGACGAAAACATCGACAATGAGCGGGCCAAGGTGGTGAACGACCTGGTGCTGACCGGTTGCGTTGAGGCCATCGAAACCCGCAGCCGTCCCTGGGTACCGCTCGATCTCCACAACGGCACCGGCCAACGGCTCGATACCGACCGCTCCGTGGCCGTGCTGCGAATGAATAGCTGCCAGAACCCGCGCCGCTACGATCACAACGTCACCGCTCCCGCTGGACCCTATCGTGGCCCCACCATTGAACGGGGATTCCGCCAGGCCTTCCTCACCGTCCGCAACGACGTGCTGCGGGGAAATCTGATCTGGCAGGGTATCTGGTTCGGGGGACAGGGTTGGCGCATGATGACCCGCCGGAACCGGATGGCCACCCGGCGTCCTCCGCGGACGTTGCTCGAAGATGCTGACCGCCACAACCTGGAGGAAGGCGCCCCCACCGCATTTCACGGCGGACCGTTCGCGGCGGAGTTCACCTCCTCGATTGTGGGGCCCACCTCCACGGAGCCTCGCGCGCCCGTACGGCCCGCCGGTGAGCCCACCTTGGCGCGGCCCGGCTGGACGCCGGTTTCCGTGGAGCTTGGCTTCTCTCTGGGCCAATCGATGTTCTGCCACTCTTCCGTCGGACCGGAAGGGGTGATCATCCAACGGCGCGTCGCGGGTGGCGTGCGCCAGCTGTTCGCCCTGGCGGCGGGCAACGATATCTCACCCGGCTATTCGGTGGGCGGCACGGTGACGTTGAACTCCAGCCGGTGGTTTTCGAACGAGCTGGGGTTCCAGTATCTGCGGGGCTCCTTCCAGGTCGGCCTGGCGGGCGTGGACCCGCGGGGCATGGCGATCGCCGATTCGGTCGAGGAACAGCGCGTTGGGCTGCTCACCCGGCAGTTCTCCTACAGCACCCTGCTCAATTTCCGGCCTCGCGAAAGCCGCTGGCGCCCCTACATCGCCTTTGGCCCGGCCCTTCAACTGGTGCACTTGACCGACGCGCCGTTCCGCAAAGCCCGCGGCGTTTTCCGCTTCGGCCTCAACAACCTCGGCATGCTGCAGGCGGCCTACAACTTTGGCCACGCGCCGCCGCTCGAAGGCGGGGGGATTTTCCAGGCTGGTCTGCAAGGCGGGGGCGGGTTGCGCGTGCGGATGAACCAGCGCTGGATGCTCCGCATGGACTACCGCACTACCGTGTCGCGCAAACCGGATTTCCTCACCCGCTCGCTCGCGGCCGCCATCGAAATGCCCGACGGCACCACCGAAGTGCAAAGCATCCCCAAGCTGGCCACCGGCCGCCTGGCCCAGCAGCGCGTCTCAGCTGGCTTCTCGTTTACGTTCTGAGGCTGTCGAGCCCGCCGCTCAGGACCCGGCGCTGAGCCCGATCGAGACATGCTTGGTTTCAAGAAACGCCTCCAGCCCCTCACTGCCCAGCTCCCGGCCCCAGCCGCTTTGCTTAACGCCGCCGAACGGGCAGTTGCTCGTCGTGGGCACGCCGTCGTTCAAGCCGACCGTGCCGGCTTCCAACTGCTCCACCACGCGCAGCGCGCGATCCAGGCTTTCGGTGAACACATAGGCGCTCAACCCAAAGATGGAGCCGTTCGCCAGCGCAATCCCTTCCGCCTCCGTGGCAAAGCGGGCCACCGCCGCCACCGGGGCAAACGTCTCTTCCAGCATGCAAAGAGCCGTTGCCGGAACATCGGCCAGTACGGTGGGTGGCATAAAAAATCCCAGCCCGGACCGCGGCTCTCCGCCGATCAGCAGCCGTGCCCCTTGGGCCACCGCATCGCGGACATGCGCAGCGGCTTTATCAAGACCGGCCTGGTCGATTAGCGGGCCAATGTCGACGCCGGGCTCCAGTCCATTGCCCATCTTGAGCTGGCCAATCCGTTCGACCAACGCCGCCACAAAGCGTTCATAGATACCGGCCTGCACATAGATGCGGTTGGCCGCAATGCAGGATTGGCCGGTGTTGCGGAACTTGGCCGCCACCACGCCCTCCACCGCACGGCTGAGATCGGCGTCATCAAACACCAGCACCGGCGCCTGCCCGCCAAGCTCCAGCGACAACGGCTTCACCGTCTCCGCTGCACCGGCGATCAGCAGGCGGCCCACTTCGGTGGATCCGGTGAACGTGATCTTGCGGCACTTGGGGTTGGCTAGAAACTCAGCGCCCACCTCCGCCGCCGGCGCCAGGATCAGCTGGAACACGCCCGGGGGTAAGCCCGCGGCATGCACGCATTCGGCAAACGCCACCGCGCACAGCGGCGTCTGAGCGGCCGGTTTCAGCACCACCGGGCATCCGGCGGCCAACGCGGGCGCCACCTTCCGCACCGCCAGCATCAGCGGGAAGTTCCAGGGGCTGATCGCCCCCACCACCCCAATGGGCGACTTCAACACCAGGTGCCGCTTGCCATCCACCTGCTGCGGCACGACGCGTCCATAGGCCCGCCGCGCTTCTTCGGCGAACCAGCGGAGGTGGTCCACCGAGATGGCGATCTCACCCTGGGACTGCGCGATGGGCTTGCCGTTTTCGAGCGTGATCAACCGCGCGATCTCATCGGTGCGCTGCTCCAGTTGATCCGCAATGCGGTGGAGGTACTGCCCCCGAGCTTTTGCGGGCAGCGCGCGCCAAGCGGGCGACGCCCGATGGGCATCATCCAGTGCTTGTGCAACGCGCGGACGATCGGCCATCGACATCTGTCCCGCCACCTCGCCGGTGGCCGGATTGAGCACGGGGCGGGTGGTGGCCGTGGTCACCCATTCGCCATTCAAGTAGAGCGCTGAAGTCTGCATGTCCAATGGCGTTACGATAGCAAGCCGGCAGCTGTGGCCGGCCGCTACAGTTCCAGCAAAAAGCCCTTCTTGCCCAAATTACGAGCCTGCGTGCGGCCCAGGGTGGCCGATACGCCCGCCGCCTCATGGATGTGGCCGCAGAAGAAGTGCTCCGGCTGATGTTGCTCAATAAAGCGCGCCACCGCCGGGCTGCCAAAGTGCTTGCCCGGACCTGCGGCATCAAGCGGCGTCGCGTGCGGCGGGCAATGGCAGACCAGCACCAGCGGCTTCAGGGCCGCAAACGGCGCAAGGCGGCGTTCCAGCTCGGGCTCGCTGTACTCGCCGGGCGTGTCGAAGGGCGTGATGTTGGAATAGCCGAGCGCCGCCACCTGGTAGCCGCCAATCTCGTAGGACTGCCCGTGCGTCGCGGTAAAGCCATACTGGCGGCAAAAGGCCGCGATGTCGCCCTCAGATTCATGGTTGCCCGGAATGACGAACATCCGCTCCGCCTTGGGCTTCATCACCGCGCCCACCTTGTCGAGCCCCTTCGCCCAATTCACCAGATCGCCCGCGGCAAAGTAATAGTCCGCGTCAATGGCCATCAGCGCCTCCAGCGCCTTCAAGTCAGAGTGGATGTCGGAGAACAGCAAGATCGAGGGCATGCTGACTCGATTGTCGAGCATTCCGCGCCCGCTGCGCCGGGCGTTTAGGGCTGCATCGTCGCCGTAAAGCGGACCGGCCGCTCCGCATCCTCCGGCCCCATGTTCTTCGCCTCGGGCACCAGCGGCGGGGCAGAGAAGACCTCGATATAGCCCGGCTGTGGCCGGGTGGCGGCGAAGAAGGGATTCACGTAACTGCCGCCTTTGAGCGCAAAGCCGAAGCCATGCGTCGTCAACTGACGCCCGGGCGTGGCTGAGATCAAGTTATCCAGCGCCCAAGGCTCATTCCCCGGGATCGCTTGACCCGTGGGATGAAGGCCGGTGATCGCCTCTCCATTGCGAGTGCCCGCAATTGTGAGGATCCGGTAATAGCCCGCGCGATCGGGCGCGCGTTCCGTCACCAGTGTGCCGCTGGCGGCAATGCCAGGGGCCGAGTAGCTCCAGGTCCATTGGCGCGTCGCCGGGCCACAAGAAGCCAGCAACATCACCACGCACAGGGCCCACCAAAACCCGCTGCGCCGCACCATGCTCTACCGGGCCGCCTTGACGCGCGAATAGACCAGCACGTTGCGGAACTTCTTCCCGTCCGGGTTGGTGCCGGTGGCGATGATGGTCATCTGGTTGCCGTCGGCGGAAATGGTGCGGGTGGCATTCACCGTCACCTCGCCCTTTAGCCGGAAAGTCTGCTCGACCACATTGGCATTCACCAGCTTCAACTCCACCGTGTCGTAGCGGCTGCTGCCGGAAACCGGATAGCGGCGCCCATCATAGCCCGCCGTGAATTCCGTGCGTCCCGGTTGGCCCGTGGCGCCCACCGTCGTGTGCAGAAAGTGGACCAGCGGTGTGCCGGACTTGTCTGTACCCGCCGCTTCCCAGATCCGCGTGGACTCTCGCGGCGCCGGTGCGGATTCATACGTCGATGCCTTGGCGTTAAACGCCCACTGGCCCAGGCCGCGGTCCTCCGGAGGCGCGGCGAAGCCCGCTATCGTCACGAACAGAAGGCAAGTAAGGCTGAGCACCAGCGTACGGCGTGTCATTGCGATAGTCTATCTCCCGCATGAGCCTCACCACCGATCTCAACCGCCGCCAGTTGTTGCGTCTGTCGGCGGCGCTGCCGCTGGCCTACCGCACTGCTCTAGCGCAAGACGCCGAGCCAGCCGCCCCAGTGGTGATGAAGCTGACGGCCGGTCCGGTGACGCTCGAGTTTGAGCCCGCGCTGGGCTTCGTGCGCTATCTCAAGCTGGGCGACACCGAGATCCTGCGCGGCATCTACGCCGCCGTACGCGATTCCACCTGGCTCACCGTGCTGCCCAAAGTGACCGGCGTCCGCGTCGAATCTGGCGAGGGCGGCTTCAAGCTCAGCTTCGTGGCGGATTGCACACAAGGGCCGATCAGCTTCCTCTGGCAAGGCACCATCACTGGCGATGCGCAAGGCACGGTCCGCTTCGAGATGGATGGCCAGGCGAAGACCGCCTTCCAGCGGAACCGGATCGGGTTCTGCGTCCTGCACCCGCTCACCGAATGCGTGGGCCGCGAGTACGTCGCGGAGAAGTCTGACGGCTCGAAAAGCCGGGGCCAGTTTCCGCACCTGATCTCGCCCCACCAGCCGGTGATGGACCTGCGCGCGATCAGCCATCCGGTGGCCAATGGTCTGATGGCCGAGGTCCGCTTTGAGGGCGACACCTTCGAGATGGAAGATCACCGCAACTGGACCGATGGCAACTTCAAGACGTACTGCACGCCGCTCGCCAAGCCGTGGCCGGTGCTGGTGCCGCAAGGCACGCGGGTAAAGCAAGCGGTCACGGTGACGCTGAAGGGCCAAGTCCCGGCGGCGCGCTCCACCGGCAGCAGTGAGGTAGTGCTGGAGCCCGCCGCGGGCCGGATGGCGGCCAAGCTGCCCACCATTGGGCTCGGCTACTCTCCTGGACCGCTGGGCACCTTGAAGCCCGCGCATCTCCGGGTCGACTGGCGGGCCGGCGATGCACTACCTGCGGCCACGGTGCCGCTCGAAGTAGCGGCGTTGGTGACCAGCGAAGAGGATCTGGCGAAGCTCGCGGCGCTGGCGAAGGGCCGGGCCATTGCTCGCTGGCTGGTGTTGCCTCCGGCGGAGGCCTCCACCTCGCAACGCTGGCTCGACCTCGGGCGCAAGCACTTGAAAGACGCCCCGGTGGGCGGCGGCACCAACCAGTACTTCACCGAGCTCAACCGCCAGCGGCCGGACCCGAAGTGGCTGGACGTCGCTTGCTACTCGTTGAACCCCCAGGTCCACGCCTTTGACAACCGCTCCCTGGTCGAGAATCTGGAGCCGCAAGGGGCCACCGTCATCTCCGCCCGCGCCTTCCTGGGTGCCGCGCCGATCGCGGTGACGCCGGTGACGCTGGCGCCGCGATTCAACCCGCAAGCCAAGGTTCCCACCGCCAATCCGCCGGACCGCCGCCAATCGAGCCTCTTCTGCGCCGCCTGGACCGTGGGCAGCCTCAAGTATCTTTCTGAAGCTGCTGCCGCCAGCATCACCTACTTTGAAGTGGCCGGACCGGGCGGGTTGAACGGGACCGGCCAGCCGTTTCCGGTCCAGGAGGTGCTGGCGGCTGTGTTGGGGTTTGCCGGTGCTGCGGTGCAACCGTTGGCCTCTTCGAATCCGCTCAAAGCCGTCGCGCTCAGCCTGACGCGCGCGGGCCGCCGCCGGCTGCTGGTGGCCAACCTGACCGCCGAGCCGCAACTGATCCGCGTCAATGGAGTTCAGAATGGCACCCGCACGGTAAAGATTCGTGAATCTACGGGTGCATCGACGAAACAAGAGACCGGGGGTGATCGTCTAACCTTGGGACTCAACCCGTATGCGATTGCTTTTGTCGACAGCTAGCTTCGTCCTTCTTCTGGCCGCCAGTGCGGCAGCCCAAACATCGAGCACGGCCAATCAAGCCAAGCGGGCGACCGTGGAAGGGACGGTGGTGAACGCCCAAACCAAGGAGCCGTTGCGCCGGGCGGAGGTCAGCTTACTGTCGAACGGCGCGGGCCGGGGCGGTGGTGGCGGGTTCGGTAGACCTGGTGGCCCGGGCGGTGGCGGTGGTGGGCGCAAAGTCACCACCGATGCGGCGGGCAAGTTTAGCTTTACCGATGTCGAGGCCGGCCAATACACGGTGGCGGCCCAACGCAATGGCTTTCTCAATGGCCGGTACGGCGCCAAACGCCCCAACCAGCCCGCCACACCCGTCAAGGTGAGCGACGGCGACAGCCTCCGCAGCCTCACGATCGAGCTGCTTCCCCAGGCCGTCATCGCGGGCCGCATCTTTGACGACGAAGGCGAGCCGCTGCAGGGTGCTTTTGTGATGCTGGTCTCCGGCGGCCCCGGCCAGCGTGGCGGGCGCGGCGGCCCCCAACGCAGCACCGCCACCAATGATCGCGGCGAGTTCCGCTTGATCAACGTCTCACCCGGCGACGTCATTCTGCAAGTCAGCCCCACGCAGCAATTCGGCCCCGGCGGCCCCAACCTGCCCGAGAATGCCGATTCCAGCATGGTCACCACCTACTTTCCCGGCGTTACGGAGCTGAGCCGGGCGCAGAAGATTCCGGTCACCGCTGGGGCAGAGCTGACCGGGTTCGACATCCGCCTGCAGAAGACCCGGGTCTACACCATCCGCGGGCGCCTGATTGATTCCGCCACGGGCCAGCCTCCCAATGGGGCGGGCGTTCTGCTGATGCCGCGCGACGCCGCGTTCACCGGGATGGCCATCGGCAGCAACGGAGGGCGCCAAACGGAAGGACGGTTCGAGCTTCGCGGTGTCCCCGCCGGTAGCTACAACTTGATGGTGAGGGGCGGCGGAGGGCCGGGCGGTGGCCGCGGCGGGTCCGCCCATCGTGAACGCCTGGACGTGACGGGCAACATCGACAATCTCACCATCCGCGTGCTGCCGCCCCTCAACCTCACCGGCCAAGTCATCGCGCGCGACCCGGAGAAGAGCGACGTCAAGAACGTTCGCGTGACGCTCACCGACGTCGAGGGCGTCATGAATGCCGGGTCTCGCGGTGCCACCAAGCCCGACGGCAGCTTCGCCATTGACGGCGTGGCTGCGGGCCGGTACCGCATTACTGCCACGCCGGGGTCCGGCGGATACATTGAGTCCATCCGGTACGGCGAAATGGAGGTGCTGGGGCAGGAGGTGGAGATCGCCGCGGGCAGCTCCGCACCCATCCGCGTCACGATGAACCACGAAGTGGCCTCGCTGAACGTCACCGTCACTCGCGATGAGTCCGCGACGCAGGGCGCCACCGTGGTGCTGTTCCCAGCTGACAAAAGCCGCTGGTCGGACCAGGGCGCGGTGCGCACGGCGGCCGCGGATCGCAGTGCCGCGGTGGCACTCAGCAATCTCGCCCCGGGCAACTACCTGTTACTGGCCGTCGAAGAGTTTGACTTCGGCTTCTGGGAAGATCCGGAGGTGATGCGCAAGATCGAAGGGCGTCTGGAGAAGGTGACGCTGGACAAGAACGCCGCCCAGAGCGTGTCCCTAAAACTCACTCCGCTCGGCAACTAGGCCTAATCCGCCCGCCGGACCTACAATAGAAGCCATGCAGGATCGTAGAGCATTCTTGACGTCGCTGGTTGCCTCAGCGGCCTTCGCGCAGCAGGGGGGCAAGCAGGCGCCCAAGATCGTGCCGCCGGATCAAAGCGGCACCATCACCCTGGATGTGACCCGCGTCAACTTCCTCTACACGGTCACCGACAAAAAGGGCCGCTTCGTCACCAATCTCACGCAGGAAGATTTCGAGATCATCGAAAGCAAGAAGCCGCAGACGATCCTCGAATTTGTCGCGGAAACCAATCTGCCCTTGCGCCTGGGCGTGCTGGTGGACACCTCGAACTCCATTCGCGACCGGTTCCGGTTCCAGCAGGAAGCGGCGGTGGAATTTCTCCGCAGCGTGATGCGCCAGCAGGACAAGGCGATCGTCGTCGGCTTTGATACCTCCGCGGAACTGATTGCCGACATGACGCCGGATGTCGACAAGCTGGAAAAGGCCGTCCGCGGCATGCGGCCGGGTGGCGGCACCTCGTTGTATGACGCGGTGTTTTTTGCCTGCCGCGACAAGATGATGCAGGACCAGCCGATGCACAAATTCCGCCGCGCGCTGGTGGTTCTGTCGGACGGCGACGACAACCAAAGCCGGTATACGCGCGATCAGGCGCTCGAAATGGCGCAAAAGGCCGACACGGTGCTTTACACGATCTCCACCAACATCACGCGCATGCCGTCGGATGGCGATAAGGTGTTGAAGTACTTTTCTGAGCAGACCGGTGGTACCTACTTCTCGCCCTTCAAGGTAAATGACCTTACCCAAAGCTTTGAGAATATCGCCAACGAACTGCGCAGCCAGTACAACGTGCTCTATCGTCCGGAACCATTGAAGACGGACGGCCTGTTTCATCCGGTGGACATCCGGGTGAAAGGGCGTAAAGAGCTTCAGGTAAGAGCTCGCAAAGGCTACTACGCCCCCCGCATGTAGTGGCAAGTCCGCCGGGCCCTAGTCCCGGCATCGCCGCGTACCGAGCTCTGTTTCCTGATTGTCAATCTTACCTTCACGCTCCTCGAACCAGCGCCGATATGCTTTCACGAGGAACGCGCTAGCCCAGCGTGGCCAGATTCAAGAAAGGTACGTGTTTAATGGCACTCGACGTAATGATTGTGGACGACTCGGCGGCGATCCGAAAGATCCTTCACCGGGTTCTGGTCCAAGCGGAAGTCCCGCTTGGCCAAGTACATGAAGCTTGCGATGGCAAGGATGCTCTGGAAAAGCTGAAGGATGCCAAGGTGGGGCTCATCCTCTCCGATATCAACATGCCGAACATGGACGGTATTGAGCTGTTGAACCGGCTGAAGGCAGACGACAACTTCAAGTCGGTTCCGATTGTCATGGTCACCACCGAAGGTAGCCAAGCCAAAGTTCTGCAGGCTCTGGAACTGGGCGCCGCGGGCTATGTCCGCAAGCCGTTCACGGCAGAGCAAATCCAAGAGAAGCTGGCAGGCATTATATGAGCGGTATTGTCACTTCGGAAGATATCGTCACGGCCGTCACGGAGGCCACCGAGGAAGTATTCTCGACGATGCTGAACCTTCCTCTCGAGAAGCTGAATCCGCAGACGGCCACCTCTGAACCGCCGGGTTCAGATGGTGTCGTCGCGCTGGTCGGCATCGGCGGCAGCTGGACAGGGAGCGGCCGCATCGGCTGCTCCAAGAAGGCCGCCTGCAAACTGGCCGGAGCTCTGCTGATGTCCAACTATCCAGAAGTGGATGAAGAGGTGTTGGACGCCATGGCAGAGGTCGCGAATATGGTCATTGGCAACGTCAAGACCAACTTCGAAGGCAAGCTGGGTCCGCTGGGTTTGAGTGTCCCGACCGTCGTGTTCGGACGCAATTACTACACGCGGTCGGCGGGTGTCCAAAACTGGATGGTGATGCCGTTCCGGACGGGCGAGGATGAGCTGGAGATCCGCTTCTGCTTGATGCCGAGCCAGACCACCCAGTCGCGTGTGGAGCGGTTGCGTCCTCAGGTAGTGGCTTAGGCTTTTTCGCGTCTCACTGATCTCGGTCTGGGCTTTTGTTCACTATGTCCAACCACGATAGCCACTGGCAGAAGCATGGCTCGCGTCTGTCGGCCATTCTGCGGCATGTGCTGCCGGGGGCAGGTGGGCGCGGCGCGATCGCGGTGTTGCTGGTGGCCGCGGGCGCCCTGGGCATCTTGGAGCTGCTCCGCAGCCAGATCGCGGACCGCGGCGGCGCGGCGGCCCGGAAGATGGTGGCGTATCGGCGCGTCCTCGACGCTTTGGATCTCGCGCAACTGAGCATTCTGCGGGCGGCCGCCTCGGCGCGGGAGTCCACCGGGGGCCGCCAATCCGCCGGGCGCGAGGATTTTCAGCAAGCGGAACGGAAGATGCGCGATTCGTGGGAACAGCTCCGGCTGGCCTCCCCCCTTTCTTCGGCGCCGGAGATGGCGGAGCTCGAATCGCTATTCGCGCAACATGCGATCGCCCTCAAGCGGCTGGCCTCCTCAAGCCCGGCCCCGGAGGCACCCGTTGACGCGGCGACCTGGCCGCTGGTCAATGCCTTAGAGGCCAAGGCCCACAGCGAGCGTCAGGCGATGACGGAGTTTCGCCAACTGGCCCGCCTCCAGCAAAGCAAGGACAAATGGGTGCAGCGCGCGGAGCCGGCGTTGGCGGGTGGCCTGGGGTTGTGGGGGCTGGCGATTGTCGTGTTGGGTTTGCGCCGTGAGCGGCAAGGCCAGCGGGACCTCCAGCTGCGCACCGGTGAACTCCAGGAAGCCCAGCGTCTGGCGCGTGTGGGCAGTTGGCATTGGCAGATTCATCCCGATGTGGTCAGTTGGTCCCCGGAGCTTTACCGCATTGTTGGCTGGGATCCCACCCAGACGCTTGTCACCTACGCTGAACACTGCCGTCTGTTCACCCCGGAAAGCTGGGCCCGCTTATCCGCCGCCGTCGAGCGTATCTTGCAGGACGGCACCCCGTTTGAGCTGGAACTGGTGATGATCCGGACCACGGGCGAGCATCTTTGGGTGGTCTGCCGCGCCGAAGCGGAGCTCGATGCTCAAGGCCGCGTGACCCGGTTGCGAGGTACGATTCAGGACGTCACCGCGTACCACCAGATTGAACAGGAGCTGCGCCAAGCCCGCGATATCGCCGAGGCCGCTGTTAAATCGAAGAGCGAGTTTCTGGCCACCATGAGCCACGAGATCCGCACGCCGCTGAACGGCGTGATTGGCATGACCTCACTGATGCTCGAAACCCGGATGACGGGCGAGCAGCATGAGTATCTGGAAACCGTCCGCGCCTCCGGCGAATCCCTGCTGGCCATCATCAACGACATCCTCGACTTCTCCAAGATCGAAGCCGGCATGCTGGTGATTGAGCGCGTGCCCCTGGACATCCGCCAAATCACCGAAGAGGCCATCGGCGTCGTCTCTGACCTGGCCAATAACAAAAACTTGAAGCTGAACTACTGGATCAGCAGCGACCTTTCCGCGCTCAGCCTGGGCGATCCGTTGCGGCTCCGCCAGGTGCTGCTGAATCTGCTGTCCAACGCCATCAAGTTCACCCCGAAAGGCAGCGCCTCGCTGCTGGTACAACTGGCCCCGGATTCGACGCCGGAGCGCCAACGCCTCCTGGTTTCGGTGGAAGACAGCGGCATCGGCCTCACCCCGGAACAGCAGGCCAAGCTGTTCAGCAGCTTTGCCCAGGCTGACGGGTCCACCACGCGCAAGTATGGCGGCACCGGCTTGGGGTTGAGCATCGCGCGGCGTCTGGTGCAGCTGATGGGCGGCGAAATCGGCGTGCGCAGTCAACTGGGAGAAGGCAGCACCTTCTGGTTCACGGCCGACCTGCCGGCCTTCGAGCCGCCCGCCCCGCCTCCCGCCGAATCGCCCTTGAACGGGGAAAGGATTCTTTGGGTCTCCGAAGATCCGCTGCTTTCCTTAACCGCTCGCGAGCTGATCCAAGGCGCCGGCATGACCATCGTCACCGCCACGCCCGACACCGACCATCTCACCAGCCCCCCGGCGGGCCGGCCGTGGTGCGTGCTGGTGCTCGACCTCGACATGCCGGCGGACCAGTTCCAGCGGCTCACCGGAGAGCTGCGAGGCCTGATCCCCGCTCCGTTGCCGCTGTTACTGGTCGGCTCCGCGGGCACCCGTCCGGAGGCGGTGGACGAGTTGGGTTTGGACAAGGTGATCTACTTGCCCCAGCCCTTGCGCCGGTCGAGCGTCATGCGTTCCCTGCGCCGCCTGCTCGATCTGAATCGGCCCACTGATCGATTGCCCGCCGAGGCTGCCAGCGGACCCAGGGTCCTGCTGGTAGAAGACAACGTCATCAATCAACGCCTGGCGCGGCTGATGCTGGAGCGGCTGGGCTGCGTGGTGGATGTGGCCGCCAATGGCAAGGAAGCCGTTCGCGCCGCGGCGGAGCGGCAGTTCGACCTGATCTTCATGGACTGCCAGATGCCCGAGATGGATGGCTGGGAGGCGACGCGCACCATCCGTCAGCAGCAGCGGAGCCACCCGGCACCAATCGTCGCACTGACGGCGAACGCTCTGGCTGGAGATCGTGAGCGATGTCTGGCCGCCGGCATGGACGACTACGTCACCAAGCCCATCAGCCTGGACGCCCTCCGCGAGCAGATCAGAAAGTGGGCCCACGGACCCCGGGCCGATTCACCACTCCACGGCGAGCCCGTCTGCGTGCCTGCCAGCTCCAACTTCGCCCCTGTACCCGCTGCCCAATAACCTCGCGCCGCCGGACGGTGGTTCAATAGAAGCTGATCATTCCATCTTTCGCGAGGAACCATGCTGCTCTCTGCTTTGCTCACTTTGGCTGCGGCCCTACAACCAGCCGGCGCTCCGGCCCCGGCCCGGCAACCACAATTGGCCAGTGGCAATGGCTTGGTGGCGATGGCCTTTGGCGCCGGATCACAGATCTATTTCGCGGCCTCGCCCGATGGCGGCAACACCTTTGGCACACCCGTCAAGGTGGCTGAGGTGGGCGCGCTCGCCCTCGGCCGGCATCGCGGCCCGCGTTTGGCGATCTTGAAGAATTCAATGGTGATCACGGCCATTGCCGGTCAAACCGTGGCCACCGGGCCCCACGCCCACGGGCTGCCGGATCAGGGCGACCTGTTGGTGTGGCGCTCCACCGACCAGGGCCGCACCTGGACCCGGTCGGGCAAGATCAACGATGTCCCCGGCGCCGCGCGCGAAGGTCTGCATGCCATGGTGGTGGCCCCCAACGGCACCCTCTCGGCGGCATGGCTTGATTTGCGGGCCAAAGGGACGCAGCTCTACGGCTCCCAATCCTCCGATGGCGGCCTCACCTGGGCCAAGAATCAGTTGATCTACTCCTCACCCGAGGGCACCATCTGCCAGTGCTGCCACCCGGCCCTGGCGGCCGATTCGGCGGCGGGCAGCCTATGGGTGATGTGGCGGAACGTCATGGAAGGCCACCGGGATCTCTATGCCGCCCGCTCCGGCGACGGCCTCAACTTTGGTGCTGCGCAGAAGCTGGGCACGGGTACCTGGAAGCTGAATGCCTGCCCCATGGACGGCGGCGGCTTGGCCGTCAGCGATGGCAAGGTCACCTCTGCCTGGCGCCGCGATAGCGACGTGTTCTTGAGCGCCTCGGGCGAGCCGGATCAAAAGATCGGCACCGGCAAGGATGTCGCCCTGGCCATCACGCGGAGCGGTCCGGTGGTCGCCTGGACCGCCGATGGCGGCATCCAGGCCGTCCTCCCTGGCTCCGCTGAGCCGGTCGCGGTCGGCAAGCCGGGCGCGTTTGTGAACCTGCTCACGTTGCCCGATGGCGCCGTGCTGGCCGCCTGGGAAACCGGCACGTCGATTGAGACCAAGCGCCTGGCCACCAGATAGTCCGTCCTTTGCCAAACGCAACAACGGCGCCCAGGCTTTCCAAGAGCCGGGCGCCGTTGTTGTTTTCTGTCCCGGGCTTTTCTGCCCCTTGTGGCTAGCTGTTGCGGCGGCGGGCCAGCATGCCCAGTGCCACCAAGGCGGACCCGATCAGCGCGTAGCTGGCCGGTTCCGGCGTCACGTATTCCACCAGGAACGTCTGGCGGGTATCGCCCTGCAGCACGCCGTTGGAATCCACCACACCGCTGATGATCGCCCAGTGATTGTGGCCGAAGGTGGCGGCGGCGGGGGTGCCCAGGAAGGCCACCGCGGCGTTGTAGTTGGCATTCGCCGCCGGGGCTGAGCCGCCGTTGCTCACCGCGTGCGTCATGCGCCAGATGGCATTCTGCAGGTCGCCATCATTCGACGTGCCGGTGGGGCCGTTGGGGAAACCTGAGTATTGCTCCACCATCCAGGCGGCCGCTTTGTAGCGCTCCTCGGCGGTGAAGGTGTTGCCATCGCTCCAAACCGTCTCCGTGCCTTTGCGCACCAGCGAGTTCATGCCCAGCAGCCAGGTATCGATCGGCGTGACGTTGGCCAGATAGATGGCCGAACCGGAGCCCGGGCTGATGAGGTTCTGCAAGTCGACACACCACACCGTCGTGGCGAAGCCGTCGACGATGGCGGAGAAGCCGCCGCCGCCGTTGGTGTTGTAGGGGTGTCCGGTGACGTTCACCGTCTTAGCGATGCCGAGCGCGGACATCGGGATGGGCGCGCCGAACGCCGGAACCATGGCACTGGTGGCCAATGCGGCCACCGCAAAATATTGAATAAGCTTCATTCGAATCTCTCCTGATTCCGGCACTTGCTTCGGGGTCTGCCGTAGCCGGTATGGTTCGAATTTAGGGCACCAGCCCAGGAGCGCCCATAGTCCGCCCGTACCGCCCCGTACCAGCCCTCGTACTGGGAATCTCCCGGCCCTGCCGCATCCGGGTGGGCAAGCCTCCCAGCATCTGCCGCGGCCGGCGCATACACTGGTGGTCCCCTACACTGGTGGGTATGGAACTGTCCGGGAAAAAGATCGCTCTACTGGTGGACCAGCTGTATCAGGAGATGGAGGTCTGGTACCCGCTTTACCGGTTGCGGGAAGCCGGAGCCCAGGTGATCACCGTCGGGGCGCGCGCCTCCGCTACTTACCCCAGCAAGCTCGGCTACCCGTGCGTCGCCGAAAAGTCATACGACGAAGTGGAAGCCAGCGGCTTTGATGGCGTCGTCGTCCCCGGCGGCTTTGCCCCGGACCATATCCGGCGTCATGCCAAGGCCAATCAGCTGGTGGCGGACTTCAACGCCCAGGGCAAACTGGTGGCCGCCATCTGCCACGGCCCGTGGGTGCTCTGTTCGGCACACGGCATGCTGAAAGGCCGCCACGCCACCAGCTTTATGGCGATCAAGGACGATGTGGTGAACGCTGGAGCCATCTGGTCCGACGCGGAAGTGGTGGTGGACCGCAACCTGGTCACCTCCCGGAAGCCGGAAGATCTACCGGCCTTCTGCCGCGCGATGATCGCCGTCGTCCAGGCGCAGTAGCGATCTAGTTGCCCGATGCGGCGGCCGGAGGCGCTTCCAGCTTGTAGTCGCCGTATTCGATGCGGGTGATGCTGTGGCCGAACATCCGGACCTCGTTGTCGGATTGGTTGGATTCGGCCAGCCAGAATGAGCCCACGCGCTGGTAGCGGTGCACGAACTTCGTCTTCTTCACCCAGAACGACGGGCTCTGTGCGGGGGAGCCTTCAATGCGCGCGATCGCCCGGTCCTGCTCATCCACCCAGATCTTGCCGCGGAACAGGAACTGGTTCTTGGTCCGGGGCTCCGCTTCCATCACAAACATCCGCCGGCCGTCGATCACTTCCACGCCCACCACCTTGAACTCGTAGTTGCGGCTGGTGATCTGGGTGGCCTCCCGTTCGCCGTCGCGGGCCGTGGCTTTCTCCGATTCCAGCATCCGCTTGAACACCTGCTTGCGCACCGGGGCGGGCCCGGACTCTTCAAGAATGCGGAAGGTCTTTTCGTTGGGCGCGCGAAAGGTGAGCTCCACCTTCATGGTGGCCTTTACGCCAAAGCGCTTATTTTCAACCAGGTAGCGGCGGACCGAGGTGTAGCCCCGCATCAGCTCCGCGCGGGCCCGGTCTGCCTGGGCCATGCTGGCCACCACGTCTTCGGTGGCGGGCAGAGGGGCCGGCATATCCGCGCCACTCACACCCGGCCAGCAAACCGCGGCCAGCAACCAACCCGACAACGTTCTAAGCATGCACCTCAACGATCTCACAGAAGCCCCAGACGCCAGTGGCGATGGCGATGCTCGCCAGGCCATCGGCGGCATAGTGGTACCGGCCATAGATCGTTGCGATAAAAACGAGCATCGCCGCCACCAGGGCCATGGCCGTCAGCCCGGGCCGTTCCGGCAGCGCCCGGCGCAGGCCAAACACGGACGAGAACGCCACCGCGACGTGACCCGAGGGGAACACGCTGGTGGCGATGTCCAAGTGGTCCAGCACCCACAGGTTGATCTGCCGGAAGATGCCGGTATAGTGTGGCAAGCTGTCCCCCGCAAAGGCCAGCCGCGGCGGCACGCTGGGAAAGTGGGGTAGCAGAGCATAGGCCACCAACGTCCCGCCCAGCAGCACCTGGAAGAAGCGATCCACCCGCCGGCGCTGGCCGGTCCAGTAGAGCGCCGCCAGGCACAGAAACGGGATCACGTACAGCATCAGGTAGCAAAACTCGAGCAGCGCCGGAATCACCGGGCCCAGTGATTCGATCGCCGCCCGCAGGCCGAAACCGTTCAACAACTCCCGGTCCCAGGCCACCCATTGCATCTGCCGCGCCACCAGCGGCGCGCTGTCAAACCAGTTCACCTGCCAGTAAGCGATCAGCACCAGCGGCAGCGGCACCCAGTCCCGCAACATGGAGCTCCAGGTTTGTCCGTGCCGCGTCGCCGCGATCGCCGCCGCCGAGACCAGCAACGGCATCACCGCCGCCGCCAGCCGGTAACCCAGCGCCCGATGCTCCGCGATGGCCAGACACGCGACATAGGTAAAGTAGCCCAGCAGCAGCAGTTCGCTCGACCGGAAAGCCGACCACCAGCGGGTGACCGCCGCCGGTTGGGCTGCTGCCGCTAGCGAAATTGATTTACCCGTTCGTGACATAACCGACACCGTATTAAAACACGTTATCGGCACTTCCGGCACGTCAGTCCACCACGCCGCGCCCATTATTTGGCCTTCATCCTCCACCACATGAGGACCGTGAGATGATCTCGTCATGAAGAGGGCGAAACCGCAAAACGAAAGCAGTATTGAGACGAACCTGCCATCGGCCCAGGTGGAACAACTGCTCAGCGCTCTCCGGCTCCGCTTCGAGAAGAACCCGAACCGCCATCAAGGCCTGGAATGGGCAAAAGTGCAAACCCGGCTGACAGCCCACCCGGAAAAGTTGCGGCCGCTGCGGGAGATGGAGCAAACCGGGGGCGAACCGGACGTCGTCGGGCACGACGCCAAGACGGGCGAATACATCTTCCACGATTGCTCCGCCGAAAGCCCGGCCGGCCGCCGCAGCCTCTGTTTTGACCAACAGGCCCTTGATGCGCGCAAGCAAAACAAGCCCGCCGGCAGCGCCCAGCAGTTGGCCGCGGCCATGGGTGTCAAGCTTCTCACCGAAGCCGAGTATCGGGCACTGCAAACGCTGGGCGAGTTCGACACCAAAACCTCCAGCTGGATCGACACGCCCGCGCCCATCCGAAAACTAGGCGGCGCCCTCTTCTGTGACCGCCGCTACGACACAGTTTTCGTCTATCACAACGGCGCGGAGTCTTACTACGCCGCCCGCGGCTTCCGTGGCTCGCTGCGGGTGTGACGTGCTCCGCGGCCCCGCGGCAAAGGGCGACATTCGGAAACTCCACTGTGGACCGCTAGATTGCGGGTCGCGAACTGTGGATCGCTAAACCAATGGGCTCAGGCTGAAAGACCCTCGCTCTCCACCGGGCTCGCCGTTCAACCAGCCGCCCACTAGAACAATCCTCCGCCTTCGTTCCCCAAACGCTTGTTGACCACCGCAACGCTAACCACGGCCGCGCCAGCCACCGCCGCAATGACGATCCACTTCGTCTTGCCGCTGCCCTTCTTCCGGGCCTTTTGCGACTTCTCAGCCGTTGCCGGCTGATCCTGGGGCGCCTGCCAGTTGAACGTTTCCCGAACCGGCACCGGGGCGGGCGCCGGCGCGGGCGCAGGCAGTTGCTGAGCAAACATCGCGGACGCCAGCCAAAGGGCCAGCCCAGGCTTAAAGAGTTTCATGGATTTGATCTACCTCTAGCCGATACGCGAATTGCTTCGCCGATTCGTATCAGGAGGCACTCGACATTTTGAGATACACGATCTGGGGATCGCAACGGCGCCGAGTGCTGCGACGACGCTCGCGGGTTTCGTAAGCTCGCTGCGGGTGTGAGTTGTGCTCACTGGCCCCGCAGCATCGCTCTCTTCACACGGACACTACCCTAGCGGCCTGCTGCCTCAGCACTCGGCCCCAGGCTCTCGAGCAGCTCATCGAGCTGGTCCAGCACTTCGGGCATCGCGCCCGTCGCTCCAGACTCGGACGCTTCCTTGGAGGGATAGAGATCGTGCACCACCAACAACGTCTGGCCAGCCTTCTCCTCGAAGGTCACCGTGGTGATGGTCTGGCCGCTGTCACCTTCGTCGTTGGTCCAAACCAGGCGTGAGTGCGGCACCACTTCGCGGTAGGTGCCGAAGAACTCCATGGTCGAACCTTCGTGTTGGAAGGCCAAACGATACTGCCCCCCAACGCGGACATCCATTTCGCAGGACAGCAGGTTGAGCCCATAGGATTTTGGGACCCACCACCTCCGGAATAGCTCCGCCTGGGTCCACGCCTTAAACACCAGGTGCGCCGGCGCATTGACGGTGCGGGTGACGACGATTTCGCGGTCGGATGTCCGCTCCACCTGCGTCGGATTCTTCGTGAGAGTGGCCTCACTTACTGTGCTTACTTCCATTTACTTTCTCCTTCTCTTTCAATTCCTCAACAACAATGTCCAACTCGTCGAAGCGCGCCGCCCAAAGCGCGCGATGCCGCTCGATCCAGGCCGCCTCTTCTTCCAGCCCCCGCCGCCCCAGCGTGCAGGTCCGCACCCGCCCTACCTTCTCGGTCCTGACGAGCCCCGCTTTCTCTAAAACGCCGACATGCTTCTTCATGCCCGTTAGGGTCATGTGGAACCGCTCGGCCAGAGCGGTGATCGAGGCATCGGCGCGCGCGAGCTGTTCCAGGACGCCGCGCCGGGTGGCGTCGGAGAGCGCGCCGAAGGAGGCATCGAAGTGAGTTGGACTACACTGAACCATGTGGTTCAGTATACAGCAAGAATGACGCGATGCAAGAGGCGGCCCGCGCCCGTGGTGTTTTTCCGCCCGACTAAATTCGGGCCCTCCGCGGATCCGCCGCCGGTCAGCTGCGGATTGACCGTTCATCCGCCAGATTCACCACTGGGCCGAATTATCGAGCACTCCGTCGGGCCGTACCGCTAGACTAGTGCCAATGAGCGCCCCTGTCCTTGAGGTATCGAACCTCCGGAAGAGCTACGGTGATTTCGAGGCCGTCCGCGGTGTCAGCTTTCACGTGGAGCCCGGCGAAGTGTTCGGCTTACTCGGGCCTAACGGTGCCGGTAAGACGACCACGGTGGAGATTCTCGAAGGCATCCGCCCCGCCAGTTCCGGCACCGTGCGGGTGCTCGGCTTTGACCCGGACGTCCAAACCATGGCGCTGAAACAGCGCATCGGCGTGGCCCTGCAATCCACCAACCTGCCCGACAAGATGAAGGTGATCGAGGCGCTGGAGCTGTTTGCCTCTTTCTACGACCGCACGGCCGACCTCAATAAACTGCTCGAGCGCTTGCAGTTGACCGAAAAGCGCAACGCCTTCTATGGCACGCTCTCCGGCGGCCAGAAGCAGCGGGTGGCCATCGCGCTGGCTTTGGTGAATGATCCGCAGGTGGTCTTTTTTGACGAACCCACCACGGGTCTGGACCCGCAGGTGCGTCTGGAGATCCACTCGCTGATCCAACAGCTGCGCGAAGGCAAACGCTCCATTCTGCTCACCACGCACTACATCGAGGAAGCCGAGCGGCTCTGCGATCGCGTGGCCATCATTGACCAGGGCCAGATCATCGCCATCGGCACGCCCAAAGAGATCCAGGCCAAGGCGCAGAACATGTCGCGAATCGATATCCAGACCGAGGCGCCCCTGCATGACCTGCCCACGCCCGCGGCCTTGACCGAAGAGAAGTTCAGCTTCAGCGCGGACCGCCTGACGGTGACCGTGCTGTCGCCCAAACCCGCCCGCGCCATTGTCGAGCTGGTGAAGTGGATCGATGGCATGGGCGTCAGCCTGGCCGACATTCACCTAAAGCGGCCGACGCTTGAAGACGTCTTTATCGAATTGACCGGCAAGAAATTGCGCGACTAACCAGGACTCCCCCATGAAGCCCTACATCGCCTATACCTTGATCACCTTGAAGCTGACCTGGCGCGACCGCATGGTCGTCTTCTTCAACTACATGTTCCCGATGATCTTCTTCTTCCTGTTCGCCTATCTCAACAAGGCGGAACAGGGCGGGGCGATCAACGTTGTCTACGCCAGCGTGCTGGTGATCGGCATTCTGGGCAATGGCTTTTTTGGCGGCGGCATCCGCGCGGTGGTGGAACGCGAACAGAACATCCTGCGCCGCTTCAAGGTGGCTCCGATCACGCCCGCGCCCATCCTGGTCTCGGCCATCATCGTCGGCCTGTTGAACTTTCTGCCTTCAGCGCTGATCATGTTCTTGATCGCGCACTTCAAGTACGGCATGCGGGTGCCCATCCACTGGCTGTCAGCCCTGATGCTGACCATCATTGCCACGGTGGCCTTCCGCGCCTTGGGGCAGATCATCGCCTCGGTGGCCAATTCGATGGCCGAAAGCCAGATCATCATCCAGACGCTCTACTTCCCGATGATGTTCCTGTCGGGCGCCACCTTCCCCATCAGCATGTTCCCGGACTGGCTGCAGATCGTCACCCAGTTCATCCCCGCGACGCACCTCTTTAACGGCATGCAGGACATCCTGATCCGGGGAAAATCGCTGGCCGATGTCTGGCAGTCCGCCGTGGCGCTGCTGCTGACGACGGCGCTGGGCTTGTTCATCTCCATGAAGTTGTTCCGCTGGGAGAAGGGCGAGAAGCTGAAGGGCAGCGCCAAGTTGTGGATTCTGGCCGTGATGGCGCCGTTCTTCCTGGTGGGCATGTGGCAGGCCTACAGCAAGGACAATCTCACCAAGTCCAAGGAAGCTACCCGCCTGTTGCGCCGCAGCCGGTCGCTGTTGATTGAGCATGCGCGCCTGTTTGTGGGCGATGGCAAGATCATCGAATCGGGTGCGGTGCTGATCCGCGACGGCAAGATCGCGCAGGTTTTTCCAGGTGAAGTTCCCAATGCCAAGGACCTTCGGGCCGAACCGGTGGAAGGCCAGGGCAAGACGCTGGTGCCGGGCTTGATCGATGGCCAGGTGTTCCTCTCGGCCCCCGGCGGCATCTACGAGAAGCGCGAAGACTTCATGAAGAAGGACGCCATCTCCCGCCCGCTGGCCGCTTATCTGTTCGCCGGCGTCACCTCCGTCCTGAGCGGCGGCGAGGCGATGGATAGTATCGCCCGGGAGTCTCAAAAGATCAACCGGGGTGAGCGGTTGGGCACGGAAGTAAGCTTTACCGGTCCGCTGTTCACTACCAAGGACGGCCCCGGCACCGAAGGCTTCCGCTTCCTTCCGGCCAACGTCCGGGAACCGCTGCTGGCGCAGTTCACGCGCATGCCCTCAAGCGCGGCCGAGGCGAAGCAAATGGTGCGGGACCTGAAAGCCGCTGGCGTGGTGGCCATCAAGGCCGCCGTGCTCGACACCGGGTATCTGGCCGCCATTGGCGAAGAGGCGCGCGCGCAGAAGTTGCCCCTGATGGTGATGACGGCCAGTTCCGCCCAGGTGCTCGAAGCCATCAACGCTGGCGCCACCGTGATCTTGAGCGGCTCCGCCACCGATCGCATCCCCGATGAGACCTGGAAGAAGATGGTCGAGAAAAAGATCGCCTTCATGCCGTTGCTGGCCGTGCGCGAAGGCCAGAGCGGCAACCTGGAACTGCTGGACCGGTCACTGGTGCAGCAGATCGGCCCGCCGGACCTGATCGCCGCCACCAAGAAGCGGATGGGTTCGCTGGGCAGCGCCGCCGCGGCGGAGAAGCTGCTGGCCATTCCGGCCGACAATCTGCGCCGGGCCCATGGCGCGGGGGTGCAGGTGCTGGCGGGCTCCGGAGCGGGGAATACGCTGGTCCTCCACGGTGCGGGCATTCAGCGTGAGCTGCAGCTTTGGGTGAACGCCGGGCTGCCGCCGCATGTCGCGCTCCAAGCCGCCACCACCGATGCCGCCACCTTGCTGGGCATCGCCAACCGGACCGGCGCCATCCGCGCCAACCTGGAGGCCACCCTGCTGCTGGTGAACGGCAACCCGCTCCAACGCATTGAAGCGCTGGAAGAGATTTCGCTGATCATCATGAAGGGCGAACGCGTAGTCCGCGGCGACTTACTGAACCCAGAAGAGAACTAGGCCTCTGGCTTCGGACAAAGGCCCGCCATTCAGCCCCATGCGTCAGCTTGGGGCTTCTGCGGGTTAGCGAAAAAAGCCCCAAGCTCACGCATGGGGCTAGGCGAAGGAAGTCGAACGCACAGGGCTAGCGGCGACGCCCGCCAAAGCCGCTAGGCGGAAATGGCGAGGAACTTCAGGAACATCCGCGCAAACGCCAACACCGTTATGGCTAGGCAAATCCCGCTTACCACGCGCCACAACACGTCGCGCCGGTCGACAAAAGCGCTGGGGAAGCCGGCCAGGTAGGAGGCGCCGAAACCGGCCACTAAACCGCCCACGTGGGCGGCCATATCGATGCCCGGCAGCACGCTCATCACCAGGCCGAACACCGCCCAGCGCGTGTACATGCCCCGGATCTGCTCGCCCAGGCTGCTGCGATCGTGGACGCCCAGGGCAATCATCACCCCGATCAGCCCAAAGATTCCGGCGGAGGACCCCACCGACGGATGCGTGCTCCAGGCACCGCTCAGCAGGAAGCCGCCGATGGTGGACACAAAGTAGAAAAAGATCAGCTTGTGCGTGCCGTACAGCTCTTCCACTTGGGCGCCCAAGTCAAATAAGGCCCATGAATTCATCATGATGTGGAAGACATCGCCATGAAAGAACCCAGCCGTGATGGGCCGCCACCATTCCCCCATCCGGAACACTACCGGCCCGTACATCAGCCCCGCCACCTGCAGCGCGCGGCCCGCTTCGGTGAGGCTGGAGGCCAGAAACAGCGCCATGTTCACGAACAGGATCATGGCGGTGGTGAATCGCGCCTGGGGGATAAAGCCGGCGATCATGCCGCTGACGTCCGTGCGCCGGCTGATCGCTCGGGGGCCGATCTCCACCTCGCAATAGGGGCAAACTCGGTCGGCCGTGCTGACAAAGGCACGGCAATTGGGGCACATCCGGCGGGCTTCCACTGCCCTCATTCTACCCCGTGAGTGGCCGGATAAGGCCAACTGATACAATCAGGTTGGATGCAGCGGACCCTGGAGGAGTTGAAAAAAGATATTGTCGAGATTGGACGTCTCGCCTACCAAAAAGGCTGGGTGGCGGCCAATGATGGCAATTTCTCCGTCCGTTTGGAAGACAACACCATCCTCTGTACCCCCACCATGATCTCCAAGGGCATGATGACGCCCGACGATCTGATCATTGTCGACATGGACGGCAACAAAGTCTCCGGCCGCGGCCAGCGGACCAGTGAGATCGCCATGCACCTCACCATTTACAGCATGCGGCCCGACATTGGTGGCGTCGTTCACGTTCATCCGCCGGTGGCCACAGGCTTTGCGGTGGCCGGCAAGCCGCTGAACCGGGCGGTGCCGCCGGAAGTGATCATCTCCCTGGGATCGGTTCCGTTGGCCGACTATGGCCTGCCCGGCACTCCCGCTTTAACGGCCGGAATGATTCCGCTGATTCCCAATTACGACGCCCTGCTGATGGCCAGCCACGGAGCCGTCTGCTACGGCCAGACCGTTTGGGATGCCTTCTTCAAAATGGAGACGGTGGAGCACTTTGCTCGCATCAACCTGGTAGCCGAACTGCTGGGCGGGCCGCGCCTGCTGCCGCGGGGTGAAGTGGAGAAGCTGTTTGAATCCCGCAGCCGCTACGGCATCAACTCCCAGGCGCGCATGCAGCCGGGCAACCCGATTGTGGCTGAAGACGAGAAGCCCGCAGCCACTCTCCCGCCCGGCGTTTCCCGCGAGACCCTGCTGGCCTTGATCGACGAAGCCCTCCAGGCGCGCAGCCAATCCTAGCTGCGGCTGCTGCGGTGGCGGACATCGGGGATCGTGGTGGGCTCCAACTCTTCTGCCGAGCTTCCGCTGGACCCGCGGCGGCGCTGGCGGCTGACGATGAGATTGCCCATCAAGCCCAAGCCGATCAGCAGCTTCGTGATCTCCAGCGCTGAATAGGTGCTGTGCCAGGTCTTCAACTGCTCCCGCAACAGGTTCGGCACGTCCTTGGGCACAAAGTCCACTTCCCGGCCCAGCCCGATAATGGGCGGCAGAACAAAGAACTGCGCGGCCGAAACTAACGCCACCATCGCCAGCGTCAAGCCCATGGCCAACTTGCTGCCGCCCGAGCCGAACAGCAGCACGGCGAACAGCGTCAAGCCCAAGCCGATCTGCACCAGGCCCCAGTTCTCAAAGTAGAACCGGTTCTGTTCGGCCACGTGGTGCCGTAGAAACAGCGACGCCTCCGGCTTGCCGCCCAGCCGCTTCACCATGTCGTGGGCCATGCTGGAGGAACTGCGGTTGGCCGGTTCTTCCAGCACGGCCTCCACCGAACGGAAGTTGAAGATCGCTACGGCGGTCATAAAAAGAGAGCCGCCAAACCACATCCCTAACAGGATGCATGCTAGCCGTCGTGTATGCATTCGTTACCGCGATTGTCTCACTCCGGCCACCCGGAGCGCAGCGGGCTTGATCGTCCACGCCTCTAGCCGTCCCAGATCGTATAGCTCCGGTGCGCAGAACCCCTCTGGATGGATCACCCAGTTGAAGTTGCGGCAGGCATCGGTGGCGACATGTTGTTCAAACTGGAGCGCCGCGCGCCGCACCTCAACCGAAGCCGCACCCTCCGGCGCCTGCGCCATGGTGGCCGCCAGATCTCCGATCGAGAGCGTCTCAGAAGCCACCCACACCATCCCCGGTAGCCGCCGGGTCTCGCGAATGAAGCGTCGGGCTTGGGCCAGCGCGGCGTCGAGCTCCGCCCGCGTGATCTCGGTGCTCTTCAAGGTTGATTCATGCCGGGCTGCAGGCGATGCCACTTCACCCGGAACGCCCAGCGCCGCCGCCACCAGTTCCGCGGCGGACCATTGCTGATGCCAATTGATGCCCTTCGCCAGCAGTGCGCGCGCGCGTTCCGGCGTCAGCGTGGCGGGCGTGGAGGGTTGATAGAACGAAATCAGCTCCCGCACGCTGGTGAAGCGGACGCCGGGGATCTTTTGCAGCCGCTCGACGTAGGAGTTCAGGATGCGATAGGTCTGCTCGCTGCTCTCCTTGGTGCGCAGCTTGGCTGGCTTCCAGTTGGCCCGGGCCGGGTTGGCGCCGCGTGAGAAATTGACGCCATCCCAAAACTCCGTGGTGACGAACTCATTCGGGTGATACCAGAAATGCAGCACGCCGCCACCGGCCTTCTGCAGTTCCGTCACTCGCTGCGCCGCCTTGGCGAAGGTGGCATCCAACTTTGAGGGATCATTGATGTCCGCGCGAATCGCATTCGGGCCCAGGTTGAACACCCAGAACAGGCCCCCATACCAGAACGGCTGGTTGTTCAATCCCACATGCTGCCCTTCATCGACATAGCTGGGGATGCCCAGCTGCCTCAACGCGGCGTGCGATTGCGGGCCCCATGAAGAACCGGGCTGGCCGTAGGTCGACAGCATCTTGACGCCAAAGATCCGCATCACATCGCGCGCGCCCGGACCTTCCCGCAGCAGAAACTCCGTCGCGCCCTCCGCCATGCTCAGCGGCTTCAAGTAGACCGCCGGCGTCGGCGGGATCGAGTGGTTGTCGGAGTGATACGCGATGTCATGCCCCATCAACGCCTGGATCACGTCAAAACGCTTGCGCTGTTCGAGTACCCGGGCCTTCCCGCCCACCACCTTAAACGTCGCGGTGACGCCGCGCGCCTTCAGGTCACGCGCCAGGCGCAGACACGCGTCGTCGTCTTCGGGGGTGATGTAGTCCTCCGTATCGAACCACAAAACAACGTGGACCGTAGGTTCAGCCGCAAACGTGGTGGAGAGCAATCCCAGCAGGAGAAGCAGCAATGGCATAATCCGAAGCATGCCACGTTTTGAACTCACCCGGCGGCAACTGATGAGCGCGGCCCTGGCCCTGCGCCTTCCCCGCAAGATCCGTGTCGCCCTCATCGGCGCCGAAGGACACACCGCGGAAGTCACGGACCATCTGCGTGACCTGCCGGATGTCGAGTTCGCCTGCTACGCGCTCCCCAGGCCCAACCCCAAATGGAGCGGCGCCAAGCACTATACCGACCACCGGCAGATGCTCGACCAAGAGAAGCTGGACGTGGTAGCCGTCACCACGGACGACGGCGCCCGCGCGGCGGCGGTGCTCGATTGCATCTCCCGCAAGCTGAACTTTGTCGCCGAAAAGCCGCTGGCTCGCACACGGGAAGACTATGTGCGGATCAAGAAGGCCGTGCTTTCAAGCGGCGTCAAGATGGGCATGATGTTGCCGCTCCGTTACCGCCCGCACTTCCTCGCCATGCGCGCCGTGGTCGATTCCGGCGAGATCTGCGAAGTGGTCCAGCTGCAAGGCCAGAAGTCCTACAAAGCCGGCGCGGATTCGGTCTGGAAGAACCGCGCGGAAAGCTACTCCGGCACCATCCCCTGGGTGGGCATCCACATGATCGATACGATGCTGTTCGCCAGCCGCCGCAAGCTGGTGGAATGCGCCGCCTTCCAGGCTCACATTGGGTGGCCGGCATTGGGCGTCCGGGAGAACACCTCCTCCGTGCTCTACCGGCTGGACAACAATGGCACCGCGACGCTGAACTGCGACTATCTGCGCCCCGATAAGGCTCCCACTCACGATGACGATCGCCTGCGCATTGCGGGCACCAAGGGCGTGGTCGAGTATCAGGGCTCGACTGGGGTGACATTGATGACCGGCACTGCGCCTCCGCGCACGGTCCCGCTGCCGCCCGCAGGCTCACTGTTTGTGGACTACCTGAACGCCACCTACAACAACGCCGCGCCCACGCTGTCGCACGACGAAATCTGGGCCGCCAGCGAAGCCGCCTACGCCGCTCGCGAGGCCGCGCAAAAGGGCGGCTTCGTCAAGATCTAACAGCCCGTCTCGAAAAAAGAGCATCTCAATATTCCCGCAAAGGGCCAAGCCGCCAAGGAATCTCTTTGCTGCTTGGCGGGAGAATATCGCCAACCAGTAGGCAATAAGAAAAGGCCGGCATCCCGCGAACGGGGCCGGCCCTTCTTCTTTTTGACGGCGTCAGCACGCCGCCCGGACTAGAAGATAAACCGCAAGCCCACCTGCGCCCGGCGAGCGTTGGTGCCGTCGGGGAAGCCCTGCGATTGGGACCCTTCGCCCAAACGCGGGGTCGGGGCCAGGACGCCGTTGGTGGCGGTGAAGGCTTGCGTGTTCACGCCGGTGTCGGAGACATGGTTGAACACGTTGAAGGCTTCAAAGTTCAGCTGCAGGCTGTAGCGGTCAGTGAACGCCAGGATCTTGGTCAGCCGCGAATCCAGGCGGTAGATCTGGTCGATCGGCAGGCTGGCCGCGGGAATGAACGGTACGCGGGAGCTGCCGCCAAAGCCGTTCAGCGTGCCCGTGAAGGCCGCACCCGCGAACGGGTTGCCGGAAACGAACACGGTCGGCGTGGCCGGTTGCGTGGACGCCAGCGTCACAATGCCGGTCAACTGCCAGCCGTTGACCAGATACTTCCCCGCCCAGCCGTCCAGCTTCCCGAACGTCGGCGCGTAGACAAATGAGCTGACCATCCGGTGCCGCTGATCAAGCGCGGAACTCGACTTATCCAGCTTGTAGTCGCCATTCACCAACCCGCCCGGGCCGCCCGAGAAGAAGATCACGTTGTTGCCGCCGCCCTGGTTGTAGTCAATCGCGTGGGACCACGTGTAGGCCACGGAAGCTTGCAAGCCCTTCGACATGCGCTTGTTCACCTGCACCACCAGTCCGTCGTAGTACTGGTTGCCGCCGTTCTCCACTTGGTTGACGCGCCGCCACTTGGGGTCGATGCGGTTGGCCAGGCGATAGGTGGGCGTGGTGTAGCTGCCCACTTGCGCGCCCGCGGCGTCGTTGATGCGGTAGGTGATATCCGGGCCCAGGGCGCCGATGTTCATGTCACGCACGGTGTAGAGGCGCTTGCCGCGGCTCCACATGTAGCTGACGGTCAAGCCCACGTTGCGGGTGATTTCGCGCTCCACGGTCACGTCGCCTTGCTGGGTGTAGGGGTTGCGAAAATCCTTGGCGGGGTAGGTCAGGTCGATGGTGCCAGCTGGCGGGTCACGGTCGATACCGGCCAACCGGTTGGGGAACACCGGACCAATCGCCTGATCCGCCGCCACCGCGCTGTTGAGGGAGATCTGCTTCTGGTAGATGCCGTTGTTCACAAAGAACGTGTTGATGATGCCCGTCTGGAAGCGAGCATAGAAGATGCCGTAGCCAGCCCGGACCACCGTCTTGCTATTCAACTGATAGGCCACGCCCAGACGCGGAGCCCAGTTCTTGCCCGGCTGCGGGATCGCACCCGTCAGCGGGTAGTTGGGCGTCGCCTGCGTGGGCTGCGAGAACTGCGAATACTCCCAGCGCGCGCCATAGTTCAGCGTCAGCTTGCTGTTCAGCCGGAACTGATCCTGGATGTAGAAGTTGTAGTCGCGCACCCAGTTGTCCACCACCGGATTGCCGAACCGCTGCGAGAACGTCTGCCAGCGCTTGGCGCCCGTCGTGTTGCCGCTCAGGTCCTGCGCGAAGGCGGTGAAGGTGGCGTAGGAGTAGCTGCCGAACTGGTTGGCCAAGCTGACGGCGTAGTCCTGGGTGTAGCCAAAGTCAAAGCCGGTCTTGATGGTGTGGCGGCCCAGGGTCCAGGTGACATTGTCGGCGATCTGGTAGCGGTTCTCGCTGGGGTTCAGCCGCGGATAGCTGGTGGCGACACCGGCGTTGGCCTGGTTGTTCACCGTCAAGCCGACGGGCCCGATGCTGGGTACCAGCGAGGCGTTGAAGTCATCGTAGAGCCGGTCCTTGAACCAGCCGAAGCGCACTTCGTTCACGATCGTGTTGGTGGGAATCGCGGTCCAGGACAGCCGCCCGTAGCGCGTCCGGACCGTCGAATCGGCATTGTTGCCGACGCCTTCGCCATTGTTCAGCACGGCCTGCGTCTGGATGCCGAGCGGCGAAATCCAGCGCAGATAGTTAAAGCTGGCGCTGAGGGCGTTGCGGTCATTGGGGCGCCAATCGAGCTTCAGGAAGAACAGCTCAGAATTGGCCGTGCGGGGCAGCGTTCCAAACTGGCGGCCAAAGAAGTCGCGCGCCGTTTGACACTGGGCCACCGTCGCCGTACAGCCCGTCGTGGCGGGGCCTGGGTTGGCCCAGCTGCCATCAGAGTTGAACAGCGTGGGGCGCGTCATCGATGAGACCAGCGGGAAATTCCGGCGCGTCGTTTCGCCGTTGAAGAAGTAAAACAGCTTGTCCTTCTTGATCGGCCCGCCAATGGAGCCGCCCGTCTGGTGGCGCGATTCCGGCGGGTTCACCTGCGAATACGGGTCGCGCGCATTCAGCGAGCGGTTGCGGAAAAACCAGTAGCCCGTGCCATGCACATTGTTGCCGCCCGAACGCGTCACCGTATTGATCACGCCGCCCGAGGCGCGGCCAAACTCGGCGGAGTAGCCCGTCGACTTCACCTCGAACTCCTGCACCGCGTCCTGTGAGATCTGCGTGGTGATGCGCGTGCGGCCCGCGTTCTCGTTGTAGAAGTTGTTGGTGGTATCGTTGCCGTCGGTGAGGAAGGAATTGCCGCCCGCGATGCCGCGGAAGCTCACCAGGCCGAAGGTGCCATCGGCCACCACGGCCGGGCTCAACAACACAAAGCTATCGACGCGGCGGCCGTTGATCGGCAAGTTGACGATCTGCGTCGAATCCACCACCTGCGAGGAACCGGTGCGCGTTGAATCCACCACCGGTTGCACTTCTGTCACTTGCACTTCCGAGGCGGCCGAGGCCACATTCAGCACCACCGCCAGATCCAACTGCTGGCCCACCTGGAGCGTGAGGTTCTGGTTGTCAAACGGAGCAAAGCCGGGCGCCGTCACCTGTACGCGATAACCGGACGCCGGTGTCAACGCCGGGGCGGCAAACACACCAGCGGCGTTTGATGTCAGAACGCGGCGGATGCCTTTTGATTCATTCGAAACGGTCACCGAAGCATTCGGAACGACGGCGCTCGAAGCGTCGCGGACCACTCCCGAAATGCCACCAAATCCAGCCACGGCCTGGGCGAAAGCGGTCGCTCCAGCCAGGCAAATCATCCCTAAAAGCCCTTTTCCCATACTTCATAGTGTAGAAGTTTCCCTTTACGGAAGCGTGACAGCCCCCCAAGAACGCTTGAGTCCGGCAAGAGGCGGTGTGAATCTGAAACAATAGAAGCAGGCAATGCCAAAGTTCTCCATGGGGAGTTGGGCTTTCTCGTTCGGCCCATATGCCGCTAATCCCGTGCCGCTGGGGCGCGTGGCGGAACATTTGTCCAAGGCGGGCTACGACGGCATCGAATTGTGCGGCTTCCCCCCGCACGCTTCCCCGGATGAGCTGCCCACCTCCGCCTCCCGGCGGGACTTGCAGGCGCGGCTGAGTGGTTTAGGCTTGGGCGTTTCCGGATTTGCCGCGGACTTTACCGCCGTCAACCCGGCCGCCGTCGGCAACAAGGCTCGTTACCTGGAGCTGTTCAAGCGGACCCTGGATGTCTGTGCCGGCGTCGGCAGCCCCTCCATCCGTGTGGACAGCGTCGCCGCTCCGGTCTCGATTCCTGCCGCGGAGATGGGTGAGGCAATGGAGCGGCTGGCCGATTGCTGGCATTGCGTTTCGAGCTTCGCCGAAAAGGCGGGCATCAAAGTGGTGTGGGAGTTTGAGCCCGGCTTCGCCTTCAACAACTCGCGCCAAGTCGGCGAACTCTACGAACGCGTGGCCCACCCCAATTTCTACCTGCTGTTCGACACCGCCCACGCCCACATGTGCGGCGTGACGCTGGATGAATGCGCGGGCCGCATCGGCGCCCTGCATCTGGTGGATTCTGACAACACGCTCTACGCCGACGAAACCTCCACCCACTGCGCCGTCGGCAAAGGCATCATCGACTTCGACAGCATGGTGCCCAAACTGCGCGCGATGAAGCTCGACTGGTGGACCGTCGACCTGAGTTTCCGCGAGGACTCCTGGGATCTGGTGGCCCCGAGCCTGGCCTGTATCAAGAAGTTGGCCAGCGGAGAGCCGGTGGGCGAGCCCGCTATCGCAGGCCCTTTGACTTCAGCCAAGCAATCAAAGCCGCCGGGTCGTCCGAAATAATCGCATCCGCCCCGGCGTCAACCAGCGCCTGCCACTGGGCCGGCTCATTCGCCGTCCACGGCACCACCTGAAAGCCCGCGCGGTGAGCTTCGTCCACGCGATCCTTGGTGACGGTGCGGAAGTGCGGCGAGGCGATGGAGGCACCAGCGGCCTGAGTGGTCTCCACCCAGTTCTTCATCGCGTCCGCCATGCTGGTGGGGGTCAGCATCGACAGGCGGATCTTGGATGACAGCGGCTTCATCGCGATCAGCGTGCGCTCGTCAAAGCTCTGCAGGATGACGCGGGCTTCAAGGCCATGCTTCTTCACTACGGCGAGCACCAGCTTCGAGAACTCCTCGGGTGAGGGCGTCAGCTCCGGCTTGTTCTTAAAGATCTTGGTCTCGATGTTGTATTCCACGCGCGAGCCCTTGGTGGCCGCGAACACTTCATCGAGCGTCGGCAGCGTAGTGCCGGGGACCTTCTTCTGCTTGGGGAACTCCGGGTTGCCCAGCGCGCCGCAATCCCACTGCTTCACTTGCTTCAGCGGCATCTGGCGGATCACGCGCTGCGCCGAAAGCTCGGGCGTGGGCGCCTGGCAGAACACTTTGCTCATTTCGGGGTCATGCGACACCACCAGGACGTTGTCCTGGGTGACGGCCAAGTCCAGCTCCAGCACGTCCACGCCTTGCGCAATGGCGTACTCAAACGCGGGCAGCGAGTTCTCAGGCATCGCGGCGCGTGCGCCACGGTGGCCGTGTACCTGAATCTTGGCTGCCGCGGCAACTGTCATTCCCGTCATCATGATCACCCAAAAAGCCCGACGCATGCCCACCAGAATACCGGCTGGGCATTTCAGCCGCGTGAACATGGTCTCGACCTCCCGGGAAGGTGGGATTGTCGAAACGCAATGTCTATCTACACGTAACAGTCAATTCATGCATCCGGAGCCCGATCTCTGGCCTCCTGGAAGAGATGACTTGTTTCCGCCATTTCCTCCTGCTGCTGGCCGCAGCTTTGCCCGCCTTGGCCCAGTTTGATACAGCTGCCGTCCTGGGGACGGTGACTGACGCTTCGGGTGCGGCGGTGGCTCGCGCCACCCTGACGCTGAAGAACACCGACAAGGGCGTGGCTCTCTCCACCAAGTCGCTCGACAACGGCAACTTTGAGTTTCCCACCGTGGCCATCGGCACCTACACGCTGGCGGTGGAACAGGCGGGATTCCAGCAGCAGATTTCGCGGCCGTTCGGCTTAGCCATTGGCGCCCGCCAGCGCGTCGATTTCCGCTTGGCCGTGGCGACCGCGCAGACCACGGTGGAAGTGGCGGCAGAAGTGAACCTGCTTGAAACCGACAGCTCCGACCGTGGCCAGCGCATTGAATCAAAGCAGATCCGTGAGCTGCCGCTGAATGGGCGGGCGTACTCGGAACTGGTCTACTTAAGCGCCGGCGTCGTCCGCAGCCCGTCATCGAACCAAGGCTATGCGACGCGTGAAGGCTCCTTTGTGGCCAACGGCCTCCGCAGCACCTTCAACAACTTCCTGCTCGACGGCCTGGACAACAACTACTTCGGCACCTCGAACCAAGGCTTCTCGAATCAAGTGGTGCAGGTATCTCCGGACGCCGTCGAAGAGTTCCGCGTCATCACCAACAACATGTCGGCCGAATATGGGCGCTCCGGCGGCGCGACCATCAATGCCAGCTTGAAGTCCGGCGGCAACAGCTTCCACGGCTCTGCTTGGAACTTTCTGCGCAACACGGAGCTGAACGCCATCGGCTTCTTCCGCCCCGCCACCGGCCAGCCCCGGCTCAACCGGAACCAGTTTGGCTTTGTCTTCGGCGGCCCGATCATCAAGAACAAGACCTTCTTTTTCCTCGACTACGAAGGCTACCGCGAAGTGAACACCAGCAACGCCTTCGCCACCGTGCCGTCGCTCGCCCTGCGTGGCGGCAACGTCGGCCTGCCCGTGCGTAACCCGTTCTCGGGCGTCATCTACCCGAACAACGTCATCCCGGCCTCCGACATCATTCCGTTTGCCCGTACCGTCGCCGGGCAGATTCCGGCGCCCACCAATGCGGCCGCGGCGAACAATTTCCAGACCCTCTACCGCATCACCGACTATCGCGACAAAGGCGATGCCAAGGTGGATCACTACTTCTCCGAAAAGCTGCGCGGCTTCTTCCGCTACTCGCAATCGCGGCTGGACGTTTTTGACCCGGGCATCCTGGGCGGACCCACGGGCGGCGAAGGCAACGGCTTCACCAAGGTGCCGATCAAGTCGTTCGCGGGCGGCGCGACGTGGGCGCTGGACACCAACACGATCCTCGAAGCGCGCCTGGGCTACTCCACCTCCGATGCCGGCAAGGACCCGCCGCTGATCGGCGGTCCGTCGATGCTCGAAGCCTACGGCATCACCGGGCTGCCCACCGAGAAGCGGTACACGGGCGGGCTAACGGTGCAGTCCTTCGTTGGCTTCACCGGCTTGGGCCGCCAGGCCACCAATCCGCAGTTCCAGCACCCCACCACCTGGAACCCCAAGTTCAACTTCACCCGGATCCTGGGCCGTCAGACGCTGAAGGCGGGGGTTGAGTATCAGCACCTGGCCGTCGAGGCGCTGGACGTCAACCCGGTGATCGGCCGCGACATCTACTCGGGCCTGTTCACCCTGGGCGCTCCCTCCACGCAGACCAGCCTGTTCAGCTTTGCCGACTTCCTGCTGGGCGCCCGTAGCCAGTATCAGCTGGTGAACCCAGCCATCGTCAACCACCGCCAGCAGGCGCTGTTCTTCTACGTGCAGGACGACATCCGCCTCACCCGCAAGCTCACCTTGAACCTGGGCCTCCGGTACGAACTGGCGACGCCCTTTTATGAGCGCGACAACCGCCTCACCAACTGGGACGCCGCCAGCAACTCCATGGTGGCGGCCAAGGATGGCAGCTTCTCGGAGCGGGGTCTCGTCAACCTGGACAAGAACAACTTTGGCCCCCGCATTGGTCTCGCGTACACCGTCACGCCCAAGACCGTGCTCCGGGCGGGCTACGGTGTCAGCTACGTCCACTTCAACCGCACCGGCACCAGCTATCTGGCCTACAACGCGCCGAACTTCATTCTGGCCAGCGTGTCGCAATCGCCCAACCAGCCCGGCTTCCGCAACACGCAGCAGGGTTACCCGGAAGGTTTCACCGACGGCAAGAACTTCAACCCGCTCAACTCGACCGTGCAGTACATCGACCCGAAGTCGCCCTCCGGCTCCGTGCAGAGTTACTTCGTCTCCGTGCAGCGGGAGCTGCCCAATGGCTGGCTGGTGGATCTGGGCTATGTCGGCAACAAGGCCAACGACCTGATCATCATCAACGACCTGAATCAAGCCCGGCCCAACCGCGCCGGCGAAAACATCGCCACCCAACTGCGCCGCCCCAACCAGCGCTTCTCCAGCATCTCGGCCACGCTGCCCTGGGCCTGGTCTAACTACAACGGCCTACAGATCAAGGTGGAAAAGCGCAGCTCCGCCGGGTTCTACTTCTTGAACTCCTTCACTTGGTCCAAGGCCATGGATCTGGCCGGGCAGGCGCTTGATACCAACAATGGCAACGCCCCGTCGGTGCAGAACATCTTCGATCTCAATGCCGACAAAGGGCCGTCCAACTACGACCGCAAGTTCAACAACGTCACCAGCTTTGTCTACGACCTGCCCTTCGGTCGCGGCCGCAAGTTTATGTCCAACCTGAATCGCGCCGCGGATCTGGTGCTGGGCGGCTGGCAGGTGAACTCAATCATCAACCTCCGCTCCGGCGCCCCGCTGACGCTCAGCTACACGCCCAGCGCGGCGCAGGAAGTGGTGCCCGTCATCGCTGTGTTTGGCCGCAACACCTACCGGCCCGATGTCTCGCGCAACCCGCTGGCGCCCGAAGGTTCGCGGAGCATCAGCAACTACCTGGACCGTTCCGCGGTCAGCATTCCCGCGGCTGGCCAATCGTTCGGCAACTCCGGCCGCAACCTCGTCCGGGGCTTCAACTTCTACCAGACCGACCTGACGCTGGGCAAGACGTTCACGCTCACCGAACGGCTCCGCCTGCAGTTCCGCGCCGAGGCGTTCAATCTGCTGAACGAAACCAACTTCCGCGAACCGGACGGCAATATCTCGAACCCGGGCTTCGGGCAGATCCGCTCCAGCTTTGACCCGCGGCAGCTGCAGTTTGCGCTGAAGCTGATCTTCTGATCTTCAGCAACGCTCGCGCCGGCGGCCACGTGCTTCGCCTCCGGCGCTATTCCGTGCCGTGCTCCCAGACGCCAAAGGGATCTTCGAAGATCACCTCCCAGGTCTCTGGCGGCAGGGCCATCTCCTCGGCGGTGAGCAGGCAGGCGTTCAGGCGTAACTCGATGCTGGCCCGGTCCATCCCGGCCCCGATGAAGACGACCTCCTGCATGCGGTCGCCGTAGGGCTCCTGCCACAGTTGCCGGATCGCCTGGAGGGACTGCTCATCAGCCGGCCATTGATCTTGCGGCACGGCGGCGTACCAGGGCCGCTCCGGCTCCAGGCTGACGCAGTTCCCAGCCTGCGAGTAGACGCCAATCAGGTCATGCTTCGTGGCCAGCCACAGGAAGCCCTTGGCGCGCAGCACCCCGGCCCAACCCTCATCCAGCAAATCCCACAGCCGCTGCGGATGGAACGGGCGGCGGGCCTGGTAGACGAAGCTGGAGATGCCGTACTCGTCCGATTCCGGAGTATGCTGCCCAAAACCCTGCAACTCCTTCAACCAACCGGCCGCGGTGGCCGCCTTCGCTTCATCAAATAGCCCGGTATGGAGAATTTGCCGGGGCGGCACCCGCCCAAAGGCGGTCTCCACCTGGCGTGCTTCTGGATTCAGCCGGTTCAGGATCAGCCGGAGCCGGGTGCGCCCCGCCTCTGACATCCGGTCGGTCTTGTTGATCACCAGGACATTGGCGAACTCGATCTGTTCGATCAGCAACTCGGCGATGTTGCGCTCGTCCTCCTCGCTCAGCTCCATCCGGCGGTCGAGCAGCGAGTCCAGGGACTCAAAGTCTTCGAGGAACTTCTCTCCATCCACCACCGTGACCATCGTGTCCAACTGGGCCACGTCGCCCAGGCACTGGTCGGATTCGTCAACAAAGCTGAAGGTGGCGGCGACGGGCATCGGCTCCGAGATGCCGGTGGATTCGATCAACAGGTAGTCAAAGCGGCCTTCCTGGGCCAGCTTCTTCACCTCCACCAGCAGATCCTCGCGCAACGTGCAGCAGATGCAGCCGTTGGACATCTCCACCAGCTTTTCGTCGACACGGTTGAGCGCCGAGTGCTGCGCCACCAGCCGGGAATCGATGTTCACCTCGCTCATGTCGTTGACAATCACGGCCACGCGCAAGCCTTCGCGATTGTTCAGGACATGGTTCAACACGGTGGTCTTGCCAGCTCCCAGGAATCCCGAGAGAACGGTCACCGGGAGCTTTGCCGAACGGGGAAGTGGTTGAGGGAGGACGGTCATATCAATAATGATATCGCATTATCGTATTACACTGGGCCTGATCCTCTGGCGGATGACGGGAAGTTAACTGCTGGGGGCAAAGGCCGCTTCCTCACGGTCGCGGCGCTGAAAAGGACTGATGAGAATGGTCCGCCGGTGTGGACGGGCAGTGCTCGGAGGGCGCGGCTGCCTGGCCTCCAACTAGCGCCGGTGGTCTTGCTGGCGGCACAGGCAGCAGTCGCTGCAGCGGCGGCAGTGCTCGCACAGGTGCAGAGCGCAGGCATCTTTGGTGCACCAGATGCAAATCTCACCCGAGGGTTCGCCGCAAATGGAGCAGCGGAAGCTCAACCCCGGAGCGTTCACAGCCGCGGTGGGGGTGGGCGGAGTGGGTACGGTCACGGTGTCCTCCTGGGGGCCGGTGGCGTGGGCGCGGTCAACTGGGTACGGCATCGCTGAGCCTCGCTCTCCATCACTTTCCATTCAGCCTCACGTTGGGCCGCCACTTCGGCAATGTACTGCTGCAAGCCAACCTTGACGCCCAGATACTCGGCCGTCAGCGACTGCAGCAGATCGGCCATGGCGGGGTTCTGATACTTCCGTACCGCCTCCACCAGATTGCCCATCCGCGTCTCGATCGCCTGAAGCCGGAAGAAGGTTTCGAGCGCCAGCGTAAGCCGGTCCGGCTGGCGGGCCAAGGTCTGGGCGGATTGCTCCAGATAACCCACCTCTTTCTGGACGGACACCCACTGGTCAAAGTAGATCTCAGAAGCGCCATTGGCGATCCAGGCTTTGGGGGTCAGCTGCTTCAGCAACGGCAGCAGTTGCTTCACCCGAGCTGGTAGTTGCGGCAAATCCCGGCGGATGTCCCAGTCGGGTTGCGTGGGCCCTGGAGTAGGAGGCGCAACATTGGCCGGCGCTGCCGGACTGGCCTGCGCGAGGAGTAGCACTAGCGACAGGGACAGCATCCGCAGTCCTGCACTCTCTTAGTTGCCACCCGGCGGGGGCGGTGGAGGCGGAGGAGGAGGCGGCGGCGTAGTGGACCCAGTATCGCCCGGCAGCCCCACGCTGCCGCCCGTCGAACCGGCAGCACCGCCGGCCGAACTTCCACCACCACCCAAACGCGGTCCCTTCATCACCAGCACATCAGAGAGCACACGGAGGCTCCGTTGCAGCACCAAGCCCCGGTCCACCCGGCGGGCGGCCAGCGGAGCATTCTTGTAGACCCGCAAATATTCGCCGGCGTTCAACAGTTTCGCGTCGGTGTAAGGCAGAATCGCGTGCTGCACCGCCACTTGGCCTTCTTCCACATACACCAGCGTCACGTCGCCATCATCTTCCACGGTGACGTCAAAGATGGTGCCGCGGACCGAGATCACCGCGGTAGGCGTCCGGACCCGGTTGGGATTCGGTTGGCCGTTCAACTTCTGGATGTGGACCTTCACCCGGCCAATCCACAGGTCCAGCAGCTCGCGCAGTGAACCGGCGTTCTGCCGGAAAACAAAGCGGCTGTTGGGGAAAACTTCAAACTGGCTTCCATCCGCAACCTGGAGCACGGCGTAGCCGTCAGCTCCCGTGATGACTTCCTGTCGCGGCTGTAACGTCATTCCGGGCATCACCGCCCAGGCCTGGGTGTCGCGCACCACGGAGACATTGCCATGCACGCTCAACACTTTGGCGGCTTCGAGCGTTTCCAGCTGGGCCAGACACAGTACGGGCGCTGTAACCATATACAGCACTGCCGCCGATAACCGTGTATGCAACCCGCTCATCATCTTCAGCCTAACCGAAATCGCCCCGCTCTGGGGAATCCCAGAGTGTACCCCGAATTGCAATGCAACTTGCGGGCCGCCAGCCAAGTGATTGATCTGGCAGACGGGTGCCTATCTCTCCCAGGATACAATGGACGCTAGCGATGTGTCGCACTGCCACAACTCGGCTGATCTTTTCTCTGTGTGTCATAGCGGCCGCCGTCTCCACTAACGCTCGCGCCCAGGAAGCGCCCCGCGACAACGGCCGAGACGCAGCTCGGGAAACCACGCTCGACTGGCGGCGTATCGGCAATTCTGCCATCCGCACGCGCTTTGGTGAGCTGGCCACGGGTCCGGTGGAACGCGTCTGGTTTGAGCGCGAATCACTGGCGGTGGAAACCGCCTCCGGCAACATCTTCCTCACGGACGATTTTGAGACCTGGCGCCCGTCACGTTCGAAGGCGCCCTTAAGCGCCACCGCCGCCGCCACGCGCGGCGAGCAGGAGCTGGTGGAAGCTGACTCGGACGGCATCTGGCGATCGCTCGATGGCGGACGCACCTGGGCGGGTTTGAACAACACGCTGCCCAATTTGCCAGTGGAGCGCATCCTCGATTCGCGCCCTCTCCGCATCGCCTCCCGCAACACGATCTTTGAATGGCAGCGCGACAGCTGGGCCCGCGTCGGCGACGCCCGTGCGGCCACTGCGCGGAGCTGGCAGGATGAGGCGGATCCGCTGACCACGCTGGCAGTGCGCGACGGGAAGCTGTTCCGCACGGTGAACGGCGGCGATCTCTGGGACGACGTGACGCTCAACCTGGCGGGCACGGCCATCTACGGCGTCACCGCGCACCGTGAGTCAAACTCGGTTTATGCCGCGACCGCCGCGGGCGTCTTTATGGCGACGCTCGACTTGCGGGCTCCCGTGCCCGGTGGCAGTTGGCGCCGGCTGACCGGTGCGTTGCCCGAGGCCAAGGCGCTGGACGTGCGTTTGGACGACAACGGCAACCAGCTCTTTGTCGCGTTTGAAGGTTGGGGCATCTACGCTGCGCTCGCGCCGCATCGCCGTCAGCTGCCGTCACTCGTCAGTGCGGCGGACTTGCGGCCCCGGCCGGCCGCTCCGGGCGCTCTGCTCAGCATTCTGGGGCCCGATGCCCTGCGCGTGCGCGGCGCGGTGAGCATGGGTTCGCTCGCTGGAGAAACGCAGTTGCAGGTGCCGTTCAACGCCGAAGGGCGCGAGGTGCTGCTGCAGCTGGAATCAGCCGCCCGCAACTGGAGCCTGTCGGTACCGCTCGAGCGGGCCGCTCCGGCGGTGTTTGAGCGCGATGGCGCGCCGATGCTGATTGATGGCGATTCAGGGGTGCTGCTCGATGGTCTGCGCCCGGCGCGGTCCGGCATGCGGTTGCAGATTCTGGCCACGGGCCTGGGTCGCGTGCGGCCGGAATGGCCCGCGGGCGTGGAGGCACCGCTGGAGGCGCCGCCTGCTGTCGAAGCGCCAGTGCGCGTGCTGCTGGATGGTCAGGCGCTGGAGGTAACCCGCGCGGTGCTGGCGCCCGGGTATATTGGGTTCTACCTGGTGGAAGCGCTGGTTCCGAATCTGGTGAACCGCGGCACGGTGGAATTGTCGCTGGAAGTCGCCGGCCGCGAAAGCAACCGGGTGCGCGTTTATATTGAACCGTAGGAGATCTCTCGCCCATGATCACAACCGCCGTCCTCGCACTCACTCTCTTCGTCGCCCAACAGCCGAAAGAAGTGGAGAAGCTCGCCCCCTACTATCCGACGCCGGATTCAGTGGTACAGAAGATGCTGGAAGTGGTGGGCTTGAAGAAGGGCGAAAAGATGGTGGACCTGGGGTCCGGCGATGGGCGCATCGTCATCATGGCGGCCAAGAAGTTCGGCGCCGATGCCACCGGCATTGAGTTTGACGAAGCGCTCTACAAACAGAGCTCCGCCAAGATCAAGAGCCTGGGCCTCGACAAGACGGCCCGCATCATCCACGGCGACATCATGGTGCAGGACTACACGCAGATGGACGTCATCACCATCTACCTGTTGCCGCTCTCGAACGAAAAGGTCCGCCCCATGCTCGACAAGCAGTTGAAGAAGGGCACCCGGGTGGTCGCGCACGATTTTGAAGTAGGCGGCTGGAATCCGGAAAAGACGATCACCATTGAAGACGACGGCGAAGGGCGCAGCCATACGCTATTCCTCTATCTGCGCTAGTGCGCTCGCGTTCCTGATGCTCGCCGGCTGCGGCCGGTATGCGGATTTCACGCTGCCCGCCCCCTCAGGCCAGCCGCGTGAGGTCCATTGGCGGTGGGTGCCGCCCAAGGACCCGTTGCTGCGCCCTTCCGGGGGCGAAGTGGACGTGCTGAACCCCAGCATGGCCAATGGCAAGCTGTTCTATTCCGTCTTCGACGGCAAGACCTGGTACACCGCGCTCGACGGCAAGCGTGTCTTGACCCCAAAGGGTTGGGAGGGTGGCTATATCGCCGCCAACGGCAGCGTGATCTTCCATGGCGGGCAGTATTGGCACTGGTATCACGTGCTGGGGCCGGACATTCCCAAGATCGCGTTCGCCCGCTCGAAAGACGGCCAGGAGTGGGATCGCGACACTTCCCCCGCGCTCGACGTCGGCCCGCGCGGCAGTTGGGATGAGCGCGGTGTCGCCGACCCCTACGTGATTGAAGCGGGCGGCTCGCTGTACCTCTACTATCTCGGGCAGGACCGGGCTCGCCAGCAGCGCCTGGGCGTCGCCACCTCGACCGACGGCCATACCTGGACCAAGCTGCGCTCGAACCCGATTCTCGAAGTCGGCGAGCCCGGCAGCTTTGATGAGAACGGCCTGGGCGAACCCGCCATCTGGACGTCATATGGCTCCTGGTGGATGCTCTACACCGGCCGGGCGCATGACGAGGTGCGGCGGATCGGCCTGGCGCGATCGAGCGACGGCGTCCGCTGGCAGAAAGTGAAAGGCTTCATCATCCAAGGCGACCAGCCCTGGAACGCCAAGGTGGTCTGCGACCCCCACGTCGAGCCGCTACCCGATGGCCGCGTGAAAGTCTGGTTCGGCGGCGGCGACGTGGCCCACCCGGCAGAGCGCATCCATGGCCAGATCGGCCTCGGCGAGCTGATTCCGGAGCCCTAGCCGTCAGGTCTAGATTTCCTGGCCCACCGGACCGCGCTCCTGCGGCGCCTCCCGCAGCTGATCGCCTGCGCGGATACACTCCTCAATCGTTGCCAGAAGAGCCACCCGGTTGACCGGCTTGGCCAAGTGGAAGTCCATGCCGGCGGCGAGGCATTCGGCCCGATCCTCGGCAAAAGCGCCCGCGGTTATGGCGACCACGGGAATGTGGGTGCCCGAAGTGGCTTCCCGCTGGCGGATCAGGCGGGTGGCCTCCAGGCCGGAAAGCACCGGCATCTGGACGTCCATCAGGATCAGGTCAAAGCTCTCCTGCTCAAACGCCTCCACCGCCTCCCGCCCATCGTTGGCCGTCACCACGGTATGCCCTTCCCGGCTCAGCAGGGCCAGCACCACCTTGCGGTTCACCGCGTTGTCTTCGGCCACCAGGATGCGGCACCGCTTGGAATTCCGCGGTGTGCTGGAGGGCGCCAGTAGAGCGCCGGAGGCCGCCTCCGCGGGCGGACCGATCATCGCCTCCAGCGAGCGGCGCAGATCGGCCGGCGAAACCGGTTTCAGCAGCCGGTGCCGCACGCCCAGTTCCACGCGCGAGATGCTGCTGTCGGCTCCTGATGGCGGCACCAGGGCCAGCACGGACCGGCCACCCATTCCTGCTGGCAGGCGCCGGATGAACTCGGCGGTGTCCAGGTCCGGCAACCGGGTATCGAGCACCACCAGCTCCACATGCCCGCCGCGTGCCGCCAGATGCCGCAGTGCCTCTTCCCCCGAATGGGCCAAGACGGGACGCATCCCCAACGCGGCCACCATTCGCTCCAACGCTCGCAAATGGGCGGGGCTATCATCCACCAGCAGCACGGGCCGCCCAGCCAAGGGGGTCGTCAGCGGCCCCGGAAGCTCCGGTGTGGCCTCGGCCGGCACATCCAACGGCAGGGCGAAGAAAAACACACTGCCTTCGCCCTCCGTGCTGTCGACGACAATCTGCCCGCCCATCAGCCTCACCAGCTGATGGCAGATCGACAACCCCAGCCCGGTCCCTCCATATCGGCGGGTGGTGGACCCGTCGGCTTGCCGGAACGGCTCAAAGATCACCGCCAGCTTCTCGCCAGCAATCCCAATTCCGGAATCCCGCACCGAGAAACGCAGCTCCGGCGATCCCATCAGCTGCAGATCAACCGTCAGCTCCACCTCGCCCTGGGCCGTGAACTTGATCGCATTGCCCAGCAGATTCAGCAATACTTGTCGCAGCCGGAACGCATCACCGCGTACGACGCGAGGCACGGCCGGGTCCACGAAGGCAATCAGCTCCAGGCCCTTGCGGTCCGCGATCAACGCCAGTGTGCGGGCAGTTTGAAAGACGACGTCGTGCAGGTCAAATGGTTCGTGCTCCACTTCCAGGCGTCCGGCTTCCACTTTTGAAAAGTCCAGAATGTCGTTCAGCAGCGTCAACAAACCAGCCGCGGAGCCTTGCAGCGTCTCCGCGCAATCGCGCTGCTCCGGGTCCAGCGGCGTGGCCAGCAACACTTCGGCCATGCCCAACACTCCGTTCATGGGTGTCCGGATCTCATGGCTCATGTTGGCGAGAAACTCGCTCTTCAGCCGGGCGGATTCTTCGGCTTGCTCCTTGGCTTGCAGCAGTTCGGCGGTGCGCGCGGCGACGGTCGCCTCCAGTTCTTCGCCGTTTTTCTGCAGGGCGGCGTCGCGTTGCTCAATCTCGCTCAACATGTCGTTGAACCAGCCCACCAGACGCCCTAGCTCCGCACCTGATTCCGGCTGCGCCCGCACGGTGTAGTCATGTTGCCCGGTGATGCTGCTGGCGGTGGCGGCCAGACGTTGCAGCGGGGCGGCGATCAGCCGTTGGAAGTAGACCCCAATCAGCGTTGCCACCAGCACCGACAGCAACACCACCACGCCCGACACGGCCAGAAACCGGAACGCGACCGCCGTCAGAGGCTCCAGATCCGCCCGCACCTCAACCAGCCCCATCTGCCGCCCGCCCGCCCGCACCGGCCGCGTGACGATCACTTCGCCCTCCCGGAATTCAGTGCCTTCCTGGCAGCGGCCCAAAGGTGCCGCCGTTCGGGGCGACCGCTCATAGCGCGCGAACACTTGGCCCCGTTGGTCGCAGATCCGGGCGGAACTGATCCGGCGGTCGTTCTTCAACGCCTCCATCACTTCTTCGGCATCGGCGGCGTTGTTGAACGCCAAGGCGGCGGTGGCATTGGCGCCCACAATCTGGGCCGAGGATTTGATGTGCTGGGCCAACCGCTGACGGCTCTGGATCAGCTCCACGGTCAGCAAGCCGGCCCCGGCTAAGCCCAAGGTCACCAGACTGGCCGACAGGATCGCACTCAGCAGCTGAGTACGGTAGGAGAGGCGATGCCACCAGATCATGGCTGGTTGCCCTCCTTCTCCAGATTCACCATGCGGGCCAAGCGCAGCAGCTTGGAGCTAAAGCGGAGCCGGGAGCGCTCCAGCGGCCCTTGGCTGACTTCAATCGCGATCCGTCCATCGGTGAGACGGAACCGGACCATCCCGCCCTGCCGCAAAAAGTCCTCGCTCGACCCGACCGTCACCACTGGACGCGCTTGCAGTCCCGCCAGATAGGCGCGCACCTGACGCTCGTCATAGTCACCCACCGCCACCACGTGGCAGGTCCGGGAGTCCTGCTCGGACTTCAACCGGGAAAGTGAGACCACCACCGGCCGTGGAGCAGCGGCCGCTACCGTGCCGCCCGGTTTCGGCCGTTCCTGGCCGCCGGTCAGGGCGGACCGCAGTGCCGCCGCTAGCGGCTCGTCGCCCAGGACGCAAACCTGGATCTCATCTTTAGGCCCTTCCGGCCATTCGACGAAATTGATCAACTGGAGGATCAAGGCCGCCCGCACGGCCCGGCTTGACGCGAAAGGCTCATTGGCCGTCTGTCCTACACACGATACGGCGAGGAGCAGGCCGGCCAATAACCGGCCGCGCACCCCGCGGGGGGAGCCCGGGCGCCGGACGCTGCTCGGATTGTGGCTCCGGTGCATCAATTCGCCTTAGAAGCGGAATCCTAGACGAACGTATGCTTGACGGCCGAACACAACGGACGCCGGACCCACATGGTTAAAGATCTCGATGCGGTGTGGATTCAGCAGATTCTGGACCCCCACGGAAAGCTCGGCCGATTCGCTGATCAGCCACCCCAGGCGTGCATCCAGCCGCTGACGGCGAGCCGTCGCCGGATTGGCCGGCATCAGTCCGGCGTTCCAAAAATACGCCGCATCCAGCTCCCAGCGGCGGCGCGGATTCCATTCCGACCGGATGGAGAACTGATGGGGTGGCGAATTGTGCGCCAACGCCAGAGGGTCCGGCTGCAGTCCGGCCGGCCGGAACTCGGAATGGTAGTGCAGATCGAACAGGGTATAGGCGCCAGCCAGGTGCCACTCCCGGGCGGCCTCAAAGCGGACCGCGGTTTCCCACCCTGCGGTATCCACCTTCAGTCCATTCACGTAGTAAGCGGGAGCCAACAGGTAGTCGCCTTGGGGTGAACGCCGGAGTGACGGTGTTCCGATCACCAGTTGAGCGGCGCCGTCCGTCCAGGAGTAATACACGGTGGAGTCGACGATCAGCCGTTGGTTCCACTGCCACCGGCCGCCCCCTTCAACGGTGTTGCCGAGTTCATTTCGCAGGTCCGGGGTGCCGGTGGTGCGAGCCAATATGGGCAGTCCCGGCCCCGCAGTCGCGCTGACATCCGCTTGGAACCCCAGTTCGCCCCGAGAGGGAGTCCGGACCGCGTGGGAGATGGCCCCCCAGAACGTATGCTTTCGGGTGGGCGTGTAGAGCAGGCGGGCCGTGGGCTGGAGCGACCAGCCCGTGAAGCTGTTCCGTTCCAGCCGGAGCCCGCCCGTAATGGCCAGCCGGTTGGGCTTTAGCGTCCATTCATCCTGCAATGTGGCGTGAAACAACCCGTACTGCCTTCGCGGATCGGCAAAGCTGATGCCTTCGGTGAGCGTGGTCTGGTCCCAGACCCCACGGCCGCCCACGCCCACCACCAACTCGTGCCGGTCAAACAGCTGCCGCCGATGCTGTACATCAAAATCGACCGTCTGGACCACGTAGCTGAGCAGGTCGGAATCGCGATCATAAACATCAAAATAAGACTGGACTGTCGTGCTGGCGCCGTCACCATGGGTATGCTCCCAACGGGCCAGCGCATTGGCGCCCGCGGCCACCCCGCGGTCCAGACGCAGCTGTGAGTAGGGTGGTGTCAGCGTCGCCGTCTGATTGGCGATCCGGAACCCGCTGCGATAGGAATCACCCTGAACCGTCATCGTGTCGGTGCCTGTCGGGGTCCAGTCGCCGCGAAAGCCGCCTTGCAGAAAGCTCCACCGGGCCGTGCCCATATCCGTCCCGTCGCTCTGGTCCCCGGTGCGGAGGGTGTGCTGGGCATAGACCCGGTAAAAGCCCCGGCGTCCCGCCGCTCCCCCGTGCCGGAAACGCGTAAGCGCCTGGTCCTGCGTGCCCGACCCGACCGTCACTTGCGTACCCTGCGTGCGCTGGGACGTTTTGGTGATGATGTTGACGACGCCGTTCACCGCGTTGGCGCCCCACATCACCGCTCCCGGCCCGCGCATCACCTCAATCCGGTCAATGTCGTCGATCAGGGCGTCCTGGCTGTCCCAATGCACCGCGCCGAAGACCGGGGTGTACACCGTCCGTCCATCGATCATCACCAGCAGCTTGTTGGCGAACGCTGCGTTGTATCCCCGGGCACTGACGGCCCAACTGGTCAACCCGACGCGGGCGACATCCATGCCCGGCACCAGCCTTAGCGCCTCCGGGATGCTGGTGACGCCAAAGCGGCGCAACTCCTGCTGGGTGATCACATACACCGCCCCGGCGGAATGCGTCAGGCTGTCCTCTTTCCGCTTGACGGTGGTGACGGGCGTCGCCAGCAGCTGCTCCAAATTGAGGTTCCGCACCCCGGTGGGATCTTCGGCCGTCCCGCCCGTGGGCCCGTCAGTTGCCAGCAATACGCTAGCTACGAGCGTAAACAACGCACTCATCAGGAACCTTATCGGGTGGAAACCGTAGAACTCCAATCCCCAGCGGGCTTTGGCTGGCCCGGGCGGCAAAAAACATCACTGCGCAATAAACGGATGGGCGCCTAAGAGCCGAACCTTCATCCTGGATCCAGAGAAACAAGGCATCATGAGAAACATCATCGAACCCCAGCCCCTAGATCCGGACGAGCTTTGGCAGATCCTGGAGCGGCGCGACCCGTCGTTTGACGGCCAGTTCTTCTTCGGCGTCGTCACCACGGGCGTCTACTGCCGCCCCTCCTGCGCCTGCCGGCGGCCCTTGCGGAAGAACGTCCGCTTCTTCAGGGAAGCCCAGGATGCGGAACGCGCGGGCCTCCGCCCTTGTCTGCGCTGCCACCCGCTGGCCGCCATCGGGCAGGACCCGGATAGCGGCCGCATCCGGCAAGTCTGTGAATACATTCGCGCTCACGCGCAGGAGCCGCTCACGTTGGCCGACATGGCCGCCCAGGCGGGGTTAAGCCGTTTCCACTTCCAGCGGACCTTCAAGGCCATCATGGGCGTCACGCCGCGCCAGTTTGCGGAAGCGTGCCGCCTCGATGTCCTCAAAGTTGAGCTGCGCCAGCAACGCTCCGTCACCGATGCCATCTTCGAGGCCGGCTTCGGGTCCTTAAGCCGCGTCTATGAAAAGGTGGACACGAGGCTGGGGATGACGCCCGCTGAGTACCGCTCCGGCGGCGATGACGTCCCGATCTCCTACGTCTCGGTCGGCTCCGCCCTGGGCCGCATGATGATCGGCGCCACCGACCGGGGCCTCTGCTTTGTCCAGTTCGCCGGCTCGGACGCCGCGCTGCTGGCTCAGCTGCGCGCCGAATATCCCCGAGCGCGCGTCCAGCCGATGGCGGAGCCCTACCCGGAACAGTTCGCCGCCTGGATGCAAGCGCTGGAGCAACACGTCCGCGGCCAGCAACCTCGCTTGGATCTGCCGCTCGACCTGCGCGCTACCGCGTTTCAGATGAAGGTGTGGCAATACCTGCAGTCGATTCCCTATGGCAGTGTCCAGTCCTACGCCGAAGTGGCCCAGGGTCTCGGGCACCCCACCGCGGCCCGGGCCGTCGCCCGCGCCTGTGCCACCAACCGGGTGGCTCTCGTGATCCCCTGCCATCGCGTCATACGCGGTACTGGTGAGATGGGCGGCTATCGCTGGGGCGTCGAGCGGAAGCGCACGCTGCTCGATCAAGAGCGCGCGGCGGCTCGCGGGGTGGCGCGATGATGATCGCTGCCGCCGTTGCCCTTGAGCCCGCAACTGAGCCCTCAATTGAGCCGCAGTTGCGCCAGCACGGCTGGGCGCCGCTGGGACGCTTGCTCAATCCAGAGCAATGCCAGCAGCTGATCAACCTGTTTGACCAGCCCCAACACTTCCGCCGCCACATTCGCATGGAGCAGTTCCGCTTTGGCCGCGGCGAGTATCAGTATTTTGCCGACCCGCTCCCGGAGCTGGTGGCCCAACTGCGTACGCAGCTCTATGCGCCGCTGGCGGCCCCTGCTTCCCGCTGGATGGCGGATCTGGGGCTACCGGAGGAGTACCCGCCCACGCTGAATGAATTTCTGGCGCGGTGCCACCAGGCCGGCCAGACGCGCCCCACGCCTCTGCTGCTGCGGTATCAGGAAGGGGATTACAACTGCCTCCACCAGGATCTCTACGGCAGCGTCGTCTTTCCGTTTCAAGTGGTGATCGGGCTCAACGCGCCGGGCCGGGACTTTGAGGGCGGGGAACTCCTGTTGACCGAACAACGCCCGCGGGCTCAGTCGATGGGGCAGGTGATTCCGTTAGGGCAAGGAGAAGCGGTGGTGATCACCACGCGGTATCGCCCGGTTCCAAGCCAACGTGGCTTTTACCGCGCCAACGTCCGCCACGGCGTCAGCCCTCTGCGCGCCGGCCTGCGCCACACGCTGGGGCTGATCTTTCATGACGCCCAATAGCCGGATTGGCTACCGGCGGCGGGCCACGGTCAACAAGGCGAACAAGCCACCCGCACTCAGCCAGAGAGCGCTGGGCTCCGGCACCGCGCCCGTCGGGGGCGGGGGTAGCGGGTCAAACTGGGCCATCGAGAATACGCCGGTCGGCTGGTCAAATTCGATCCACAGCGGAAACGCCGACGGATCAGAGTAGTCGGGGGCAGGGTTGATGCCGACAATCGAGAACTCAGAAACGGGGCTCGAGAACGTATACTTGCTGCCGCCCGAGAACGTGCCCAGCGACTTCTGCTGCGCGTCCAGCAACGTGAAATCGCCCACAAAGCCCAACGGGAACTCAATTCCGGAGAACAGCGTCATCGTCAGATCCGCGCGCACGCCGCCCTTAAAGGTGAAGCCGTCCAGCGCGGGCGGGTCAAACCACATGCCGCCGGCCTGCTCCTCAAACGAGAACGAGCCATCGCCCGAGATGTCGGGCAGAATCGGCACGTACTGGGTCGATCCGGCCACCTCGAACTGCGTCACCAGTCCGTAATTCTCCATCACGCAGCCCAGGCAATCTTCGGTGATGTTGGGCGAGGGGTCGTTCACAAACGCAATGGAGAGCCCGTTGCCGCTGGTCGAATTCACGTCCAGAAACATCGTCAGCTCTGGCGCGCCCTGCGTCTTGCGGATGTCCAGGATCAGGTCGCCCTGCGTCGGGTCATAGAAGAACGTCTTCTGGTTGCCGCCGCGGGTGAACTGGCCGTCCACATTGCCGCCCATGGACCCGACGAAGAAGTACGTCAAGTCGGTCGACTGAATCAGGTTCGCGTTCAGATCGCCGGAAAGCGTGAATCCGGTGGGCACGGTGCCCAGGCGGATCGCATAGTCGGCCTGATGGATGGCGCCCACCACCGGATAGTTGGGGTCCATCGGATCATGCGTCGGCGAATTGAAATCGTTGGAATTGAAGAACGTCAGGCCGCCGATCTTGATGGATTCACTGAACAGCGACGCCCGATACACCTGCTGGAAGCCGCGGTACTGATCATTGCCAAAAGGCACCGAACTGCCTGAACTGGGCTCCGCCGGACCGCCGATCAGCACCCCGGCTGTGGCCGAGGCCGCCCAAGCCGCCAATGCAATCAGGCTGACAGATAGTCTTTTCATGTCCGGTGCTCCTCCAACGCCTGGCTTCTGCCAATGCGTCCTCCAAAGGGACAGACCCGATTCTAGCCTATCGCCGCAAGTGTGAAAAGCGGTTTCTCACCAGTTGCAAACTACAGTACTGGAACCTTTGTAACGCTTCCCGCCCTTAGACCACCATTAGTCGTTATGTCCTAGACCCTGGCGGATGACCAGCAACTTCGCTTCGCACGGCCTGACTTGTATCACCTAAGACGCCCGTAGTTCTTTGGGGAAACACCTGAGGGTGTGCTATCGTCGCCAAGTTCGATGGATGGAAACAAGATCGGAGGAGCTCTCATGCTTCTTGGCAAGCTGGCTTTCGGTGTTCTCGCGGCCGCGGTGTGTTTAGCCCAGATTCCTGGACGGAACGTCAACATGGTGTCCGGTATTGGTTGGCCCACCGGTGATCCGTTTCTCCAGCGCCAGAACGAACCCTCCATCGGCGTCTCCACCCGCAACCCCCTCCACTTGCTGGCCGGCTCCAACGATTATCGAACCGTCGACGTCCCCGGAATCGAAGGCAGCAAGGCCACTGGCGATGCTTGGCTGGGCGTGTTCAAGTCTCGCGACGGCGGTCTCAGCTGGACCAGTACTTTACTGCCTGGCTATCCGCAGGACCGCTCCGTTACTGGACGAAACTCGGTGCTTTTTCAGAAGGGCTATAAGGCTGGAGCCGATCCGGTGGTCCGCTCCGGCACCAACGGCATGTTCTACTACGCCGGTCTGGGCTTCGTCCGCAGCAACACCGGCCTCGACGGCGCCACCGGCATCTTTCTGGCCCGCTTCATCGACAACAACAACAGTGAAGGCGCCTATGCGACCTACACCAAGAACGGCCGGGTGATCCCGTATACCCGGGATGCTGACCCGATCAAGTATCTGGACAACCGCATGGTGGCCGAAGGTGTGCCCAGCCCCACAAGCACGGTCACCTCGGGTCCGGCCGTCAGCAGCACGTTTCTCGACAAGCCCTGGCTGGCCGTCGATATTCCCCGCACGGGGGCGCTGAATTGCGTGGTCGGCGGGGGCGAATCGCCGGTCCAAACCTTCCCCGGAGGCAATGTTTATCTGGTCTGGACCGCTTTTGAGAATGGTGACGACACCAAGGGCCGCATCATGTTTTCGCGTTCCCGCGATTGCGGCGCCACCTTCGGCCCCGCCATCCAGGTGGCTTCTTCGGCCACGGCCAACCAGGGTGCGACGCTGGCCATTGAGCCGGCCACCGGCGCCCTCTATGTGGTGTGGCGCCGCTTTGCTACTCCCGGCAGCCCGCACGGCATGATGATCTCGAAGTCCACCGACTTTGGCGTGACGTTCTCCGCACCGCAGACCATCGCGACGGCCGGCACTCCGGCGGCGGGTCAGGTGCTCTACTCGCCGTTCGATCAAGGCAGCACGATTGTCGACAGCTCCGGCAATGTCATCGATGCCCGCTTCCGCACCAACGGCTATCCCACCATGGGCATCGATGCCAGCGGCCGCATCTACGTCGCCTGGTCCCAACGTGGCGCGGGCCCCAACGGCGATGCTCGCATCGTCATCACCAGCAGTGTCGGCGGACAGAACTGGACTCCGCCCATCGCGGTCGACAGCTCCACCACCTTCCGCGGACATCAGGTGATGCCCGCCATGTCCTTGGCCGCGGGCAAATTGACCCTGGTCTATTACGACTTGCGCGACTCCAACACCAAAGGCATCTTCAAGAAAGATGACAGGGGCGGCGGCTACCAGGAGACGCGGCAGCCCATTGGCGACCGGCAATCGGGCTCCGACAGCAAGGTCTTCACCGAAGATATTTCCGATACCTACCGCAAGCCCGATGGCACCCGCGCGCCCTTGGCCATCCGCCAGACCATGGATGTCCGCGTCGCGCAGACCGAGCTTTCGGCGCTCTCTTTCCAGGCTTCGCGCTTGTCGGACTATAGCTTCGGCAGCCGGCCGCCCGCCCCAGGGAGCTCCGTCGCCTCCAACCCAATCATTGAGCAGATGCAGCTCAACCCGCCCAATCTGCCGATGTTCGCCTTGGGCACTACGCCCTTTATGGGCGACTACATCGATGTCGCCGCGCTCCCCTTCGTGGTGGGCACCGACGGCAAGTGGGCCTTCAATTTGGCTCCCACGGAAAGCCCGGTGTTTCACGCCGTCTGGACCGATAACCGCGATGTCCGGCCGCCGTCCGATGGCAACTGGCGCAACTACACGCCGCCCAATGTTGCCTTGACCCTGGCCGCCCAGCTGCGTGGTCCCGGCTTCCCAGCCAATACGGTGGAGGCCGATCTGCCGGCACCCAAAATCGAGAATGGCATTGCCGCCACCAGCCTGGTGGACCCCGCGTTGAACCGTCTGGCCTGCGTGCCCGGTCAGACCGGCATGCGCAACCAGAACATCTACACGGCCCGCATCACCAACGGACTGGTGGCGTCCTCCCCCACCAACAGCAAGCCGCTGAACACCGCCTTCGCGCGCGCCTTTGTCGTCACCGGGCAGAACACCACCAAGCAGACCAAGACGTTCCGGTTGAGCATCGCCAATCAGCCCGTGGGTGGCCGCGCGTCGTTCTCGCAGACCGGCAAACAGGGCGTCACCGGCGACATCCTGCGCTTGGATACCCGCATTCCGCCCAACGGCACCATCTCGCGCCCGGTCTTCATTCTCTCCACCAACGCCACGGCCACCGTGCGGGTGGACTTCACTGAGATCACCGCTCCTGGCGGCACCGTCGTCGTTGGCGGCTTGAAGTCGACCGTGGTGCTCAATCGCGACTCCACCAATCCGCCGTTGCGCAACCCGGACATCAATAACCCGGACATCAACAACCCCGATATCAATAACCGGGAAGTCTACAACCCGGACATCAACAATCCGGACATCAATAACCCCGACATCAATAACCCGGATATCAACAATCCGGACATCAATAATCCCGACATCAATAACCCGGACATTAACAACCCGGACATCAACAATCCCGACATCAATAACCCGGACATTAACAATCCGGACATCAATAACCTCCGGGTCGCCAATCCAGATATCAATAACCCGGACATCAATAATCCTGACATAAATAACCCGGATATCAACAATCCGGACATCAATAATCCTGACATCAATAACCCGGATATCAACAATCCCGACATCAACAATCCGGACATCAACAACGGCTCCTACCAGGACGTCTCCTGGAAGGTGACGAACAAGGGAAACACCTATGCTTCCTATAGTTTAAAGACGCTGTTGACCGGCGCCGGCATCCCCGACGGGTTCCGCAAGCGCCTGGTTGTTTACAAAGTCTACGGCACCCCGGTTTCCGACGGCTGTTCGCTGAAATACATGGCGCAAAACCAGATATTGCTCTACGTCAATAATCCGGTTTTCTCCGCCCAATCTCAGATCGCCAACCCGAACATCTCGGATTCCTCGGAATCGAACGCCACCGTCGCCCTGGGTCCAGGCGAGACCGCGCGCCTGCTGTTGCGCGTGCTGGTGCCCAACACCCAGCCCAACTTCAAGCTCACCGACGTGGTCGCCGCCGCCACCACGGCCCAAGCCGTGAACACCAACGACATCAGTGGCACGCCCAAGTTTGCCGCCTCCAAGCTGTTCATCACCACCGCCAATCCGCTGCCCTCGACGCAAGTGGGAGCGGTCTACACGGCCCAGCTCGAAAATGCCGGTGGCTTTGCTCCCATCGTCTGGTCGCTGGTGCCCAAAGTGGGTGAGCAGCTGCCCAACGGCGTCAATCTTTCCGCATCGGGCATGATTCAGGGGCAGCCCACCGTGGCCGGCACCTTCAAGTTCACCGTTCTCGCCACCGACTCCGACCCCGGCAGCGTGAAGCAGACCGCGGTGCAGACCTTCAGCATCGTCGTCGCCGCTCCGCCGCCCTTGACCATCGTCACCCCGGCCACTCTCCCGTTCGGCTTTGTCGGTTTGAACTATGCCACCACTCTGCAATCGGGTGGCGGTGTCGGCGCCAAAACCTGGGGCATCCTGCCGGGCAGCACCCTGCCCGCCAGCTTTGTCTTGAACCCCTCCACCGGCCAGCTAACCGGCACAATTCCGGCCACCGGCATCTACACCTTTACCGCCCGCGTGACGGATTCCAGCCCCGTGCCCATGGTGGCCACCAAGCTGATGACGCTGCAGGTCTCGCCGATCACGCTGGTGTTTTCGACGCAGCCGGCCAACACGCCCGCCTCGCAACCCTTCTCCGTGAAAGTCCGGGCGCAGGATTCCGGCGCCAATCCGCTGGCTGGAGTGACGGTGACCCTGGCGCTCGCGCCCACCGCTCCGGCAGGAGCTGTACTGGCGGGAACCTTGACGGCGGCCACCGCGCTCGACGGCCAGGCCACGTTCTCCGGTCTCAACATCGCCCTATCGGCCGACTATCAATTCATCGCCAGCGCCAATGGAGCCACCGCGGCCACGTCGCGCGTCTTCACCATCCAGCCCCTGCCCGGCTTCATCCAGACCATCGCGGGACGCGCGTGGTCGCCATCACTGGCACCCACCACGGCCACCAGCTTCCCGCTGGGCGAAATCGATGATGCCGCGGTGGATGCCGCAGGCAATCTCTACGTGCCCGATCTCGGCAATCACATCGTGGTCCGCATCACCCCCGCGGGCGCGCTGACCGTGGTTGCGGGCACAGGCGCCTCCGGCTATTCAGGCGACGGCGGCCCCGCCACCGCCGCCATGCTGGCCTTCCCCAGCTGGGTGGCTGTTCATCCGGTGACGGGTGATCTCTACATCGCAGACCTGGGCAATCGACGGATTCGCAAAGTGGCCGCAGGTGTCATCACCACCGTGGCCGGCACGGGCTCAGTGGGCTTCTCTGGTGACGATGGCCCGGCCGTCGAGGCGCAGATCTCAAGCCCTGGCGGGATGGCTTTCGATGCCTCCGGCAATCTCTACTTTGCCGACAGCGGCAATCAACGGGTCCGCCGGATTGACCCGTCAGGCGTGATCACCACCATCGCGGGCAGTGCCAGCGTCGGCTACGGCGGTGATGGTGGCCCTGCCACCTCCGCCCTGCTGAATTCGCCCAGCGATGTCGACGTGATCGGCACCACCATCTATGTCGCCGATAGCGGCAACAATCGCGTACGCCAGATCAGCGGCGGCACCATCACCACCTTCGCGGGCACAGGCGGCTATGGAGCCTCGGGCGATGGCGGCGCGGCGACGGCGGCCACTTTGGCGCGCGCGTCCGGCCTGGCGCACGACGCGGCGGGCAATCTCTACATCTCGACGGAACACGTCATCCGGCGCGTGGCCCCGGGCGGCACCATCTCTACCTATGCCGGTACCGCTCCTGGCTTCACCGGAGACGGCGGCCCGGCGGTGGCGGCGCGCGTCAATCTGCCTTACGGATTGGCGGCGGATGCGGCGGGCAATCTCTTTATCGCCGATTCATTCAATCAGCGAGTTCGCCGGGTGGACGCCGGAACCAAGAACATCAGTACCTTTGCGGGCAACGGCCAGTTCAAGGACGGCGGTGATGGCGGCTCGGCCACCAGTGCCTATCTCAACAGCCCGTTCGGCGTCGCAGTGGATGCCACCGGCAACGTCTATATCGCGGATTCGCTGAACAGCCGCGTGCGGCGGCTGGATTCGACCGGACGCCTCACCACCTTCGCCGGTAACGGCAACCCCGGCGGCACGGGCGACACGGGACCGGCCACCAGCGCCACGTTGGGCGACTTCATGACCGACGTCGCCGTCGACAAGGCCGGCAATGTCTACGTCGCCGACAATGGCTACGACGGCGTGCGCCGCATCACGCCCGCGGGAACGATCAGCCGCTTCTACACGTCCCCGGTTTCCACCATCGCCTTTGACAGCGCCAATAACGCCTACCTGGCCGATGAGCGGAATCACCGCGTGCTGCGCATCCCCGCTGCTGGTGGACCGGCGACGATCTTTGCGGGCGGCAATGGCGCCGGGTTCTCCGGTGACGGCGGCTTGGCCACGGCGGCCAAGTTGAACGCCCCCCGCGGCCTGGCCATCGATGGCGCGGGCAACGTGTTTATCTCGGACAACTTAAACGCGCGCATCCGGTTGGTGAGCCCCTCCGGCGTCATCTCCACCTATGCGGGCAATGGCACGTTTGGTTTCACCGGTGACGGCGGCCCGGCCACTTCGGCCTCCATCCGCGCCTATGGCCTGGCCTTGGATGCCAAGGGGAACCTCTATATCGGCGCAGCCAACAACAGCGCCCCGGTGCGCCGGATCGACACGGCCGGCATCATCACCACGATTGCGGGCAATGGCACGGCAGGCTTCTCGGGCGATGGCGCCCCAGCGGCCGCGGCCCAATTGCGCGCACCGGCTCGAGTGGCCGTCGACGCTGCGGGCAATCTCTACATCTCTGATGGCGGCAACGACCGTATCCGCCGCGTCACCCTACCGCCCTCGCCCGCTGGCAACCCGGCGCAGCGGTTGACCATCACCACCACCACGCTGCCCAACGGCGTCTACAACGCGCTGTACTCCAGCACTCTGGCCGCGGTGGGCGGCAGTGGCGCCCGCACCTGGTCCATCGTCAACGGCACTCTGCCCACCGGTGTCACGCTGAACCCGTCCACCGGACTGCTCAGCGGCTTGATCTCTTCCGTGGGCGCCTATCCGCTCACCGTGCAGGTGACCGCCAGTGGAGCCTCCGCCCAGGCCCTGCTCACCTTGACGGTCGGTGCACCGGCCGGTTCCACCTTGTCGTTTGGAACCGCGATCCCGCCGCAGACCGCGGGAGCCATATTCCCCACCGCCGTCACTGTTCTGGCCACGGGACCGGGCTCCGTGCCGCTGGTGGGTGCCCTGGTCACGCTTTCGATCGGGACCAACCCGGTGAATGGCGTCCTTACCGGCACGCTCAACCGCACCACCAACGCCTCCGGCATCGCCACCTTCAACGACCTGGCAATCGATCTCGGCGCCAACGGCTACACCCTCCGGGCGAGCTCCGTCGGCTTCGCCTCGCCCGCCACCTCCAACAGCTTTGATGTGGCCCTGGCCACCGGCGGCATCACCACCGTGGCCGGCCGCAGCTGGCAGATCAGCCCCGCCCCGGGCACTGCGGCCACCACCGTACCCATCTCGGAAAACCGCGGCTTGGCGTTCGCCATCAACGGCGACATCCTGATGCCCGATACCTTCAACGGGTACGTCTACCGCATCACTCCAGCGGGTGCCTTGTCCGTGATCGCGGGAACCGGCATTTCCGCTGGCAGCTCTTATCCCGGCGACGGCCAGTTGGCCACCGCGGTCACCACGTTGAACAACCGCGCGCCCGCCACCAGCGCGGCCGGCCATATCCTTTTCTCCGACGCCAACGGCCGCATCCTCAAGATCGACGCCGCCACCCAGCGCATCTCGAGCGTCGCTGGAACCGGCGTGCAAGGCTACAGCGGCGATGGCGGCCCCGCGACGGCGGCCCAGATCCGGCTTGTTCAGGGCATCGCCGTGGAAGAGCTGGGCGGCGGCCTGGTGAACCTCTACCTGGCCGACGGTAGCGACAACCGCATCCGCAAGATCAACTCCGCGGGCATCATCTCCACCCTCGCCGGCACCGGCACCGCGGGCTACAACGGCGACGGTATTGCCGCCAATACGGCCCAGATCAACCAGCCGACGGCGATCGCCTTGCGCAACGGCAAGCTCTTCTTCACCGAAGGCAACGGCCGCCGGGTTCGTCAGGTGGACCTGTCCACGAATCTCATCACCACCGTGGCCGGCACCGGCAACGCTGGCTACAACGGCGACGGCATCGCCGCCACCAGCGCCAACCTTTCCAGTCCTCAATCGCTGTCGATTGATGCGGCGGGCAATCTCTACATTGCGGACACCGCTGCTCAGCGCGTGCGGCGCGTCGATACCTCCACCGGCATCATCTCGACCATCGCCGGTACCGGGGAAATCAATTTCACGGGCGACGGCGGCCTGGCCGTCGCAGCGGCGATCGGCAGCCCGTCCAGCATTCTGGTGAACCCGGCCGGGACCCTCATCTACGTCTGGGACGACAACGCGCAGCGGCTGCGCAAGATCGACGCCACGGGCACCATCACCACCTTCGCCGGTAACGGCAGCTTCAAGTTCTCGGGCGATGGCGGACCGGCCACGTCCGCCAATCTCTGGCAGCCGAACGGCGTCTTTGTCGATCCGGCGGGCAACTTGCTGATTTCCGCCCGTCTCGGCTCACGAATCCGGAAAGTGACGGCTGGCACCAACACCATCTCCACCGTGGCCGGAACCGGCGTCCGGGGGTTTGCGGGCAACGGCGGTCCGGCCACCTCGGCCCTGTTAACTAACTTCACCGGCCATGCCGTCGTGCACCCCACCACCGGCGAGATCTACATCAGTGACACTTTCAACAACCGGATCCGCCGAGTGGACGCGACCGGCATTATCACCACCTTTGCCGGCAACGGCAACGCGACCTTCGCGGGCGTCGGCGGCCCGGCCAGCGCGGCCAGCTTCAACGGACCCCGCGGGCTGCTGTTTGATCCGGCGGGCAACCTGCTGGTGGCTGACTCCAGCAATCACGTCATCCGCAGCATCGACCCCTCCGGTGTTGTGACCACCGTCGTCGGCATCCCCGGGGCGAATGGCTCGTCCGGGGATGGCGGATCGGCCGATAAAGCCAAGCTGAACCTACCCAGCCAGATCGCCCGGGATGGGCTGGGCAACTACTACATCGCCGAGGTCAACAACCACTGCGTGCGCATGGTGACGCCCACCGGGATCATCAGTACCTTCGCGGGCCAGTGCGGCGGCACCACCGGATTTTCCGGTGATGGTGAACCCGCCACCGCCGCCACGTTAGGCAGCGCGATCTTTGGCGTGGCCGCCGATAACGTCGGCAACGTCTATTTCTCGGATACCAATAACAACCGCATTCGTAAGGTGGACACGGCCGGCATCATCAGCACGATTGCGGGCAACGGCGCCGCGGCGTTCTCCGGTGATGGCGGACCTGCCACCGCCGCGGCACTCTCGGCTCCGCAGCTTCTGCACTGGGATCCAATCTCGGGCAACCTGTTTGTCGCCGATCTCAATAACGACCGGGTCCGCATGATCAAGCTGCCCTCCAAAGCCGGAGTGGCCAGCAAGCTCACGATCACCACCACGTCGCTGCCGGGTGGCAGCCGCTTTGTGCCCTACAACGCCACCGTCCAGGCCTCAGGCGGCACGCTGCCCTACACGTGGTCCGCTATTGATGCCGGTGGCTTCACCATCAATCCGTCGTCGGGTGTCGTCAGCGGCACCATGCCGGCCACTGCCAACGTGGCTGGCGATCACCTGATCAACGTCACCGTCACCGATGCGGCGGGCAAGACGGCGCAAGCCAGTTTCCTGGTCTCCATCAACTGGGCGGACACCCTCACCTTCCTGCCCCAACCCGGCAACATCGTGGCGGGTGCCTCACTAGCGCCCTTCGTCGTCTCCTCCCCCTCGCTGGCCGGAGCCCTGGTTACGGTGGGCGCCTATGCGCCCGGCAGCACCAGCCCCGCCACCAGGTCCACGGTTACCGCGGACGGCGCGGGCAACGCCTCGTTCGCCAGTTTCCCCATCAACACTCCCGGCAACGGCTACGTGCTCCGCGCCTCGGTTGGGCCGGTCAGCTTTGACTCGAACTCCTTCAACGTCTCCCCCACTTCGGGTGGCGTCATGACGGTCGCGGGTAAGGACTGGGTGCCCGTGCTCTCGCCCGTCGCCACCAGCCACTCGCTGGGGCAGAGCCGCTTCTCGGTCCTCGATGCCGCCGGCAACCTCTACGTCTCCGATGAGAGCAACAACATCGTGGTGAAGGTCACCCCGGGTGGCGCGGTCAGCGTCGTGGCCGGATCGGCTTTCGTGGGCGGCTTTGCGGGCGATGGCGGCCCGGCCACCAGCGCGCTGTTGAACACTCCACGCGGACTGGCGCTGGATGGCGCCGCCAATCTGCTGTACATCGCCGATGGTGGCAACCTGCGCATCCGCCGCGTCAACTTGACCACCGGCATCATCACCACCGTCGCGGGCAGCGGCGCCTTTAGTTCCTCCGGCGATGGCGGTTCGGCCCTCGCGGCGTCCTTCTTGACGCCCTTCGGGTTGGCGCTTAGCGCGGGTGACCTCTATGTCTCTGAACAAGGTGGCCACCGCATCCGGCGGATCACGCTTGCCTCCGGTCTCATTACAACCGTGGCGGGCTCGGGAGTTGCCGGATACTCCGGCGACGGCGCGGCAGCCACCAGCGCCCGTCTGAATCTCCCGACCGGCATCGCCGTAGACGCTTCCGGCAATCTGGCGATCGCGGACAGCAGTAACAGCCGGATCCGGCTGGTTTCCGGTGGCGTCATCTCCACCATCACCGGCACGGGTAGCTGCTCGTTTAACGGCGATGGTGGCGCGGCCTCGGCGGCGGTGGTGTGCAACCCCAGCGGCGTCGCTTTCCGCGGAACCGACCTCTATGTCGCGGATACCTTCAACAATCGCGTCCGCAAGATCTCGGGTGGCATCATCAGCACCGTTGCGGGCACCGGTGCCTTTGCCACGGCCACTGACGGCACCACGGCCCTCAGTGCCCCCTTCACCAACCTAAACGGCGTCACCGTCAGCCCGGCGGGCGACCTCTACATTCACGACTTCTACAGCCGCCGCATCATGAAGGTCAATGGCGGGACGCAGCTGGTCACCAACGTCCTGGGCAACGGCCAGTTCCGCAACCAGGCCATTGGCGCGGGTCCCGCGACCGATCTCTGGGTCCCCTACGCCATCACCGGTGACGCCAGCGGCAATATCTACTTCACGCAGGACCAGAACTTTGCCATCAACAAGCTCTCCCCGGCCGGTGTGGTGACCCAGCTGGTGGGCAACAAGAAGGCCAACTCCAATTCACCCGACGGCCCCGGCAACACTCTCGCGGCTCATTTCCCGGAAGGGATCGCGGTGGTGGGCACGGACGTCTACTTTGCGGAGAATGCCCGCATCCGGAAGATCGACGGCACCTCCGGTGCCGTCACCACTTATGCCAACGCGGCCAACAGCGGCGGTTCCACCGATGGCCCCGTGGCGACAGCCCGCTTCAATGGACCCCGCGGCCTGGCCTATGATGCCTCCCGCCAACTGATGTTTGTGGCGGACGCGGCCAACCACCGCATCCGGCAGATCAACATGGCCACCGGCACGGTCACCACGGTGGCCGGCACGGGGGGCAGCAGCTTCTCCGGCGACGGCGGCCCGGCCACTTCGGCCACGCTGCAGTTCCCGCAAGGCCTCACCTTCGACCAAATCGGCAACCTCTATATCGCCGACACCAACAACTGCGTCGTCCGGATGGTGAACCCTTCCGGCGTCATCTCCACCATCGCGGGCACGGCGGGTAACTGTGGCACTGGCGGCGGCGACGGAGGCCCCGCTATCTCGGGCACCATCAATGCGCCACAATCGGTGGCGGTCGATACCGCGGGCAACGTGTTCATCAGTGAGCAGTTTGGCAACCGCATCCGCAAGGTGGATCTGGCGGGCATCATCACCACCATCAACAGCACGGGTGGCGCTGGCTTTACCGGTGACGGCGGGCCGCTCTCCGGCGCCCGGGTGAACGCTCCGCGCGGTCTTTACTTCAACGCCGCGGGCACGCTCTACATCGCGGATTCGCAGAACAACCGCGTCCGCGCCGCCTTCGGTATCGGCACCATGACCGGCAACGGCCGGTTCACCCTGCTCGCCGCCAACTTCCCGGCGGCCACTGCGGGACAGACTTATCTACTCGGCGGCGGGATCCCGAATGCGGGCGGCAGCGCCGGAACCCGGACCTTCACCGTCATCGCCGGAGCGCTCCCGGTGGGCCTCACCATCAACGCTTCCAACGGAACCTTCTCGGGCGGGCCGAACGTTCCCGGCTTCTACAGCTTCACCGTCCGCGGCACCGATAACGGTACCGGCCAGACCAGCACCGGCACTTACTTGTTGACCGTAAACACTCCGGCGAGCGTGACGATGAACTTTATCAATCCGCCGTCCAACACCACGCGCGGCACCACGTTCCCGGTCAGCGTCGGTCTGTCGACGCCCTACATTGGAGTGCCCATCACGCTCAGCTTGGCCACGAACCCGGGTGGTGGAACGCTGTCGGGCACGCTCACCCAGACCACCAATGCCTCCGGCTTCGCCACCTTCACCGGGTTGAGTATTGACAAGGTCGGGGAGGGCTACGTCCTTCAGGCCGCCGTGCCGGGAATGACGAGTCTTTCTCCCGCGTTCAACATCACCGGAATCACGGGTGATGTGGTGACCTTTGCGGGCACTGATTGGGTTCCGCCGCTCTCGGCGCCTACCGCCGCGGCGTATCCGTTCGCTGTTGGCCGCGGCGTGACGTTTGACGCTTCGGGCAACATGTACGCGGTCGATTCGGCCGCTCACATCGTGGTGAAGGTGGCCGCAGGTGGGGGCCTCACCACCCGCATTGCGGGCACCGGCAAGGGCCTCTATTCCGCCGACGGCGGTCTGGCGAACGTCACTTCGCTCCTCAATCCGGTGGGCCTTGCCCTTGATGCCTCCGGGAATATCTACATTGCGGAATCCCTCCGCATCCGCCGAGTGGATGCCGTTACTGGCATCATCACCACCGTTGCAGGCAACGGTAACTTCGGCAGTTCCGGCGACGGCGGCCTGGCCACGGCCGCCCAGCTGGGCTGTCCGAGTGGGCTGGCGTTTAGCGGCAGCGTTCTATACGTGGCGGACAGCTGCTTCCACAAGATCCGCCGCTTCTCGATCGGCGGCAACATCTCCACCTTCGCAGGCAGTGGCACTGCGGGCTTCTCGGGTGATGGTGGCGGAGTTGGCATCGCCCCGTCCGCCCAGCTCTCGTCTCCTTGGGGGTTGGCCTTCGATGGCCTCGGCAACCTGCTGATCGCCGACAGCGGCAACTACCGCGTCCGCCTGGTCACGCCAGATCAGAACATCACCACCTTTGCCGGCAATGGCGCCTGCTGTAACGAAGGTTTTGGCGGCGCCCCCACTTTAGCCGCACTGGGTCCTGTTTACGGTGTGGCCGCCAGCGGCGGCGCCGTCTTCCTGTCCACTACTTCGAGCATCCGCCGTGTCCAGGGAGGTGGCATTGTGCGCCTGGCCGGTAACGGCCTCCCCGGCTTCACCGGTGATGGTGGACCGGCCACGTCAGCCAGAATCATGGGCGGGTTCGGCATTGCTCTCGATGCCTCCAGCAGCATCTACTTTGCCGATGGTGAGAACAAGCGCATCCGCAAGATCGACTCTGCCACAGACAACATCTCCACCTACCTCGGTGCTACGCCCGGCCTCTATGGCGGAGACGGCGGCGCGGCCACCAGCGCCAATCTCTTCTCGCCCCGGGGCGTGACGGGTGATAGCAGCGGCAACCTCTACATTGCGGAAGATCGAGGCTACCGCGTCCGTAAAGTCACTGCCGCAGGTGTGATCTCCACCGTGGCGGGCACGGGAGTTTTTGACGACACCAGCACCTCTGACTCGAACAACCCGCCCAACAGCCGCGTGGGCCGCGTGGCCGGTGTGGCTGTCGGCCCATTGGGCCAGCTCTTCATTTCCGACGGCGGGCCCTCCGTGCTCAGCGTGGACACCAACAATCCGCTGGTCCCCGTTCGGGCCATCGGGACCGGAGCCTATGGCAACAGCCCAGACGGCACCCTGGCCTCCGCCGCCCAGCTGGGGAATACCTACAGCCTGGCGTATGATGCGCCCCGCAACGAGCTCTATTTTGCCGATGCCGGCAACCTCCGCATCCGCAAGGTGAACCTGACGACCCAGGTCCTCACCACGGTGGCCGGAAATGGAGCCTCGGGCTATTCAGGCGATGGGGGCCCGGCTACGTCAGCCAGCTTCCGATCCTTCTATACCGGATCATTGGCCGTGGACAGCCTGGGCAATCTCTACATCGGCGATAACGACGCCTGTGTCATCCGCATGGTCAACCTGCGCGGCGTCATTTCGACGCTGGCGGGCAACGGGTCTTGCGGGACTCCGGTCAGCGGTCTGTCGGCCAATCAAAGCATCGGTCTGCCGCAGGGTTTGACCGTGGACGTCGCCGGCAATGTCTACTTCGCCGACCGCTTCACCAGCACCGTTTACCGTGTCGGCCTGGATGGCATCTTGACGTCACTCAACGCAGGTTGCTGTACCGGTGGCGACGGCGGCCCCTTCTCGGCCGCCCGGCTTAGCGGACCCCAGGGCCTCTACATCAGTCCGGCCACTGGAACCCTTTACATTGCGGATCAATCGAACGACCGCGTCCGTACCGCCATCGGCATCGGCGCCATCACCGGCAACGGCCGGCTCAGCCTGGCGAACACGACCCTGGCTACCGCTACCGTCGGTGCCCCTTACTCGGACGGGCCCCTTGTAGCGGGTGGAACGGGCACCGGCCGGGTGTTCTCCATTACGGCGGGCTCCCTACCCACTGGCTTGACCCTGAACCCCTCCACTGGCTCGATCAGCGGCAACCCGACCGGCGCAGGGGGTGCGTATAACTTCACCCTGCGCGTAACCGAGACTACCCCGGCGCAGACGGCGACTGGCCAGTACACGCTGCTCCTTTCGGGCGGCCCCCTGGCGCTGCTCGCCAGCACGCTGCCCAATGCCGTCCAAGGGCAGGCCTTCAATCTCCCCAACGCCTTCCCGGTCACCGGGGGCACCGGCATCGGCCGCACCTTCACCATCAGCGAGGGCTCCTTGCCGCCGGGCCTCAATCTGGAAGCGTCCACGGGGCGTGTCTTTGGAACGCCCTCGACGCTGATCGACGCTAACTTCGAGGTCACCGTCACCGAAACCGGCGGCGCCTCCTCTATCCGGAACTACGAGTTGATCTCGATGCTGGCCGCGATTCCGGTCTGGATCACTTCGCCCGGGAACGCGACGCTGGCCGGACAGAACCTGACGCTGGCTCCCGTGGTCAGCTTCAACCCCAAGTCGCCCACTTCGTTTGGCGTGCTGATCACGTTGAGCCTGGCGGGTAACGCAAATGGCGCGGTCCTGTCGGGCACCACCACGGTGGCCACTGATAGTGGAGGCGCCGCCACCTTCACCGATCTCAAGATCGACAAGGCAGGCAACGGCTACACGCTGATCGCGACCATGGCCGGGGGCGGCGTGGCCGTTTCCCCCGCCTTCAATATCGCCGCGGGCTCGGGCGAAGTGGTCACGGTGGCCGGTAAAGATTGGGCTCCGCCGCTGTCGGCCGCCTCCGGCACCAGCTATCCGTTGGGCCAAGGCTATGGTGTGGCTTTCGATGCTTCAAACAATATGTATGTCGCCGACACCCAAGCGGGCACGGTATTGAAGATGACGCCCGTTGGCGTCACCACGCGGATTGCGGGCACGGGTATCTCGGCCGATGGTCCATTGAACGTGGCCGCCACCAGCACCACTATCGCCACACCTCGGGGCGTAGCCGTGGATGCAGCGGGCGATGTCTATGTCGCCGCCGGAGCCCGGGTGTTGAAGATCTCGGCCTCCACCGGCTTGCTGACGGCCTACGCCGGAACCGGCACTATGGGCAACTCGGGCGATGGCGGGCCCGCGCTCGCCGCCACGTTTGGGCGGATCATGGGGCTGGCGGCGGATAGCTCCGGGAACCTCTATCTCACCGATGAAGTCTTCCACCGGGTCCGGCGCATCACCCCGGGTGGGACGGTGCAGGCCGTGGCCGGCACGGGCAGCAGTGGATTCTCGGGTGATGGCGGCCCGGCCACCTCAGCCGAGCTCAACTGGCCGCGAGGCGTCGCGGTCGATGCCGCGACCGGTGACATTCTGATCGCCGACACCTTCAACCACCGCATCCGCCGGATCTCCGGGGGCACCATCTCTACCGTCGCGGGTAACGGCTTCAGTGCCACCTCTGGTGACGGTGGAGCCGCCACCTCCGCCGGCATCTCGGCTCCCTACGGCGTGGCCGTACTCGGCAGCAAGATCTACATCGCCAACTCCGGTGGCTGCAAGATTCGCGTCGCCAGCGCGGGCATCATCAACACCCTGGCGGGCGCGGGCAGTTCCTGCTTCGTCTACGACTACAAGGGCGACGGCGGACCCGCGGCCAGCGCCCAGCTCGCCTTCCCGCTGGGTGTGGCCGTCGATTCAAGCGGCAACGTCTATCACACGGAGCAGTACTCCAAGGTGGTCCGCCGCACTGACGCCAGCACGTTCGTCATTACAAGAGTGCTCGGCAACAGCCAGGGCTTCTATGGCGGCGACGGCGGGCAAGCCACCAGTGCCAATCTCAACAAGCCGTTCGGCATCACCGCCGACGGCAGCGGCAATCTGTTGGTGGCAGAAGAAGGCGGCAACCGGCTGCGCAAGATCTCGAGCGCGGGCGTCATCTCCACCTATGCCGGTACGGGCTTTCTGGACGCCGATACGTCGGTGACCGGAACCGCTACCTCCGCCGGCCTCGGCCCCGTCACGGCAGCGGCTGTGGTGGGCACCGATGTCTACCTCACCGAACAGAACGGCGCGATCCGCAAGATCGACCTCTCGCAGAACATCACCCGCCCCATCGGCAACGGCGGATTCGGCTTCAGTGGCGAAGGCACCGCCGCCAGTGGCGCCACGTTCACTTCGACGCGCGGGTTGGCCTATGATGCGCCCCGCAATCTGCTCTACGTGGTGGACCACATCAACTTCCGCATCCGCAAGATCAACTTGACCACCGGCATCATCACCACCGTCGCGGGAACCGGCTCGCAAGCCGGCATCGGCGACGCCTCCCTCGCCACCTCCGCCAGCTTCATCCAACCAGAGGCGCTGACCGTGGATGCCAACGGCAATCTCTACATCACCGACTTTGCCAGTGTCCGCATGGTCACGCCCGCTGGGGTGATCCAAACCGTCGCGGGACAGCTAGGTTCGGGCGCCTTCGGGGGCGACGGCGGCGCGGCCACGGCGGCCTATCTGTTGAGCCCGGCCGGTGTCGCCATCGACGCGGCAGGCAACGTCTTCATCGCGGACACGGCCAACAACCGCATCCGCAAGGTGGGCACGGACGGCAAGATCAACTCGCTGAACGCCGGTGCCGGCTTCGGTGGCGATGGCGGACCGGTGAGTGCCGCGCTGTTCAACCAACCCCGCGGCCTCTACATCAACCCGGCGAATGGGACGCTCTACATCAGCGACTCCGGCAATCACCGGGTCCGCGCCGTCACGGCGGCCGCGGCCACGGCGGGCAACGGCCGCATTACGCTGCAACCGGCCACGCTGGCTCAACCCAAGGTGGGGGTGCCTTTTACCGCCACCGCTCCGTTCCCGGTGGTGGGGGGCACCGGCGCCGGACGGACGTTCAGCATCGCGGGCACGGGCACCGACGTGGGCTTCGGGCTGACCATGAATGCCGCCACCGGCACTATCACCGGCACCCCGACGCAGCAGTTCAGCAGAACCTTCATTCTGTCTGTCACCGATAGCAGCGGACTGGTCTCCATGGGCAGCTACCAGCTGGACGTGCTGCCGTAGCTTTGGCGGAACGGCCTACTGGCCGCCATCCCGGGGTCCCACGTGGGGTCCCGGGAGCCGAAATCCGCAATTCGCCCCGCCCACGCCAGAATCTTTGACAAATCGCTTACATCCGCCCGAAATTCTCTTCCCGGACGTCCCCGAACCTGATATAGTTCAGCCCGAATACGCTCACCACGTGGATTGACCTTCAGTCCTCGGAGTTGGGTGATTCCAAATTTCCGGCAGGCCAGGTTCCATGTCCAGAATCCGATTGACGACCATCTTCATCGCGGCGGTGGCCCTTTCGCCGCTCAGCGCCCAGACCTCGAAAGCTCTCATTTCGGGAACCGTCACCGACTCCAGCGGCGCCGCCGTGGTGGGCGCCAAGATCACGATCACCGACGTCTCCCGCAATCAGGACTTCAAGGCAGACACCAACTCCTCCGGCGTGTACCGTGTCATCGAGCTCACGCCCGGCACCTACCGGGTCACCGCCGAAGCCACCGGCTTCCGCACCTACGTCCTGGAATCCTTGCGCCTTTCGACGCAGCAGAACGCGACGATCAACATCAAGCTCGATATCGGCGCAGTGACGGAACAGGTGCAGGTCACCGCCACCGGCCCGCTGCTCGAAACCTCAAACGCGACCCTAAGCACGGTGGTCGAAAACAAGAAGATCGTCGACCTGCCGCTGAATAACCGCAACATCTACTCGCTGCTGAAACTCGTGCCGGGCATCACGCCCTCGACGCCCAACAACGCCGAAAGCGACTTCTTCACCTCCACCATCCGCTTCTCCATCAACGGCGGCAAAGAATCGCAAAATGACATTCAGCTCGATGGCGTCACGGCCATGGTGCAAAGCGACATCCAGGGCATCTATGGCGCCTCGGCGATCCCGTCGGTGGAAGGCATCCAGGAGTTCCGCGTGCAGACCAACTCCTACACGGCGGAGTACGGCCGTTCCGGTGGCGGACAAGTGACCATGCTCACCAAGTCCGGCACCAACCAGTTCCACGGCTCGGCGTTTGAGTTTCTGCGCAACTCCGCGCTGGACTCCAAGAACTTCTTCCTCAACCGCAACAACGGCCGCAAAGCCTCGCTGCAGCAGCACCAATACGGCGTCAGCGCCGGCGGCCCGGTGATCAAGGACAAGACGTTCTTTTTTGCTCTCTACGAAAAGAAGCTGGTCAAGTCCGGTAGCTTCTCCACCTTCACCGTTCCCACCTCCGCCGAACTGGGGGGCGACTTCTCGAACACGCGCAACGCCAACGGCGCCGTCCGGCCCATCTACGACCCCTTTACCACGCGCGTCAACCCCGACGATCCCAGCAAGTTCATCCGCACCCCCTTTGCCGGCAATCGCGTGCCGACGGCCATGATGGACCCGGTGGCGCTGAACGTCCTGAAGCTCTACCCCGCCCAGAATCAGGTGGGCGCTCTCAACACCAACGTCAACAATCTGGCCATCCAGAAAGTGCCGCAGTCGCCCACGGACCGCGTCGACTTCAAGGTCGATCACAACTTCAGCCAGAACCGCCGCATGTTCGTCCGCTACAACCGCTTCAAGCAAGCCACCGCCGCCGCTGACTTCTGGGATAACGGCGCTGCGCCTTCGGACGGCATCATGTACTGGGGCTCGCACAACGCGGCCATTGATTACACCGAAACCATCGGCTCCGGCACCGTCATCAACATTCGCGGTGGCTTGAGCCTGTTTGATGCCTGGCGTCCGGCCTTCACCTATGGCTACGACGTCACCAAGCTGGGCCTGCCACAGTCACTGCAGGACGTCACGCTGAAGACCGGTGCGCCGCGCATTCCCCGCTTCGACATCCAGGAGTTCAACTCCATCGGGCCCAACAACGGCTCCACCTACCAGAGCAACAACGTCTCCTACACCGTGGTCGGCAACCTGTCGAAGATCTCCGGACGGCACAGCATGAAGTTCGGTGCGGAATGGCGCACCTTCGGCCTGGGCTTCGCCCAGTTCGGCAGCTCCCCAGGCAACTTCTCCTTCACCCGCGCCATGACCCAAGGGCCCGACCCGCGTGTGGCGGGCAACGGTGTGGGCTTGGCCTCGTTCCTGCTTGGCACCGGCACCAGCGGCTCCGCTACGCACCGCATTAAACCGGCCGACCTCAGCCGCTACTACGCCATCTATGCGCAGGACGAATTCAAGGTCAACCATCGGCTCACGTTGAACTACGGCCTCCGCTGGGAGATCGAAGGGTCCAATACCGAACGCTACGATCAACAGACGCTGATGGATCCCTACGCCAAGAATCCCTTGTCCGACAAGACCGGGCTCGACCTGCGCGGCATCTATCTGTTCTCAGGCGACGACCAGACGGCTGGCCGCCGGGGTGTGCGGCCCGCTGAACACAAGTTCAACCCGCGCTTCGGCATCGCCTATCAGCTGAACGCCAAGACGGTGATTCGCACCGGCTATGGCATCTTCTACGGCGTGCCCAAGTTCGCCGCCACCGACCGTTGGACCGGCGCCCCGTATGCTTCTACTACGCCCTGGAATGCGACGCTCGACCAGGTCAACCCCACCAACTTGCTCCGCAACCCGTTCCCGCAGGGCTATGTGCTGCCCACCGGCCGAGCCCTGGGAGCCATGTCCGGCGTCGGCTTCGGCCTGAACTCCGCCTGGGCCGACGTCATGAAGACCCCCTATAACCAGCAGTGGAACTTCAGCATCCAGCGCCACATCACCAACTCGATGATGATCGAGGTCTCTTATGCCGGCAACAAGGGGACGCACAACGAACTGGCGCAAGGTGACCTGGGCCAGCTCCGGCCGGAACAGCTGACGCCCGCCAACAATCTCCTCACGCTGGTCCCCAACCCGTTCTTCGGCTTGATCGACCCGGCCAGCACTCTGGGCTCGGCCACCATTCAGCGCGGTCGCCTGCTGCGCGGTCAGTACGCTCAATTCACGTCCGTCGGTCCCAGCGCGCCCGCCTGGGGCAACTCCAGCTACCACGGCATGCAGACCCGTTTTGAACGCCGCTTCGGCGGCGGGGCCAGCATGGGCGTGGCCTATACCTGGTCCAAGTCGATGGCCGATTCCTCGGACGGCATCTGGAACGACGGGCAGGGCACTCTCCGCAACTGGTTCTGCCGCGCCTGCGAAAAGTCGCTCAGCTCCTACGACATTCCCCACCGCCTGGTCGTGAACTTCAACTACGAACTGCCCTTCGGCAAAGGTCATCGCTGGGGTTCCAGCATGCATTGGCTGGCCAACAGCGTCCTGGGTGGCTGGCAGACCAACGGCGTCTTCACCATCAACTCCGGCCAGCCGCTGATCTTCAGCCAGACGACAAACAACAGCTTCTCCTTCGGCGGCTACCAGCGCCCCGATGCCGTCGGTGGCGACGCTCGCGTCGACGTTCGCACCATCGACCGTTGGTACGACACCACCCAGTTCAAGGTGGCCAAGGATTACACCTTTGGCAACTTGGGCCGCACCCATAGCAACCTCCGCAGCGACTTCACCCGCGGCTTGGATTTCTCCATGTTCAAGAACACGCAGATCCGGGAACGGCTCAACGTCCAGTTCCGTGCCGAAGCGTTCAACCTCACCAACACTCCGGTGTTTAGTGCTCCTAACAACAACGTCGAATCCCCGGCCTTCGGCACGGTGACCGGCCAAAGCAACGGCCCCCGCACCATCCAGTTCGGGCTGAAGCTGCTGTTTTAGTGACGTGAGGGTTTAAGGTGAGCTGGGTCTCCGGACTCAGTTCACCGGCCTGCGATTTGGTGGGCCCTGTAGGATTTGAACCTACGACCAAGGGATTATGAGTCCCCTGCTCTAACCGCTGAGCTAAGGGCCCGCCGATGAAAATGCAGCGCTTATGGCACCCACAAACGCTATCATATCCGGCAGTCCGCTGGCTGTTTGACGGCACTCTAAAGCGGCACGGTGGTTGGGTGGGCGCGGGCTCCGGTCTCTAGCGATCCAGCTTTCTGACCATCAGAAAACAGTTCCAGCCGTCCCGCCGCTCGTAGCGCGTCTCGTCCATCATTTTGCGGACCATCAGGATGCCCAGGCCGCCGGGCTTGCGTTCTTCGAGCGTGGCGTGGATGTTGGGGGGCGGATACTCGGTGGGGTTGAAGGGTTCGCCGCGGTCTTCGATCTCGATGCGGGCTTCGGCTGGCGTCACCCAGACCTGGACGCGGATCGCTTCACCGTCGCCCGATACCTTGCCATGCCGCACAACGTTGGTGAGCATCTCTTCGACGGCGATGTTCAAGTCAGCCTCGACGTCCGGCTCCAGGCCCAACTCCACCCAAAGCCCGGCCAGAGCTTCGATGGCCCCGTCCACTTCGGCGCGGTCATTGCGGAGCAGGAACTGACGCTCGTGATGCGGGGCGTTCATAGGGCGAACCGCACAGCCGTGACCCGGCGGTCCAGCAACTAGTGTAGTGTTTTCCCCCTGCTTCCGCAGTTGCCCGTGGGGATTGCGGACGGCCCGCAAACTGCCGGCGGGCCGCCCTTTGGTCAACTAAAGCAACGGCAGCAAGGATGGCCGGGCAAACTGTTCCAGCGTGGTCGGGGTGCGAACTGCTTCCGGTAGCGGTGCGCCATAGGGGCCGTCGGGGCGGTTGAAGTCCTCGAACAACTCGATGAAGTAACGGATGGCGTCCTCTGAGGCGCCCAAGCCGCGGAATACATCACCCAATGCCGCCGGGGGCACCGCCACCCATTCCAGCGGCCGGCCGGTCACCTCGCTCAAGCGGGCCGCAATCTCGTGTCCGGTGAGAATATCCGGTCCAATCAAGGGGACAAAGCCGGAAGCGGCCTCCGCCGCAGTCAGCGCCTGCGCGGCATAGCGGCCGATATCCACGGTGGAGATCAAGGGCAGGGGAATGTCCGCGCCGATCGCGACATACAGCTTCCCCTGATCCTTAATACTGCCCGCCTGGGCCAGCAGGTTTTCCATAAACCAGCCCGGGCGCAGGTTCAGCGTCGTAGCGCCGGTGAGGTTCAGGGCTTTCTCGGTGATGGCGAATCTGTGGACAAAGCCCCTCGGTTGGGGCATTTGAGCGCCCAAAGCGGACAGATGCACTACTCGCGCCACGCCGTTGGCTTGGATAGCCGCCGCAGCGTTGGCGGTGATCTGGTCCTGCCACGCCGCCACGTCCGGTACGGCCAACTGCGGTGGCGTCAGCCAGAACAGCCCGTCCGCTCCGGCTGTGGCCCGGCGCACGAAGTCGGCATCTTCCAGTTCTCCCACCACCGCCTCCGCCCCTTGCCGGACCAGTGCCTCCACCTTGGCCGGTTGCCGCACCATCACCCGCACTTCATGTCCAGCTTCCAGCAACGCCTGTGCCGCCGCGCTTCCGATGTTGCCGGTCGCGCCGGCTACTGTGATCTTCATAGCCTGATGGTAGGCTGGAATCGATGGCCGATCAATGCGCATAGATCCAGAAATCATTGCCGAAACGCCAGCAGACGCTCTCTCCTCGGTACTCGAATCGATTCGCCTGCGATCGCACTTCTTTGGCCTGAACGAGATGGTGCGGCCCTGGGGAGTCGTGATTGGGCGGCAGCCTTCGATCATCTTTCACGTGCAGATCGAGGGGCGGTCGGAGCTGGAGCTAGATGGCGGGGCGGAGCGAGTTTGGCTCGAAGCGGGCGATGTGGCCCTGATTACGCATGGCCACCCCCACACTCTGCGGCATGGTCCGTCCGCCCATGACGAACCACTGGAGGCGTTGCTCGCGCGGGCCAGCCGGCCCGGCACGCTCCGGAACCGGCCCGGTCCCACCAGTGAGCGTTTTCTCTGCGGCGGCTTCACGCTCGAGGACGGGCTCAGCCATCCGCTGCTGCGCGCACTGCCGGATCTGATCGTGCTGCCGCCGGTGGGGCGCGAACCATGGCTGGAATCGACGCTGCAGTTTATCGCCAGCGAAGCGGCCCATGGCGCCGCCGGAGCCAGCACCGTCATCCGGCGACTGGTGGACGTTCTGCTCATCCAGTGTTTCCGGCAGTACTTTCGCCAAAATGCGGGCTCCCAAGGAGGCGCGCCTTCCTGGATACGTGGCTTAGGTGATCCGCAGCTCGCGCGGGCACTGACGGCCATTCATCGCGCGCCGGAAAAGCCCTGGACGGTGGAGCAGCTGGCCGCTGAAGCGGGGTTGTCCCGCTCCGGTTTTGCGGCCCGGTTCAGCCTGCTGGTGGGCCAGACTCCGGCTGAGTATCTCACCGCCTGGCGCATGCACCGCGGCGCCGAACTGCTGCGTAAAACGCAATTGGGCTTGGCGGAGATCAGCCTCCGGGCGGGGTACGAGTCGGAAGCCGCCTTCAGCCGCGCCTTTCGTCGCGTGCACGGCATTGCCCCTGGCCGGTTCCGCCGTCTGGATTTGGCGCGGGCCAGCTAGCCCGCCTTAGCGGCCGGCGATCTCCACCCAATGCAGCTTGCCCGGCTGCCCGCCCCGTAAGTCGATCACTGCTGTACCGGTCACCGGCTGCGGCAGGCGCCAACAATCGAAGCCTTTCACGGGTCCCGGCTTCATCGCTTCCACGCGGCCAGCGGAGGCACACCGTTCGCCATTCACACGCAGCTCCGCCACGCTGCCGCCTTCCAGCTCCAGCCGGACCTGGCCTTCGCTCAACTTCGGACCCACCGCCAGCCGGAACGACGTCCACTGCCCGGCCTCCAGCACCTTCGGCAGCGCAGCGGGCGTCGGATCACCGGGCGCCATCGTATCGGGGTACGTCACGATGTGCCGCCGCGGCTTGCCTGCCAGCGTCTCCAGGCGCCCGCATTGCCGCAACAGAGCCGGATAGTTGGCGCGATCCGGCATCTCAGTTTCCGAATCCATGTAGTTGAACAGATAGACGCGATCCGCCCCCCGCTGCAGCATCGCCGCCGCTGCGCCGCGCACGGTTTCAAGCGAATTGAACTGCAGCGGGCGGTACGCATGATACGGCCGCAACAGCAGCTCCAGGCCCGCCGCCAGTGTCACCTTGTCGCCCGCTAGCCGTCGCCATAGCTCGATCGGAATGTCGGTGTCGATGCTGGCCCAAAACGGCGTCGCCACCAGCAGCTGCACCAGCCCCTCCCGCGCCCACAGCGCCCCATCCATGCCCAACCCCATCGCCGCTTGCGGCCGCGAGGTCACCCGTGCACCCAGCTGGATCCGGTGTCCGCGCTTGCCCTCCCATTGGTCGAGCAGCCGCCGCGTCCGCCGCACAAACTCCGTCAGCAGCGGCGCGCCCTCGGCCTCCAACCCGGGCCGGAAGTGGAAGCCAAACCGCATCCAGTCCAGCTCCAGGCCATCAAAGTCGTAGCGCTGGCAGTATTCCTCGATCAGCCGGAAATGATAAGCCCGCACCTCCGCGTGCGCAAAATCAAACGCCCGATCCCGCCAGTCCACTTCGCGCCAGGGCACGCGCCGGAACTCGGGGTGCTGTCGCCAGAAGGTCGAGTGCATGAAGCTTTCCGGATCGTCCACGTTGTGCAGATCGTTCATCCGCATCGAGATCCACGGCGACAGCCCCTTTGCCCGCGCCCGGCCGATCCAGAGCGTATAAGGGTCAATCTTGCGCTGCGCCAGGTCCCAAGCCGTGTGGACCCACCGGCGCGAACTCGCCCGCGCCGCGGCCGGTGTTGACCGGAACAGCGGCTGATCATCCGGCCCATCGGGTTGGTAGCCCTTCCAGATCGGATCCCAGGCGTCGCTCGCAAAACTGGTGCGCTGCGAATTGGCCGATAGCATCAGCTCCCGCACCTGGGTGCCACCGTACTGGTCGACAAACGAAGCGATCTGCTCCGCCGTCAGCTTCTGCCCTGCGCGCGAGAAGAACCAGTGGCTGTTATCTTCGTTGAGACATAAGGCAGTAGGCGCCGCCGGAGCCGCGGTCGCCCGCGCTCCAGCCGCCAGAGGGAGAGGGAAAATTTCGCGGCGGGTCAATGGTGCAGCTTATCGCATCGCCCGTTAGGCGGGAAATTGGGCCGCCCTGCTACGATGGAGGTCTCCCAGCGCCCCGATGTCTCTACGCTTTTACAACAGTCTGACCCAACAGGTCGAGGAGTTTACGTCGATGGACGGCAAGTCCGTCCGCATGTACTCTTGCGGGCCCACGGTCTACAATTTTGCCCACATCGGCAATCTCCGGACTTTCACCTTTGTCGACCTGCTCCGGCGTGTCCTCGCCGCCCGCGGCTACACGTTGAACCACGTGATGAACATCACCGACGTCGACGATAAGATCATCCGCGACGCCACCAAGGCCGGCAAATCGTTAACCGAGTTCACTCGCCACTACGAAGCCGCCTTCCTCGACGACATCGCTGAGCTGCGCCTGCAGCAGCCGGAAAAGCTGGTCCGCGCCACCGAGCACATCCCCGACATGGTCAGCTTCATTGAGCAGCTGATGGCCAAGGGCATCGCTTACGAAAGCCAGGGCAGCACCTACTTTTCGATCAACAAGTTCCCCGGCTACGGCAAGCTTTCGCACAAGGACATGGGTGGCCTGAAGAGCGGCGCGCGTGTTGATTCCGACGAGTACGACAAGGAAAATGCCAGCGACTTTGTGCTCTGGAAGGCCAAAAAGGAAGGCGAAGTCTTCTGGGAAACGCCCATCGGCGATGGCCGCCCCGGCTGGCACATTGAATGCTCCTGCATGGCGATGAAGCACCTGGGCGAAACGCTGGACATCCACACCGGTGGCATCGACCTGCAGTTCCCGCACCACGAAAACGAGATCGCCCAATCGGAAGCCTTAAGCGGCAAGCCGTTCTCGCGCTTCTGGCTGCACTCGGAACACTTGTCGGTGGATTGGACCAAGATGTCCAAGTCGCTGGGCAATATCTACACGCTGCGTGACCTGAAAGGCATGGGCTACACGCCCGAAGCTCTGCGGTATCTGCTGGCGTCGGTGCCCTATCGCAAGAAGCTGAACTTCACCTTCGATGGCCTGAAGGCGGCGCAGACCTCCATTGAGCGCCTGCGCAACTACCAGCTGCGCCTCGAAACCGCGCAGTTCGGCTCTGGCCTGAATGCGGCTCTTGAAGAACGCAGCGCCCAAGCGGCGAAGACGTTCGATGAATCGCTCGATGATGATCTGAACACCGCAGAGGCACTGGCCGCCGTATTCGAGTTTGTCCGTGACACCAACAGTGCCATGGATGCGGGCGAGTTCCTGGCTGGCAACATCGCGGGCGCCCGCCAACTGCTGGCCAAGTTCGACGCCATCTTTGACGTCCTCCAGGCCAAGCAGGAGGCTGGTGGCATCTCCGACGCGGAAGTGGAGCAACTGGTGGCCGAACGCACCGCCGCCAAGAAGGCCCGCAACTTCAAAAGGTCCGATGAGATTCGAAACCAGCTGGCGGAGCTGGGCGTCATTCTCGAAGACACCAAAGATGGTGTCCGTTGGAAAAGAAAGTAAAAACTCGTGAATATCTACAGCCGCGCCGTTCACACCGGCGACCGCAAAAACCCCGGGGATCACGTCCCGGTCACCACTCCCATCCATACCGCTGCCAGTTACTCCTACGAAGACATTCGTGAAGTTGAGGCCGTTTTCGCAAACGAACGGCCCGGCTATGTCTACGCCCGCTTCGACAACCCGACGAACGCGGCCCTGGAAGAACTGGTCACCAGCCTGGAAGGAGGCGCCGGCACGCTGGCGACTTCCTCCGGCATGGCTGCCATCCACATAGCCCTCACCGCCGCGCTGCTCGAACGGCCCAAGTCTGTTCTCGGCGCCACGGCGATGTACGGCGCCACGGTCCGGTTGTTGCACTCGGTCCTGTAGCCGTTTGGTGTCGAGATCAACTGGGTGGATATCTGTGATCTCGACGCCGTCCGCAAGAAAGTAGAAGCCACCAAGCCCGGCGCCATCCTGATGGAGACCGTATCGAATCCGGTGCTCCGCGTGGGTGAGTTGGACAAGATCGCCGAAATCGCCCGTGCGGCCGGGGCGGCGCTGATTGTCGACAACACCTTCACCTCGCCGCTGCTGGTGCGGCCGCTTGAATGGGGTGCGCACCTGGTGGTCCATTCAGCCACCAAGTATCTTTCCGGGCACGGCGATGTGCTGGGCGGCTTCGTCACATCCGACGCGCAACACTACGAATCCATTCGCGCCCTCTCGCGCGCCTATGGCCCCACCATGGGCCCATTTGAAGCCTACCTGTCGATGCGCGGCATCAAGACCTTCCCGCTGCGCATGGAGCGGCAGTGCCAGAACGCGATCCAGGTGGCCGCCTGGCTACGGCAGCAACCCGCAGTGGAGCGCGTCTTCTTCACGGACGATCCCGCTCACCCCGATGTTGACGTGATCAAGCGTCTGATGCCCAACGGCCTCTATGGCGCCATGCTGGCGTTCGAACTGCGTGACGCCGGCCGCGAGCAGGTGTACGACTTCATGAACCGCCTGAAGCTGATCGTGCGCGCCACCTCTTTGGGTGACGTTCACACGATGATGCTCTACCCGGTGATGGCCTCCCATCGTGACCTCTCGCCCAAGCAGCGGGAGCGGATGGGGATTCGCGACAACCTCCTCCGGCTGAGCGTCGGCATTGAGTGTGTCGACGACATCATCGCCGATCTGGCCCAGGCATTGCGCTAACATCATGAAGATTGGCTAGTGGGCCGATCCTTCACTCGATGCTTCTTTTTGCAGCCACAATCTTTGTCAGCGCCTTTCTGCTTTTTCAGGTGCAGCCGATCATCGCCAAGATGATCCTTCCTTGGTTCGGCGGCGGCGCGATGGTGTGGACCAGCTGCATGCTGTTCTTCCAGATGCTGCTGCTGGCAGGATATGGCTATTCGCACCGGCAAACGCAGTTGAGCCCGAAAAAGCAGGCCCGGGTCCACTTGGGCCTGCTGCTGGCCAGCTTGTTGTTCTTGCCCATCATCCCGCGCGCATTCTTGAAGCCGGATGGCGGTAGCAATCCGCTGGTGGGCATTCTGCTGGTGCTGTTTCTAACGGTCGGGCTGCCGTACTTCATGTTGTCGAGCACCGGCCCGCTATTGCAGAGCTGGTATGCGGCCACCAATCCGGGCCGCCTGCCATATCGCTTGTTTGCACTCTCGAACCTAGGCTCCCTGATCGCGCTGATCGCCTACCCGGTGGTGGTGGAGCCCAACATTCCGTTGAGCCTCCAGGGCTATGTCTGGTCCGCGCTCTACCTGCTGTTTGTCGCCCTCTGCGGCTACGCGGCCTGGCAGGTGCGGCAGATCGACAAGCCGATGGAGATCACCAACGCCGCGCCCGCGCCTGTGAAGCGTGAGCCCGTGCTCGGCATCAACGATCCGGAAGAAGCCGGCGCCGCCCTGGAAGCTTCCGCCGAGGAGTTGGTTCCGGCTGCTCCAGAGCCCATCCCCGGCCCGCCCTCGATCAAAGACAAGCTGATCTGGATGGGCTTGGCCGGTTGCGCGTCCATTTTGCTGCTCGCCGTCACCAGCCACATGTCACAGAACGTGGCCGCGATTCCGTTTTTGTGGGTGCTGCCGCTGTCGCTCTACCTGCTCAGCTTCATCCTGACTTTCGATTCGGATTTCTGGTACAAGCCCTGGTTCTTCTCGGTGCTCACCGCCATTACGCTGAGCGTCATGGCCTACCCGATCTGGCGGAGCCTGGAAGACGTCAACATCAAGGCCTACGTCGCGGCCTACTCGGCGGGCCTCTTGATCTGTTGCATGTTCTGCCACGGTGAAGTGGCCAAACGCAAGCCGCATCCCAAGTACCTGACCGAGTTCTACCTGATGATCTCGGTGGGCGGCGCGATTGGCGGCCTGTTCATCAGCCTGATCGCTCCGCTGCTGCTCAGCTTCCACTTTGAGTTCAGCATCGGCTTGGCCATCACCGGCTTTGTGGCCTTGATGGCGCTCTACCGCCGCTCCTGGATCACCGACATTCTCTGGGCGGGCACCACCATTTTCCTGTTCGCCACCGTCTATCAGGACGTCCGCTCCGCCCGCGAGGACAACGTCTACATGGCCCGCAACTTCTATGGTGGCCTCCGCGTGCGTGAATCCGGCTCCGATCTCGATAGCAGCCGGCTGCGGACGCTGGTGAACGGCACCATCAACCACGGCGCGCAGTATGTCTCTGCCGACAAGTCCCGCGTGCCCACTACCTATTACGGTGAAAAGACCGGCGTCGGCCTGGCCATTGAAGAATTGCGCCATCAGGGAATGAAGATCGGCGTCATCGGCCTGGGTACCGGTACGTTGTCCACCTACGGCCGTGCGGGCGACTCGGTGAAGATCTACGAGATCAACCAACTGGTGGTCGACATCGCCAACAGCTGGTTCTCGTATCTCAAGAACTGCCAGGGTACGCTGAACATTGTGATGGGCGACGCGCGCCTGTCGCTCGAACGCGAGCAGCCCAACGGCTTTGACGTGCTGGCCGTCGACGCATTTTCGAGCGACGCCATCCCGGTCCACCTGCTCACCAAGGAGGCCGTCCAGGTCTACTTCAAGCACATCCGCCCGGGCGGCGTCATCGCCATCCACGTCTCCAACCGGTATCTCTCGCTGGCCCCCATCGTCTTCCGGATTGCGACCGAGCTGAACAAGACCGCGCTCCAAGTGGAAAATCGAGAAAACGGAGCCCTCGAACAGTTCTCGGCCGATTGGGTGCTGGTGGCCGATGACCCCCGTGTCTTCGACCGCCCCGGTTTCCGCGCCGCCGCCAACAACCCGGCCCCGGAACCCAACACCCCGCTGTGGACCGATGACTACTCCAATCTGTTCAAGATTCTGAAGTAGCCGCCCCTTGACAGAAGGCGAATAAAAAGCGAATATCGTGAGGCTATGCCTCTCGCCGAAATTGCTGCCCAAGCCCGGCTGATCGAAGCCAAAACCCTGGTTGAGTATCGTGAGCTGCCCACCAAGCGGTGGATTGGCCGCATTGCCGACGGCGAATCGTCGCGGGCGCCCTTTGACTGGACGATTAACCCGTACCGGGGTTGCGAGTTCGCCTGCCGTTACTGCTTCGCCCGCTATACCCATGAATTCATGGATCTTTCGCCCGGCGATGACTTTGACCAGCAGATCTTTGCCAAGCAGTGGAGCCGGTCGGCGTTTGCCAGTGAGCTGGCCCGGATCCCCCGCAAGGAGGCCATCGGCCTCGGCACCGCCACCGACCCCTATCAGCCGGCGGAGCGCCGCTACGGCATCACCCGGAAGATGTTGGAGGTGTTTGCCCAGGATTCCGGGCGGCGTCTTCACATCACCACCAAGTCCGACCTGATCCGCCGCGATGTCGACCTGCTGGAGCAGATCGCCCGCCGCAACCGCCTGATCGTCTACGTGACGGTCACCACCCTCGATACGCATCTGGCGCGCGCGCTAGAGCCCAAGGCGCCCCGGCCGGACCTGCGGCTGGAGGCCGTCCGGGTGCTGGCCGCAGCGGGCATTCCCACGGGCATTTCCGTCAGCCCGATTCTGCCCGGCATCAACGATAGCTACCACTCGTTGGACATGTTGGCCCGCGCCGCGGCGGATGCCGGTGCCGGTCATATGTGGGGCAATGTGCTGTTTCTGAAACCAGCCAGCAAGAGCGTCTTCTTCCCCTTTCTGCAGGAGCGCTTTCCGGCGCTGGCTCGCGCGTATCAGCAGGCCTATGCCCAAGGCGCCTTCCTGCGCGGCGAATATCCCGACATGATCGCCCGGCGGGTGGAACAGATCCGGATCGCGCACGGCCTGACGCGGCGTCATGAAAGTCCGGAGCCGGCTTGCCCTGAACCGCAGATGGCGCTTTTTGCGGCGTAGCAAACTGATGAAAAGGCAAGGTCCGGCTCGCCCTGAGACGAAAGCGATTCAGACTGGAGAGCGGGCTGCACCGAGATGCAACGGCCGTAAGGGAGGGGCCAGCATCTTTTCCCGCAGCCTGTTGTGTCGACTCCCTATACCGGTTCTGCGATGCGGACCTGGACCATTCGCTGCCAACCCTGTCCGGGGATGTCCCGCCGGCGCGGATTTCAGATCGAGCGCCCGCAGACACATCAATACCCACAAAATGCGGAGTATTTATCAACACTTTTATCCTTGACATGTTCGACAATGAGGGGAATGCTTAGGACAGAAAAACTCCATTTAGGAGGGCTGCTACCCTGTCGGCTGCCGCGAAAGAACTGCTCAAGGCGATGGAAGCTCGACAACCTAGCTCCCGCCTGGAGCCGTCAGATTGTCGAAGCGCTGCGGATTCATTTCGCGGGTCTTTAGTTTGATCGGGACCATATGTGGCTCGTCATCGCCGCGATACTTTCCGCCGACTTCAATCGATTCGAAAAGAACGTCACGGACCAAGGGCGCTACAAAATCCGTATGCAAGAGAAGGAGGGGTTTGTTGATGCGTCAGGCCGAACGGTTATCGCGCCCCAATTTCGCCTGTGCACACGTTTTTCGGAAGGACTTGCCTGCTGCTGGGACGGCCCGAAAGCGGGATTTATCGACCGGAAAGGCCAGATCGCGATCCCTTTTCACTTTGAAGGTTGCGGTGAGTTTTCCGAAGGGCTCGCACCTGTTCGTAGAGGGGGGAAATGGGGGTTCGTCTCGGCTGACGGACTAATCCGTATCGAGCCGGCTTACGACAACACGCGAGGGTTTTACAACGGTTTGGCTGTCGTCAAAGTAGGCGGCAAATACGGATTCTGCGACAAGAAAGGTGATCTCGTAGTTTCTCCGCGGTTTGAGTTTGCAAGCGGCTTTTCGGAAGGCCTCAGCGCGGTGCTGGTGGCAGGCCAGTGTGGTTACGTGGACAAGCATGGGCAGATGGCCTTTCCGGCACAATTCGACGACTGCTTGGATTTCGCAGAAGGCCTCGCGTGCGTTTGCAACAAAGGCAGGTGCGGGTATATCGACCGCCACGGGAGATTCGCGCTCCCGCTTAAGTACGGCTGGTCAGGGGATTTCTCGGAAGGGCTCGCGGCTGTCGGCGCAAGTTTTGGTGGCTCTGGGTTTATTGACCGTTCCGGAAAGGTCGTCATCACACCCCGGTTTCGAAACGCCTGGTACTTTCGCGGTGGACTGGCGGCCGTCGAGCGTCAAGGCAAGAATGGGTTGAAGTATGGGTTTATCAACCAGCGCGGGACGGTCGCCATCCCGTTTATCTTTGACATGGCGTATCCTTTTGTGGGTGAGCTCGCGTATGTGGCGCTGAACGGCCGCTCCGCCTATATCAACCGGAAGGGGATAGTGGTGTGGCAGAGTCCGTCACCCTAGGGGCAGACCGATAGCCCCGTTAGCTGGAAGAGTGTCAGCCATTACCGCCGAAGCTCTGGGTTTGTTCGAGACCATCTGGCGGTACATGCAGTTGTTCACGCCCCCCATGCCGGCGGACGTGATGCTGGTGCTGGGCACCAATGATCTTCGGGTGGCGGATCACGCGGCGCAGCTCTATCACGCTGGCTTTGCCCCGCTGCTGGTCTGCACGGGCGGTGTGGCGCACACTGGGGATCTTCTCGCCACGGGTTGGGACCGGCCAGAAGCCGAGGTGTTTTCCGAACGTTGCCAGCAGCTGGGCGTCCCGGAATCAGCGCTACTAATCGAACCGGAAGCCCGCAACACGGCCGAGAATTTCCGCTTCTCCCGCGCCTTGCTCGACCGCAGCGCGCTGCAGCCGGAGCGGCTGCTGGTGGTCGTGAAGCCGTTCATGCAGCGCCGCGCTCTGGCTCACCATGCCGTTGAGTGGCCGGAACTCCCCGCCACCACCGCCAGTTGGCCGGGCAGCTTCGCTCAATACTGCACGCCGGATCTGCCGCCGGGCAAGATCGGGCCTATCTTGCTGGGAGATTTTCAGCGGCTGCTGGTCTACGCCGAACGCGGCTGGTCCGCTCCGCAAGTGGTTCCGCCGGAGGTCCAGCAAGCGTTCGACCGGCTAGTCGCGCTCGGCTTCACCCAGCACCTGCTTCCCAAGCCCTGAGCGCCGGGCCGCTTTCAGCGAGACAGCAGCGCCGTCCACCCACACTTGCCGCACCTGCAACCGTTCGTCGAGCAGCACCAGATCCGCCCGCTTCCCCTTTTCGAGGCTCCCCACTTCCGCCCCCAGGCCCACCCGCTCGGCGGGCGTCAGGCTGGCCATCCTCACCGCCTCTTCCAGGGGCACGCCCGCCCGCACCATCGTCCGCACCATGTGGTCCAGCGCGCGGATCGAGCTGGCCAAGCCCACCCCCGGCACTAGGCCGACGCGGCCATTGCTTTCAAACCACTCCCCACTTTCCTGCGGACCAAAACGGTAGCGGCCCGGCGGGCAATCGAGCGCCCGGTTGGCGTCGGTCACCAGGCACAGCCGCGAAGCGCCCTTCATCTTCCACGCAAACCGCAGCAGCTCCGGCGCCAAATGCTCCCCATCGGCGATTACCTCGGTGCTCATCTCCGGCTCGGCGAGCACGAACTGCTCCATGCTGCCTTGCATCGGCGTCCCCCAGCGCGCCCGCAGCGAGGGCACGGAGCTCATGGCACACCAGAAATGGTCCACGTGGCGCATCCCGGCCGCAAACGCCCGCGCCATCTCCGTCCAAGAGGCGTTCGAGTGGCCGCACGTCACCAGACACCCCGCCGCCCGCGCCGCCCGGTAGAACTTCTCCGCACCGGGCAGCTCCGCCGCGCAGGTGGCGATCTTCACCAGACCGGACCGCAGATACTGCTGATACTCGGCCACCTCGGGTGCCCGCCGGCCCGCCTTGCTGTGGCAACCCACCTTGTCTTCCGCAAAGTACGGCCCATACAAGTGGACCCCGCCGATCCGCGCGCCATCGGCCGGAGTCCAGCTCTCGCGCACCGCCCCGCAGGCCGTGAGCATCCGCGCGATCTCGGCCGGTGCGCCCGTCGTGGTGGTGGGAAAGATGGTGGTGGTGCCGTGCCGCAGATGCGCCCGGTTGGCCGTCCGGACGGCCTCCGGCGTGCCGTCCATGTAGTCCGCCCCGGCGCCGCCGTGCACATGCAGGTCAATAAAACCGGGCGCCAGATACTTTCCCGGAGCCTCAATCACCACCGCCGCCTTCGGCTTCCGGATTCGCGTCCCCAACGCCGCCACCCGGCCCTCTTCCACCAGCAGCCACCCCTCCGGCAACACCCGATCGGGTAGCACCAATCGAGCATGGATCAGCAGCGGCAGCCGGGGCGGGATTGTGGGGGCCATGGACTCTATCCTACAAAGCACTTCGCCCTTTTCGAAATTCGCTGGTAGAATACCTGTCATGGGTGAAGTTCGCCCCATTCAAACACACGCGCTCGACAACCTTCGCTTCATTCGCGAAACGATGGAACGCTCGGCGGCCTTTACGGCCGTGCCCGGGTGGGCCGGAGTGGCGATGGGCGTGACGGCGCTGGTCGCGGCCGCCATTGCGACGCGGCAGACCAGCCCCGAACTCTGGCTGGCCACTTGGCTGGGCGAAGGCATGATCGCCATCGCCATTGGCGCCTTCGGCATGGTGGAAAAGTCCATCCGGACCGGTAGCTCACTTAGCTCCACTCCGGCGCGTAAGTTCGCGTTGAGCTTTGCTCCCCCGCTGGCGGTGGGTGCTCTGTTGACCGCCGCCCTGTGGCAGGCAGGCGCGGTGCATCTGCTGCCGGGCGTCTGGCTGATGATGTACGGCACGGCGGTGATCACGGGCGGCGCCTTCTCGGTGCGCATTGTGCCCGCTATTGGGGGCGTGTTTGTCGCTCTGGGTGCGGTGGCTTTGTTTGTCCGTGCCGGAGACCTGTTTCTGGCACTTGGTTTTGGCGCGGCTCACGTTGTCTTTGGAGTCATCGTGGCGCGCCGCTTTGGTGGCTAAGACGGTACTAGATTAGTTAGTATTCAGAGGAACGGAGGTAACCATGGCCCGCCCCAATCGCTTACATCAGGAAGTGAGCCCTCAACCGGACTCCGTGGAGCCTGCACTGAGTCCACTGGAGCTGGACCGCGTCATTCATGAACGCGTCCGCTTGGGCATCATCAGCGCCCTGGCCGCCAACGAATCGCTGACCTTCAATGACCTCAAGCGCCTGCTCGCGCTCACCGACGGCAACTTGAGCGTCCATGCCCGCAAGCTGGAAGAAGCGGGCTATGTCGCCTGCTCAAAGGGTTTTGAAGGGCGCGTACCGCGTACCGAATACAAGTTAACTCTCACCGGCCGCCGCGCGCTGGAAAAGTATCTCAAGCACATGGAAGCCCTGATCGCCGCCATGCGGCCCACCGCGTTCTAGCTGACCGAGCCGCGACCGCCAGGGAGTAGACATGGGCCCGGCGGGCCGCAACAGGCGATGAAGACGTTTTCTTCTCTCTCAATAGAATCAATAGCGTGGAGGGCGTCTTCAACGGAGTGGTCGGCTTTCGCAGCCCACCTCGGCTATGGTTAGCGGAGGATCTCGATCGATGGTCAGCTTCGATCAGCCCCATGCGTCAGAGTCTGTGTGAGAACCCAAGCCAGAGGCTTAAAATAAACCCGCGCCGGGGGCGTTGGTGGGTTTGGATCGTAGATGGTCTGAGCCGGTGGGGGCGCGGGCGCGCCTTGCCGGTCAGGATTGCAGGC
>JAPKYZ010000041.1 GCA_026394055.1 Acidobacteriota bacterium
AGTGGTTGTGCCGCGGGATCTCTTTGCCGACGTCCTGGTACTTCACCGCGAACTCCAGCACGGCACCGGTGGAAAGCTGGCCCACGTGGGCGCGGTACATCTCCTGCCAGGGGGTTTGGCTGGCGGGGATGGTGATGTTTAGGGCGGCACGGCGTTGGGCGATCTCTTCGTCTGAGATCATGACGTCCACCCGGCACTTGTTGAGATCGACGCGCACGATATCGTTCGTCTGGATGATGGCCAAGTTGCCGCCGACGGCGGATTCGGGCGAGGCGTTCAGGATCGAGGGCGAATCGGCCGTGCCCGATTGGCGGCCATCGCCGACGGTGGGCAGGAAGCGGACACCGCTCTTGATCAGGGCGTCCGGCGGCTGCATGTTCACCACTTCCGCCGAGCCGGGGTAGCCCACCGGGCCGACGCCACGGATGAACAGGAGGCAGGTGGCGTCGATGTTTAGTGCCGGGTCGTTGATGCGGGCGTGATAATCTTCCGGGCCCTCAAACACAATCGCGCGGCCGGAGAAAGCGTTCTCATCACCGGGCGTCGACAGATAGCGTTTGCGGAAATCCTCGCCGATCACGGAGGTCTTCATCACCGCCGAATCGAACAGGTTGCCGGACATCACCAGGAAGCCCGCGTCGTGCACCAGTGGCTTGTCGTAAGGGCGGATCACTTCCTCATTGAGGCTCTTCCAGCCGCTGTAGACCTCGCCCACCGTCTTGCCGGTCACCGTGACGGCATCGGGACGGCCTTTGCCTGCCGCCAGCAGTTCGCCGAAGATGGCGGGGACGCCACCAGCGCGGTAGTAGTCTTCACCCAGATACTTGCCGGCCGGTTGAATGTTGGCGAGCAGCGGGATGGCGTGGCCGATGGTTTCCCATTCCTTGATGTCGAGCTCGACACCGATGTGCCGCGCAATTGCGTTGACGTGCGGCGGGCAGTTGGTGGAGCCGCCAATGGCCGAGCAGACGACGATGGCGTTCTCAAACGCGGCGCGCGTCAGCACCTTCTTGGGCGTCAGGTCTTCGCGCACCATGTCGACAATGCGGCGGCCGGTCTCATAGGCCATCTGCGCGCGCTCACGATAGGGGGCCGGGATGGCGGCGCAACCGGGCAGCGACATGCCCAACGCCTCGGCCATCGAGTTCATCGATGTGGCCGTACCCATGGTGTTGCAATGGCCGACGCTGGGGGCGGAGTGGCAGGCCATCTCCATAAACTCGGCTTCGTCGATCTCGCCCGCAGCCATCAGGCGGCGCGCTTCCCAGATGGCCATGCCGGAACCGGCCAGCTGACCCTTGTGGTAGCCGTTCAGCATCGGGCCGCCGGAGAAGACGATGGCTGGAATGTTTACCGTGGCCGCGCCCATGATGCAGGCGGGCGTGGTCTTGTCGCAGCCCGTCGTGAGCACCACGCCATCGAGCGGATAGCCGTGCAGCGTCTCGACCAGGCACATGTAGGCGAGGTTGCGCTCAATCGCCGCGGTGGGGCGCTTGCAAGTCTCCTGAATCGGGTGGACCGGGAACTCCAGCGGAATGCCGCCTGATTCGCGAATGCCATCACGGATGCGCTTGGCCAGCTCAATGTGGTGCCGGTTGCAGGGCGAGATATCGCTACCGGTTTGGGCGATGCCGATGATCGGTTTATCCGATTGCAATTCACCCAGCGTCAGGCCATAATTCAGCATGCGCTCCAGGTAGACCGCCGTCATCCCGAGGTTGTGCGGGTTGTCAAACCAGGCCCGGCTGCGCAGCCTGCCCTTTACTTCTTCTTTGGCGGACAGAGTATCCTTCGCTGACATATGAGACATTTCGCTCGTTATTGTATCGGTACGCTTGCGGTGGGTGCTATTGGCACCTCGCTGGCGTTGATGATGGTGGGTCCGCTGCTGGGCCAAACCCCGGTGCCGGCTCCAGCGGGCAAGCCGCAGATGCACAAGCTGGAACCCAGCGTGAAGACGGTGGTGGTGGGCTCCTATGACCCGTCCGTGACACCCGCTCTGCGTGTCCATTCGGGCGACATGGTGGAGATCCGCACCTTGGGTGTGGGCACCGCCGAATCACTGGAAGCGGCCGGCGTCGCGCCGGGCGACATTGAGCCGGAGTTGCGCGAGATCGTGAAGTCGACCAAGGACCGCGGGCACTTCCTGACCGGTCCGGTCTACATCGAAGAAGCGGAGCCCGGCGACGTGCTGGAAATCGATATCGGCGAGATCCGCCTGGTGCGTCCCTACGCCACCAACGGCATGGGCGCCAACGGCGTCCTATCTGGCGATTTCGACATCGGCACGCGCAAGCTGATCCCGCTCGACAAGGCGCGCATGGTGGGCCTGTGGGGCCCGGGCATTGAGGTACCGCTGAAGCCATTTTTCGGTAGCATGGGCGTGGCCCCGCCGGAAAAGATCTCCAGCACACCGCCCGGCAAGCATGCGGGCAACCTCGACAATCGCGAACTGGTGGCGGGTAGCAAGCTGTTCATTCCGGTCCATGTGAAAGGTGCTCTGTTCCAGGTGGGTGATGGCCACGCGGCGCAAGCCGATGGCGAAGTGGACCAGACCGGCCTTGAGACCTCGCTCACCGGCATCTTCCGCTTTACTGTGCGCAAGGATTTGAAGCTAAAGTGGCCGCGGGCGGAGACGCCCACGCACTACATCGCCATGGGCCTGGACCCCGACGTCAACGAAGCCATCCGGCTGGCCGTGAGTGAGGCGGTGGATTTTCTGGCCAAGGAAAAAGGCATGCGCCGGGGCGATGCCTATATGCTCGCGAGCGTCGCCGTCGACCTGCACATCACGCAGTTGGTGGACAAAACCAAGGGCGTGCACGCGATGATCCCGAAGTCGATCTTTGTGGGGAAGAAGTAACTCCGGACGTTAGCGCGGGCGGCCTTGCCCCATCCCCTGATTGGGCTGGCTCCCAAAGCCGCCTTGATTGCCAAAGCCGCCTTGGTTGCCGCCACCCAGGCTCTGGCCACCTAACCCATTGCCGCCCGGCACCTGCTGCACAGGCAGACCAGCCGCGCCCGCTTGGGCTTGGGCGGCCTTCTGCTGCTCCTTGCGGTAGTCCCAGACAAACTCCCATTCATCAATCTTGGAGCGCTCGTTGATCAGCTTGATGCCCTTGCCCTCGTACTTGCTGGCGACACCCGCGATGCCCACTTGAAACGCTCCGGCACCGGCGCCCTGCTGGGGTGTACCAATGTTCAGCTGGGACCCCGGGGGCCGCGGAGTGTTCAGCAAGCCACGCAGAATATCGAGAGCGGGATTCTGCCCATTCGGCACTTGCCCCTGGGGCAACTGCGGCGCGCCAATCACCTGCCCCGGCTGAGAGGGGTTGAGGCCCATCTGCGGGTTCACGCCTGTCTGGCCGGGGAAGACGCCTTGTCCCGCTTGGCCGGAATTGCCGCCGTTGGGTGGAAACTGGTTCGGGATCTGGCCGGGCAGCTGAAACGGCGATTGGCCGCCGTTCTGCGAGCTCGAGACGCCGTTGGGGAAGCCCTGCTGACCGGCCGGCATCCCAGCCATATTGGGCGGCGGAGGCGTCTGAGTGGCCGCCGGGTCCGTGGGCACTTGATCACCGTTCTGGCCAAAGCCGGGCAACCGGTCGCCTGGGCGCTGGCGCATGGCGATGCTCTGGGCGCCGCCGGCCTCATTGGGGTTGGGCACATTGCCGCCGCCTACCTGATAGCCCTCGCCAATCGAGCTTTGGTGGACTTCCTTCTTTTCCGTCTGCGGTTTGTCTACTTTGGAATCGGTGAGCCCCATGGGACCCATGTGGATCACCCGCCACTCGTCCTTGCCGGTCATCGGGTCTTTGTACTTGCGCCGCAGAAAGCGTACACCGCCGCTTTGTTCCAGCTCTTCCATGGTGGGCGGGTAGCGCTTGTTTTTGACGTAGTAGCGCTTGATCGCCTTCTTGTACTCTTCCCCGCGTTCGACCAGCAGCTCTTCTTTCATGCGGGCGGATTCAAAGACGGCGCGCGGCAGCTCCAGGTAGAGGAGAATGGCCACCGCCCCCGCCATGGCAAAGATCAGCAGCAGCGCAAAGCCACGCTGCGACTTCTTCCTTTGGCTAGTAAGGCGATGGGTCATGTATTGGGAGCTTCTTCTAAGCGTAGCGTTTGCCGCTGCGAGAACTGCGTATCTTCCATTTCGACACTGGTGAGGCTGAACCGGATCACTTTATAGCGGTTCTTGATGACTTCACCTTCGCGCGCGATCTGGATGTCTTCCCCATCGAGGAAGAAGCCGCGCTTGGCCGGTCCAGCCTTGGTACCCGTGACGTACCCGTAGAACTTCAGCGGGATCGGAGGCGCTTGTGGCTTCGGTGGTTCCACTTTGGCCACCGGAGGAGGCGGCGGAGGCGGCAGCTCCGGACCCATGCGGCGGCGCGGAATAATCTTGGGCTCTAGCTTAGCGGCCTCCACTTTGGGTGCCGCCGGTGGCGGCGCGGCGCCAAACTCAAACAGGTTGCGGCCCGCGCCGGTCATGGTGACGGTCTGCAGCTTGGCCAGGATTTCCAGGCGCAGCGTGGGGTCGACGTTGGCCGGATCGGTCCGCTCTTCCGGCGTGCGGGCGATCTTGGGGCGGAACTCGCGTTGCTGGCGCAGGGCATCGGACTTGCGGTTGACGTTCGGCCCCGGCGCCGTCACCACCGGCCGCACCAACCCGGCCGTGGGAGAGCCCTTGGCCGGCGGTGGCGCGTCGTCCGACAGCACATTGAAGTAGAGCACCGCCGCCGCCACGGCCGCCAGACCGCCCAGGGCATAGATCTTTTGCCGCTCTGCCCCTAGCTTCACAGTCGCGCCTCCCGGACGAAAGCGTTCAGCTTGAAGGTGATCATCAGAATGCCGCCCTGCTGCTGCGGCGCGGCGGCCAAGGAATCAAGAATCAGGAAGCGCGACGACCGGTCGAGCCGATTGACGAAGTGCACTAGGTCCGCGTAGGTGCCTTCGTAGTTGGCCGTGATCGTCATCATGCTCAACGTGTCGGAGCCTTCCACCGGGTCAAACACAAAGGTGTGTTCCTTCGGCCTGATGCCGACGTCTTTGGCGGCCATCGCCAACTCCGCCACAAAGGTGGAGCTGGCCACGCGCCGGTCGGTAAAGTACTCCACCTGGAATTTGTCGGCTTCCTTGCGGCCCTTGTCCACTTTGGCCGCGAACGCCCGCGCCCGGTCGAGGGTCAGCTTGCGTTGGTTGAACTGGGAGCGCAGCGTAATCAACTGCGCATCGAGATCCGCCGCCGAGCCGCCCGGCGGCATCACCACCATGCCCAGAGCGATCAGATTGGCCAGCACCAGGCCGCCCAGCACCACCCGCATCAGGACCTTGGGGTCCCGCCACGGCAGATTGCGCAGCTGGCTAAACGAGATGTTCGGGTTGAGGCTGGAGGACATGAGTTTCCCGGGTTATAGCTTCTGCACGTAGTTGACGGTGAGCCGGTAGCGATAGAGCGGTTCGGTTTGCGAAGGCGGCAGCCAGTTGGCGATCGCCGTCTTGCCAAACACCGGCGAGGCTTCCAGCTTCATCAGCATGTCCACCACCGGCTCAATGCCTTGCGAGCCGACAAACAAGTCGAGCTGGATCTGGTTCTGCCCGTTCACCTGCGGGCGCACCGAGATGACGCGCACGTTGCCCGGCACGACGGTTTCGAGATCAGAAAAAATCTTGGTCCAGGAGATGCCCTTGCGCGCCAGCAGAGCGTTCAAGAAGATGCTCTGCTCAAACACATCGGAGTTGCCGGGCTGGCGCAGGGTGACGTTCAATTGCGCCTGCTCCCGGTCAAGCGCGGCCAGCTGCTTTTCCACCGAAGCGATCGCCGTCCGTGCGTCCTTGACGCTCAACTGCTGTAGCACCGCCATCCAGGTGAGGGTCACCAGAAGGCCGCCCAGGATCACGCTCAATGCAATGGAGCCGGCCATCAGCGGACGGTCCTTGCGGAACGGTTCGCTAGCTAGATTGATGGTCCGGAATCGCTTCAAGTTCATGCTGCCACCCCCGCCAGATAGCCCATCAGGCCCGCGCTCTGCGGCGGCGCGGGCAAGCGCGTCCCGCCATCCAGGCCACAATAGATCAACTGTTCGACCGGCTGGTTGAACTCATCTTCGACAAAAGCCAGCGTCGGCTGCAGCACCTGGTCGATCTCGTCCGCCGTGGCTGATTCGAGTTCCAGGCACCGCGCCAAGCGCAGTTCGTTCCCCATCACCACACTCACCGTCAGCACACGGCCGTTGAGGCGCGCGAATACCGTGATCCCCGCCGCTTCCGGCACCAGCGCCAGCGAGGCCAAGCTCGACAGCGTGACGTAGCCCGGCTGGAAGTCTGAGTTCCGCAGCATCTGCTCATAGCGCGACAGAATCTCGAGCGACACGGCGCCCACCACCACATGCGCGGCGCCCTTCGGGTCCACCTGCGCCTCAAAGCTCAACGCCGCGGATTCCACTTCAAACGGCAGCGTCTTCTTCATCCGGAACCGCACCAGGCTGGCCTGTTCGTCCAGCTTCGAGGGGAACGAATCAAAGTCGAGCACGGTGAGCCGCCCGCAGTAATCCGGCAGGATCAGTGCCGCCGGGCGGCGCCGCTTCTTCTGTGGGTCCGGCGGCGCAATGCGCTTCACCGCCGCGTCCACGGCCAGCGTATCGATGATGTTGTCCTCGATCGGCGAGACCTTCAGCGCACCCGGGGGCAGCGGCTCAAACCCGGTGCGGGTGCGCGGGCCCTCCGGGCTGTTTTCCGAAATCGCCCAGGCAATGCCCGCGGGCGAAAACTCGAAGACATGCGCCGGGGGCGGGTCAGTGACCAGTCGCTTGATGCGTTCTAGCATGGCTTGGTTTCCAGGTTAGCCTTCAATGAAGGTCACCTTATTGATCTCTTTCAGCGTCGTCAACCCATGGCGCACGCGGTCCACGGCGGACTCGCGCAGGAACGTCATCCCTTGCCGTTGCGAGGCCGCTTTGATCAGCGAAATCGCCCGCCGCTCCAGAATCAGTTCGCGGATCTCGTCGTTCAAATCGAGCAGTTCGTGGATCGCCGTCCGGCCCCGGAAGCCCGTACCACCGCATTCAAAGCAGCCCTTGCCTTCGGAGAACTCAAAGTCCTTCCACTCTTCGGGGTTGAGTCCGCCCTCATGCAGCGTGTCCGCGTCGTACCGGACCTTGGTGATGCAGTGCGGGCAGATCAGGCGCACCAGGCGCTGGGCCAGAATGCAGTTCAGCGCGGAGACGAAGTTGTAGAGGTCGACGCCAATGTTCAGGAAGCGCCCCAGCACGTCGAACACGTTATTGGCGTGGACGGTGGTGAACACCAAGTGGCCGGTGAGCGCGGCGTTGATGGCGATCTGCGCCGTCTCCTGGTCACGGATTTCGCCCACCAGAATCTTGTCCGGGTCATGGCGAAGAATCGAGCGCAGACCGCGCGCAAACGTGAGGCCCTTCTTCTCATTCACCGGGATCTGGGTGATGCCCTTGATCTGATACTCGACCGGATCTTCGATGGTGATGATCTTGTCTTCGTCGTTCTTGATCTCGCTCAGCGCGGCGTAGAGCGTGGTGGTTTTGCCCGACCCGGTGGGCCCGGTCACCAGCACCATGCCGTACGGCTCCTTGATGTAGCGCCGGAATTTGATAAGGTCCTGTTCGCCAAAGCCCACGACGTCGAGCGAGAGCTTCGAAAACTTCTCGCTCATGCTCTCCTTGTCGAGCACGCGGAGCACAGCATCTTCGCCATGCACGGTGGGCATGATCGAGACGCGGAAATCGATCAAGCGGGTCTTGTAGCGGACCCGGAAACGGCCGTCCTGCGGGACGCGGCGTTCGGCGATGTCCAGCTCGCTCATCACCTTGATGCGGGAAATGATGGTGGAATGCCAGTCCTTGGCGATCGGCGGCATGGCGTACTGCAACACGCCGTCGATGCGGTACTTGATGGCCACTTCCTGGTCCCGCGTCTCAATGTGAATATCGGACGCCCGGCGTTCGAGCGCATTGAAGATGGTGGTATCCACCAGCTTGATCACCGGCGCAATGTCGGAATCAACGGCCAGCTTGTCGATCGACAGCGTTTCGTCGGGGTTCTCTTCATCGCCCACGACGTCGAGCGTGAACCCTTCGGTCACCTCTTCCAGAACGCGCTGGGACTGCTCCGTCTTTTTCAGCAGGTCTGAAATCTGCGACAGTGTCGCGACCTTCACCCGCAACTTCATCCCCAGCAACAGCGACAGTTCGTCGATCAAACTGAGGTTGCGCGGGTCGGCGATGGCGATATCGAGGGTCCCGTTTTCCTTGTGCAGGGGCACAAAGTTGGACCGGAACATCAGGTCGACGGGGATGGACCGGAACAGCTCATGGTCAATCCGGCCTTCCTTAAGATCCACAAATTCAGCACGATAGCGCAAGGCAAGCTGCCGCGCATGCGCGATCTCTTCTTCCGAGTTGGGCAGGCGGATGCGGTCAGTAGCCATAGCGGGGCGCTACTTTGATTGACGCGCCAGAGAGGGAAAGCGTTTAGTTATCAGCTTGGGAGCTGGGAAACGGCAATCGCAGGTTCTGATCCATCAGCGGCCACGGCGCGGGCGGGCCCAGAGATGCCAGTCAGCTATAATCTGCTCATGGAGCGCGTATCGGTAGAACTGGATCTAAACGGCAGAATCCTAATTCCAGCCAGTATTCGGAAACTTGCCAGAATTGATCCCGGTGACAGGATCTTCATCGAATCCGATGACGAAGGCAATTTGTCCATGATGACCCAGAAACAGGGCATTCGACGCGCTCAGGAGCTTGTCGCGCAGTATGTCGGCCCTGATGTCTCCCTGGTGGAAGAACTGTTCGCCGTGCGGCGTGAGGACCTTCGGCGTGAGTCGGAAGAACCGGCCAAGTGAAATACCTCTTGGATGCTTCGGCTCTGCTGGCGCTGCTCAAACGTGAACCAGGCTGGCAGCACGTCGATTCGATTATTGCCCGCAGTGCGATCAGCGCGGTAAACGGAGCCGAAGTTGTCGGAATGCTGCGCCGTGAAGGCGTTCCAGGCGAGGTCGCGCTGTTGGCTCTGCGGTTGACCAAGGTGCAGATCTTGGCCTTTGATGACTCGCACCTTGAATGGATGGCGTCTGGCCCGGGCGACCGGGAGGGTCTCTCGCTGGGAGACCGAGTTTGTCTGGCCACGGCGCGCCGGAACGACTGGACCGCCGTAACCGCAGATCGTGGGTGGGCACGATTTGCTTCGGACGCGCTCAAGATCGAAGTAATCCGCTGACCCGCCTCGTCCCCCCGCCGGGTGCCGGACCGCCCTCTGGCAGTGGTCGGCGTCACGCCTCAGCGTGTTATGCTCGGGGCATGAACGCTGAATTGGCACGAATCGATAAGTTTGGCCGAATCACTATACCTGCCACGATGCGGGAGGCAGCCCAATTAAATGCGGGCACCGAGGTGGTGCTCCGGCTGGATTCCGATGGCCGCATCTTGCTGGAAGATCGTCTAGCCGGTCTGCGCCGGGCCCAGGAACGCTGCCGCTCGCTGAATGGAGAAGGCGGTTCGATCGTCGAGTCGTTCTTACGGGAACGCCGGGAAGAGGCGATTCGCGAGGGACTGGCCGATGACGTATCTGCTTGATGCCTCCGCCATTCTAGCCATGCTGAAGCGCGAACCCGGACACCAGCGGGCCACAGAATGCTATAGCGACGGGGCCGTTTCCGCCGTGAACGCGGCTGAAGTTGCCATCAAATTGCAGCGAGACGGGATGCCAGCAGCGGAAGTTCAGCGTACGTTTGAAGACCTCAATCTGGTGATCGTACCCTTTGACCCGTCCTGGGCTCTGCCTGCCGCGACCATCGTACCGGTTCGAGGAAATGGCTTATCCCTGGGCGACCGCGCCTGCCTGGCCACGGCACGGGCCTTGAAACTGATTGCGGTGACAACGGATTCAGCATGGGCGCGATTTTCGTCGGACGAGATAAGGATTGAAGTGATACGTTGATGGGTGACGAGACGAAGAGGCCTGGACTATAGCGAAATCGACTAACGGCAGGATGCGCTGATTAGTCGATCCGAAAGACTTCGTAAACGTGAAGGAAACTGTTATGTCCCAGCGGATACATTAGCACCCACACGTGCCCGCTGCGAGGGGTCCCACGCTTCGTGTGAATCACCAGCCAGTATTTCTCTCTAAGCCTATACCAGCCACCCTTTCCGTCATCATCAGCAACGCTCTCGCCGACCGTTCCCAAAGCGGAAAAGAGGCCCGATGGGCCGCCTTCTTGGGTTATCTCATCAAGCGACCGAGGCCATACGATGAGCACGATGAGAAACACAGAACCGAGGAAGGTATAGCGAAGATTGCGGCGGTGGTGCGAGAAGCTCTTACCCGCCATAATCGCGATCACATTCAATACCACAGCAAAGAAGAACGCCGACGCTGCCATTAGCCAAGGGCCTCCGAAGCGAAGGAATATCCAAGCCAAGAACAGACCAGCTAGATTCGCTATCGGAGGCAACCATAACGGATCGGCCTGACCGTAAAGTTCTTTGGAAGTCATCGCGCGTATGATACCCCCCGTGCCTTGTCAATCTCTGAACTTGTCGCACTGGACTGACCAACTTGTTCTCGCCATTGGCGTATTCCAGCCGACGCCCGGCCTCTGGGTTCGACCGGCCAAACGGACGGGAGATGTGTCCTCTCGCGTAGCAATGACTTGGAACCCCGGCTCAGACCGGCACGGTCTTGCATGATATAACCGTTATATCCGCGATGCGCTTTCAGTTTGATCCGGTCAAGAACCGCGAGGTATTGCGGAAGCATGGTGTCAGCCTGGAAGGCGCGCGGGAGATTTTTGATCAGGCTCATCTGGTAGATCGTAAGCGCGACGATCCAGAGCAGTTTCGTGCCATCGGTTGGGCGGGGGGCCGGTTATGCTCGGTGATCTTCGAGATCCGCCGAGACGCCGAAGGTGAGGTCTATCGCTTGATCACCGCCTGGAAAGCAACGCCGCAGGAAGAAGAAGCCTATGCCGAACAAATCTAAGCCAGCACCCTCCGCCGACGAGATTGCTGAGATGGCCACGCGGGGCGAGGATGTCTCGCAGTTCTTCACCGGTCAGTTTACGGTGGTGCGGCCCGTACGACGCGTGAACGTCGACCTGACGCAGGGTATGCTTCGGGAGCTGGATGAGCGGGCCGCAAAGTTGAACATCAGCCGGCAGGCGGTCATCAAGACCCTGTTGCGTCAAGCGATGGACCAAGCGGGGCCTATGACCAAGCCGCAAGCAGGCTGATGGACGCTGGGCGAGACGGCCGTTGCAACTGGCCGCGCCGGAAACCGCTGATCCCGTTGCTACCATCGGCAAATGCACCTTGGACTGGTCGGAGGCATTGGACCCGCCGCAACTGAGTATTACTACCATCACCTGACGGCCGCCCACGCGAAGGCTGACCGGCCGCTGGAGTTGACCATCGTGCAGGCGGACATCAAGGTACTGCTGCGCAACTTGCTGGCCCGTGATCAGGCCGCGCAAGCGGAGGTCTATCGATATCTCGCCACGCGCCTCCAGGCAGCGGGAGCGGACGTGGTGGCCATCACATCGCTGGGTGGCCACTTCTGCATCGAGCAGTTTGAGGCCATCTCGCCGCTGCCGGTGGTGAATGCGATCAAGGCCGTTCGAGCCGAACTGCTCCGCCGCGGCGTCCGCTCCATTGGCCTGCTGGGCACGCAAGCCGTGATGGAGTCGCAGATCTATGGCGGCTTGACCGGCTTCGAGGTCGTGCCGCATGGTGGGGACAATCTCGCAGCGGTGGGCCGGGAGTATCTGGCGATGGCGCGGGCGGCGAAGGTCTCTGAAGAGCAGCGTGAGTTCTTCTTTGACGCGGCCCACCAGCTTCACCGCGCCGGAGCCGAAGTTATCCTGCTGGCCGGGACGGATCTCTGCCTCGCCTTCGACGGCCGGCCCTGCGATGTACCGGTGCTGGACTGTGCGCTGGTGCACGCCGAAGCGCTGCTGGAACTTTCCCTGCCCGCGCCGCCTGCTCGCGCTTGATCCTACCCGCACCCGAAGGCGACGGCTCCTGTTGAGCGCCTGCAATCGCGCAGCCCGGCAGCTTGCAATGTATATCATCGTCGGATATAGTGTCATAGGGTATATCCGATGACGACAGACACGCCCGATCCGGAATCGTTGTTGCCTTTGCCGGTGGCCACGTTTCACATCCTGGTGGCCTTGGCGGACCGGGACCGCCACGGCTACTCGATCATGCAGGACGTGGCGGCGCGCACGGACGGCAAGGTCCGGTTGAGCGCGGCCACGCTCTACAGTTCGATCCGCCGCATGCTGGAACAAGGTCTGGTGGCCGAGCTGCGCGAAAGTCCAGACCCGGAAAGCCAGGACGAGCGGCGCCGCTACTACGGGCTGACCAGCTTCGGGCGCCACGTCGCCGTGGCCGAAGCGCGGCGGCTCACCGAGCTCTTAAGCCAGGCACGGGAAACGGGCCTGATTCCCAACAAGCTGTAAATCATGCTGTCCGCACGCATTTTCGACGCGCTGCTGTCGTTTTTTCCCGCGCCGTTCCGCCACGAGTATGGCGGGGAGATGGTACGGGCGTTCTCGCAAGAATTGCAGGAGGCGCGGCAGCAGAGCCGGTGGCGCGACCCCGCGGCGCTGTGGCTGCGCTCCATCACCGGCATCCTCATCACCGCACCGCAGGAGCATTATCACGTGATCAAGCAAGACATCCGTTACGCCTTCCGCACGCTTCGCGCGCAACCCGGCTTCACTGCCGTGGCCGTGCTTTCGCTGGCGCTGGGAATTGGGGCCAATGTGGCGATCTACAGCCTGATCGACGCGGTGCTGCTGCGGACGCTGCCGGTGAAGAACCCGGAGGAACTGGTGATGTTGACCGATCCCAATTCCCGCGGCTCCAACACCGGGGCCGAGATTGGCGAACGCAGCTTGCTCACCTATCAGGAGTTTCTCCAGCTGCGGGATCAGAACAAAGTCTTTAGCAGCCTGATGGTCTGCCAGAGCGCGGTCAATCGCGTGCAGGCGCGCGTCAACGGGGGAGAGCCCGAGCAGATCGAGGAGCGGCTGGTATCAGCAGAATACTTCGACACTTTGGGCGTGCCGGCGTTGATGGGCCGCACGCTGGGCCCGGCGGATGGACCCAAGCCAACCCTGGCCGTCATCAGCCATGACTTCTGGCAGCGGCGGCTGGGCGGGCGAGCCGATGCGTTGGGCGGCAGCATCTCGCTCCGTCAGGCCACGTTCTCGATTGTGGGGATCATGCCGCCGTCATTTTTTGGGGAGACCGTGGGTGACCAGCCGGACGTCTGGCTGCCCATCGCCATGCAACCGGAAGTGTTGACCGGCCGCGACTGGCTGCATGACAATCCGGCCAGCCTCCAGAAGACCACCTGGTTGCAGGCTTTCGGCCGGTTGAAGCCGGGAGTTTCACTGGCCCAGGCGCAGGCGGAGGCCAGTGGCATCTTCCAGCAAGGCCTTTCGGCGTACTACACCAGCGCCCCCACCGAACAGATGCGCCGCGACTTCCTGAACCAGCAGTTGCGCGTGCGTCCCGCCGCCACGGGCGCCTCGGGATTGCGGCGGGAGTTCGGCCAGCCCTTGACCATGCTGCTGGCCGCGGCCGGGTTGGTGCTGCTGATCGCATGCGCCAACCTCGGCAACCTGATGCTGGCCCGCGCCACGGCCAGAACTCGCGAGACCGCCGTGAGGCAGGCGTTGGGCGCGCGGCGTGGGGACCTGGTACGGCAGTGGTTCACCGAAAGCCTGCTGATCGCCCTGGCGGGCGGCATGGCGGGATTGGGCCTGGCCTGGGCCATGCGCGCCGGGCTACTGATGCTGGTTTCGGAATCGATTCAACTGCCCGCGGCGGCAGACGCCAGCGTGCTGGCCTTCGCGTTTGGACTGACTCTGGTGACAGGCATCTTGCTGGGTCTGCTGCCGACACTGCGCACCTTGAAGGTGGAGGCCACGGCAGGATTGAAGGAGCAGGGCCGCGGGTTGACCGCCTCGGCTGCCTGGCTGCGGGCAGGCAAGTTGATTGTGGTGGGTCAGGTGGCCCTTTCGCTGCCCCTGTTGGTGGGGGCCGGGCTGCTGGTGCGGACGCTCGAGAACCTGAAGAACGTGGACTTGGGCTTTGCCAAGCAGAACCTGCTGGTGGTGCGCGCCGACGCGCAAACCGCGGGCTACGAGGAGCCGCGGCGGCAGGCGCTGTTTGACCGGCTCCAGGACCGCGTTCAGGCCGTACCCGGGGTAGTGGCGGCCTCCCATTCCTACCATGGACTGTTTACCGGCGGGGATAGTGCGGACGAAGTGCAAGTGGAGGGTTTCACGCCGCGCATCGATGATGAACGCGGCTCCCGGTACGACCACATTGGCCCCAACTTCTTCTCCACCCTGGGAGTGCCTCTGCGGTTGGGCCGCGAGATTGCCTTGCGCGATCACGCGGGCAGCCCCAAGGTCTGCCTGATCAATGAAGCGTTCGCCAAGAAGTTCTTTGCCGGACGCAACCCGCTGGGACTGCATGTCACGCAACTCTACGGACCGCAACGCAACACCTTCGAAGTGGTCGGCGTGGTGGCGAACTCCCGCAAGAATGGCCTGCGCGGCGAAATTGAGCATCGCTACTACGTGCCGATGGCCCAACCCATCGATGTACCCCGGGCCATCACGTTCGCCATCCGCACGGCCGGCGAACCCGCCGCGGTGATCGCGGCGGTGCGGAACGCCATTCTGGCCGAAGATCCCAACCTGCCCATCACGCAGGCGCGGGCGTTGACGGAGATGATCAACCAGCGCATGGTGCAGGACCGCCTGGTGGCGCGGCTCTCGCTCGCCTTCGGCGTGCTGGCGTTGCTGCTGGCGGCGGTGGGCCTCTACGGAGTCATGTCATACGGCGTCGCCCGCCGCACCAGCGAGATCGGCATCCGCAAGGCGCTGGGGGCCAACGAAGGCAAGGTGATCTTGATGATCCTGCGTGAATCGTCTTGGCTGCTGTTGGGCGGAACGGCCGCGGGAGCCTTGTGTGCCTTTGGCAGCCTGCGTTGGATCGAGACCCGGTTGTATGGGCTGAAGGCCAACGACCCGGCGACGTTCGCCATCGCGGCCCTTGTTCTGGCCGCCGTCGCCTTAGCGGCCGCCTGGCTGCCGGCGCGCCGAGCCTCCCGGGTGGACCCGCTGGTGGCCATCCGCTACGAATAGCCGCTAGTCGCGCAAGAAGCCGTGGTAGAGCCCCATGTAGTAGGGCAGCAGGAAGACCGCGCCATCTCCCAGGCTGCGCCCATCGCCGCCCTGCTCCAGCGCCCAAGGGTCGTGGTTCCAGTGCTGCACGTACTGTTCATCGGCGGGTAGCACTTTGCCGTTCAACCGATAGCCACGTTGGCGGCCGCGAGCTTCGCCAATCGGGCGCAGGTCTTGACGATGGGCGTGAGAGAGCCGCCAGTTGACGCGATCGAGCGGTATGCGCTTCAGCGTGTCGAGCGAGTCGTCCAGCCAGCCGCCCTTCGGCGATAGATCAACCGTGTCGTGGGTGCCCACCAGCTTTTCACCCGTGGCGAGCGAGGCGTAGATGAAGTTGAAGAACGGGTTCATCTCCGGCCGCTCATTCTCCCAAGCGTGGGCCAGGGCGCGCAGGTAGAAGCCCCGCAGCCGGGCGTCTTTCTCATAACGCAGCAGGCTGTAGAAGTTCATGAAGATCATCTCGTCGTCGGACTGGTTGCCGGCGCCGGGGCCGCCGTGCGTTTTGGGGAAGAGGACGTTCATCTCGTAGGCGTGTTCATCGATCAGCTTCCGCGCGGCCTGGTCATACTTGGGGTCGCCGGTGACGTGGCTGACCACTTTCAGGTAGGCCAGCAGGCTCAGCGAGTTCATGCCGCGCTCGCCCCAAAAGTCGTGGTTGTGATTCATGCTGGCGGGGTCGAAATAGCCCCACCGCGTGGGCTTGCCGTCGTGGTCGACATAGTTGAAGCCATGCGCGAGAAAATGGTCGCCCATGGCCCGGAGGTGCTCGCGCACCGGGGCACGCTCGGCTTCGGTCTTGGCCACCAGGTCGAAATAGAGGCCGTAGAAAAAGAAGTGCCCGTCCAGCTCATCAGAGCTGGTGTCGGACTTCCAGTACCACTTCCCATCCGCCGTGCGCGGCCACCGCGGCGTGATCACCTTCCACAGCTTGTCGCGCGTGGCGCGGAACTGGCGGTCCCGCTCCGGTGAATCGTGCTGATTCGGATCAGGCCCATCGCCGGGCAGAATGGTGCGCGCGACAAAGCCACGCGGAGCGGGATGGCCGCCCGTCTGCGTCACCGTGCCCAGAAATCGCAACGCCTCAAACGCCTTTACGGCACGAGCTTTCGCCTCCGGGCTGCCGGTGGCTCCAAAAGCAAAGCACTGCGCGGCGCCGTACATGGAGGTCCACAGGCCGTCGTTGTCGCTGTCGTGATTGGTCCACTCGTTCAGATCACCGGGCCGCGCGAGCCGCGCTTCCAGGACATAGCCCATGGGCGTGCGGCGATGGCGCTTCTCAATCTCGTCGTCGAACTGCTTCGCCTTGGCGGCCAGCGTCAATGGCTTCAGCGCAATCTCAGAAACGCCTTGGCTACCGGCCACCCAAGCCGAGCCATCAGCCGCCGCCGCTACTTGCCGCACGGCATCGTCAGCCAGCCAGCGCTTGCCTTGCCGGTAGCCCCAATGCTGGCCATCAAAGGTCACCACACCTTTGGTGGTGCCGAACCACGCGCGACCGTTCGCGGCCGCCACCCTGGTGAAGTCGCCAAAGGGAACGCCGTCGGACGCGTCATAGAGCTTCCAGCGGCCTTGGTCGAGCACGCCCGCACCCTGCGGACTCGCAAACCAGAGCCGCCCTTTTTCATCAAAGGCGACACCCCGGACATCAATCGGCGCCCAACTGCGGCGGCCATCGCTGGGCCGGAGGGTCTCCCAAACACCTTTGGCGGAGCGCAGGAACAACCCGTTTTGCGCGGCCACGGCCACCCGCTCATCAGACGCCACGGCGATCTGCTGGATTTGGGTTCCCGTGAACGCACCCTCTTGCTCGAGCGTGCCTTGCCCACGCCGGAACAGGGCCGCGTCGGTGGCCACCCAGAGTTCGCTTCCGGCGGCCAGCGCCACGATGGGCCGGCTGCCGCTGACCATCGCCACTTCCGGGCGGCCGGTAGTGATCTTTGAGATCCGCTGCCCCTTGGCCACCCAAACGCCCCCCGGCCCCGCCGCCACAAGATCAACCGGCCCATCGGGCTGCTCCACCACCCATGCCGCACCCCTCCTCACCGCCAAGCCCCGGGCGGTGGCGGCGTACACCGCCGAGCCATGGATGGCCACACCACGAACGTCGTTGGACGGCAGTCCCCGCCCGGTGTCATGAACGAACCGCGTTTCACTGAGAAAGGTGCCCACACGCACGGGCTCGGCCGCCAGGGGCAGGAGAAGGAGGATCAGAGATGGGAGGCTCACTCTGGCAGTGTAGCGAGGGCCGGGCGCCCGTAGAAGTTCAACGCTGGGCGTTGACGTAGGAGCGGAGCACTTCATTGATGCGCGTCTGATACCGCCGCCCGGTGGTCTTGAAAAAGGCCAGTACGTCGGCATCGATCCGAAGTGTGACCTGCTTCTTCGCTGTGTCCCATTCAAATTCCATCCGCGCCTTCAATTCAAGGCAACAGAATGTAACTACAAATGGCAGTACAAGAGATCGGCTACCGCAGCGTGTCGGCCAGCGAGAAGATCGGCAGGTAGAGCGCGATCAGCACGAAGGCGACGAAGACGCCCATGAAGATCATGATGGCGGGTTCCACCAACCCCAGTACGGCAGCCATGCGCGTTTGCACGTCGTCTTCAAAGAACTCGGCCACCGAGTTGAGCATGGCCGACAAGGCGCCCGTCGATTCGCCCACCTCGATCATGTCGATGGCGAGTGGAGGGAAGATACCGGTCTGCGAGAGCGACAGCGACAGCGCCTGGCCTTCACGCACACCCTTGCGGGCCCGCAGCAGCATCTCGCGGAGCAGCACGCTACCCGTCGAATCGCCCGCGGTTTCGAGCGCCTGCACCAGCGGAATGCCGCCCACCAGCAGCGTTGAGAGCACGCGGGAAAACTGGGCCACCTGGAACTTCACCCAGATCTCGCCAATCACCGGCAGCTTCAGCTTGATCCGGTCCAGCGTCACCTGCGCGGCGGGCGTGCGAGACCAGAACCGGAAGCCCACCACCGCCCCCACCAGCAATAGGAACACCGCCAGCACGTAGTTCTTGGCCGTCGTGCCCACCGCGATCAGCAACTGGGTGGCGGCCGGTAGGCTGGCCGACATGTCGGTGTAGAGCACCGCGAAGCTGGGCACCACGAAGGTGATCAGAAAGACGATCAGGCAGATCACCAAGAAGACCAGGATCGACGGGTACATCAGCGACAGCAGCAGCTTCTTGCGAGCCGCCAGCGTCAGCCGTTGATAGGAGACATACCGGTCCAGCACTTCAGTGAGCGAGCCGGATTTTTCGCCCGCCATGACGCTGGTGACGTAGATGGGCGGGAAAATCCCTTGGTGCGAAAACGCGTCCGAGAGCTGCACGCCGGTCTTGACCTCGTCACGGATGGCCCGGGCGGCCACCTGCAGGCGGCCTTCGGTCAAGCGATCGGCGAGCAATTCCAGTGCCTTCAAGATCGGCAACCCAGCGCGGATCAGCGTGACGAACTGCTGGTTGAAGACCAGGAATTTTTCAACATTCAGTTTGCCCTTGGACTTGCCCGCCAGCTTGCTCAGCCCGCCCAGCGCGGACGCCGAGCGGATGGAATAGATCAGAAACCCCTGCTGCGTCAGCCGCTCCCGGAGATCCTGCTCCGACGCGCCTTCAGCCGTCTCCTGCCGGATCTGGCCGCGGGCGTCAGCGTATTTGAGTAGAAATTGTGGCAGGGGAGTGCGCTCCGGTTGCTAAACTTCGAGTTTGGCCTCGATACTGTTGACGCTCCGCGCCTCGCAGGCGTGCAATCTTGTTTTCCTCACCGCGATGCTGCTGGCCACCTCCGCCTGCAGCCGTCCGGCGAGCGGACCCGTGCGCCTCACCACCTTCCAAGGCGCCGTGGACCCGTATCTCGCCCAAGCAATCGGCGCATTTCGCGAACGCAGCCTGGATGTCCAGATCACCGCCGTGCCCAGCACCGCCAAGGCCATGGAATCGCTGCTGGGCGGCAGTGCGGACGTGATCCTGGGCACTTATGAGCAGACCGTGCAGATGGCGGCCAAGGGCAAGAACCTGGCACCGATCGCCGTGCTCGACACCTGCCACTGCCTGGCGCTGGTAACGCTGAAACCGGGCATCGCGCAACCCTCCGATCTAGCCGGCAAGGTGATCGGCGTCGCGGCCCCCGGCGGCCAGATGCAGAACTTCGCCCGCTTCCTGCTGAAGGGCGCGGAAGCCAGCTACGCGGCCATCGGAGTGGGACCAGCCTCCGTCGCGGCCCTGGAGGCGGGCCAAGTGGACGCGGGCGTGGTGCTCTACACCAGCTTTCTGGCTCTCAAACAACGTCACCCGGAGCTGAAAGTGATCGCGGAGACTTACACGCGCGAAGGCATGCGGGCGTCGCTGGGTGTGGATGCGTATGCCTCCAAGTCAGTGCTGGCCGAAGCCAGCTGGATCGCCGCCCATCCACGCGAAGCGGGCGCGCTGAAGGCGGCCTTTCTCGCGGGCACGGCGTGGATGAAGGCCCACACGCCAGAACAAATTGTCGACCAACTTCCACCAGAAGCGCGCGGGGCGGACCGCAATGTCGACCTGACGCTGCTGCGGCTGCTGGTCCCGCTGGCTTCGGAGACTGGCGAGGTTCCCGCCGGAGCCGACAGCGTAGCGCGGCGGGTGCTCGCTCCGTAGTACAACAGCGGCAATAAACGTTGGCGTCTGCGGTCAATCCGCGTGCGCCTCTGGTCAGTCGAAAAATCGCCCTCGGGCCGCAAGATCGAGGTGCGTATGAAACACACCAACCACTTCTTCCTCCTAGCCTGCACCTTCGCGGGCCTTCTAATCACCCCAGCCACGGCGCAGATCAACGCCACTTCCGGCGAGCCCAAGCGCGAGATCATCGTGCATGCCTTCCGTTCGCCCAGCATCGGTATTGAGTACCGCCATGGCTTGCTGGGCTACCGTGGGCGTTTACCCAACGATCATCAAACCGAGCGATAGCGGCGAAGCCAAGAACACGCTGTTCGCCAAGACCGGCGTCACGGCCTACCTGTTCGAAGTCCCCACGGGCGGCGCGCGCAAGTCAGAGATCTTCACGTCCGTCTCCTACCTGCGCGGCCTCAACCAGGGGTGGACCAACGCCGTGCAGTTTGAACCGGGCTTCCGTTGGGCGATGACCAAGAACCTCGACTTCCGCGTCGGCGCCAGCTTCCTGAAAGGCGCAGACCGGCCGCTACGGATCAACCCCACGATTGGCGTCAGTTGGAACTTCTCCCGCAACTAGGTGTGAGACCATCAGCCAAACCATGGAGCCGCGCCGATGAATGAATCCGAACCCCAACGCCACGCCCAGAAACTAGTGGGCGGCGCGTTGTTCGCCTTCCCGCTGCTGATTCAGATCCCTTACGGGATGCTGATTGCCACCTACGAGTACCCGGCCATCCTGCGCCAGCCCGCGGAGGCGATTCTCACCAAGTTCGCCGCGGGCGGCCCGAGCCTAATCGCTGCCTGGTATCTCTACGGCGCGGCGATCCTGCCATTGCTATTGGCGATGGCGGCGCTGCCGGGAGTGGTCCGGGCACGGCGCGCCTGGCTGCTGGAGGCGGTGACGCGCGTGGGTGTCGCATCCGCCGTGGTCCAGATGATCGGCCTGCTGCGCTGGGTGTTTGCGGTGCCACCGCTGGCTGCGGCCTTTGTGCAACCCGCCACTACGGCCGAAGCCAAAGCGGCGATCGTCGTCAGCTTCAACACGCAACACCAGTTGTTCGGCGTGATGTTGGGGGAGCATTTGGGGCAACTACTGCTCGCCGCGTGGACGATCGGCGTCGTCCTCAGCCTGCCGGTCCACACCATGCGGGACCGCGTGCGCTTCGGGCTGGGCTTGCTGGCGGGCACTCTATTCTTGATCGGCCTGGGCGACGGCCTGGCCACGGTCGCCACGCTGCCGGTGAACGTCAGTGCCGTTCCCGGCATCGCGTTTCTCATCTGGTCCGTCTGGTGCTGTGTGCTGGGCTGGACGGTTTGGCGCGGGGCTGAAGCGGCAGAACTCTAGCCGCGGCGGAAGGCTTGGGGAGTGACACCGGTCCACTTGCGGAAGCTGCGATGAAAGGCACTGGGCTCAGAAAACCCCAATAGGAACGACACTTCAGCAATCGATGCCTGATGATTCTTGAGGTAGTCCATGGCCAAGTCGCGCCGCAGATCATCGAGCAGTTGCCGGAAGGAGACGCCCACTTGCTGGAGCTCCCGCTGCAACGCCCGCTCGCTCACCCGCAGCGCGCGGGCGATGGCGGAAAGCTCGGGTGCTTCTCCACGCAGCCGCCGCCCGATCTCGTGGCGTACACGATCCACCAAAGAATCCGGCTCCTGCTCCACGCGGCGCGCGATCTGCGCCTCAAACGTTTCGAGCAATGCCGGATTCGCTTGCAGCACGGGCCACTCCAGCGCTTCGGCCCGGAACGTGAGCCGCGTCGCGTCCGCGCTAAAGACGGGCGGCGCGGCGAACAATCGCTGATGCTCTCCGATGCGGGCGGGCCGGGCATGGGCGAATTCGACCCGGCTCAACGGCAGTGGCCGTCCCGCCAACGCCTTGGCAATGGCCAGCATGGCGGCGCTCGCCGACTCCGCCGATTGCCGCGGGTGCCGCAACAGAAAGTTGCCAGGCAAGTCAACTACGGCCCATTCCAGTTGCGCGTCCAGGCCTTCGCGGCTCAACCGCAGTGTGGTGGCGCGGTTGATCGTGTTCCAGTAGCGGATCAGCCGCTCGATGGCCGCGCCGACCGTTTCGCAGCTCAGCATCACGAACCCGAGCAACCCCAACATCGATGGGTGCACGGATTCGCCCAGATGGAGACCCAAATCTTGGTCCTCCGTGCGGTCAATCGCAATCTGCCAGGCACGTTCGTAGACCGTTCCAGCGACCGGCTCATCCGGCGTGGCCAGCAGCGCGCGCGAGACGCCGATCGCCGCACAGAGCTCATCAATATCAGCGCCGCGCGAGCCTGCGTACAGCACGAGATCGCGCACAAAGCTGGCATTGAAGCGGACGCCGCTGCTCATTGACGAAGGACGGGCGGCCTACTTCTTCGCAAAGCGCTTGAAGAAGCTTGTGTCCTTCCACTGCGGCGTCACCGGCTGATCGGCCACACGGCGGGCGAACTCAAACAGGATGCCGTTGAACTTAGCAGCGCCTTCTTTGTCGACCGGCTGCGTTAGGTCGTCGGAGGGGGCGTGGTAACGCTCGGTCAACCAGTCCTTGTGTTGCTTTTCTTCGGGTGAGCCTTTGTCGTAGCCAAAGCCCGCATTGATCGACGGAATGCCTTCGCGCACGAAGTTGTACTGGTCACTGCGGATGAAGGCGTTGCGCTCTGGTTGCGGGTCCGGCTGCACGCGGATGCCGGCTTCCTGGGCGACCGCCGTCAGCGTATCGCCCAGGTCAGAATCCGTCAGCCCCAACACCCGCAGGACCACCAGTGAGTGGATGGGCAGAAACATGTCCATGTTGAGATTGGCCACCATCTTGCCCTTCAGCGTCGGGTGCGTGGCAAAGTAGCGCGAGCCTTTCAGCCCCTTCTCTTCGCCGGTGACGGCCACGAAGGCCAGGCTGCGCTTGGGTGCAATGCCGCGGTCCTTGAACATCTTGGCGATCTCGATCAGCGACGCGATGCCGCTGGCGTTGTCCATGGCGCCGTTGTGGATGCCATCGCCTTCAATCACCACGCTCTTGCCGACGTGGTCGATGTGGGCCGACATGACGACGAACTCATTCCGGAGCTTGGGGTCGCTGCCTGGAACCATGCCGATGATGTTTTGGCTTTCGACGTCTTCGCGCGTGATGGTCTGCTTGGCCCGCAGCGTGCCGGGCAGGGCGAAGCGCGGCAAACGTTCCTTGCGATCAGCCAGGGCCAGCAGTTCTGCAATGGTGTGGCCCGACCCGGCGAAGAGCCGATCGGCGCGCTCGGCATTCCACGCCAAGCCAATTTTCATGCCGCCCGATTCGTCCAGCGTCGCATCGGCCAGCTCCATTGACGGCAGCAGCCGAGCTCGAGAGGCGCGGGCCCAGGGGATGTCCGCGTTCTTGGGGTTCTGGATGGTGATGGTGCCGATGGCGCCCATGTCACGCAACACCTTTGATCGAACCGAGGGGTGCTGATAGTGGGCGGACAGCTCCGAGGGGATGCCTTCGGGCACGCCTTGGATGAAGACCACGATCTTGCCCTTCAGGTCCAGGCCCGTCAGGTCGTCGTAACTCTTCTCGGGCACCGCGAAGCCGTAGCCCGCAAACACCAGGCCCGCGTCGACATTGGGAGCCGGATCAATGCGCAGCCCAATCGACGCTTCACGGCCCAGCACCACCGGCTCGGCCTTGCCGTCGCGCACCAGTTCGAGCGACGAGTTGGCCTCATCAATGCGGCGCACCTTGAAGCCCACCGGCTGAAAGTAACCCCGCGTTCCGGCGGGCTTCAGACCGGCGCGCTCAAATTCAGCCGCCAGATATTCGGCCGCCATGCGATGCCCCTTGGAGCCGGTCTCGCGGCCTTCCATCTTGTCGTCGGCCAGCACCTCGACATGTTTCCACCAGCGCGCCGCCGCCGGTGAGAGTTCAGCCGCCGGAGCCAGAACGCCGGCCAGCAGAAAGATTGAGATCAGCTTCATTGTGTATTCGCCCCTTTGCCGCGCGGATCAATAGTAGTCAGCGCAGGACATGTAGTAACCGCACTGCTCACAGAAGAGCTTGCACTTGCGCTCCGCCAGCCGCTTGGAACAGACCGGGCAGTAGAGCATCGGAAGATCTTCCGGCAGTGGTTCAGCAGGCGTGGTCTGGCCGGGCGGCGTGGCCGGCGAGAGTTCAGCGTGCTGGTTCATGTCATCATCTTCCCATGATGACGGCGAAACGTTTCACTCTCGCGCTCACACTGCTGACCTTCTCACTGGACGCCCAGCAGCGCATGATGGAGCGGCCCATCGGGCACGCGGTCCGGGGCCTCCGTGGCTCCGTGGCCGCCGGTACGGATGAATCAGTGGATGTCGGCTTGCGGCTCTATCATCAGGGCGGCAATGCGGTGGACGCCGGCATAGCGACGATGTTCGCCTCCGCCATCACGGAGTATTCGACCTTCGGCTTCGGCGGCGAAGCGCCCATCCTGATCCGCACCAAGACCGGCAAAGTGGTGTCGATCGCAGGCGTCGGCACGATGCCCAAGCTGGCCACCGCGGACTTCTTCCGCAGCCGCCGTTTGCTGGCGGGCGAGGTGATGAATATTGAGCCCAACGGCCTGCGCGGCTTCGTGCCCGTCGCCGGCCTGATGCCCGCCCTCGTGCCGGGCATGGTGGACGGCGCGCTGGTGGCGCTGCGCGAGTACGGCACCAAGTCCCTGGCCGATGTCCTGGGCCCGTCCATCGAACTGGCCGAAGGAACACCTGTCGATGAGATCCGCGCCTCGTCGATCCGCAGCATGCGCCGCTTCGTCGAACTGTGGCCGACAACCAAGGCCGTCTACTATCCCAACGGCCAAGCCCCCCGCGTCGGCGAGGTCTTTCGCCAGCCCGACCTCGCCCGCACCATGCGCGCCATGGTGGCGGTGGAGCAGGCGGCCTTGAAAGCGGGCAAGAGTCGAGCCGCAGCGCTTGATGCCGTGCGCGACTTCTTCTATCGCGGCGAAATCGCCCGCAAGATCGGCGACTTCTCCAAGGCCAACGGTGGCTTGCTGCGCTATGAAGATCTGGCCGCCTTCCGGGCCGAGATCGAAGAGCCGCTAGCGGTCACCTACCGCGGCACCACCGTCTACAAGTCCGGCTTCTGGACCCAAGGGCCGTCGATGCTGGAAGCATTGAACCTGCTCGAAGGCGTGGACCTGAAGTCGCTGGGTCACAATTCAGCGGACTACCTGCACCAGGTGATCGAAGCCATGAAGCTCGCTTATGCCGACCGCGACACCTACTATGGCGACCCGAAGTTCGCCAAAGTGCCCGGCGACCGGCTGATGTCCAAAGAGTACGCCGCCGAACGCCGCAAGCTGATCGGCGCGCGCGCCTCGATGCAGTTTCTGCCGGGTGCCATCCAAGGCGTGAAGCTCCGCCATCCGTCGGAAGAAGAGATCGTGCGCGTGCAAATCGACGATGCCCTGATGGCCAAAGACACCACCTGCATCAACGCCATCGACAAAGACGGCGTGATGTTTTCGGCCACCCCCTCCGGCGGCTGGATTCCTCCCGTCGTGGCCGGCGACACGGGCATCCCGCTCACCACCCGCGCGCAGAGCTTCCTGCTGGTGCCCGGCCACCCCAATGAGCTGGCGGGCGGCAAGCGGCCCCGCGTGACGCTGTCACCCACGCTAATCACCCGCGACGGCAAAGCCTACCTTGCCCTCTCCACCCCAGGCGGCGACGTGCAGGATCAGGCGCTGTTGCAGATCATGCTGAATGTGGTCGAGTTCGGCATGAACGCCCAGCAAGCCGTCGAAGTGCCCCGCTTCCAAACGCGGCACCTGGTCTCCAGCTTTGACAACCACGCCATGAACCCCGGCGAACTGCTGCTGGATGAGCGCATCCCGCGCGACATTCTCGCCGACCTCGCCAGCCGCGGCCACAAAGCCCAGCCCGCCTCCCGCTGGAACTCGGGCGCAGCGCCGGTGCTGGTGAAGGTGCTCACCAACGGCACCATCGAAGCCGGCATCGACCCCTACGCCAGCCGGGCGGCTCGGGCGTGGTGAATTATGGAGGACCCCCAAGTGACCTTGGAGATTGCCATCCTTCCTGAGCGGATCGAAGACCTCGAAGATGCCCGCGAGCTCGACGCAGCGATCCTTAGGAATGATGACCGACCACCGATCCCATGGGACGAAGCCAAGCGCGATCTCGGCTTGGCCTAAGCCGCCTTCTCCACTACAACCCTGAGCTGGAAACCCAGCGCTGCGTAGGCCGCTTCAATCTGCTCCATGCGCGAGGCGTGGCGCAGGTCGAACAAGCGGTCCACGTTCCCTTTGGCAATGCCCATGCGGCGAGCCAGATCCACTTTCCTCAGACCGCTGGCACGCAAGGCGCAGTAGAGTTCAACCTTGGCCGCTTCCAGCACGGGCAGGGCGATCAAGCGGTAACGCGCCCCGCGAATCACCTTGCCAGGCAGTACCTCCTCGCCCCGCTTCATCCGGTCATGGAGAAGGGTGCGCAGGAGGTCCAGCGCCATCGCCCGGCCTTCCTCTTCCGTGTCGCCTTGGCTGTAGCCGCCCAAGCCCGGGAAGCTGATGACGAAGCCACCATCGATCAAGTCCGGTTCGAATAATGCTTGGTAAACCAACATCTATTTCCGTTCCTTCGTCCACGCGTCGAACAGGTCAAGCTCCTTCAGTATGCCCATCGCAGTACCCGTCTTGAGCTCGGCGGACGGGTGCCGGGGAACGGCAACTCTTCGCTCACCTCGAACGGCCAGCAAATGCCTAGTGCCCTGCTCGAATCGGACCCCGTTCTTGCGAAGCCATCGCACTAGCTCAGCCGTCCTCACGTCTCCAGAGTACTCAGTTCTGAGTACCGGCGCAAGCCCTACCATGGCAGCCTACTGTGGCGCGGCCACACCCCCCCGGTGCATGATGACAGTGACGCCCCAACTTCAAGTGACCAATCTCTCCCTCTTCGCCCCCGAACCTCCCTCACTCGCCGCGCAGCTTCAGCCGCGCCTGGCGGAGTTGGCCCAGCAGCAGATCTATCTGGGCACCAGCAGCTGGAAGTATGAGGGGTGGCTGGGGAGCGTCTATTCGCCGGACCGGTATCTGACGCGCGGCAAAGTCTCGAAGAAGAAGTTCGACGATGAATGTCTGGCCGAGTATGCCGAGACGTTCCCGGTGGTTTGTGGCGATTTCTCGTTCTACCAGTTCCCTTCTCAGGCCTACTGGCAGCGCCTCTTCACGTCCACACCGCCGTCGCTGCGGTTCGCCTTTAAGGTGCCGGAAGAGATCACCGTCGAGACGTGGCCCCGGCATGAGCGTTATGGCGCGCGGGGCGGCAGCCCGAACGAGACTTTCCTCAGTGCCCACGTCTTCACTCAGCTGTTTGCCCAGGCTTTGCAGCCCTATCGCGGCCGCGTCGCGACGTTGATCTTTGAGTTCGGCGCGTTCGCCAAGCTGCGCCGGGAGGAGTTTCAGGAGCGGCTCCGGCGCTTTCTGCAGGCTCTTCCGCCGGACTTTCGGTATGCCGTCGAAGTCCGCAACCCGGAGTTCCTCGGCTCAGATTACTTTGGCTTGCTGGGTGAACAACGCGTCGCGCACGTCTTCAATTCCTGGACGCGCATGCCGGATCTCAGCACCCAGATCCGTTTGCCCGGGGCCTACTCGACGGACTTTACCGTGGTGCGAGCCTTGCTAAAGCCAGGCCGCCCGTATGAGCAGGCGGTGGAGAAGTTTTCGCCGTATGAGCGCGTCCAGGAGCCCTACCCGGAAGGCCGCGCCGCGCTCCGCGAGATCATCCAGCACGCCCGGCGGGAGCAACGCCCCAGCTACATCTTTGTCAACAACCGTTTTGAAGGGAACGCACCGGGCACGATGCTGGCGGTGACGGAACCAGCGTGATCCGTTCGGCCTGAAGCTAACAGCGGACAGGGGCCCAACGGTTGACCGTCGCCACCAAGCTATGGCCGTCAATAGGCTTGGTGATGTGGTCCGTCATGCCCGAATCGAGGGACCTCTCCCGGTCGCCCGATAGGGCGTGAGCGGTAAGGGCGATGATCGGCACATCGGCGTATCCCGGGAACAAGGCGAGGTTGCGCAAGTTGCGCGTCGCTTCATAGCCATCCATCTCGGGCATTTGACAATCCATCAGCACCAGATCATACCGGACGCGATGGCAAGCCTCCAGCACTTCGGCGCCGTTTTGCACGATGTCCACTTGATGGCCTTGGTGCTCCATGATGCTCTGCACCACCATCTGGTTGACGGCATTGTCATCAGCCACTAGTATTCGGAGTGCGGTGCTGTGGCTCCACGGCCTGACTGAGCTTTCCTCAAGTGCCGGAGCTGGGGAAGATGGGGAGCCCGATTGAGACGCGGCACCGCCAGGGCCGCCGAGGACCGCCGACAAAGCACTCAACAATGCCGCTTGGCGGAAGGGCTTGCCCAGATACGCCCGAAAGGCCGGGCCTCCTGTCGGACCATTGCCGGGCTCTTCGCCCAAGCACGGCAGACCAATCAACGGCAGAGCGGCCAGCCTTTGGTTGGCCTGAATCCGGCGGGCCAGCTCCAGGCCACTCATTTGCGGCATCTTCAGATCAACCAAGGCGGCCCGGAACGGATCGGCGGCCGTCAAAGCCTCATTTAGGCATTCCAGCGCCCGCGCTCCGCTTTCGGCTTCGGTGCAACGGCCGCCCCAACCCGTCAGTGCCGAGGTGATCAATTGCCGTTGACCCGCATGGTCGTCCACCACCAGCAGCCGGATGCCTTCCAGCGGCAGCGCAGCGGCGGGAGCCACCGCCGGTTGCGGCACCACATCCAACCAAGCCGTGAACCAGAACTCGGCCCCCTCGCCCAGATTGGATTCGACACCGATCTCTCCACCCATCAAGACGGCCAGTTGCCGGGAGATCGCCAAGCCCAGACCCGTGCCACCAAACTTGCGGGTCACCGACGTATCGGACTGCGTGAAGGGCACAAACAACCGTTGGGCCGCCTCCGGTGCCAGACCCGGCCCGGTATCGCGCACCGAAAGGCGGAGCCGCACGCGGCCCCCTACCTGGGCCTCCTGCACGACGCGCACCGCCACTTCGCCATCGGCCGTGAACTTCACCGCATTGCCCACTAGATTGATCAGGATCTGGCGCAGCCGGCCCGGGTCGCCCGCAACCAATGACGGGATGGCGGGGTCACAGTAGCAGAGCAGCTCCAGATCTTTCTCGCTGGCCGTGGATCCCAACACCTCCACGGCATCCTCCACAATTCCGCGGACATTGAAGGTGAGGCGTTCCAGTTCGAGCTTACGTGCTTCCAACTTGGAAAAGTCCAGGACGTCGCTGATGATCTCCACCAGCGCTTTCCCGCTGGTCCGGATCACGTCCACATAGCGCTGTTGTTGGGAGTCGAGCGGGGTATCGAGAAGCAGGTCGGCCATGCCAATGACACCGTTCATCGGCGTCCGGATCTCGTGGCTCATGTTGGCCAGAAACTCGCTCTTGGCCCGATTCGCCGCTTCAGCACGTGCCTTCTCGATTTCCAGTTGTTGCTGTTGTTGGCGGCGTTCCGTGATGTCCTGGAAGCTGCCGCGCAAGCGGACGCAGACACCGTTTTCCAAGATCGGCCGGCCCGCCGCCCGCACCCAGATCCGCCGGCCCAGCGCCGTGATCATGGGCAGTTCCACATCCCATCCTTCGCCGGATTCGATGGACTGTTTCACCAGCTCCGCGATCACGGGCCGCGCCTCCGGTGCGTAGTAGTTGACGGCCTCTTCCATGGTGGCTTGATAGCCCGGGGGCACGTCATGAATACGGCATACTTCGGCGGTCCAGCGAGGCAGCATTTCGCGCAGGTCAATCTCCCAGCCACCCAGCTGAGCCATTTCTCCGGCTTCGCGCAGCAGTTCTTCGCTGTCGCGCAGCTTCTGCTCCACTTCTTTGCGGCGGGTGATGTCCAGTTCAATGGCCATGAAATGGACGATCTGGCCATCGTCGTTGCGAATGGGCAGCATCTCAATGTCCAGCCAGTAAGGCCGCCCGCTCTTGCTATAGTTCAAGATCTCTTCATGAAATCCGAGCCCGCTCTGGACGCCATCGCGCATGCGCCGCACGGCATCCTGGCTGGTGTCCGGGCCTTGCAGGAGATGGCCGGGCTTGTGCCCCTTGGCTTCGTCCAGAGAGTACTCGGTGAGTTGGTGAAATGCGTCGTTCACCCACTGAATGCGCCCATCCGCGCCGGTCAATATCACGGAGCCGCGCATCCGCTTGGCAATCAGCGCCAGGCGCTTAGCTTCCTCTTCCACTTGTCGCCGCCGCGTGACGTCCTGCGCCACCGCGAAGAATTCGCCATCGGGCCCAGGTGCCGTACTGTCCCAACTGAAGCGGATCAGCTCGCCCGAGGCTGCCCGATAGGTGTTCTCAAAGCCATCCACCTCCAGCTTGTCATTGCGAATTCCTTCGACAGCCGTGGCGGTGCGGGCCCGATCTTGTTCGTCCGCGATGAACTCCGCAAACGGACGCCCGATGAAGTACTCCGCCGCATACCCCATTCGGCGGGCGAACGCCGGGTTTACCCGGACGAACTTTCCTGCGGTGCTGGCCACAATGAAGTAGGTGCGGCAGCCGTTAAAGTACTCCTCAAGCTTCCCCCCAGGCTGGCGATTCCCGGCGGCAGCTGCCGTCGGGCTGATCCAGAGCAGCAGCCATTCACCGCTCGCTTGCGCCCGCGCGCGCAGCCGGACCAGCGTTCCCGCGCCCGGCGCTACTTCCAAGGTCATCTCCGGCGGCGTGAGTGCCGGGGCCGCTTCGAGTGAAACCCAGTGCTCACGAATCCAAGCCTCCCAGTCAAGACCGGATTCGGCCGCCAACTGGCGAGCTGCTGCGTTCACAAGCCGGATTTTTCCGGTCCGGAACGACGCCACCAGGGTGGCCTGCGGAGACAACTCGGACAGGGCCTCCAGCCATTCAGCAGAGGTGTCGGATGGGGATATTGCGGGTTGCTCAAACATCGGCAGGCCACAGGAGCCGCCGACCGCATCGGGCAAGGGGCCGGATGAAGGGAGCAGCGTCTCAAAAGGGAGTATCGTCGGATACCCGTTAAAGCTTGATGTCCGATTTCGATTGAGAACGAAACAATACGGTCAGGATCAGGCCCCTTGCGGGGGCCGCCAGCAGCTACGCCAAAGCGGCAATGATAGCGTCCGTGAACTGCTCAGTGGACGCGGTGCCGCCCACGTCGCCCGTCAGCGTTTTGCCTTCGGCGTACACCTTCTCAATGGCGGCTTGCAACCGCTCCGCCGCCGCTACTTCGCGCAGATGGCGCAGCATCATCACGGAGCTGGCGATCAAGGCGGTGGGGTTGGCCAACCCACGGCCCGCGATATCCGGCGCTGAACCGTGCACCGCCTCAAACACGGCGATCTCTTCGCCCATGTTCGCGCCGGGCACAATGCCCAAACCACCCACCAGGCCCGCCGCCAGATCGCTGACGATGTCGCCATAGAGATTCGGCAGCAGCAGCACGTCAAACGTTTCCGGCCGCATCACCAGCTGCATGGAGGCGTTGTCGACAATCATCTCTTCGTAGGTCACTTCCGGATGCTTGGCCGCCACTTCGCGGCAGCAACGCAGAAACAGGCCATCGGAGAGCTTCATGATGTTCGCCTTGTGGACCGCGGTCACCTTGTGGCGATGGTTGGCTTTGGCGTACTCAAAGGCGTAGTTGGCGATACGGATGGAGGCGTAGCGCGTGATGATTTTCAGCGACTGCGCCACGTCCTTCACCACTTCATGCTCCAGGCCGGAATAGAGGTCTTCGGTGTTCTCGCGGAAGATCACCATATCGATCGGCAGATCCATGTAGCGCGTCTTCAAGCCCGGCAGGCGCTTCACCGGACGCACGTTGGCAAACAGATCCAGCTTCTTGCGCAGGGAGACGTTGACGCTCTTGAAGCCGCCGGCGATCGGGGTCGTGACGGGGCCCTTCAGTGCCACCTTGTCGCGGCGAATCGATTCGAGCACGCTCTCGGGCAGCTCCGTACCCACCTTCGCCATCACGGCCGCCGACAGCTCCACCGGATGCCACTCGATCTTCACGCCCGTCGCATCCACGGCCCGCTGCGCCGCCGCGGCAACCTCCGGCCCAATGCCGTCGCCCGCAATCAAAGTTACTGGATATGCCATCGTCTTTATTGTCCCACCGCCGCTCCGGGCGTGCTCAACAAATGGTTGACGGCCCACCGGCGGAGAAGCTAGGCAGATCGCGGCCGGGCATGGGAAACTGGAAGTTCCCCACACATGGCTCGCATTAAACGTGTTCTCCTTAGCGTTACCGACAAAGCCGGCATCGCTGTTTTCGCTCGCGGCTTAGCAAAACTAGGCTGCGAACTCATCTCCACCGGCGGCACGGCCAAGCTGCTGCGCGAAGAAGGCCTCACCGTGAAGGATGTGGCCGAGGTGACGGGCTTTCCGGAAATGCTCGATGGCCGGGTGAAGACGCTGCATCCGATGATCGCCGGCGGCATGCTGGCCATCCGCTCGAATGATGAGCACATGGCCGCGCTGGCCGCCCATGGCATCCCCACCATCGACATGGTGGTGGTGAACCTCTACGCCTTTGAGAAAGTGGCCGCCCGCCCCGATGTGCCGCTGCATGAGCTGATCGAGAACATCGACATCGGCGGCCCCACCATGATCCGCGCCGCCGCCAAGAACTATCAGGACGTGGCGGTCGTGACCGCACCGGTGGACTACCGCGCCGTCTACGAGGAGCTGCTGCGCAACGATTGCACGCTGTCGGCAGAAACGCACTGGCGCTTAGCGCGGCAGGCGTTCGCGGTGACGGCGGCCTATGATCGCGCCATCACCAACAAACTGGCGACGCTGGAACCAGCCGAGAAGCCGACGCTGGATGTGCGCATTCCGCTGAAACAGACGCTGCGTTATGGCGAGAATCCGCACCAGGCCGCCGCGCTGTTTTCGACCAGTGAATCAGGCATCGCCGGCGCCTTCCAGGTGCAGGGCAAGGAGCTGAGCTACAACAACCTGGTCGACCTCGACGCCGCCTGGCAGTTGATTCTCGAATTCGATGAGCCCGCCGCCGCCATCATCAAGCACACCAACCCGTGCGGTTGCGCCACGGGCGAGACACTCAGCGAGGCCTACCAGAAGGCCTTTGCGGCGGACCCGATCTCCGCCTTTGGGGGCGTGCTGGCCTTCAACCGCATCATCGACAAGGCCACCGCCGAGGCGATTACGCAGACCTTTATCGAAGCCATCGCCGCCCCGGGCTTTAGCGAAGAGGCGATGGACCTGTTTGTGATGAAGAAGAATCTGCGGCTGCTGCGTGTGCTCCGCATGCGGCCCGATGAGCCGGTGGTGAAGTCGATCTCCGGCGGCTATCTGGTGCAGAGCGCCGACAGCCACCGCATCAAGCAGAGTGACTGCCAGGTGGTGTCGAAACGTCAACCCACCGAAGCGGAATGGAAGGCGCTGCTGTTTGGCTGGCGCGTGGTGAAGCACGTGAAGTCGAACGCCATCGTCTACGCCAAGGATGGCCAGCTGATCGCCGCCGGTGCGGGCCAGATGTCGCGCGTCGATAGCGTCAAGTTCGGCGCCAGCAAGGCCGTCCTGCCGCTGGCCGGAGCCGTGGTCGCTTCCGACGCCTTCTTTCCCTTCCCCGATGGTGTGGAGCAAGCGGCGCAGCACGGCATCACGGCCGTGATCCAGCCGGGCGGGTCAGTAAAGGACGCCGATGTGATCGCCGCTGCGGACCGGTTGGACCTGGCCATGGTCACGACCGGCGTCCGCCACTTCCGGCACTAACCGCTGGCTCCACCGGGGCCCAGAAACACAATTGCCCGCCCGAGCCGAAGCTGGGCGGGCAATCACTCTTAAGTTCGCGGACTAACTTCGCCGCTTACTTCACGGCCAGGGTCTTGACACCGGCCGTGGCTGCGCCGGCGCTGACATAGCCGATGGCGCCCTTGGTCTTGGCGACATAAGCGACCACTTCCGAATCGCCCGGCAACGTCTTGGGCATGGCGGCTTTGCCGGTAAAGACCAAGCTGCGGTAGTAGTTCTGGAGACCGTTGTCGGTCTTGCCGAGATACTCCTTCAGGAAGGCCTCGTGGGCCGGACCGGATTTCTCCAGAACCGGTTCCACGTGGCTGTTGTCGGCCAGGGCGGACTTGCTCGACAGAAATACGTCCTTCAGCTCGTTCATCGAGACACTGGAGGTGCCCACGCTGGGGTTGGCGATGATCTTGACGTCCGACGCATAGGCGGCGGCTCCGGTGCTGAGCAAGGCCAGCGCCACCGCCGGAATCAAAGTGTGTAATGTTCTCATGGTTTGTCTCTTCCTGCGGCCAGGGACAGGCTTAGAAGCTCACCCCGGTGCGGACGACCAAGAGATTGCTGGTGGGTTGGAGACCCTGCGGGTTCGCGCCCGTGTAGAAGCCGCGGGTGGCGGCGGGAGAGGTGGGCGCACCGTCGAAGAAGTGGCCTTCCACCTTCATGTACCAGCGGTTGGTCATCTCAACCCGGCCGGCGATGACGTTGTCGTACAAGTGCGCCGCAGCCGGGCTGGTGTCCTTACGAGTATCGACATAGTAGACCGAGCGGTAGGCGCCAAATTCCAGGCGCTTGTGCACACGGTAAGTACCGGCGACATACCAGGAGCGCGTATCCACAATCGACTTAAAGGGCGAAGCCGTCAGAAACAGGGTAGAATCCCGAGTGTTGCGGCGATACTCGGTGTCGATCTTGAAGGCCTTGAAGGTGTACTGGCCGTAGTATTGCATCGCGTTGTCAGCCACGGTGTACTGGTTGTAAGGAGCCGCCACGCCGCTGCGAAGGATGGTGCCGCGGCCGTCGATGTCCTGGTTGCGGTAGGAGGTGCCAAACACGGCGCCGAAGTTCGTGGTCAGGCGGAGGTCGCCGCCCACCTGCAAGCCGCCGAGGTAGTCGAAGGTAACGTTGCTCGACTTGAAAGCGTATTCGTAACCCAGGGTACGGTCCTGCGGCCGGAGGCCGGCGTAGCCGGTGTAGGAGAACGTACCCAGGCGCCCCGCCTTGAGGTCACCGAAGATATCGCCGCCGGTGTGCGCGATGCTCGCGCTACGCCAGTCCACGGGATACATTGACTGCGGCAACAGGGCGAAGGTGTGCAGGAAGTCCATGTCCTGGGTGTCGTTGTAGAGACCCATGACGGTCTTCACTTTGCCGCCCTTGATACCAAACCAGCTCTTGAAGCGATAAGAGCCATAGGCCCAGTCAACCGTCGGACGCCAGTTACCAAACTCACCAACATTGCGCATGTAGAACTGGGCGCCCACGCGGAACTTGTCCGTAACCTGGGTGGAGACGTTCGCGCCGCCATCGGTAAAGGCAAAGCTGCCTTTGCTGGTGGGCAAAGTCATGTAGTTGTTCACGTTGGAATACATGAACCCTTGCGACGCAAAGCTATGGACTTGCAATTGCCGGTCGGCAATTTTGAAATCAAACTGGGCGAACAATAAGCCCGGCACAAGGGCCAGGGCCGCGGCGGTCAACAATTTTCTCATCGGATGTCTTACCTCTGTAGTGATCTGGTTGGAGCGCTGCCGCTGTGAACTTGGGATTGCACTTTTCGATCCACCTTGCCCCACAGCCCGTGAGCAGTGCTCTCGGGCGCTATGCAGAGATTATCGGCACTTGTAACAAAATATTTGAGAAGGAAATTGACCCGCACGTTCCCGGCCGGTGCCGAACATCACCCGTAAATGGAACGACATACAGTCCAAGAGGGTCGAGTTTGGGCGTGTGCGGGTGACCGGGAGGCGCCCCATCCGGCGATCAAAAGCGCTCGAAAAGCCAGCCTAAGCGGACCGGCCTTGCGCCGGCAAACCCCAGTCTTCCGGCATCTGGCCTTCGGGCAGCAGGGCCCCTTTTTCGAGATAACGGACCCGGGTGGCGAAGCGGGCCGCATGCGGATCGTGCGTCACCATCACCACCGTCTTGCCGTACTCTTTGTTGAGCCGCGTCAGCAACGTCAACACGTCCTGGGCGGAGTTGGAATCGAGGTTACCCGTGGGCTCGTCGGCCAGGATCAGATCCGGATCGGTCACCAGAGCCCGGGCGATGGCCACGCGCTGTTCCTGCCCGCCGGAGAGCTGCTTGGGCAGGTGGGTAAGCCGGTCACCCAGACCCACCAGCTTCAGCGCCGTCTCGGCATGCTCCCGCCGCTCCTTGGGCTTCAGGTTGGTCAGCAGCAGCGGCAGCTCGACATTCTCGACCGCCGTCAGCACGGGAATCAAGTTGAAACTTTGGAAGATGAACCCGATGTGCGCATTCCGCCACGCCGCCACCTGCCGGTCACTCACCGCGCGGAGGTCCGCGCCCAGTACTTCAATGGAGCCTTCGGAGGCCCGGTCCATGGCCGCGATCAGGTAAAGCAGCGTGGACTTGCCGGACCCAGACGGCCCCATCAACGCCACAAACTCGCCCTTGTGGATCTCAATCGAGGCGCCTTTTAGCGCGGTCACTTCAAACTGGTCACGCTTGTAGACTCGCGATAGGCCGCGGGTTTGGATTACTGTTTCGCTCATTGTGCTGATCCCTTCGGGCGAACTTTGTCGCCATCCTTCAACTCCGCCGGCGGATTGAGAATCACATCCTCACCGCCAATCAGGCCTTCTTCCACGCGCAGCCCTTCACTGTTGCTACCGGCCACCTTCACCGGCCGCTTTAACGCCTTGCCGCCCAGGACGACAAAGACAGCATCGTTGCGCACCGCCGCCGTCGGCACATAGACCACCGGCTTGGCTGCCACGGCTGGCTCGCCAGACTTCTTCTCTTCACTCACAAAGGCCACGCTGGCATTCATGTCCGGCCGCAGATAGCTATCCGGCGCCAGCACCTTTACCTTCACCTGCACGGTGGCCTTCTGGCGGTTGGCCTCAGGCGAGATCTCGGCGATCACGCCTTCGTACTTGCGGTCCGGATACGCGTCGGTGGTGACGATGCCCTTCTGCTTGTTGGTGAGCCGGGCGAAATCGTTCTGGTTGATGTCGAGCTCCACTTGCAGGTCATTCAAGTCCGCCAGCGATACGACGTAGCCCTTGGCGCCACGATCGCCCACAAAACCGGTGGTGACAAACTCACCCTTCTCGACGTTGCGTTCGAGCACCGTGCCGGCCACCGGAGCCTTGATCACCGTGTTCGATAGCTGCGTCTGGTAGAAGCTCAACCGGCCTTTGGCTTCCTCAATCTGGCCCCGTAGCGAATCCACAAACTCACGGCGCGGCCCCAGCTTCACCACCTCAAACACTTTTTCGAGCGACGCCACCCGCGCCGCCTGGGCATCGCGCCGCGCCACCGCGTCATCTAGCTGCTGCGCCGCTTGCACCTTCTGTTCCACCAGCAGCTGCGTCCGCTTCAGCGTCGTTTCGGCGTTGGCCAGCTCCGCCTTGGCCTGATCGGCATTGGCCCGGGCAGAAGCGATCTCTTCCGGACGCGAGCCGTTCTGCGCTTCCTGCAGCCGTGCCTGAAGGGTCTGCAATTGCCCTTGAGCCTGTTGCAGCTGGGCCCTGTATTCGTCATCTTCGAGACGCACGATGGTCTGCCCTTCGGTGACGCGGTCGCCCTTTTCCACGCCAATCCACTGCACCCGGCCGATTACTTTGGAGGCGACCTGGATCTTGTGGTGGGCCACGATGTAGCCGGTGGCATTTAGGGTGACCGTGCCCTGCGCGGCCGAAGCCCTGCTGGCGGACTTTACCCGGTAGAGGTCAACCTCGGCCGAAGCATTCAGCTTGGGGTAGATGAACCGCGCGGCCCCGGCCAACACAAACAAGCAGACGCCGATAACGATAAACCGCCGCGCCCAAGGGGAGCCTTCCTCCGTCGTCACTTTCTTGCTGCGGTCAATCCGCAGGCTTTTCAGATCCGCGTCCATAGTCTCCTAAATGTCTTTCTTCACCCGCTACCACCGCCGCGCCCTCAGCCCCATGCGTAAGCTTGGGGCTTTTGGCCGAGTCCCCACACCGTCCACCACCCGCGCCTTTGGCCGAGTCCCCCCAACACCATCCATGAACTGGGGCTTTCGCCGAGCACCCGCACAAGCCCCAAGCTTACGCATGGGGCTGGATGTTAAACCTCACGCAATGCTGTCAGGATCTCTTTGCGGGCCGCATTGCGTGCCGGGAACAGGCCGCCTACGGCGCCCAGAATCAGCGCGAACGTCAGCCCGATGGCCATGATCACCGGCGTCACCGAGAAATTGAAGGAGATCTCACTGAAGGTGACAAAGCTGCCGATTCCGGTCGACAGATTGTTCAACGGCAGCACCAGCAGACAGCCAAACAGCCCACCCAGCAGCGACAGCACCAGCGATTCAAAAAAGAAGCTGGTGAGGATGCTGAACCGCGAGAAGCCCAGCACTCGCAACGTACCGATCTCTTTAGCGCGCCGGGCCACGGCGGCGTACATCGTGTTCATGGCCGCAAAGCAACTCCCCACCGCCATGATGATCGAGACAAACAGCCCCAGCGCCTGCAACGGCGCCGCGGAGACGGTCTGCGCGTCGAAGTATTCCTTCTCGCTGATCGCTTTCACGTTCAACTTCTGGTCGCCATTCAGATCATTGATCAGCGCCTGCGCCGACACCGCATCGGCCGCACGAACCAGAGCGGAACTGAGCGTCTCGGAGCGGTTGTAGTCAGCAGCGGCCTGGTTCAGATCCGCCCAGATTTCGCTGTTCACCCCGGCGGCCCGGCCGCCATCCATCACGCCCACCACTTCCCATTCACCCCGCGCGAAGCTGAGCTTCTTGCCCAGTTGCGCATCGGGGAAGCGTTCGGCGATGCCCTTGCCCACCACGATCTCGCGGCGGCCGGTCTGAAACCAGCGGCCCGATTGCAGCTTCACTTGCTGGCGCAGCGACGGCCCTTCGGGTGACAGGCCGCGGATGGTGACATTCATGCCTTCCGGCGAATCAACGCGCGGCAGGTTCAGGATCTGCACCATTTCCAGCGACACCTGCGGGTCGCCCTTGCTGTTGCGGGCGATGCCCGGCTTAAACTTCAGCTCCTGGAAGGTGGCCCGGGCGAAGCCGCTATTCAATTCCGCCGTCGCGCCCTTGCGCATCACCAGAATGTTCAACGGGTCGCCGGACGATTCAAACGCCGTTTTGAGACCCTGCACCATCGCCAGCACGCTCAGCAGCACCGCGACCGTCAGGCCGACTCCCAGTGCCGTCATCAGTGTCGTGGTCCGCCGTACCACCAGGTTGCGGATGTTGTAAGAAAGTGGGATCGCCATAGTGTGTTAGCCCGTGTACCGCATGGTGTCAAGAATCGGAGTGCGCGAGGCATTCCAGGCCGGTACGATGGCGGCCAGCAGGCCCACCAGCGCGCCGATGGCCAGGGTCAAGCCAGTGGTGATAGGAGTCAGGCCCAGGTTGCGGAGTTGGCTGGCGAATGAACCGGCCGCCGCGCCGACCCCACCCGCCACCACCGTTGCCAGCAGACAGCCCAGCGCCGCGCCCATCAGCGAGATGGTGACGGCCTCACCCAACAAAATGCCCAGCAGCGCGCCCTGCGTAAAGCCGAGCGTCTTCATGATGCCCACTTCGCGCACGCGTTCTCGCACCGACATCGCCATGGTGTTGGCCGAGACCAGCAGGATGGTGAACGTTACTGCCGCGCAGATGGCAAACACGATCGCCTTGACGTTGCCCAGGAAACCGACAAAGCTCAGCAGAAACGCTTGTTCGGTCTCGGTCCGGGTCTGCACGGGCGCGTTCTTGAACATCTCATCCACGCTGCGCGCCACCTCCCCCGTCTGCTCCTTGGAGGCCACCAGGATGTTGAACGTGCCGGCAAAGTCGCGCCGGGTGGCGGGCAGGCTTTGGTGGAGGTAGTCCAGGTTGAAGAACAGCGTTTCCGTGTCGTCCACCGAATCATAGATGCCGCGCACGGTGAGTTCGTAGTTGCCCGGAAAGATGTCGCCCTTCAGCACGATACGGTCACCCAGCTTGAAGCCGAACTTCTCCGCTAGCTTGACGCCCACAATGCAGGCGGTCCGCTCGCGCAAGAAGGCCTGCTTTTGATCCTCCGGCATCTTCAGATCCATCTGCACCTTGAAGAAGTCTTCGGGATCGACGGCGAAGCGGGCGAAGAAGTTGCGCTGGTCCCGATCGTCCTTATAGGTGCCGCCAAACCACATGGAGGAATAGACCGCGGCCACCCCCGGCACCTGCTTGATCCGTTGCTTGTAAGAGGCCGGCATCACCTGTGTCAGGGAGACCCGGTGCCGCGTGATCAGCCGCAAAGCTTGGCTGGGCGTGGGTTCAGAATGATAAAGTGCCTCGTACATCGCAAACATCGTGCCCAGCAGGCAAAACGACGCTGCAATGGACCCCAGGGTCAACAGACTACGCCGCCGGTTGCGCAGCGTATTCTTGAAGATGAGCGGTAAGTAGCGTACCATCAACCACAGTTTACGTGAGAGCGGTGCGGCCGGTTCGCCCCATATGGATGAAACAGCGAAAACAGGTGACGAATGGTATATGGGCCGTGCCCTGGCGCTGGCTCGCGAGGCGGAAACCGCCGGTGAGGTTCCGGTGGGCGCGGTGGTGGTGCTGAATGGCGTGATTGTGGGAGAGGGCCACAACGCTCCCATTGCTCTGAATGACCCGACGGCCCACGCGGAGATGCAGGCCCTGCGGGCGGCCGCCGAGCAGTTAGGCAACTATCGCCTCACCGGCGCCACGCTCTACTGCACGCTGGAACCTTGTCCGATGTGCGCCGGGGCGTTAGTACACGCTCGGGTGGCGCGGCTCGTGTTCGGAGCCCGGGACTTGCGTTTTGGCGGCGTCCGCAGCAAGTTCCAAATTGCCGATTCGCCGCTGCTCAACCATCAAGTGGAGATCGTCGAAGGCGTGCTGGCAGCGGACTGCACGTCAGCTCTGAAGGAGTTCTTTGAACGAAAGCGCCCCGCGGATTCGCTTTAAGGCCCGGCCTGATACACGGTGGTGTACCCGGCAAAGCAAGCTCCGATGATGGCCCCCCAAGTGGCGCCGCCCGAAAGGGACGAGGCCACCGCGGCCCCCGCGCTATCCGAACCACCGTTCGCCGCCAGCGCAATCAGCACCAGGCCGGCGGCGGTGCCCGCACCAATAGCGGCACCCTTGGCCGCATTCAGACCACGTCCGCTACCGCTGCGGACCCGCACTTTGCGCACCTCGGCTTTGGGGATTGATTTCCCCGCCAGCGTGATGGACTGCTCATCCACCGACACGAGGGGACCCTTGAGCTTGGTCCGGCCAGCCAGCTGGATCTCCACTTCTCGGCCAGGCGCCAGCGCCCTCACGCGGCCCCAATCATCCAAACCCTGCCCACACAATGGCAGTGCCATCAAGAGCAACACGAGTCGCATCCGTTAGCCCTCCGTGTGCGCGGCCGCTGGGGAAGCTAGTCCAGCTTACGCACAGCACTAAATGTACCACCGTAGGATTCCCAGCTCCAACGGCCAGTCAACTTGCCATCCGCCAACTTCCCAGTAACAGCAAAGGTTCCGGTGGAGCCAGCCTCCGCGCTTTCCAGCGGAAACTTCAGCTCCAGCTGACCGTCTTTGAAAGTCCCCTTGACGTCGGACTTGTCCCACTTGCCGCCCACGTTGTCGCCATCGAGAGTGAAGGTCGCAACTTGAGTGCGCTGTCCACCAGGCGTATCTAGGGCAAAGGCCCACTTACCGGCCAAGGCGTCATCAGCCCCCAGCAGCGAAGCCAGGCCCAGGGCCAGGACCAACAAACGGATCAAGAGCAGGTTGAATCGGTGCATGCGCATAGGTTCTTGACGCTAGTGTAGCCAAACCGTGGCGGTGCCGGGGTAACGATGCCATGAATATACGGGTCAAAAAAACCACTCCGGGCGCCAACCTCAGCCAAGAGGCGGCGCCCGGAAAGACAGCTGACAACTGAGCCGGCCGAGCCCTAGAACCCGATGCGCATGCCGAGACGGAAGGCGCGTTGCACCAAGCCATCGCGGCCCGTGTTCGCCACGCCCGTGATCTCAAACACACCGCCCTGGAACCGGCCGTCCGGCGAGGTCCGCAGGCTGGAAATGTTGCTGGACGGATTGGCCCATTGCGGAGTATTGGACAGATTCAACGCCTCGGCGCGGAACTGGATATTCACCCGCTCGTTGACGTTGAAGCGGCGGAACAAGCCCGTGTCCATGTTGGAGATGCCGGGGCCGCGCAGGGTGTTGATGCCGGCATTGCCGAAGCGAGCGCCGGTGACCGAGCGGAAGGCGGTCCAGTCATAGAAAGCCTGGCCACGGCCCGCGCCGCCCAACTGCTTGATCTCACCCACCACGTCGGCCATTTGCGTATTGCCGCCCGGCATGTTCAAGGAAGCACCGTCGGCGTTCACCGTAAACGGCGAACCCGAGTAGCGCGAGAACAAGCCAGTCACCTGCCAGCCGCCGAGAAGGGCCGAGGCGAAGCCGCTGGTGGCGAAAGACTTGCCCTTACCGAACGGCAGCTCGTAGGACCAAGTGGCCTGGAAGTTGTGCGGCCGGTCAAACGGCATCCGGGCCTGATTCAGCGACAGGTAATCCCGCGCGGAAATCGCCGGGCCGCCAGCCTGATCAGAGTTGCAGCAGACGCCGCGGGCCGCCGAGTACGTATACGACATTGTCGTCGAAAGGCCGCTCGAGAACCGGCGCGAGAGCGTGGTCTGCAGCGAGTCGTACTTGGAGTGGCCCAGCGAATCAACAATCGCGGTCGAGACATTCTTGTTGAACTTCGAAACCAGCGGTTGTCCCGCCGAACCGGCGCCAGGAACCTGACCCGCGTTGGCGTTCAGGAAGTTGGTCTGACGGACCGCCCGGTTGGCCACATAGCCGGCCTGGATCAGGAAGTTGCCCGGCAGTTGACGCTGCACGGTGAAGTTCCAGCTCATGATGTAGGAGCGGCGGTAGCTGTCGCCCGTGGACTGCACGGCATAGTTACGCGGCAGGTCCAGCACGCCGGAGGAAATGTTCGGAACCACGGGAACCGGAATGCCCTGCTCCACACGGCTGACCGGTACGAAAGCATCGGTGGTATCGCCATTCAAGATCAGCAGGATCGGGTAGTTGGTCCGCAAGGCGCGCACCAGGTTGAACGGATCCCAGTTGATGCCGAAGCCCGTGCGGATGACGGTCTTTTCGGTGGGGCGATAAGAGACGCCCAGGCTGGGCGAGAACAGCATGTTGGAGTTCTTCGTTCCACAATCCACCGGCACGCTGCCCAGGCCGCAGACCAGCATCTTGTTGTTCGCAAAGTCATACCGCTCCATGCCGCGTCCGTCAGGACGGCGGGGCATCGGGAAGTTGTTGTAGCGGACGCCGTAGTTGACGGTCAGCTTCCTGTTCACCTGCCAAGTGTCCTGGAGGAACGCCTGGTACATCCAGGTCTTGGCACCATAGAACTCATCCACGGAATAGGTGGTGCCGTAGTTAGTCGGCAAGCCGAGCAGGAAGGCGCCCCACGAATTGAAGGGGCTGGCCGAGGCGCCGCCACGGATCTGCGTGGGGCCGCCATTGAACTGGAAGCCACCCTGCGCGCCCTGATTCTGTCCGGCGAACTCCGCCTGCTGGTGCTTCAGCGCCTGCTGGTAGAAATCGATGCCGAAACGGATCTGGTGGGAACCCTTGGTCCAGTTCAGGTTGGTCACATACTGATACTGCGGATCACGCCGCTCATAGGGCATGAACGAATCCTGCAAGCCCAGATTCAAGAAGCCGTTAACCCCAAACCGCGGCCAGCCGCCTTCAAACTTGCGCTTACCGTTAGTGCCGGGGATCTTTAGCACGTCGAGGCCGATGTTGGTCTCCAGGAAATCCTGCGCCACCTTCGTCTGGTAATACGTGTAGCCGAAGTTGGCATCGAGAATCAGGTTGGGCTTGATCACATAGGTCGTCGCGTAGGTCAGCGAATGCGTCGTGCCGTTGGCGGTGCCGGTGTTGCCGCCGGAACCAGATACGCCCAGGCCGCCCAGCTCACCCAGAATGCCCGGGTTGTTCATGTTGTACTTCACCGCGCCGTAGCGGGCATACATGCTCCACTTTTCGCTGACGTTGTAGTTCACCTTGCTATCCACCGTGTGGCGGTCGAACAGGAAGCCGCCGGTGGCGAAGAAGTTGGTTTCGCGGAAACCGGGCTCGCTGATCGCGGGCATTTTCGCCATGATGCCTTTGGCCACCTGGCTGATGCGGGCATCAGGAATGATGTTGCCCGCAAACGGAGTGCGGTTAGCTCCCGTCGCCTGATCACCGGTAGCCGGGTCATAGATTACACCGCGGGTCCCATAAATGCTGGGGCCCTCCGACAAGTTGCCGGTCCGCATAGAGGCGGTGGGCAGAGTGCCGGAGTTGTTGGCAAATTCGCGGCGGGTGGCCGCTTCATAAGAGGTAAAGAAGAACAGCTTGTTCTTCACAATCGGGCCGCCGATGGTGCCACCGGGTTGATTGAAGATGTACTTGGGGTTGCGCAGGTTGCCCTGGTTATTGATCGTGTAGGTGTAGGGCTTGGCGAGCAAGGCGTTGTTGTTGTGATACCAGAAGCCTGACCCGTGGAAGGCATTGGTGCCGCTCTTCACCTGCACGTTCACCGACGCGCCACCGGCCAAGCCTTGCTCCGCCGAAAAGCTGTTGGTGACGACATTCACGGTTTCAATGGCTTCCAGCGTCGGCACGTAGGCCGCGATGTGCGGCAGCCACGGCTGCTGGCTGGAGGCACCGTCGATGCGGACGTTGACGCCGGAGGTCGAGGTGCCGTTGACGTTCGACTGCAACGCGCGCGACGGGTTGGTCGGCACTGAGTGGGCGTTCTGGGGCGGCGAGAAGCCGGGGATGGTCACCAGCAGGTTTTGGTAGTTGCGGCCGACGGGCGTCGGCACGTTCAACAGTTCCTTGCTGGTCACTTCGGCCTTCACCGTCGCGGTGTCGGTTTGCAGCGCGGCACTGGAGGCTTCCACGGTGACCGAATCGTTCACCGCGCCCACCTGCATCGTGACGTCCACGCGCGTGACGTTGTTGGACGTCACCACCACGGAGGTCTCCGTCGAAGTGCGGAAGCCTTCCTTGGTGATCTTCACTTCGTAGTCGCCCGGCTGGGTGGCGGCGAAGGTGTACTGTCCACTTTCATTGGTGGTGGCCTGACGGGCCAAGCCCGTGGACTTGTTCGTCATGGTGACGGCGGCCCCCGGAACAGCCGCCCCGGAGGCATCATTGGCCTGTCCGACTAACGAACCATAGAGAACTTGAGCGGATAAGCGCAGGCTGCCACAGGCCAGCACCGCGAGGACAAACAGTGTGCGCACGCGTAGAAACATGACTCAACGACCCCTCTTTCTGGGTACATGTTTTATCACATTCCTGTTGCAAGCGGAATCGGGCACTCGGCGGGAATCAAGCCTTCAGCGCGCAGCTCAATCCACAGCGCCGCCGGGATAGGGGCGGCAAACAAACGCAAGTTTTCGGCGAACTCCGCCGGCGTCTTGGCTCCGGGAATCGTCGTGGCAACGGTGGGGTGCGCCATGGGGAACTGCAACGCGGCGGCCTTCAGATCCACGCCATGTCGTTCACAAACCGCTTTCACCCGGGCTACGTGGACCAACATTTCTTCACTCGCCGGGACGTAGTTGAACGTGTTGCCACCGGCCAGGATACCGGAATTGTAGGGTCCGCCAATGATGATCGAGGTGCCCTTACGCTGACACTGCGGCAGAAACTCCGCCAGCGCGGTGTGATCGATCAACGTATAGCGCCCGGCCAGCAGGAAGCAATCAAAGTCGCCTTCTTCGCCGAACCGCTTCAACATCTCCCACTGGTTCATCCCCGCGCCGATGGCGGAGACGACGCCCTGCTCCCGCAGCTTGTGCACGGCCGGGTAGGCCTCGCCGATCGCCTGCTCCCAGTGCGCATCCGGGTCATGGATCAGCAGCACGTCGATCCGGTCCACCTTCATGCGGCGGAGGCTCTCCTCAAAGCTCCGCATCACGGCGTCGTAGCTGAAGTCGAACACCCAGCGGTAAGGACTGACGTTCTTCCATTGACCTTCGGCAAATTCGGCCGGATCGGCGGGCTCCAGCACGCGGCCCACCTTGGTGGACAGGACGTAGCTATCTCGCGGCACGCCATTCAGGGCCTCGCCCAGCAGCTCTTCACTCTTGCCATGCCCGTACATGGGCGCGGTGTCGATCAAATTCAGCCCGCTTTCGAGCGCGGCCTGCACCGCGCCGATCGCCTCCCGCTCATCCACCGCCGTATAGAGGCCCGGCAGCGCCGCCGTGCCCATACCCAACCGCGTCACTTCCAACTTCGTGCGCCCCAGGGCGACTTTCTCAAAAGGATTCATGCGATCACTAGCCTATCGCGCCGCTTGTCCCAGCGTGATGCCACTCATCCAGAAAAGCCCCGGCCGCTCCAGCAGCCGCCGCATGCTGGATCCATGAAGAAGCTCACCTTGCTGTTGACCCTCTCGACGCTCACCACCTTGACCCTGCTCTCCGCCCCCGCACCGGCCACCACGCCCAGCTTTGGCGTGCAAGTAACCGGCAAAGGCCGCCCCGTGATCCTGATCCCCGGCCTGGCCTCCGGTGGCGCCACCTGGGACTCGACCGTCGCCCATCTGAAAGGCCGCTTTGAATGCCACGTGTTGACGCTGGCCGGATTTGCCGGGCAGCCGCCGCTTTCTAACCGTGGCGACGCGCCGTTTCTCGACACGGTTCGCCGGGACATCATCACCTACATCCGGACGCAGAAGCTCGCGAAGCCGGTGATCATCGGGCATTCGTTGGGCGGCGCGATGGCGCTGTGGTTGGGCGAGACGGAGCCGGACCTGGTGGGCGAGCTCGTCATCGTCGATTCCGCCCCCTTCCTGCCCGAACTGATGATGCCCGGGGCCACCGTCGAATCGATGAAGCCGATGGCCAACGCCATGCGTGAGCAGATCGCCAGTGCCAAGCCCGGCTCTCAGGATGAGTATTTGAAGACCATGGCGCATTCCAAAGACGACGTCGCGCGCATCGTCGAGTGGTCCCGCAAGTCTGATGCAGCCACGGTCGGCGCCGCGATGGTGGAGCTTTACACCAACGATCTGCGGCCCGCGCTGAACCAGATCAAGTCCCGCGTGTTGGCGCTCAGCGCGTGGTCCGCCTACAAGGACTACACGACCCGCCAACGCGTCTTCGACAACCTGACCAAGCAATACTCCGGCGTGGCCAAGTTGACCTTTGAGTTGCATGATGAGGCCTGGCACTTCATGATGTTCGATGAGCCGGCTTGGTTCTTTGCGCAGCTGGACAAGTTCCTGGCGCAATAGCCGGCTCGAGAATCTAAGCAGCCATCCGATGACCCGACAACAGATCTATCTCGCGTGCCAGGTGGCGGGTTGGGGGCTCCATGCCCTGGGCAACATCGCCTTCGCCAACGCGTTCGGACAAACCAACCCCAAGATGGTTTGGGTCTACGGTGCGGCGGCGCTGGTGGGCATGGCCGTTTCCGACCGGTTGCGCCTGGTGATCCGCCAGCAGCGCTGGCTCGACCTGCCGTTGACCAAGTTGGTTCCACGCGTGGCCATCGGCACGCTGGCCGGTGGACTGACGATCACCACCGTTGTCGGCTTGGCGATGCTGTGGCCGATTCGGCTGATGCCGCTGCGGGGATGGAATTGGCTGATCTGGTCGGCCTCGATCTCCATCTGGTCCACCACGCTGCTGCTGTGGCTGATGATCTACCTGGGCGTCCACTACTTTGAGCGCCTGCGCCGCGCGGAGCTTGACCGGGTTCGCCTGGAAGTGGCGGCCAAGGATGCCCAGCTTCGTTCTCTGCTGGCTCAACTGAACCCGCACTTCCTGTTCAATTCGCTGAACAGTCTACGCGCACTGATTGTGGAGGACCCGGCGCGCGCCCAGACCATGGTGACGGAGCTGGCCGAGATTCTCCGCTACTCGCTGAAGGCCGACTCCGCAGACACGGTGCCACTGGCAGCGGAGATGGAGGCGGTCCAGACCTACTTGAAGCTGGAGGCGATCCGCCTGGAGGACCGCTTGCGGGTGAAGCTCGACATCGCGCCCGGCGTACTGGATGTGCCGGTGCCGCCGATGCTGGTGCAGACGCTGGTGGAGAACGCGGTGAAGCATGGCATCTCGCGCCTCAGCGGGGGTGGCGAGATCACCATCCATGCCCATGAGAGCCTTGGCGCGCTGCACGTGCAAGTGGTGAACAGCGGCCAACTGGCCACCAGCGGTGACACGCAGTTGGGCTTGAAGAATGTCCGGGAGCGCCTGCGGTTGTTGTTTGGCGAGCGGGCCCAACTGACGCTGCGCAACCTGGACCTGGACAATGTGATTGCGGAGGTAGTGATCCCCCATGCGCGCCCTGCTCATTGATGACGAACGGCTGGCGCGCCTGGAACTGCGGCGTCTGCTTTCGGCGCACCCCACGGTCGAGATCGTGGGCGAGGCGCGCGACGCCGACGAAGCAGAGGCGCTGATCACGGAGCTGAACCCCGATCTGATCTTCCTCGACATCCAGATGCCCGGCCGCACCGGCTTTGATTTGCTGGCCGACCTTGACCGTCCCCCCGCCGTCATCTTCACCACGGCCTACGACGAGTTCGCGCTGCGGGCGTTTGAAGTGAGCGCGCTCGACTACCTGCTAAAGCCCGTCGCGCCGGAGCGGCTGGCGGCCGCGATTGAAAAGGCGATTGAGAAGGTCAGCGAGAAAGCCACTGCAGCTCGCACGACCACCGCGGCGTCGCCCGCGCCATCGCAGATCTTTGTGAAGGACGGTGACCACTGCTGGTTCGTCGCCACCGAATCGATTGAGCTGCTCGAAAGCGAAGGCAACTACACGCGCCTCTACTTCATGCAATCCGGTGAGCGGCACCGGCCACTGGTGTTGCGCTCGCTGAACTATCTGGAGGAGCGCCTCGACCCGAGCGTGTTCTTTCGCGCCAGCCGCAAACACATCGTCGGCCTCAAGTGGATCACCCGCATCGACCCATCGGTCTCGGGCGGTCTCGAACTGCAAATGAAAGGCGGCCAGACAGTGGAGATGTCCCGCCGTCAAGCCGCCCGATTCAAGGAAGTGATGTCGCTATAGCTGTGGCCCGTCGCCGCGCCGCAGGTGGCGCAGGCTGTCAGCCTGCAGCGGGACTTGAGTCCCGCCGGTTCATCGCCAGCGCCTCAGACCAACAACGCTTTCACCTCGTCCCAGGGAGGAATGAAGTCCTCCTGCAGGCTGAAGCGTGCGCCACCTTGACACTACGCCGGGTGGGCCGCCATGAACGTCGCGATCTCCGCCACCTCATCCGCCGTCAGCCGGAACTCGGCGGCGCCGATGACGCCATCCACCTGCGCCTTGGAGCGCAAGCCGACAATGGCCGCCGTCACCTCCGGCCGCCGCAACGCCCAGGCAATCGCGACCTCACCAGGTGACCGCCCATGCCGCGCGCCCATCGCGCGGAGCAGTTCCACCAGCGCCATGTTGCGCGAGAGCTTCGGTTCCTGGAAGTGCGGCGTGTTCTTGCGGAAGTCGTCGGCCGGCATCTGCGCGATGCGTTCGGCCGTCATCTTGCCGGTCAGCAAGCCGGACTTCATCGGCGAATAGGCCAGCACGCCGATGTTGTGCTCCGCGACATAGGGCAGCTGTCCGTCTTCGATTTCGGGCGACAGAATGGAGTACGGCGGTTGCAGCGACGTGAGCGGCGCAATCGCGTGCGCGCGCTTGAGCTGGTCGACCGAAAAATTCGAGACCCCCATCCAGCGGACCTTGCCTTCCTTCTGCAACTCCGCCACCGCGCCCCAGCCCTCTTCGACATCTTCGTCCGGTTGCGGCCAGTGGATCTGGTAGAGATCGATCACATCCACACCCAGGCGCCGCAGGCTGGCCTCACATTCGCGCTTGATCGAATCGGCTTTCAGGCACGGGATGATATTGCCTTGCTCGTCCCAGGTGCGCTCACACTTGGTGAAGATGTAGGGCTTTGTGCCATGGGACTTCACCGCCCGGCCCACCACTTCTTCCGAATGCCCCAAGCCGTAGATGGCTGCGGTGTCGATCCAGTTCAGCCCGGCGTCGAGACCCGCATGGATGGCCGCGATCGAATCCGCATCATCCTGCGGCCCCCAGCCAAACTTCCAACCGCCGCCGCCGATCGCCCAGGCTCCAATGCCCAGGGGCGTCAAGTGAAGATCGCTATTGCCGAGTGCTCGAGTTTGCATCGACTCTCAGGTTACCGCGCCGTCAAGTGACTTGTGATTGATCCCGCCAAGCCGCAATGGCGCAAAGATCTCTTTTCGGGCTAGCCTGTTTTTCTTTGCGGCTTGGCGCCTTTGCGGGAAATCAAGCGCTTGAACTTGGGACCGGTCACTTGCCGCGCAGATACGGCACGCGGCCCGGCGTCGTCACCGGGACGCTCCACAACGTGCCGCCCGCCGTGATGAAGAGCGTCTTCAGGTCCGCGCCGCCAAAGGCACAATTGGTGACCTCATCCACCGGCACCGGAATGAACTCCAGCAGCTTGCCCTCGGGCGACAACACATAGACACCGCCCTTGAACTTGTCGGCTGTCTCAAACGGCGGGTTCGGCTTGGTCGTTCCGCCAGCAACATAGAGCCGCCCCAACTGGTCCATCTTGATGCCATCCGGACCCCGCCCATCGCCCCAATCAAAGATCAGCTTGCGGCTCTTGGGATCGATGGAGCCATCCGGGCGCAGGTTGAATCGGAATAGTGCTCGCTTCACGCCGTGAGTGTTGTTGTTATTGTCGGCCACGTACAAAAACTCATCTCCCGGAGAGACCAGCACGCCGTTGGCGCGATCGATCTCATGCGTGATCACGCGCGTCACCTGGCCGGGGCCATCAATGCGGTAGACGCCCTCCACGGTGCGCCCCAAGGCGTCCACCATCTCCATGCCGTCGCGCGAGCCGTAGCGTGGATCCAAGAAGTAGATGCGGCCTTTGGAGTCGATAGTCAGGTCATTGGGTTGGTTGAAACGGTGGCCGTCAAAGCTGTCCGCCAGGACCGTTACGCTGCCATCACGCTCCGTCCGAGTAACGCGGCGGTTGGACGCTTCGCAGGCGATGAGGCGCCCTTCGGGGTCGATCAACAGTCCATTGGCGTTGCCGGATGGCTCACGAAACACCTTCACCTGCCCATCGGCGGTGCGCCGCATGATGCGGTTGTGCCCCGTGAAGTAGAGGCTGCCATCCGAGCTCCACGCCGGCCCCTCACCCGCGCCGACATCACCAAGGCGAGTGGGCTTCGCTCCGGGAGCGAGGATGGGCTGGGCAAATGAGGAGGAGGCGAGGAGGGCCGCGAGACCAAGACAGCCCGCCCACAATGGGCTTCGGTAGGTAGCGAGAGGCATACGAGAACAATCGTAGTCGCATCGTTGGCCTCAATGGGCGAGGCTGAAGTCCGCAGTGTCAGCCCCATGCATCAGCCCCATGCGTAAGCTTGGGGCTTTTTGCACAACCGAACCCATCCCCATGCGTGAGCTTGGGGCTAAAAAGTTGTCTAGTGCGTCATGGCGTAGAGGATGTAGTTGATCCCGACGCGGTAGGCGAGGCTGGTCATCTGTTCGGGGTACTCGGGGGTGTCGGCGTGCTCCCAGGCGTCGCCGACGTCCATGTTGAAGTTGATGGCCACGATGGCGCGGCCCTTCGGGTCGTTGATCACGCGCCAGTGATCGGGCGTGGCGGTGGGCTGGATGACGACGCTGCCGCCCGGGCCGCGGCGGACGTGGCGCATGCCGGGGATCAGCACGCGCTCCTTGATGCTGTAGAGCACGTTCAGAATGGCATCGCCGTCCTGCATGTCGACAATCGGTTCGCCGGGCAGCACGCGGTCCATGGTTTGGCGGAACCGCTCCCAGTCTTGCGGGCCATGGAAGTCATCCGCCATCAGGAAGCCGCCGCGGAGCAGGTATTCGCGCAGCTTCGCCGTCTCGGCGTCGCTTAAGTCCCAGAAGCCTACTTGCGTCGCGTAGATCCAGGGGTAGTCAAACAGCTCCGGGTCGGTCAAGCGGACGTGCCGTCCATTGCCGGCATGGATGCGGGTCAGGCGCTCAATGCCCATGGTGAAGTGAATGTCCGCCTCCGGCCAATCCTGCATCCACCAGCCGCGGCGGAAGACCCGCGTGCCGCGATAGTCGGTGTACTGGAGCCGCAGGAAATGAAACTCGGCCGGAGGGCCCGGCGGAAGCGGGTCACCGCTCTGGGCCGTTAGCGTCACCGCCAAGATCACGCACGCGACGACGCCAACCGCGATGCGCCAGCGCGAGTTGCGGCGAGGAGGCATGCTTGATTGTACGGGGCTACTCCCCGCAACCGAGGCGTTTGAAGTTTCCCGCGAAGACGCCAAGCCGCCGAGAGAACCCGTTGCGACTTGAAGGCTTGGCGGAAACAATCGAGGCCTAGATGCGGTGGAAGCCCTTCAAGATATCCCGCAGCGAATAGCGCAGCGCAATGGGGCGGCCGTGCGGGCAACTGGTGGGGAACTCCGTGTTCGCCAACTCCCGCAACAGCCATTCCATCTTGGCCATGTCGAGCGGCATGTTGATCTTGATGGCAGCGCGGCAGGCGACACTGGCCGCGACACCACGGCGAATGTCTTCTACCGAGGCGCGGCGCAGCTCCCCTTCGGCAATCTCCAGGATCTCGAAGATGACGCGCTCGATCTCGCCCGTGCCGAGGCCCGCCGGTGCGGCCTTGATCGCGAGCGTTCGCTGGCCGAAAGGCTCCGCGTCAAACCCCACCGCAGTCAGTTCATCGGCGATGCGGGCAAATTCGATCTGCTGGCCCACGGTGAGCGGGATGATCATGGGCAGCAGCAATTGTTGGCGCTCCGCTTGGCCACGGCGACGGAGCACTTGCTCAAACAGGATCCGCTCATGCGCGACGTGCTGATCGATAATCCACAGCCCATCGCGCCCGGCGGCGATGATGAAGCTCTCCTGCAACTGGCCGAGCGGCCGCAGGTCCCGCAGGATCTCGAGCGAGGCGGCTTCATCAGCCCAAGCGCCCATCGGCAGCGGCCCGTGGGTATCGGGCACGGGCAGCCGCAAGGGCGGGCCCGCAACCGGACTAGCCGCCACGGGCAGGGATGGGTTCCACGAGGGTGCCGGAGGCAGTGGTGGTGGCGCCGCTGCGGTGGCGGCGGGCAAGGGCATCGGACTTATGCCAATCACGGGCAGCTCCACATCTTGCGCCCCAGGCACCACCATGCGGGTCATGTCCGGGCTGGTGCCAGGCGGGGTCCAGGAGAGGTCCGGCGAAAGCAGCCGCGGCTGGAACGCGGCCGACGGCGGCAACGGGACCGACTGCAGCTGCATCGAGAACTCGGACATCGGCAGTTCGGTGGCCGGTTGCGGACCGGGCGCGGGCGGAAGCGGCAGCGACGACACCGGACGCGCGTCCATCAGCAGCGCCCGCAAGTGGTCCCGCACAAAGTCATGCACGATGGAGCCGCGATGGAAGCGCACTTCGGTCTTCGAGGGATGGACGTTGACATCCACCTCCTCCGGCGCGCAATCGACAAACAGCAGCGCGAACGGATAGCAGGCCGGCGGCATCAGGTTGTGATACGCGGCATGGAGCGCATGCACCAGCAGCTTGTCTCGGATCAGGCGGCCGTTGACGAACAGATAAACCGAGTTGCGGTTCATCTTCTGCACCTGGGGCTGCGAGACAAAGCCGTAGAGGCGGAAGCCCTCTTTCTCGGCCGCGGGCACCTCCACCAAGTCGGCCAGCGTCTCACTGCCAAAGACCTGGAAGACGCGGTCGCGGAAGGCGGTAACGGGCGTGACAAACAGCAGCCGTCCACCGTTGTGGTTCAGCTCAAACGTCTTATCCGGGTGGGCCAGTGAGTAGTGCGTCACCAGCGAGGCGATATGCGCCAGCTCCGTCGGCTCCGTGCGCAGGAACTTGCGGCGCGCCGGGACGTTGTAGAACAGATCCCGCACCGTGATGGTGGTGCCCGGCGCCAGCGCCGCCTCATCGCAGCGGACCATCTTGCCGCCCGCGATCTCAATGTGCGTACCGGTGGTCTCGTCGCGAGAGTGGGTGTCGAGATCGAGACGGGAGACGGAGGCGATGGAAGGAAGTGCCTCACCCCGGAAGCCGAGCGTCGAGACGGAAAACAGGTCCTCCACTTGGCGGAGCTTCGAGGTGGCGTGCCGCTCAAAGGCCAGCAGCGCGTCGTCCCGCATCATGCCGTGGCCATTGTCGACGATGCGGATCAGGCGGCGGCCGCCATGTTCGACGTCCACGCGCACTTCCGTGGCACCGGCGTCGAGCGAGTTCTCGAGCAGTTCCTTGACGACGGAGGCGGGACGTTCCACCACTTCCCCGGCTGCGATTTTGTTGGCTATCGCATCCGGCAGGATGCGGATTCGGCCCATTGGATCTAGCTTACGCGGTTCAGCAGGCTACTTGATCGCCCTACTTGATCGCAATGCCGCGCTCCTGCAGCAGCGTGCCCGTGCGCTGCAGCAAGTTGAGCAGATTGCGCCGGTACTGGACGGAGTTGGTCACCAAGTCCGATTGCGCCTGCGTCAACTGGCTCTGCTGATTCAACAGGAAGAACAGGGTGCTGACGCCCAGGTCGTACTTCTTCTGCTCCGCTTCCACGGACTTCTGCGCCAAGTCCGCGGCGATCTTTGCGAGATCCACCGAAGCGCGGGAGTTCTCCACCTGCGAAATCGCGTTCAGTACTTCCAGGCGAGCGTTCTGCTCGAACTGCCGGACCTGCAGCGCGTCGATCTTTTTGGTGATCGTCGCGTCGGCATAGTCGGCAGCGGCCCGGCGATCCTTGATCGGCAGACGGAGCGTGATGCCCATACCGTAGACCGGGAAGCCGAAGCCCCACATCTGGGACCAGGCATCGCCAAAGCCACCCGGGATCAGCGTATTGGCGGAGATCGGCAAGCCGTCGGGGCCGACCACCGTGGTGCGGCGAACCTGGTTACCGCCGCGGCCTTGCGTGGTGTAGATGCCGTTCAGCGACAGGTCCGGCTTCAAGTTGTTGGCCGCGGACTTGATCGCGTAGTCGTCCACGATCAGGTCCTGCCGTTGAGTCTTGATGTCCGGGCGATTGCGGAGGGCGTTGGCCACCAGGGCTTCGCGGTCGAACGGCTTGTTGTCGGTGGGCGGCAGCACGGGTTCCGAGAGCACGATGGCCAGCTTGCGGATCTCCGTATCCAGGTCGATCCCGGCCTGGCGGCGCAAGGCGTCCTCAGTCTGCTGCAGCCGGTAGCGGGCTTGCGTCACCACCACCTCGGCGCGGGCGTACTGCGCCTGGGGCTGATAGATTTCGAGCGATGAAATTGCGCCCAATTCCAGTTCGCGCTGGGCGCGCTTCAAGCTGGCATCGGCCAGCGCGAGCGACTGCTCCTGCACCCGGAGATTCTCGCGAGCACCGATCACATCCCAGTAGGCGTTCTCCGCCGCGGCAAGCAGACGCTGCACCTGATCTTCCAGCGAGATTTCGCTAACGGTGAGCCGTGACCGGGCCAGCAGCACGGGCAGCTTGTTGACGTAAGCGCCGCGGTTCCGCAGCAAGGGCTGCGTGAAGCGGAGGTCGAGGTTCGAGTTCAGGGCCGGGTTGAAGTTCTGGAACGAGTTGTTGTTCGAGGTCTTGTTGAAGCGGTAACCGAAGTTGAGGATGGTGCCGCTCGATAGGGTTTGCTGGTAGGTCAGCTGGGCCGGTTGCGTCAACTGGCTCAACGTCGCGGCGCCGGCCAGCGAATCGCTGGTGGGCGTGATCTGCCGCTGCGGGTTGACGCTGGCGGTGACGGTCGGGTCAAAGGCGCTGAAGGCGCGCGTGATGGCGTTGCGTTGAGGCTCCACCAGCGCCTTCTGGATCTGGATGTCGGTGCTGTTGGCCATCACCAGCTCCAGATAGGAGCGCAGCGACAGTTCCAGCTTGTCGCCGACGACAAAGTCGGTCAGCTTCGTGGGCCCGGCCAGCTCCACATTCGGCATCTTCGGGTTGAAGACGTAGTTGAAGTACTGCTTCGTGCCGAAGCGGGGATACTGGGGGCCCATCTTTTCCGCCGCGACCGCCGCGGGCATGGGCTGATTAATCTGCGGCCCATTGTCAGCCGCGAACAGAGTGAGGCCGAAGGCCGAAAATACGAGTGCTGAAAGTCTCATTGTTATTCGTAACGAATTGCCTCGATGGGATCGAGCTTCGCCGCCTGCACGGCCGGATAGATACCAAACACAACGCCAATACCCACCGAGACGCCGAAGGCGACCACGATGGAGGATGTCGTCACCACAGTTGACCAGCCCGCCGCCGAAGCAATCAGCTTCGAGAGCGAGAATCCAAAGACGATGCCGATCAGGCCGCCCAGGATGGAGATCAACACGGCCTCGGTGAGGAACTGGCGAATGATGTCCGCCTGGCGGGCGCCGATGGCGCGGCGGATACCGATTTCACGCGTACGTTCCAGCACGGTGGCGAGCATGATGTTCATGATGCCGATGCCGCCCACCAGCAGCGAAATGCCGGCGATGCACAGCATCACGACGTTGAAGATGAACTGCGTGCGCTTCTTCTGCTCCAGCAAACCGGCGGGCACGGTGACGTTGAAGTCGCCCGCGTCCTTGTGGGTGGAAGCAAGAATGGCGGTGATCACTGACGCCGTTTCCACCGAATCGGCACCGGCCTTCACCTTCAGATAGATGCCGTCGATCTCGTCTTTCAAGAAGCTGTTGTTGTCTTCAAAGCGGCGCATCACGGTGTTTAGCGGCGCGATTACCATGTTGTTGCGGTTGGTGACTTCGACACCTTCGACATCGGCATCACCGGCGGCTTGTTGCGACAGCACGCCGATCACTTGCAGCCACGTGTCGTTGATCTTCACATAGCGGCCGACGGCGCCGCCTTCATAACCCAACAGGTTGATCTTGGCCGATTCACCCAGCACACAGACCGGTGAGGAGCTCTGGTTATCTTCATCGTTAAACCACCGGCCTTCGGTCACCTTCAGCGAGTTGATCTCGAGGTAGTCCGGCTCGACACCGATCAGCAGCGGAGGCTCGGAGGCGGTCTTCGGCAGCACCTTCAGCGGCTTAAAGCGCTTGCGCGGTGTGGCTGCTTCGATGGCCTGCACGTTTTCGGTAATGGCGCGATAGTCGCGGAACGTCATGCCGGGCGAGATGAGGCGCCGGGCCTGCAGTTCGTTGCGGTCCACCGCTTCTTTGGCTTCGATGATGATGTTGTTGACACCGAGCAGGTCGATGTAGCTCATCATCTCCTTCTGCGCGCCCGCAGTGATGGACAACATCGCCACCACGGCGCCCACGCCGAAGATCATGCCCAACATGGTCAGCAAGCTGCGTAGCTTGTGGACCAGGAGGCTCGATAGCCCCATGTAGATTTCTGGAAGTAAGCCCGAAAGGTTTGCCATCTCTGTTTCGGCCTAGGATTTGGGCATCGGCATACCTGCCGCGCCGCCACCAGCTGGCTTCTGCTCCGATTTCTTTTTCTTGTCGCCCGGTTTCTCATTCGGATCCGCCAAGGCCACGGTCTCACCCGGCTTCAAGCCTTCCGCGATCACCATGGTGGATTCGCTGCGCTTCGACGGACGAATGACGCGCTCATCAAACTTGTTGCCGTTCTTGACGTAGACCACCTGCTTGCCGTCTTTTTCAAAAACCGCCTGGGTGGGCACGTTGATGGCGTTCTCGATCTTCTCCACGATGATCTCAATGTCGGCCAGCAGGCCCGGGCGCAGCAGGACTTCCATCTGCGAATCTTCCTCAGGAGGAGGAGGCAGCTTGGCCAGTTCCAGATCTTTGGCGCTGAACGGTCCGTTGCCGCCTGCAAACGGCATCATCATTCCGCCCGGACCACCCTGACCACCGCCGCCACGGCCACCGCCATTGCCCCCGCCGCGCTGCGGCAGCGTGATGCCCTGCTTGGCCACTTCTTCACGAACCTTCGCCATGACGGCCGTCCGCTCTTCCGGCGTCAGTTCCTGCATGCTCTTGCCGTTGAGCGCCTTCTGCGTCGCGGCCCGGACCTTGGTCTGCTGTTCCGGCGTGAGGTTGGCGCCGCCGAACATCCCGCCACCACCACCACGTTGCCCGCCGCCCGGGGCCCCACCTTCGGCACCGGCACCAGCCGGGGCGCCCATCATCTGGCCACCGCCCTGCATTCCGCCGCCAGCTTGCATGCCGCCCCCTTGGCCGCCCATACCCGCGGGCATTCCGCCGCCGGCGGCCATCATGGCCGCCATCATGCCGCCGCCCGAGGAGGCGGTGACGGGCTTTTTGCGATTGGCTTCCGCCGTCGCCAGCACCTTGGCGATCTGCTCCGGCCGGGCGCCGAGCGCGGTCAGCAGTTGCTTCATGTCGATCGAAAAGATGACATCGAACTTCTTCTGCACGTCGCCCGAGAACATGTTGGAGCTGGCCGTGCCGCTCATCGATTTGATGGTGCCCGTGAACTGCTTCTCAGAGATCGCATCCAGCTTGATATTCACCTGCTGGCCTTCGCGCAGATTGGCGCGATCGAGTTCGCCCACCTTGGCCAGCACTTCCATCTCGGAAAGGTCGAGCACATCCGCCACTGGCGTGCCGGGCTGCACCTGATCACCTTCACGGATGTCGGGCAACTGCATGCCGAACATCATCACCGAAGAACGGTTCTGCTTGATCGCGACCAAACCGGAGATGGGCGAAAGCAACTTTACCTGCGACAGGCGGGAGCGTTCGCGCGCCATTTCGAGCGTCGCCTTATTCTTCTTCTCCCGCAGCACAGCGAGCTCTGCCTGCGACTGCTCACGGCGGCTCTTGATGTCGCTTTCCAGCTGCGACAACCGGCGCTTGGTTTCATCCAGCGTCAGTTGATTCTTCTTGGCGTCGATGGCCGAGATCAGCTCATTCTTTTTGACTTCCAGTTCCGCCCGGCGCACGGCGTAGCGGGCGCGCAGCAGTTCTACCTGATCCTGGTTGTCGCGAATGGCCAAGTCGGCCTGGGCCTTCTTGATCTGCTCGTCGATCTGGTCGAGCTCCAGCTGCTTCTCTTCCAGGCGCGACTGCACTTCGGCGTCGTCGAACTCCACCACCAAGTCCTTCTCGCGCGCGAACGCACCCAGCGCCGCCAGCTTGGTTACCTGCACCGTGCCGAACAAGTTGGGAGCGGTCAGCGTCACCGAGCGGACCGCGCGCAGTTCACCGCGAGTAAAGCTCCGGACAATGACGTCGCCCTGCCGCACCTTGGCGGTGGCAATCGACAACTGGCGTTGCGCCGTCATGGCCTGCAGCGCGGTATAACCCGCATACCCGGCCGCCGTCAGGGCGCCCAGCAGAACGATGCGTATGATCCACTTTTTCATGGTTTCGGTATTGGAAACGCTTTCCTCAAAAATAGGCCGCCGGGAGCCGTCCGGCTAGATCTTCTTGGCTCGCTTGAGAGCCTCAGCCGGGTTTTCGAGAGCGATGATCTCGCCTTCCTTCAACCCGCCCGTCACGACGATGTCCACGTCGTTGCGCTTGCCCACTTCAATCGAGCGAATGATGAACTCTGAGCCCTTCTGTACCCACACCGAGGGCTTGCCTTTGTTCATGAAGCTGGCCCGCGCGGGAATCAACAGCGAGTTGGCCTGGCTTTCGAGCAAAATCTCGCCGGTGGCGCTCATGCCAGGGCGCAAACGGGGGTCCACTTTGGCGAGCGTCGCCCGCGCCGGGAAGGTTTTTTCGGTCATTCCCATGCCACGAAAGACAACGGCGGCGATGGGGCTGATCCAATCGAGCTTGGCGTCAAACTCTTGGTCCGGAATCGCATCCACGCGGATGCGCAGCGGAATCCCCAGTTGCAGTTTGCCGCGCTCCACTTCTTCCAGCTTCAGCTCGATGCGCATCTCGCTCAAATCCGGAATTTCCGCGATGGCGGCGCCCGTCCAGGCGCGATCACCTTCCTTGAACGGAGGGGGCGATTGGCCCCAGCTGCCCTGCGTGCGGAAGTTCGGCAGCACGCTGACGATACCGTCGTTCGGTGCCCGGAGAACCATCTTCGACAAATAACCCTTGGAGCGCTCCATGTCGCGGACCACCTTGTCCTTCTGCTGCTCCAGCCGGTCAATATCCGCTTCCTGAGAAGTCTTGTGCGAGGTGATCGTGGTCTTCACCTGGCCCAGCTCACCTTCGCTGATCCCAACGTCGATGCGGCTCTTGGCGCCTTCGATCTCGCTCACCACTTCAGCCTTCGAGGCTTCCAACTTCGACCGCTCCAGATTGAACTGGGCCGTCATCAGGTTCATGCCATCCATCTCGTTGGTGATGCGATGGCTGGCCTTGGTCTGGACAATCTGGCTATCGGCCGTACGGACGCTGGTGTTCTTTTCGAGGTAGGTCTGTTCCTGCTGGGCGGCGTCGAATTCGACGATGATCTGCCCTTTCTGGACCGGCTTGCCGGATTCCACCAGCATCGTGATGCGCGGGTCCGGCACCTGTGGTGCGGTAATAATCTGCGAGCGCGTGGAGCGGATCTCGCCACGGGTCCGGACGGCGATCACGAAATCGCCGCGGCGGACCTTGGCCACCGGCACTTCCACCGGCGTATCCACCAGGTACTTGGTGTAGGCCGCATAACCGCCGCCGGCCCCGGCCAGCAGAATCACGGTCCACACAATCATCCGCTTCCGGCGGGAGGCCGCCGTCTGCCCTAATCGTTGCTTCGGCTTGATGTCTTTGGAGGACATGGTTCCAATCAATCCTTTTCCCGACTAACTCTTGGCCGCCGGTTCAGCGGGCCGCTCCAGGGCCACCACCTCACCAGGCTTCAAACCGGACCGGATCGCGGCCGAAATATAGCTGACCAGACCCACTTCCACTTCGCGACGCCGCCACACCGGCTGCTCCGCCGTGCCTTCGCGGACAAAGACGAACGGCTTGCTGTCTTTGCCTTCGCTGAAGACCGCCCCAGACGGCACGTTCATCGCCGCCGCTTCCGACGCCAGCACGACATCGGCACTCACGGAAAGATCGGGGATCACGCGCGGATCAATCTGATCCAGCTTCAAGCGCACCGGGATCTCTTTGACGTAGCTGGCCCGGAACCCGCCCGTCCGCGTGACGGCGGCAATCGCCACCACATGGGCCGGTAGGGAGAGCCCCGGATAGGCATCAAAGCTCACCATCGCCTTCGCCCCCAGCCGGAGCCGTTCGGCGTCCACCTGATTGAGTGAAGCGTTGATGATCATGGAACTGGTGTCGACCACTTGCATGAAGAACTGGCCCGGGTACAGCTGATCGCCCGCCTGGATTTGCGCGAACTCGGAGCCGCGGAAGGTGTTCTGCATCACCGTCATGCCATCAATGGCCGACTTGGCCAGCATGCGGTCCGCATTCTGCTCCGCGCGCCGCAGCTCGAGCTCAGAAGACTTCAGGTCCAGCTCCTGGTTGCGGATCTGGGCCTTCTCGGAAATGTCGACAAACCGGACCTCGCTCAGCAACTGTTTGTACTGCGCTTCCGCCTCATCGAGGGCCAACTTCAGCCGCTCGGAGTCGATCGCACCGCGCACCGGCGTGGTCTTGATGTCCAGCTTGGCTTTCTCGAGCGCCGCCTTCGCCGTGGCAATCGTCTGCCGGTGGGCCTCGCGATAGACATCGAGGTCAGCCCGCAGCTTCTTTACGTTGGCTTGTTGCTGAGCCACGGAGGACTTGTAGTCTTCCAGGCGCTGCAGCATGAACTGGCGGTCAAACTCGGCCACGGTATCGCCTTTTTTGACGCGTGAGCCGGGCTTCACCAAGTCCTGCAGGATCAGCATGAATTCGTTGCCACCACCGCCGCCGCCACCACCGCCACCACCGCCCTGCAATTGCGAACTGGTGGACCCCAAGCCATCGGCGCCGGAGGCGGACGAAGTGGACCCGATCGAGCGCGAGGAACTGGAGGAGGAAGCGCTGGACGTCGCGGCCTTGGTGCTGATACGCGACGTGGCCGACTTGAGCGCCGAGCTGGCGCTGGGAGCACTAAAGCCACCCCCCGATGCGCCGGAGCCGCCGCTGGCACCGGAGCCGCCGGATACCGCGCTGCCGGACGAGGCCACGGTCGCCGAAGCATCCGCGGAGCCACCACCGGAGTCCGCGCCGCCGCCACCACCACCGCCACCGCGCGCACCACCGCCGCCACGAGCGCCACCACCGCCGCCGGTCGCGCCCGCCATCGAAGCTTGAGCCGGACCATTGGCGTCGCGGCCGCGGCCGCTGCGGTTGGCGCGGAGCTGCGGGGTCACCAGAGAAACAAACTTTTCCGCCGCCGTCACGCCCGTCAGCCGGATGGTCTGGTCCACCCCTCCGGTCGCCACCGTCGCGGTGCGCAGCGCCACCACCGCCACCGGTGGGGCATCCGCGCTGCGGCTGAGCATGTACCACGCGCCAGCGGCGGCCACCGCCACCACACAAACGCCCAGGATGGCCCAGGGGAACGGCTTTTTCGGCAGTTCAGGCGCAGGCGCCAGAACCGGCTTAGGAGACGGCGCGCCGTCAGCCTGGGGCCCACGGCCCGACGGGGCGGGTAAACCTGTGATGGGAGAGTTCATTGCGGTGGCTCCGGAAGCACGCACACTTCGAGCGGCGTTCCGCTCATTCTACTAGGTCTTGACGACGCCTTGAAGGAAAAGGTTAGCGCGGAGTGCGATCTACCAGTTGGCGGGGTGGCAATGAACCGGTGAAGCCGCGGGAGAGCATGGCGGCGTGCACGCGCTCAGCACGCTCCCAGCTCTTGATAAACAATAGCCCTATCTCACTGGCCAGCATAGGGATACGCGAGAAATTCAGCGGTCCGGCGCACCGGCTACTGCGGGCCCGTACGAGATTTTGGTACTCGTCCAGCAGCAGATCAAAGTATCGAAACATCAGGTTGGCCGTCATCACCAGCACCTGCGGCGCGTGCAATTTTTCCAGCGCCCAAAGAATTTGCGGGATCCCGGAGGTCACCACCAGCACTCCTAGCAGCAGGATGGCCGTGTAGCCTTTGAGAACCAACGCGATAGACGCCGTGAGGGCCGCCGGTTGCACCACCAGTCCGGTGGGCGTTTCATCGACCCCGGTCAGCAGGCGCAGCGCGGCCATCAGCAGGATAAAGGGACTGACTGCGGTCATCCGGGCCAGAAAGCTGGCCGCCGGGGCGCGGCTGACGCGGGCCAGGGCCAGAACCATCACCAAAGCCCCGAGCAGCAGGTCGAGGCGTGGCGGCGCTGCCCCCAACGCCAGCATCGCACTGAAAACAAATAGCAGACGCGCGCGCGGGTCCAGGCGGTGGAGCACCGTATCCGCGGGATAGTACGAATCAAGGCGGAGGCTCATCGCGAGTTCGACCGGGCGCGCATCTTCCAGCCATACCAGCCGCCCATCAGGCCTAGGATCAATGCCGCGCCGGTGATCGCTTTTTGCCACACCGGTTGAGCGCCGGAAACGGCCAGGCTCGCGGCTTCGTTCACTGGGATGGTCAACTCCACGCGGTGACCCAGTTCGTCATCCACGACCACGCGCCAATTGCCGGGCTGATCGGGCAGGAAGGCAAAACGACCGGTGCGATCCGTCCGGCCATTTTGATGTTCGGCTTTGGGGCCGGCGGGTGAGAAGATTTCGGTGGAGGCAAAAGGGCAAGGCTCGGTGCCGGCGTAGGCCGCGCGAACCACAATAGCGGCCCCCGTGCGCTCGGCCGTCAGCACCAGATCGTGCGCCGAGGCGGCGAGGCCTGCCAGCACCAACAACCCGAACTTCGCGGTCATGCCGCGCTCAGCACGGCGGGCTTCACGCGGCGCACATAGCCGACAATGGCCGCCGTCAACAGACCTTCCAGCAGCGCCACTGCGGCATAGAGCGAAGCAATAAAGTAGAAGCCCTTGCCATAGCCCGCACCAGAGAATTCAGCCGCCATAGCCAGAGCGGGAACAAAAGTCCCGACAAAGCCCGCCAGAAAGCCCCGGGCCGCTTCCGGGATCGGACGGATCGACCAGATCGCCGCCGCCAGCAACGCACCGCCGCCCATGTTGACCGCATTTAAGCCCAGCGCGAGCAATCCGCCGTGCTGAAACAGAATGGCCTGGAACAGCAGCATCGTGTAGACCACCGGGAAGGATCGCGCTCCCAGCAACACGCCCGCCAGGCCAAACAGGCCCAGGTGCACGGAGGTGCCGCCCAGAGGGAAGTGGATCAGGGAGACCACAAACGACGTGGCCGCCATCAGGCCCATGCGCACCACTTCTTCCGGCTCCACGCGCCGCCCCAGAAACGCCGTCGTGCCCAGCGCCACCACATGGGCGGCCGCACACCAGGCTACGGGGAGAATGCCGTCTGCAATATGCATGGCCGTCCTACCAGTAGAGCGCCACAGCGGAGGCGTAGGTGTGGACGTCAAACTTGGCGCCCGCCGCTGCCTTCACCTTCGATTCCGCCACGAACAGCGCCGGGCTTTTCGAACCGGCGGGGAACTTGTAGGCAAACTTCCCGTCCGCCCCAGTCTTGCCCAGGTCCACTTCGTCCTTCAGCGGCCAAGCCAGGCTGATGTCAGCCCCGGCAAGCGGCTTGCCCCCGGCTAGTACGGTGAGAATCACCCCATCCGCCGTCTTTTCCGGCACCATCTCAAAGTCGAGGCCAACGGGCTTTTCCTTGCCGTAAATCTTGCCCGGTGTGCCGACATAAGCGATGCCGCTGCGGAACAGCTTGAACGCCTCAGTCGCGTCCGGATGCTGGTCCCGCCCGCCGGCCTTCACGCCCTTGGGCGTGCGCGACATCACGCCCCGATCCTGCGTGAACACCACCCGATAGACGCCATCCGTCTTCACCGGGAAGCTGCCCTTCAGAAACTTGTCGGAGACGGAAACCGCCACCGGCTGGGAGGCTCCCGCCGGGGTAATCGCCCACACCTTCAACCCATCCTGAGCCGCCGGCGATTCACTGCCCAAGAAGGCATGCCCGTTGCCCACCATGACGGCCGCATCCTGGCCCACCTTCAACGGACCCGCCATCGGGCCCACCCAAACAAAATGCCCCAGCAGGGCAGTGGCACAACCAAGAAATAGCGACAGACCAGTGGCGCGGGCGAGGGTAGTCATGTGAGAAACGTGCTCCTTAGTTTGAGTCCGGAAGGCCTGGACCTTCTTGAACGGTATCACGAACCGCTGGTAAGTGATACGGAGCGGAGCGGGAATTGGATTGCGTCGAAGGCGAATTTTTTGCTGGGGCCTTGGGGGTGAGCTACTCTTCGCAGTCGCAGCCCGTCGGGAACACAGCTACCAGCTGAGCCGTCGGACACCGCCCACGAAGTCGAAATGCGTATCGCGGCTCATCACCGGAATCGCATGCTGACGGGCAAGGGCGGCGATCCACAAGTCATTGGCCGGAATTGGCTTGCCCGCACTCTTGAGTTCCAGCCGGATGGCCGCGTAGTGCCGGGCGGTTTCAATTCCGACATCGAGGACCGCACATCGGTCGAGCATGCGTTCCAGCGATCTTTCGTACACCTCGCGGTGGCGGGATTGTGCGATGCCGAAGGCAAACTCCCCGGCGACGATGACGGGGACAGCCACTTGGCGGGCCTCCGACACCATGCGAACGGCTTCCGGCATGTTGTCAAGGTAGGCAGAAAGCGCATTCGTATCGAGAATCAAGCCCAATCCTCCGGCTCGATCTGCCCGAACTCCTCGTCGATGATCTGCTGGATACGCGCCGTTTCTTCATGAAGATGGGCCAACTCACCCGCACATTCGAGCCAAGGCTTACCCACGGACCGACGGCCCGCGGCCAGCTTTTCCTCCACCGCTTGCGTCACAAACTCCCGCAACGGAATCCCCAACGCCCCGGCTGTGGCCTTGGCCTGGCGAAAGGTAGGGTCCGGGATTTCGAGGGTGGTCTTCATGTCCCTAGCATCCCATATTTATGGGATTCAGTACGTACCAACGAGTCTTCCTGTTCCCGAGGCGGTTCTCGTTGGATCGTTCCATTGTGTTAGTTTGGGGTCATATGTACGGGACGCTGGGCCTTTTTTGCTTGGACCCTGGAAGTTATTGGGGTGTTGACTGGGTTTTTCGGACTGGGCATTTTGCTCACTCCCGGTAACAGCAACCCTTATCTGCCGTTGAGCTTCTTGGTGGCAAGCGCGGCCAGCTTCGGCGTGGCTGTCGAATTCATCCGCCGAGAACGCCTTGAGATGCAGTTTCAGCGAACCAAAAACTGGGCTTACTATCTCTTCCTTCTGCAAGGGATCGTCTCGTCATCCTTGGCTTTGAACATTCTCTTCCGTCTTGGAGAGTTTTCTCGCTGAGGTTTAGCCAGCGGCGTCGGTATAATGTAAATACATGGAGCGGAGCGCCCGGTTCGACTGGGATCAGCACAACCTGGGCCACATCGCCCTTCATCACGTGGAGGCGCATGAGGTCGAGGAAGTGCTAGCCAACGGGCCGATTCATATCGAAACACGCTTAGACCCCAAAAGCGGAGAGGAACGCATATTGGAACTGGGACACACCCGTGCGAATCGCGTCCTGTTCGTGGCGTGGACGCAACGCGGCGCGCTCATTCGCCCGGTAACCGCATTCGATGCCAACCGCAAGACCCGCGCTGACTATCAGAGGAGACTCGAATGAAGAAACTGCCCAGCCCGAACGTAGAAGCCGAGGCGGCCTTTGCCGCGGAGTTATTTCGGGACCGTGCGGCGCTCAACCGCAAAGCGCAGTCCGTGCTCGCATCCGGGTCGCGCCAAGTTACGATCCGTCTCGGAAACCAGGAGCTGGCGCTCGCCCGACAGCAGGCGGAAGCGAAGGGTCTGAAGTATCAGACCTACATCAAGATGCTGCTGCATGAAGCGTTGCACGGCAAGTCCGCCGCCTAACGCTCCCCTAAAAGGAAACGGCGGCATGGAGTTTCGCTCCACACCGCCGTTGATCAGGCAAACCTAAGGCCGCCCCTTAAGCGTTCATCGCCCCCAAGAACTCCGCATTGGAGCGAGTCTTGGCCAGCTTATCGAGTAGCAACTCAATGGACTCCACCGGCGACAGCGGGGAGATCACCTTGCGCAGCACCCAGACGCGGTTGAGTTCGTCTTTGGGGAGCAGCAGTTCGTCTTTGCGCGTACCGGACTTGTTGATGTCGATGGCGGGGAAGACGCGTTTGTCCACCAGTTTGCGGTCCAGGTGGATTTCCATGTTGCCCGTGCCTTTGAACTCTTCAAAGATCACTTCGTCCATGCGGCTACCGGTGTCGACCAGCGCCGTGGCCATGATGGTGAGCGAGCCGCCTTCTTCGATGTTGCGAGCAGCGCCGAAGAAGCGCTTGGGGCGCTGGAGGGCGTTCGAATCAACGCCGCCTGACAGCACCTTACCCGACGGCGGAACCACGGTGTTGTACGCGCGCGCCAGACGGGTGATGGAATCGAGCAGGATCACGACGTCGCGCTTGTGCTCGACCAGGCGCTTGGCCTTCTCGATCACCATTTCGGCGACCTGGACGTGGCGGGTGGCGGGTTCGTCGAAGGTGGACGAGATCACTTCGCCCTTCACCGAACGCTGCATGTCGGTGACTTCTTCCGGACGTTCGTCGATCAGCAGCACGATCAGCGCCACTTCCGGGTGGTTGTGGGTGATCGAATTGGCGATCGACTGCAACAGCATCGTTTTGCCGGTGCGCGGCGGGGCCACGATCAGCCCGCGCTGGCCCTTGCCGATCGGGGTCAGCATATCCATCACGCGGCCGGAATAGTTGTCCTTCACCGTTTCCAGCTTCAGCCGCTGTTGCGGGTAAAGCGGGGTCAGGTTGTCGAAGAAGATCTTGTTGCGGCTCTCCTCCGGCGGCTCAAAGTTGATGGCGTCCACTTTGATCAGGGCAAAGTAGCGCTCGCCTTCCTTGGGCGGACGGATCTGGCCCGACACCGTGTCACCGGTGCGCAGGTCAAAGCGGCGGATCTGCGACGGGGAGACGTAGACGTCGTCCGGACCCGGCAGGTAGTTATACTCGGGCGCACGCAGGAAGCCGAAGCCATCGGGCAGGCATTCCAGCACGCCTTCGGAGAAGATCAAGCCTGATTTCTCGGCTTGCGTCTGGAGGATCTTGAAGATCAGCTCCTGTTTGCGCAAGCCAGCCGCACCCTGAACGCCCATCGTAATGGCGACGTTCTGCAGCTTCTGGATCGGCATGTCCTTCAGCTCCACCAGGTCCAGCCGCGACTGTTGCGGCGGAGGCGGCGGTGGAGGAGGCGGTGCAGCAGCCGCGGCGGGTGGCGCGGCGGCCATGGCGTCATTGCCGCCCGAGGCTGGGCTTGGCCCGCCTTGGTTGCCGCCATTATTCTTCTGCGGTTTCGGACCACGCGGGGGGCGATCGCCCCGTTCGGCGCGAGGACCGCGCTCCGGCCGCTCAGCGGCGGCCTTCTCGTGGTGCGACTTCTCTGTGTTTGACTTCTCTGCGGCAGCTGATGGGGGGGCCACCGGCTGAGCGTCACCTGAATCAGCCGGGGGGGCGTTCAGGTCGTCGTTATATTCGTTATCGTATGCCAAATTTCCCTCACTCCGCGGCCTTCAGGGGCCGAGAATAGAACCAGCTCGCGTCCGTTTAATTCTTTCCGGATCGCGGCCAGCCCACTGCTCCGCTCTCGAGCGTTGAGCTTATCGATCTTCGTTGCGACTACTACATAGGGACGGTCGTGGTGCTCTAACCACTCCCGCATCTGCCGGTCGGCATCCATCCAACCCCGGCGCGAATCGATCAGCAGCAGCGCAAACCGGAGATCTTCCCGGTCCGTCAGATACGCATCGATCAGCGCCTTCCAGGCGATCTTGTCAGCAATCGGCCCGGCGGCAAAACCGTAACCGGGCAGGTCCACCAGCCGGAACTCCTTGAGAGTCCCTTCCGGCGAGCCCACCCGGTAAAAATTGATGGTGCGCGTGCAACCAGGCCGCGCACTCGTATAGGCCAGTCCATTGACGCCGACCAAACGGTTGATCAAGCTGGACTTCCCCACATTGGAGCGCCCGATGAGGGCAATTTCAGGGGCCCTCAACCGGGGAAATGAATCCGGGCTCGCGGCGCTCAACATGAATTCGGCCTCTACGCGCGCGGCCATATTTTATTCAGCAGCTTTTCTAGTGCCGGAGATCTTCGACGCTCGGCACGGCGGGCTCGGGCTTGGGCTCGATCACCAGGATCGGCTTGGCATCGGCCAACAGCGCTTCCGCGGGCAAAGGTACCGGTAGCCGTTCAAAGGCCACCCGCAACACCTCGTCCATCGATTCGACGAGATTCAGCTTCATGTCGTTCCGAATGTTTTCCGGAATGTCCACCAGGTCCTTCTCGTTGTCGCGAGGCAGGATGGCTTCGCTGATCCCTTGACGGTGGGCGGCCAGCAGCTTTTCTTTCAAGCCGCCGATCGGCAGCACCTTGCCGCGCAGCGTGATCTCGCCGGTCATGGCGACATCGGCCCGCACCGGAATGCCGGTGAGAGAACTGGCAATCGCGGTCGCCAGTGTAATACCGGCCGACGGGCCATCTTTCGGAATGGCGCCCTCCGGCACGTGCACGTGAATATCGAGGTTCCGGTAGAAGTCCCGGCTCAACCCCAGCGAATGCGCCCGGCTGCGGACGTAGCTCATGGCCGCCTGCGCCGATTCCTGCATCACATCGCCCAGTTTCCCGGTGATGGTCAGCTTGCCGCGGCCTTCCATGCTGATCACTTCGGTGGTCAGAATCTGGCCGCCCACTTCGGTCCAGGCCAGGCCCACGGCCATGCCCACTTCGTTCTTCTTATCGGCCTTGGAATCCCGGAACTTCTGCGGACCCAGCAGCTTCTCCACTTCGCCCGAACCGACCACGGTCAATTCCGCCGCCACCGGAGCGGCCACGTCCGCCTTGGCCTTCTTCTTGCGCTTGCCGGCCTTTTCAACCGGGGCTTCCGCCTCAACGCTTACCGGCTCCTCGTCGATAATCTCGATGGGAGCATCGAGCGCGCGCTTCTCCCCGCCTTCGGGGTCACCCTGCGCCGCCACCACCTGCCGCGTCACCTTGCGGCAGACGTTGCCGACTTCTCGCTCCAGATTACGCACGCCAGCTTCGCGGGTATAGCCCGCAATCAGCGTCCGCAGACCGTCGTCGGTAAACTCGATCTCCGCCTTTTCAAGACCCGTGCCCTTCATCTGCTTCGGCACCAGGAACCGCTTGGCGATTTCGAGCTTCTCCAGTTCCGTGTAACCCGACAACCGGATCACTTCCATGCGGTCCTGCAGCGGAGCCGGAATGGTGTGCAGCACATTCGCGGTGGCGACAAAGAGCACTTGGCTCAGGTCGTATTCCACGTCCAGGTAGTGGTCCATGAACGCGAAGTTCTGTTCGGGGTCCAGCACCTCAAGCAGTGCCGACGACGGGTCGCCCCGGAAGTCGGTGGACATCTTGTCGATCTCGTCCAGCATGAAGACCGGGTTCTTGGTGCCCGACTTCTTCATCATCTGGATCACCTGACCCGGCAGGGCGCCGATGTAGGTGCGGCGGTGGCCGCGGATCTCGGCCTCGTCACGAACGCCGCCCAGCGACATCCGGACAAACTTGCGGCCCGTGGCTTGCGCGATCGACATGCCGAGCGAGGTCTTGCCCACACCGGGCGGTCCGACAAAGCACAGGATAGAGCCCTTGGGGTTCTGCACGCGCCTACGTACGGCCAAAAACTCCAAAATACGCTCTTTAATTTTTTCGAGACCGTAGTGATCGCTCTCCAGCACTTCCTTGGCGAAGTTCAGATCGCGGATCTCTTTGGACTTCTTCTTCCACGGTACGGCCAGCAGCCAGTCGAGATAGTTGCGCGAAACGGTGGACTCCGCCGACATCGGCGGCATGTTCTCCAACCGCTTCAGCTCCAGGTGCGCCTTTTCCTCGGCGTCCTTCGGCATGCCGGAGGTTTCGATCTTCTTCTTCAGCTCATCGATTTCCGACTTCTCGCCGCGGCCCAGTTCTTTCTGGATCGCCTTGATCTTCTCGTTGAGGTAATACTCTTTTTGCGCCCGCTCCATCTGGCGCTTCACGCGGCCCTGGATGGTGCGGTCGACGTTCAGCTTCTCGATTTCGATGTCGAGCAGGTCAGCAATGCGGGTCAGCCGGTCGATCGGATCGAAGATTTCGAGCAGTTCCTGCTTCTCTTCGATGGTCAACTGCAGGTTGGCCGCGACGGTGTCGGCCAGCTTGGCCGGATCTTCCACGCGGATCGCCGCCACCATCGCCTCATAATTGAGGTTCTGGCTGAGCTTCACGTACTGCTCGAACAGGCCGGCCACGCGGGCCAGCAACTGGTCCAGTTGAGCGCCCGATTCCACCTTGAACGCAAACGTCTTCACCAGCGCCTGGAAGTAGCCGTCTTCATCGTTGACGGAAACCACCTTGCCCCGTTCAATGCCCTCCACCAGCACCTTGATGTTGCCATCCGGCTGCTTCAGGTTCTGGACGATGTTGGCCACCGTGCCCACCGAATAGATTTCGTCGGGGCGCGGGTCATCAATCGAGGCGTCGTGCTGGGTAGCCAGGAAGATCTTGCGATCACCAGCGAGGGCTTCTTCAAGAGCGCGGACGCTTGATTCACGGCCCACCACGAACGGGGTCATCATGTGCGGGAAGATGACCACGTCCCGGATCGGCATCATCGGAAGCCGCTTGGTATCGGATTTTTCTCGGGATGTAAGCATGGGTTGCTACGGATGAGATGAACGGGAGGGGCCGGGCGGTGCCTAACCAAACGGTTAGGGCGAACTCAACCGGCCTTATCCAACAGCGCCAGATTGATCTTTTGCGACAACACCATTTCCTTGGTCACCAGGAACTCCCGCACCTTCTTGTAGGAAGGCAGGAAGTACATCAGGTCCAGCATGAGCTCTTCCAAGATCATCCGGAGCCCGCGGGCGCCTACTTTGCGGTCCAGCGCCAGCCCAGCGATCGCCTCCAGGGCGTCGTCACTAAATTTGAGTCTAACATTTTCGAACTCAAACAATTTCTGGTACTGCTTGACGATCGAATTCTTCGGCTTGGTGAGAATCTGCACCAGCGCTTCGCGGGAGAGATCCTCCAGCACCGCCACCACCGGCATGCGGCCGATGAACTCCGGGATGAAGCCGAACCGGATCAGATCCATGGGTTGGATCTGCTGCAGCAGCTCCAGATCCCGGCGATGGCCATTGGCGGGAATCGTGGAAGGCATCCGCGTAGTCTTGGGGCTGAGCGCCACTTCGTCTTCGGTGCTATTGAACCCGATGGCTCGCTTGCCCACCCGGCGCCCGATCACCTTCTCCAAGCCGACAAACGCTCCACCCAGGATGAACAGGATGTTGGTGGTGTCGACCGGCGTGAACTCCTGGTGCGGGTGCTTGCGCCCGCCTTGCGGCGGCACGTTGGCCACGGTGCCTTCGAGAATTTTCAGCAGCGCCTGCTGCACGCCTTCGCCCGAGACGTCGCGCGTGATCGACGGATTCTCGTCCTTGCGGCCGATCTTGTCGATCTCGTCGATATAGATGATGCCGGTCTGAGCGCGCGTCACATCCCAATCGGCATTCTGGAGCAGCCGCAGGATGATGTTCTCGACATCCTCACCCACGTACCCGGCTTCGGTGAGCGTGGTGGCGTCGACAATCGCGAACGGCACATCGAGAATCCGCGCCAGTGTCTGCGCCAGCAGCGTCTTGCCGGTACCAGTCGGCCCGATCAGCAGGATGTTCGACTTCGACAGCTCCACTTCGCCGCGCTGCCGGTTCATCTGGATGCGCTTGTAGTGGTTGTAGACGGCCACCGCCAGCTTCTTCTTGGTGGCGTCCTGCCCGATGACGTACTGGTCGAGGTATTCCTTCAGTTCAAGCGGCTTGGGCAGCTTGTTGGGAGAAACGTGCGCCTGTTCGGCCCGGTCGTCTTCCAGGATCGAGTTGCATACGGCGATGCATTCGTCACAAATATAGGCGCGCGGGTAGTCGCTGGGACTCGAGATGAGTTTGCCGACGACCTCCTGGCTTTTGTGGCAAAAAGAACAGCGGAGGGAATCGTCTGCACCGTTGCGCTTCACGCGAGAGGCTCCGGAAATATGTAACTGGTCATACACCGGCTCCGGGGGAAGCCATCCACAGTATAGCAGTGTGCTTCGTTAGCTTTGGCGGGTGGCAACCAGAATTTTAGCCAGAACAGGCAACAGCTTAAGCGGACCTCAGTTGGGGGAGACGGGCGGGCGAACCGGCGGTGTGCGGACAGGGCGAACCGGGCGGGCGGACGACGGGAAGCGGAGCTGTTGAATCAAGTCTGGACCACAGCTCTGCCTCCTTCCGGACTACTGTTGGTCCCGGTTGAGTTGGGCGCTTTCCCGGGGAACGAATGCGTTGCCCATCTAGCGTTTGCCCGCCGTGGTCAAGCCCATCGAACGCCGCCAGGATTCGGTTTTCTGCAGCGCCTCAAACGCCTTGGTGATGGCCGCGACCTTTTTCACGGGCAAAACGTTGCCCTGCGTGGCGTTGTAGGCGTCGGTGAATTCCTTCATCGCCGTGATGACGCGGTTGTAGCGCTCCAGGAACTCCATCTTCTCAAAGTGCACATCGGCGGCAGCCCGCTCCTGGTACTTCTTCTCGGTCATCTCAGCCAGAACCCGGACCCGGTCGAAGGGGCTTCCAAGATCTGACTGCTGCCGAATCGACTGGCAAAGCAAAATCACTGGAACCAAAGACAGCATCGCGACACCTCCCTTGAGTTAGAAAACGACTACAAGGCTCTAATCGGCGTCGCGGGAGAGTTCTATCCCGAAAATAGAATCGGTCTCGAACTTTTTTGAATTTTCGAATTCTACCGGGGCCCAGGGGCGGTCAAGGTGCCGAACGCCCCGGGGCAACGCGATAGCGGAAGATCTCGAAAATGGCCCGCCCATTGGAATCCGCAATCCGGTCCACCGTGGCATGCTGGATGCCGCGGGCGGCGGCGAACTGGTCCAAGGCTTCGCTGGCGCCGGCAAGAAACTCGTTCCCCGGCGTGTACCGGATAAAGACCAGCTTCGGCTGCCGGATCAGCTCCTCCACCGCCGGGGCGGCTTGGGCAATGGTGGCTTGATCGAGATAGCCCAGCTTCACCTGCCCCCGCTGCAGCAGGTGCAAGCTTTCCGTCATCCCCCAGTCGAGCGCATAGGCCTGTTCCGCCTGCCACAGCGCGGGATGCGCAGCTAGGCCGGTCATGGCATCGCTCCAGCCATGGCCGCCGCCGTAACGGACTAACTGCGAATAGTACTGGTTGGTGACCGCGATCCCGGACAAGGCGGTCAGCGCCACCACCGCCACTCCGGCACGCCCCCACCGGCTGGTGATCAAGGCCACAATCAAGTGCGGCCAGGGCCAGAGCAGCACCACATGGTGGGCGGAAGCCCCGGTATCGCGATTGAACAGCATCAACGCCCAGGTGACGGCAAAGGCGATCCAGGCAAAGATCAGCGTCCGCCCCACCGGAGACCGCAAATAGAACAGCGACAGCGGCAACATGGCGGCAAACAGCCAGACAAAGGGAGATCTCTGGGGCTCGCCCAGTTGCCGGCTCAGCGCGACGGAGAAACGCTCGACCGCAGTGACCGGCGCCCGCTCCCCCGGCTCCGGATCACGAACGATCCACCCAAATAGCGCACTTCCTTCCAGCGCTCGCTTCAGCCCGTGCACCTTGCCCGGCAGGTCCGCCGTAGACCAGACCGTATTGCCGCGGAAGGTCACCCAGTGGTGGCTGATGTTGTAGCGCAGCAGCGGATAAGCCCCCAACCCAAACCCCAGCAGCGCCACCGCACAGTGCTTCACGGTCAACACTCGGCGCACCGTGGGCCAAGCCACCGTCAGCGTCGCCAGCGTCATCGCCGCCAGCGTCCAAATAAACAGCGCTTTGTCCCACATCCCCAAGCCAAAGCAGCAAAAGCCCAGCGCGAGCGCCCACCGCTCCGCCGTCTCCACAAACCGGACCAGCGCCACCGCCCCACC
>JAPKYZ010000073.1 GCA_026394055.1 Acidobacteriota bacterium
CATCGACACCTACGTCGACCAGCACAATACCCAACCCAAACCCTTCATCTGGACCGCCAAGGCGACCGACATCCTCGAAAAAGTCAAACGCGCCCGCTCCGCATTGGATAATACTCGATCCGTGTGACGCAGTACACTAGCTGCGAGCACCGGCTGTGTGGTCTGCGGTGACGGCTGCGCCGCCAAGCCATCTGCAAAGAATGCAGCGAATGCAAGGATGATCGGACGTTCACTGCGCCGGAGAGCGGCGCAAAAGGGCGGATAGAAATGCAAGTCGTCATTCTCCTGTATCCCACTTAAGAGATACAGGAGATCATAACATCGGCTAGACCGGCGCGCAAAGCCTGGTAACCCTTATACCTTCTTCAGTTTGCTGACCCGGCCCACTTCCACCCACTCCGCCACAAAGATGTTGCCGGAATGGTCGAAGCAGGCGCCGTGCGGGCAGACGAACTTACCGGGCGTGAACGCGTCGCGCGTCTTCTTGCGGATGTCGTAGTGCTGGCCGGAGGTGTCTTCGCCCAGGTGCGCGATCAGCTTGTCGTCCTTGTCGAGCAGGGTGACGCGGGCGTCGAGATCGGGGATCAGCACCACGCCTTTCTGCTCCTGGAAGTGGCACGGCTTCTTCACATTGCCGGCAAAGCTCAAGTGCTGGCCGTCCATGGTGAGGTACTGCAGGCGGTTGTTGCCACGGTCGGCGACCAGCACCTTTTCCTTGCCGCCGCGGGTATCGATGATGATGCCGTGCGGGTTGTTCAGCTGGCCGGGTTCCTTGCCGGGGGTGGTCAAGGTCTTTTTGTATTTGGCGTCCTTGTCGTACAGGTTGATGTAGTAGGAGCCGTAGCCATCCGCCACATAGACATCACCGTTGGCCGCGATGGCGACGTTGGTGGGGGAATACTTCTTGCGCTTGCCATCGGCACCGGGCTGGTAGGGTTCGGCCATCGTGGGATAGTCGATGGTCCAGACGATGTCGCCCTTCAGGTTGGTCTTCACGACCAGCGCGCGCTTGGTGTCGCAGTGGTAGAGGAACTCTTCCTTGCCTTCCTTGCGGATGTGCAGGCCGTGGGCGCCGCCTTTGTACTCACCACCCCAGCTCTTCACAAAGCGCCCCTTGGGGTCAAAGACCACCACGGCGTCGTTTGACTGGCTGGAGGCATTCACTGTGTGCTGGATGTAGATGAAGCCATTGCCGTCTTCGATCACCGAGTGGGTGTTGCCATAGGCGATGGCCGTGGGCACTTCGCCCCAGTCATGGGTCACCTCATAGGTGTAGGCGCCGGTGCCGACGACGGGCAGTTTGGAGCCGGATTTGTTCTGGGCACCGAGGATGAGCGGGGCTCCCAGGCCAGTGGCCAAAGCGAAAGTGCGGCGCGAGAGCGTGCCTGAGGTGGGCTGCGGGCGTGAGGGGGTCTGCATAACTGTGACTTCCTTTCCTTGAGCAGTCTATCACCGTGTTGCGCTTCTGGCTGGGGCCGCTCCAGTTCCGGTGTTTCGGCGCGATAAGGTGAGAGGACTGCATGAATTTGTTATCCGTCATCGTGTCCGTCTTAATGCAGCAGCCCGCGCCACCAGGGCTGCCCGCGGCCCAACTGGCGCCGCCTGCCCAGAAAGCGCCGGCCGAAGCGAAAGCCGCCGCGCCGTTACCGAAGTGGCACCTGTTTGGCGAGACGCGCGCCTGGGCGGAGCAGCGTGGCGGAGCGGTGTTCGGCCGGGAGCGGGATGTCGACACGGTGCTGATCCGGAACCGGCTGGGGATCGAGGTGCGGCCGAAAACCTGGCTGAAGATCGGCGCCATGGTGCAGGACACGCGCGCCCCGCATTACCAGCGCGCCCGCCCCGGCACGGCGCAGGATCCGACGGATTTGCATGAAGCCTATGTGGAGATCAACCCGGAGGCCAAGCGCGGCTGGGGCGCGGTGGCGGGCCGCAAGCGGTTGAGCCTGGGTGAGCAGCATGTGATCGGCGTGCCGGAATGGGGTAACTCGGGGCGCACCTACGATCTGGCCCAACTCGACTACCGGCGGCAGAGTATGCGGCTTCGGCTGTTGTTCGTATCTGCCGTAAAGTTTCAGCCGGAGCGGTTCAATGTCCCGGTACTGGGTGACCGGCTGTGGGGCGTCTACTATGAGCTGCCCAAGGCGATTACGAAAGGCGTGCTCGACCTTTACTTGCTGCGCCACGACCAGAACGTGCCGGGCGGGTTTCGTGGGGCGGGCCGCTTAGGGTCCAGCAATCTGGGCACCCGAGTTCAGGTTCCGGTGGGCAAGGCGTGGCGGCTGAGCACGGAGACGATCGGACAGACGGGCACCCGCGGGCTGGGCCAGCAGCGGGCACTGGGTACGATCTCCAGTGTCAGCCGCCGCTTCGGTTGGCATGAATCTCAGGGTGTGGTGGAGTACAAGTTCGCCAGCCCCGATTTCGACCAGCTCTACCCAGCCCACCACAACCGCCTCGGCCATTCCGACCTGATCTACCTGCGCAATGTGCACAGCATTCAGCCCCAGTGGAAAGTGGCTCTGGGGCGCCATACGCGGCTGAACGCGATGTACACCGCCAACTGGCTGGTGGATGCGACGCAGCCTCTGTATGGCTTTACCGGCACCTCCATTGGCCGCGATGCCCGGGGGCAATCCGGGCGCTTTGCGGGGCAAGAGTACGCTCTGTTCTCAACCCACTCGATCGGCCACTGGCAGCTGGGGTTGGGGTATGCGTACTGGAAGGCGGGCGAGTTTGTCCGCAAGCAGACGCCAGGCGCCAGCCCGCATTACGTCTACCTGCACATGGGATTTACTTTTTGAGGCCAACCCGAGACGCTTGACCGGCCGCCGGTCTTGATCAGGGCGAGGGCTCGCCATTCGCTCTGCGTGCCTATTCCGGCACGGGCTGCGCGGCCGCTGAGGGCACTCGCGCGGCAGGCGGCAAATGGTAGTACCCGATCAGCTCCGCCACTTTGCTCGAGAGCTCAAACTTGGCTTTGGCCCGTTGACGCCCGGCTTTGCCCATCTGCTCGCGCCGCTCGGGGTTCACCAGAATCGTAATCAGAGTTTCGGCCAGCGCCTCGGGCTTCGAGTGCGGACACAGCAGGCCGGTGACGCCATGGTCCACCACTTCCGGAATGCCGCCCACTTCAGTGGCCACCACGGCACGTTCAAAGCCCATCGCTTCGCTGATCACCCAGCCAAAGGCCTCCTGCCAGCGGGAAGGCTGGGTGAGGATGTCGCAAGCCGGAAAGACGCCGTCCTGCAGCGGGTTCTCGATCAGCCCGGTAAACGTGATGTGGCCGTCAAGACCCAAGCGGCGGGCCTGCGCCTTGAACTCTTCCCAAGCGGGACCAATGCCGCCGATCAGGAAATGGGCGTTGGGCACCCGGCGCAGCACGATGGGGGCCGCGTCGATCAGGTCGCCAATGCCTTTTTCGGGAATCATCCAGCACAGGGCCGCCACCACCAGCGCGTCGGCGGGAATGTTGAACCGCTGGCGGAAGCTGGTCCGCATTTCGTCAAAGCGGTCGAGCGGCGGCAGTTCGCTGCCGTTGTAGAGCACAAACGTCCGGTTGCTGGGGAAGACACCGCGCTCCACACCCATGCGCCGGTTGATGCCGCTGACGCACATGATGCCGGTAACCGGAATCTGGAGCAGACGGGCGAGCGCGCGCTTCCAGGTGGGCGTCTTCTGCACTTCGAGGCTCAGCCGGGAGGTCTGGTCCGTGAAGAATACCCGCTTCACACCGCGCAGCCGGGCCAGCCACGGCGTGGGGCCCAGCAGGGTGATAAAGCTGAAATGCAGGATCTCCGGGCGGTGACGGCGAAGAATGCCATCAATCGCCTTCAGGGACGGCCAGCCATCAATGAGAATATCCGGCACAACGTCAAAAGGGAGACCGATCTCCTCAAAGTAGCGGACCGCCGTCGGCGACGGTTGACCGCTAAACACGGCGACATGGTGACAGCCTCGCGCCCGCAATTGAAGCGTCATCTCGCGCAGAAACGTTTCCACGCCGCCAATCCGGAGGGGTTGAACTCCGTATATTGAGACTACTGTTCCCATGACTTGGCTGCGGTGAGGGAAGGTGCCAGCTCAATGGCATGCAGTTCGTCTTTGGTCAAACGCCGCTCCATGCAGCAGCCTTGACGCCACAGTTTGGGCCGCTGCGCCCAGATTTCGCGAATCGGAGTGTTCTTGATGTTGCCCACCGGAGGAGCCCCGTTGCAAACCGTGATGTCGCCGTTGGCCTGGACCTGCAGCATCGTCAAGGCGCTGCAGGACGCCATCCGCTCGTGCCCGGCATGGGCCTGCACGGTCAGCCGGTGCGCGGCGACGTCTTCAAAGTAGGGGATCATCGCCTCCAGCTGCGCGTAGCTGTTGCGGATGGGCAGCCCTTGGCCCTTCAGCACAATCAGTTCCTTAACGTTGGCGACGGCCAACGCGGTGTCTTTGGGCCAGTTTTCCGTATGCAGCCACCATTCGGAATCTTCCGGCGTGTTGTAGTTCTGCTCGATCGGCTGGTAGAAGACTTCAAAGCCATTCTCGGCGGCGTAGTGGGCCATCTTCACGGTGTCACACAGGTTGTGCGCCATGATGACGTTCTTTAACCGGATGGTGTAGGGCAGGTCATGCTCCTGGCGCATACGCTTCAGCGTGGCGAGGGTCATGGTGGTGAAGTCCCAAAACTTTTCTTTGCCGCGGACGATGTTGTGCGTTTCGCCGATGCCATCCAGCGACAGCGTGACGCGGTTGGGGCGAGCCATGGCCAGCGCCTCAATCTTGCGTTGATCGGCCCAATAGCCGTGCGTCAGAATCTCCAGCGGAATGCCCACTTTGTGAGCGTGGGCCACAACATCCACGGTGAAAGGCTTCATCAGCGCTTCGCCGCCACTAATGGTGATCCCAACCGGTCCCAGCCAGTCCCGCAGATCGGTGACTAGCTGCTTCCACTGGTCGGCCGTCGGAGAATCTTCACGGCCGCGGTTCTTCCAAATATCACAATGAAGGCACTTGGCACTGCACAGTTCGGTCAACAGGAAAATAATCGAGGTAGGCCGGGTGTAATCGGCCAAACGCCCGCCAAAGACATTGCGCAGGCGGTAGTTTACCCCCTGATATGCCCTGCGGTAAAGCGTATCCATACCTGTAGCCATGCGAATTCTTTTCCTCCACGATCTCTTCGGACAGTGATTGTCTCTTCTGAACCATTTTAGTGTAGACGGCTTCCGGGGTCTGCCGGGGAGGAGGCCGGGGTTCGCGGTGAAGACCTAGACGCCCCAGCTGTAGTCTTCCAGCAGTTGGTTGGTGGAGCTATCCTTCTCGGACAAACGCATTAGCTCCAGGCGCAGAGCGTCGACCAGGGCTTTCCAGCTGGCCTCAATGACATTCTCCGACACGCCCACCGTGGCCCAGCTCCGGCGATGGTCGGACCATTCGACCAGCACGCGCACCTTGGCCGCCGTGCCCTTCTTGGAATCGAGCACGCGCACCTTGTAGTCGGTCAGCCGGACTTCGGCCAGCTCCGGATAGAGCGCCGACAGGCACTGCCGCAAGCATACATCAAGCGCGTTCATCGGGCCGTGGCCGGTGGCATTGGCCGAATGGACACCGTCCTGGGTCCGCAACATGACGGAGGCCGTGGTCTGGGTGCCACGCTCAGTTGATTTGGTGGCTACTTCATAGCTGACCACATCAAACAAATGCATGTCGGGGCTGATGGCCTCGCGGACCAGCAACTCGAACGTACCTTCGGCTGCTTCCAGCTCGTAGCCTTCATACTCCATCTGCTTGATGCGGTCGAGCAGCTCGCGCCGGCTTTCTTCCGTCAGGCGGGAGGCGCCGCCGTTGCCACCGGAGGCGGCCAGTTCCTTCAGCTTGTAGACGATGTTGCCGCGGCCCGACAGATCAGACAGCAGAACGCGCTGGCGGTTGCCGACCCGGGCCGGGTCAATGTGCTCATACGTGGCTGAATCCTTCAGCACGGCGGAGACGTGGACGCCGCCCTTGTGGGCGAAAGCGCTGGGGCCGACGTAGGGCTGATCGTTGCGGATGGGCAGGTTGGCCAGTTCAGAGACGTAGCGGGCGACTTGGGTCAGTTGCGGGAGGCGCTCCGGACCAATGGTGGTGTGGTGGAGTTTCAGCTCCAGGTTGGCGATGACGCTGACCATGTTCGCGTTGCCGCAGCGTTCACCGTAGCCATTGATGCAGCCTTGGACGTGGGTGACCCCGGCTTCCACCGCGGCCAGCGTGTTGGCCACCGCGACATCAGAGTCATTGTGCGTGTGGATGCCCAGCACGCCATCAAAGTGCTGGCGGACGTCGGCCACGATCTCGACCAATCGTCCAGTGATGGTGCCGCCGTTGGTGTCGCAGAGACACAACACGTCGGCGCCGGCCTTTTTCGCGGCTTCCAGCGTCCGCAACGCAAAGTCGCGAGACGCTTCGTAGCCGTCAAAGAAGTGCTCGGCATCGTAGACCACTTCGCGGCCATGATCTTTCAGCCGCTGCACGGTCTCGGAAATCAGGACCAGGTTCTCTTCTTCGCTGATGCCCAGGGCGCGCTCCACATGCAGCTTCCAGCTTTTGCCAAAGACACTCACCACGGGCGTCCCGGCTTCCAGCAGAGCGCGCACGTTGGGGTCAGTGTCGATGGTGTTCTTGGCGAAGCGGGTGGCGCCAAAGGCGGTCAGCTTCGCGTGTTTCAGTTTCAGGTCGCGGGCCCGAGCGAAGAACTCTTTGTCCTTCGGATTCGAGCCCGGCCAGCCACCTTCAATGTAGTCAATCCCCAGTTCGTCGAGCCGAATGGCAATCGCCAGTTTGTCCTCAACGGAGAAAGAGACAGCCTCGCCCTGCGTGCCGTCCCGGAGAGTGGTATCGAAGGTGTGGATTTTCATACGAAGTGCGCGGGAGTGCGCCGACTACGCCGTCGGTACGCCCGCCTCCTTTTTCTTTTTGAGGAACGTCATCATGGACCGCAGTTCCGCACCGATCTTCTCGATCGGCAGACCCTTGCCCGCATCCCGCATACGCAGGAAGTTGTGGCGGCCGGTCTTGTTCTCATTCATCCAGTTGCGAGCGAACTCGCCGGACTGGATCTCGGCCAATACTTTCTTCATCTCGGCCTTAGTCGTATCGGTGATGATACGCGGACCGGTGACATAGTCGCCATACTCGGCCGTGTCCGAGACCGAGAAGCGCATGTATTCCAGGCCGCCCTCATAGATGAGATCGACAATCAGCTTCAATTCGTGTAGACACTCGAAGTACGCGATTTCGGGGTCGTAGCCGGCTTCGGTCAACGTCTCAAAGCCCGCGTTGATCAGGGCGCTGACGCCACCGCACAGGACGGCCTGCTCGCCAAAGAGATCGCTTTCGGTCTCTTCGCGGAACGAAGTCTCGATCACGCCCGCCTTCAAGCAACCCAGCGCCAGCGCGTAGGCCAGCGAATTCTCAAGCGCCTTGCCCGAAGCATTCTGGTGGATCGCCACCAGGGCCGGGACGCCGACGCCTTCGGTGTAGAGTTCACGGACGCGGTGGCCGGGGGCCTTGGGGGCCACCATGGTCACGTCCACCGTGGGGGGCGGGGTGATGAAGCCAAAGTGGATGTTGAAGCCGTGGGCAAACATCAACGTCTTGCCGGGGCGCATGGCCGGAGCGATCTCGTTGTTGTAGACGTCGGCCTGCACGTGATCGGGCATCAGCAACATCATCATGTCGCCCGCCTCGGCGGCTTCGGCCACCGTCATCACCTTCAGGCCGGCCGCTTCCGCCTTCACGCGGGAGCGCGAGGTCTCGGGCAAGCCGACTAGGACGTTGACGCCCGAATCGCGCAGGTTCAACGCGTGCGCGTGGCCCTGGCTGCCGTAGCCAATAATTGCGACGGTCTTGCCGGCCAACGCGGCCAGGCTACCGTCCTTCTCGTAATACCGTTTCGCCATTTTCGATTGTTTCCTCTTCATTCGCCGCGCCCCGGGGAACCGGCGGCGCCAGACGCAGTTTTTTCGCTTCCAAAGTCACGGCCAGTAGCCCGGAGCGGGTGACTTCAATCTCTCCGTAGCTACGCATTACATCAATAAACTCGTCCAACTTTTCCGGATCGCCCGTGGCTTCGAGAGCAAAGCCTTCGACAGACGAATCCACCACGCGGGCGCCGAAGATCTCGGCTTCCTTCAACACGGCCGTCCGCGTTTCCATCGGCGTCCGGACGCGCAGTAACAGCATTTCACGGCTGACACTGGGCGTCTCAGTGACGTCGGTGGCCTGCAGCACGTTGATCAGCTTGTTCATCTGCTTGATCACCTGCAGGCGCTGCTTGGCATCGACGTCCACCGTGATGGTCATCCGCGATTGCGTCGGGTCCAGCGTTTTGGCCACGGTGAGGCTTTCAATGTTGTAGCCGCGGGCCACCAGCACGCCGGTGATGCGCATCAAAGCACCGGTCTTGTTTTCGACAAGGAGAGAAATTACCTGTTGCATGTGTTTCCTTTTCGGCCCACCGAGGTGCCTAAAATCCTAGTCACCCACCGCCACCGGTTGCGGCGGTCCGAGCACCATTTCATTGATCGCGCCACCAGCCGGCACCATCGGGTAGACGTTCTCATTCGGCGTCACCATGACGTTCAGCAGGTACGGACCGGGCTCGGCAATCGCCTCGTCGAGCGCAGCGCGCAGCTCTTCCGGACGGAAGATCGTCTTGCCCTTGAAGCCATAGGCACCGGCCAGTTTGTTGGCGTCCGGGAAGTTGTCCAGTGTTACTTGGCTCAGCCGGTTGTTGTAGAACAGTTCCTGCCACAGGCGCACCATGCCCAGGTAGCCGTTGTTCATGACGATGATCTTCACCGGCAGGCCGTAGTTCACCAGGGTGGCCAGTTCCGGAATCGACATCTGGAAGCCGCCGTCGCCGCAGATGGCAAACACCAGCTGCTCGGGGTTGGCGTACTGCGCGCCCAGGGCGGAGGGGACACCAAAGCCCATGGAGCCCAGGCCGCCGGAGTTGATCCAGAGGCGCGGCGAGTTGAAGCGGATCAGCTGCGCGGACCACATCTGGTGCTGGCCCACGTCGGTGCAGACGATCGCCTTGCCGCCCGAGATCTTGTCGATCTCAGAAATCAGATGCTGCGGCTTGATCTCGTCCACCGAGAAGGAGGGCTCCAACGGATGCTCGGCCTTCCAGGCGTGGATCTGGCGCCACCAGGCGGCGCGCTCGGCGGTCTTCAGCTCGCCCATCTCGGGCTTCAGCTCAATGAGAACCTTGTTCAGCTTCTCCAGCACGCGCTTGGCGTCGCCCACGATGGGGAGGTCGGCGGTACGGTTCTTGCTGATCTCGGAGGGGTCGATGTCGACATGGATCACTTTGGCGTGCGGCGCAAAGGCGGCCAGACGGCCCGTGACGCGATCGTCGAAGCGGACGCCCAGGGCGATCAACAGGTCGCAATCATACATGCCCATGTTGGCGGCGTAGCTGCCGTGCATGCCGGGCATCGAGATGTAGTTGGGGTGCGTACCGGGCATCGCGCCAATACCCATCAGGGTGTTGACGGCCGGGGCGTCGATGATTTCCACCATCTCGCGAAGCTCGGACGACGCGTCAGCGTGGATGATGCCGCCACCGGCGTAGACCATCGGCTTCTCGGCTTCCCACATCATCTGCGCCGCGCGGCGGATCTGGCCGGCGTGGCCTTCGGTGTAGAGCTTGTAGCCGGGCAGATGGATGGACGTCACCGGCGTGTAGTGGTGGTGGCCCTGGAAGATGTCCTTCGGGATGTCCACCAGCACCGGGCCGGGACGGCCGGAACCGGCGATGTAGAACGCCTCATGGATGATCTGCGGCAGGTCCGCCAGATTCTTGACGAGGAAATTGTGCTTGGTGGCGGACCGGGTGATGCCGAACGTGTCCGCTTCCTGGAACGCGTCGCTGCCGATCAGCTTGGAGGTGACCTGACCGGTCAGCGCCACCACTGGGATCGAATCCATCATCGCGTCGACGAGGCCGGTCACCAGATTGGTGGCGCCGGGGCCGGAGGTGGCGCAGCAAACGCCCACCTTGCCCGTCGAGCGCGCATAACCCTGCGCGGCGAAGGCGGCATTCTGTTCGTGACGGACCAGGACGTGCCGGATCGGGTGGTCATACAGCGCGTCATAGAACGGAAGCGTCACCCCGCCCGGGTAGCCGAAGATCACTTCGACGCCTTCCTGGACCAGGCACTCCAGCAGCATCTTGGAGCCGTTCATCAAAACGCCGGGATTGGATTGGGTTGCCGTTACCTTATTCATATTCTGTTTCGTTTCCTCAGCGGGTGTGCCACATTGCGGCGACGCCCTCAATTGTCTCTAACGCTTGGGAGTTTGGCCGCCAAACGAAAAAAGGACCATCGTCTGGGAGGGTGCTCCCCGCCGATGGCCCTTTTTCTTTCGAATCGAAATCGAGGCCGGTCAGGCGGGGTTGGTAATCCCTACGCCTACTACTACCTCGATAATGACAACCCGCCCGACGTTCCGCTGGTTCCGGATGGGTTGAGCAAGCTGTTCCACGTCCTGAGAATAGCCTAGTAGTTTCGTAAATGCAAGACCCTTTGCGCATGAGTAATATTTATGAATGCATTGCCTGCCAGTGCGGCTAGCGCGGGGTGCAAGCGCTGGCTTCGCCGGATGGCCGCAGATTTAATCGGATCGGGTGCGACGAAACAGGGTCCGGAAAACGCTTGCCTGACGAGGGAAATCCCTTCGGTGTGGCCTGATCGGCCAGACCAATCAGTCTGAACGGAGGAAAAATTGGTGAAAAGATTTATTGCCGGTACTTTCCTGATGGTTGGCTCCCTCAACGCGAGCCAAGTGTTCAACTATGACTTCGAAAGCGGCGCGGTCCCGGGTGACTTCAGCGGCGCGGGTTTCATTCAAGACACTGGCAGTGCGCCGGCCGGGTTGGGGCTGGGGCAGTACCTGCTCCGCAACGCTTCCGGGGTGGGCTCGGAAGCGATTCTCACGAAGAACGGCCTGCTGCCGCACACGTCGGTGACGCTGGACTTCACGTTTGTGGCGATTGATAGCTGGGATGGGGGCGGCCCGATTGCCTGGTCCTGCTGTGAACCGGATGAGCTGGTGATTACGGTGGACGGCACGGAGAAGTATCGCGAGGCATACCGTAATGTCTTTATCTTGGACGGCCTCACCACCGACGGGACGGCGACGTTTCTGGCGGGCGACGGGTCGAACTGGATGGTCTCCAGCTGGAATGAGTCGGCATGGCGCGTCAGCCTGACCTTCGCCCACACGGGCAGTTCCCTGGCCATCGGCTTCAGCCCGGGCGGCGCCGGCTGGCAGGCGGGGGACGATGAGTCCTTGGGGATCGACAACGTGACGGTCACAACCAACGGCTCGCTGGTGCCTGAGCCTGCCACCGGTCTGTTGGTGGCGGCGGCAGGGGCGTTGGCTCTGGTTGCTCGCAAGCGCCTCGCCTAGAACTCACTCTAAGCAGCTGCGTTCCAAAGAGGGCACCCTGCGGAGGGGTGCCCTTTCTGTTCTGCCGCACCCGTTTCGACGATCGGTCGGCCGCCAGGGTTGGCACGGGTGGTCAGGATGGGCGATACTCATCGAGCATGCTACGTGTCGTTGCGTTGTTCAAGGCCAAACCGGACAAGATTGAAGAGCTGCGGGAAGTGCTGACGTCGTTCGTGGCGCCCACGGTCAAGGAGAAGGGCTGCGTGTTCTACCAGCTCCACCAAAACCTCGCGGACCCGACCGATTTTTCGTTCCTCGAAGAGTGGGAGTCGGAAGAAGATCTGATGGCGCATTCCCAGTCCGCGCACATCCAGGCGGGGCGGAAATTGATCCCTGATCTGGTTCAAGTGCCGGGTGATGTGCGGCGCTATAAGTTGTTGGTTTAGAAGCCTATCAAGGCTTCTCGCCCATGGCCTTAAGGTCGTCGATGTCCTTGCCTCGACCCGTGGCGCGTTTGTTGGAAACCAGTTCAGCCCGCCCGATGTAGGCGACGGGAAGTCCCTGCAACGTGCCGTGAACCCGATTCTGCCAGACGTCTTCCGTTTCGACGCCACTGATTTGATTGAGCAGATCGATTCGCCCGGGCACATAGCCCAATTGGACGAATTGGCCCGGTTTAGTCAGGTCCTCCACCGTCAATCCCAAGGAACCAAAGCCGAACTGCTTCAACACCTTCAATGCCCGCTCGGCATTCTCAACGGTTGGCCGAATCAGGAAATCGATATCTCCGGTGTTCCGGGGAATGGCGTGGTAAGAAACCGCGAATGCGCCCACCAGCACGTATTCAACGTGGTGGGAATTCAGCAATTCGATAAACTCTTTCCAATCTTGGCGGAGGGCCATTTTCGTTCGGACCTCGATATTCGAGCAGTTCCAACATGATCGACACTCGCTGTGCCGGAGAAAGCGAAGCGTAGTACCGGCGGTCAGCCTCGTCGGCTTCCTCCGCAGTGCGATAGATGTGGACTACTTTTTCCACTCTTCTATCTTACCGCCTCCGCCGGGTGTGCCGCTTCATCCATCACCTCAGCAAACCGCTTACATCTCCTTGATACGGAACTGCCGGAACTCGACGCGGGTGCCGTGTCCCAGCAGGCCGATGTAGCCGGCTTTGCGGGCCAGGCCGGGATGCTTTTTCAGGACGGCCGGGTCTGTGACGTCGTCCAAGTTGGCGTCAACGATCGTCTGTCCGTTCAGCTTGACGGTGATGTGCCGGCCCTTGGCGGTGATCTCTTCCTGGTTCCACTCGCCGGTCGGCTTCAGCGCGCCGGTCTTCGCCGGAACTACGTCATAGATCGAGCCGTGATACTGGGCGGGCTTCAGCTTGCCTTTGTACACCGGGGCATCGTGGTCCAGCACCTGAATCTCCATGCCGACATAGGCCGCATCGCCTTCCAGCGGAGCGCGGATGCCGATGCCGTTGTTGCCGCCTTCGCTCAACTTGAACTCGAAGCGCAGAACGAAGTCGCCATACTCTTTCGCCGTAAAGAGATTGCCGCCACCATCGGCCGGGCAAACGATCATGCCGTTCTCGACCACGTAGCCCGTGCCGCGCCCGTGGACCAGCTGCCAGCCATCCAAGTTGCGGCCATTGAACAGATCCTTGAAACCGGGCTCGGCGGCAACGGCCAGGGCAGGGAGCAGGCAGGCGAGGGAGGAAAGAACGAGAGCGGTGCGTTTCATCACGTTGCCTACTTTACCCCATCCCGCTGGCGAGGAGCGAGGTCAACGAGACGATGCGGCTACTCAGGCTGGAGTTGCAGCGGTTCCACGGGCAAGACCGCCCGGATGTAGCTTCGAGTTTCCCGGAACGGAGGGACGCCGCCGTGCTTTTGCACCGCAGTGGGTCCGGCGTTGTAAGCGGCTAGGGCCAGCGACAGATTCCCCGCATAGCGCGTGATCAGTTCTCGCAGAAAGCGGCTGCCCGCCTCCACGTTTTGCGTCGCGTCAAACGGATCGCTGACCCCCAGGGCCGCCGCCGTCGCGGGCATCAACTGCATCAGCCCCAGCGCCCCCTTGGCGGAGATCGCGCAGGGCTTCCGGCCCGATTCGCGCGAGATCACCCGTTCCACCAGCGACGGCGGCAGGCCGTTCCTTGACGACGCGCGCGCGATCAGCGGCGCCAGCACTTGGGCCGGTACCGGGTCGCACTCGATGCGGGACACGGGCAGCGGCTCCACCGGGCGGGGCCAGACCGGCCAGGGTGTGGTGAAAAAGCCGGACTCCGCATCCTCTTTGACCCCATGGAGCGATTCCATCTGCTTGCGGACTGACTTGCGTTGCTTCTCAAGTGCCGCTCTCATTTTGTCGCCGAACTGTTGAATAGAAGGATCTTGCGACGCAGCTGCGGGGGTTGTGCCGGGCATCGGTGACGCGTCCGGAGCCTTCGCCACCGCCCCGGGTGGCACTGGGGCAGTCAGAGCCGCCGGAGGAGTGGCCGAACCCGTGGCCGAACCCGCGGCCGGAGTAGTGGCGGGCGGGGCCGAGTTTTTCGAAGGCGTAGTTGCCGCTGGCGCCACTGGTGTGGCGGCCGGTGGAACCTTTCCGGCCGAGGGCTTCGCGGCTGCGGGCGCCGTCGGCTTCGCACCCGGGACGGCCGGTTTCGCTCCCGCTGCCGGCTGACCGGGGGTCGCAGACTGAGCCAGAAGCAGCGCCGCTATCCATACAACCATTCAAGAGGCTATCGGCGGCGCGACCCCGCAACTTGAGCGGAATCTCCGCGCCGCGATCAAGGTACTCGGCTGGATCACGGCAGCTGTAGAGACGCAAGTCTCAATAAGGCAAAGGATTACGCCGGAAAGTTGGGGTGTTTCATGATCTCGCCCAGCTGCTCGAGATGACGTTGGAGGTGGGCACTGGCGAACAGGCTCCACTGATAGCCGTCGAGCGGGCCAAACACAAAATGATCAAGGGCCACCGCTCGCGGGTCTTCGGTGGTTTCCAGCCAATGGATCGTATGGGCGCGGACTTGGGCGAACGTTTCCAGCCACTCGGCCGCCGTCTGATATCGCCCCTTGGGGCGGACAGGGTCCGGCGCGGCGATCTTGGTCCGGCGGTCCGGCACGACGCGGGTGATGGTGGAATCCCGCTTCAGGGAGGTGCCACCTTCGTTGGGTTTCAGCGCGCCCATCACCCGCTTCTCCACCACCACGATGTGCTCAGCCAATTCCGCCACCGACCATTGGTCTTCCGCGGTGCGGAAGTGCCATTGAGCAGGCGTTAGACCGCCGATAATCTCCTGCAACTGCTGCCGGGTGGCGTACAGAGCGTCCAGGCTGGGTTGTTTTTCACTGAGGGTCATGATGACTCGAATGTTGTGCCGTAGCTCGCGATAACGTTCCTATATACAAACGCTTAGCGAGGATACTTCGAGTCGGACTTGATCTCGGCAATCTGGCCCAGATGCCGCTCATTGTGGGCCGAGATGAACAACAGCCACTGCAACCCGTCGATCGGTCCCAGGGGGGAGTCCGCGATGCGGTGCCGCAGGTCGAGCTTGGTCTGGCGGGTGAAGTCGAGCGTGGCCGCGCGGGCGTCCTTGTACTGCTCGACCAGCGGAGCGCCAATGCCGAACCGGCCGGTGGGGACAAACATGTCGGGCGCCTTCACTTTGGTGTCGCGGTTGGGGACCATCTTCAGAATCGCCTCATCGGTGGCCTTGTTGGCGGGCAGCGTCGCGACGGCGGGTCCTTCGGCCACTTTGAGGGTCATCCCGAACAGACCCTTTTCCGTCAGCACCAGATGCTCCACCACCTCGGCCAGCGACCATTTGTCATCGGCCGGCTTGAACTTCCACTGCGCTTCCGATAGCCCAGCCACTTGATCCAGCAGCAGTTTGCGAGTGCCATGCAGATGGCTGAGCGCGCGGTCACGGTCGCCCTGGGACAACTCCTGCGCGGAGGTCAAAAGGCTAAGGCCGACGAGGGCGAAGCAAAGTTTGGTCATGAAGTCTTTGTAGCACGGGCAGTTGACCGGTGCACGCGGTCAAACCGCTTGAAGCGGAGTGTTCGAGAGGGGCTGTGAAGTTCCGGGGCCCGACATACGATAGACTCTGTACAAGTAGCTTCTCCCCCGAGGCAAAGTAGTGCAATTTCAACACCGCCATTCGCTCTTAATTGTTGCAAAGGGGGTCGGGCGCCTACGGGCGCGGCAGCGGGCTGTTATGACTCCGCTGTATAGCCATCTCCAGAACTTTCAAGTACTGGAAACCGACACGGGCGCAGATACCCTCGCCCTTCTGGAAATCGCAGACGCCGATCTGGTGATCATCGCTGACCGGCTGTCTGACATGACGGCCGCTGAGCTGTGCCGGAGTATTCGCCGCGAACGCCGCGCCCGGCTGATGCCGGTGATGGTCCTGGGTCTATCCGACCAGGCCGCCGATGAGGCAGGCGCACTGGCCGCCGGCGCCGATGAGTTCATCACGCTGCCCATCTCGCCCCCCGCGTTGCAGGCTCGGGCCTGGGCGCATGTGCGCCGCAAGTGGGCGGCCGACGAACGGGAAGATGTGGAAACCATCCTCTTTTCGCTGGCCCAAACCGTGGAGCAGCGTGACCCGCTGACCGGCGGCCACTGCCAGCGCTTGGCCGACTTAAGCGTGCGCATGGGCCACCGGATGGGGCTTTCTACCGAAGATGTGGAGGCGCTCTACCGGGGCGGCTTTCTGCATGACATCGGCAAGATCGCCGTGCCGGACTCAGTCCTGTTCAAGCCCGGCCCGCTCTCGGATGACGAATGGGTGCTGATGCGCAGCCATACGGTTCGCGGCGAAGAGATCTGCAAGCAGATGCGCACACTGGCGCCGGTGCTGCCGATCATCCGGTCCCATCATGAAAAGTGGGATGGCACCGGGTATCCGGACGGCTTGCGGCGGGAAGCGATTCCGCTGCTGGCGCGAATCCTGCAAATCGCCGACATCTACGACGCCCTCACCACGGCGCGGCCCTATAAGCCGGCCTTTGGCCACCAGGAGGCGATGGACATCCTGCGCCGGGAAGCGCGCATGGGTTGGCGGGATCCGGAGCTGGTCCACTTGTTCACGGACCTGTTCCCGCGCACGGCGGACACCCGCGTCTACCGGGCGGTCGCCAGCTAGTACTGTCGGACCGGCACGAAGTTTCGCGAACTTCAACCGGCCACCGCGCGTATGCTGTTCAGCATGCGGATTTTCTTTGTTGGTTCCACGCTGGCTCTGGCCGCGCTCCTTGCCGGGTGCGTCGTCGTCGAGCGCAACTCTGAAGTCGGCCCCCTGCAGACCAGCACGTTTCAGTGCGAGCGGGGCCGAGCGGAGACTGTCCGGATGGACGTGCGGATGAGCGTCGGCGAGCTCAATCTGCGCGAGGCCTCCGCTGGCTCCAGCAAGCTGCTCGATGCTGAGTTCCAGTACAACCTCCCCTTCGTGAAACCCCGGGCCCGTTACGACGACGCCGGCATTCGCGGGTACCTCACCGTCTCCCAGGAAGGCGAGCGGAACCTCCGGTTGGGCGGGGACATGAAGAACATCTGGAACCTCCGCGTGCAACGCGATGTGCCCCTGGACCTTGATGTCCACCTGGGTGTGGGGGAAAGCCGCCTGGATCTGGGCCAGCTGGCGTTGCGCAAAGTGGAAGTTCACATGGGCGTCGGTGAATGCCACATGGATCTGCGCGGTGCCGAACCCCAGCGTGACTACACGGTTTCCATCCATGGCGGCGTGGGAGAAGCGGTGGTCTACCTACCCAAGGGCGTGGGTGTGGTCGCCGACGCCAAAGGCGGGTTGGGCGAACTGCAGGTTGAAGGCAACTTGAAAAAAGACGGCCGCCAGTATTTGAACGACCTTTATGGCCGGTCCAAAGTGACGGTCCGTCTGGATATCCGGGGCGGCATCGGGTCGATCCGGCTGATCGGCTAAACGGCGACGATGGCGCAGACGCGCCGGTGCTACGCCGCCTGCGTCAGCGGACCCGCCGCTTTCTGCACCTTGCGGACCGCTTCGACAATCTGGTCCATGCCCTCGCGCGTGTCGAGCAGCATGGTCTGCGTCAACCACAGCGCTTCCTGACACAGTTGGTCGTTCTGCGGGGTCTGGTTCTGTTCGCGCCATTGGGCCAGGCGCTTTTCGCCATAGATGCGGCGGAAGCCGCGGGAGTTGAGGACGTTTTCGAGGAACGGCTCGCGGTTCAAAGGTGAGTAGCCAGACGAAACCGGAATGCCTTCGGCGCGCATGGCGGCAATAAAGCGCTCCCTCGTCAGCCCGGCGAACGCATCGGGTTGATAGCGGAACATGTACAGGTGCCAGGCGTTGCGCGTGCAGCCGGGATAGAGCTTTTGGGGCGTCATGCCCGCGATGCCCGCAAGCTGAGACGTCAGGTAAGCCGCATTCATCTCGCGACGGCGAGACTGTTCTTCCAGGCGCGTCATCTGGGCGCTCAGGATCGCCGCCTGGAACTCGGTGAGGCGCAGGTTGGCGCCGGTCGATTGATAGGTGAAGCTGGCCGTCATCACCTTGCGGCTGCGGCCGTTGTTGTGGAAGGTGAAGCACTTTTCGATGAACTCTTCGTCGCTCGAAATAATGGCTCCGCCTTCGCCCGAGTTCAAGTTCTTTGACGCCTGGAAGCTGAAGCAGCCAGCCAAGCCGTAGCTGCCCACCTTGCGGTTGCGCCATTCGCCCAGATGCGCCTGCGCGGCGTCTTCAATCAGCGGAACATTCCGGCGGCGGCTGATCTCCATCATCTTGCCCACATCAAAGCTGGCCCCGCCCATGTGGACCGGCAGCAGCACCCGCGTTTCCGGCGTGATGGCGGCCTCTACTTTTGAGGCGTCGATCTGGAACGTCTCGCGGTCCGTATCGACAAACACGGGCAACGCATGCTGCAGCAGCACGGAGTTGATGGTGGCGATAAAGGTGTAAGGCGGCACGATCACTTCGTCGCCCGCGCCAATGCCTAGCGCGTTCAAGGACGTGATCAAGGCGCTGGTGCCATTGGCGACGGCGAGGCAGTGCTTGGCGCCGGTCAGCGTTGAATACGCCGCCTCAAACCGCTCCACCAGCTTGCCCGTCCCACGTCCCCACCGCCCGCTGCGGAGCGCGCCCAGGATCTCCTGTTCTTCCACTTCATTGGTCACGGGCCAGGTCGGCCACTTCTTGGTGCGGACCGGGGTGCCCCCCAAAAGGGCCGGTTTGACGGCGGTGGCCAGGGCGGCTGATGCGACGAGAGTGCGCCGGGTGATCATGAGGTGATGTTACTCAATGACGAGATCGTCCGCTGCCGCCTCTGTCCACGCTTGGTGGAGCATCGCGAAGAGATCGCGCGGGTGAAGCGGAAGGCGTATCGGGATCAGGATTATTGGGGGCGTCCCGTGCCGTCGTTTGGCGACCCGGCGGCGCGCCTGCTAGTGGTGGGGTTGGCTCCGGGGGCGCATGGCGCCAATCGCACCGGGCGGATGTTTACGGGGGACCGCAGCGGGGATTTTCTCTACCGGGCGCTCTATGAGACGGGCTTCGCTTCGCAGCCGGAGTCGGCGCATTCGGGCGATGGCTTGAGGTTGACCGATTGCTACATCTCGGCGCCGGTGCATTGCGCGCCGCCGGACAACAAGCCGACGCGCGAAGAGATCGCCACGTGTTCCGGCTATCTGCGGCGTGAACTGCCAATGCTCAAGAATCTGAAAGCCGTGGTGGTGTTGGGTCGCATTGCGCTCGATGGATACCGGGCTGTTGCTGGACTGCCGGTGCTGCCCTTCGGGCATGGCTTGGTGCATCCGCTCAAACCCGCGCTGATCTGCAGCTACCACCCCAGCCAGCAGAACACGCAGACCGGACGATTGACGGCGGAGATGCTGCGCGACGTGTTCGCTAGCGCGCGCCGTATAATAAATACCAATTCATGCGTCACTCCTTCCTCACTTTGATGGTTGCAGTCCCGGCGCTGATGGCCGCCGCGGAACTGCCGAACTGGGTGCAGCCGCGCGAGATGGACAACGTCAAGGCGCGCAAGAATTTCTGGAGCTTCCAGCCTGTCCGCAAGCCGGAAGTGCCGGCGGCGCAGTCCACCTGGGTGCGCAATCCGCTGGATGCGTTCGTGCTGGAGAAGCTACGCGAGAAGAAGGCTGAGCCGCGCGCGGAGCTGGACCGGCGCGCCCTGATGCGGCGCGCAATGCTCGACATCACGGGCCTGCCGCCCACGCCCAATGAGATGCGGGCTTTCCTGGCTGACAAGTCCCCTGACGCGTACGAGAAGTTGGTGGACCGCTTAATGGCCACGACCGCCTATGGTGAGCGCTGGGGGCAGCGCTGGCTGGACGTGGTCCGCTATGCCGACACCAATGGCTATGAACTCGATGCCGAGCGCACGCACGCCTGGCGCTACCGCGACTATGTGATCCGCAGCTTCAATGCGAACAAGCGGTTCGACCGGTTCTTGAAGGAACAGATCGCCGGTGATGAGCTGTGGCCCGCGGACTCCGATGCCCTGGTCGCCACCGGCTTCCACCGCGCCGGACCGGAGCACATTGTCGGCGGCAATCAGGATCTCGAAATGAACCGGCAGGAAGTGCTGATCGAGATGAATGCCGGGGTGGGCAACGTCTTTCTCGGGCTGACCGTGCAGTGCGCGCGCTGCCACAACCACAAGTTCGACCCCTTCCTGCAAGCCGACTACTACCGCCTGGCCGCCATCTTCGCCGGCACCGAAGGCCGCGACGTGGCCATTGCAACGCCGCTTGAATGGGCCTCCTACAGCTTTGACCATTACGAGTGGGAGCAGAAGGTGAAGCCGATCCTCGATGCCATCAAGGCGATCGAGAAGCCGCACCGGGCCAGGTTGAAAGCGGAGAAAACCGCGATGCTCGAAGCGAAGTTCCGGGAAGCGTTGGCCGTTCCCGCCAGCAAGCGCACCCCCGAGCAAGTTGAGATGGCGAAGAATGCCGAGTCACAGATTGGCTCGACCTGGGACGAAGTGCTGGCGGCGATTCCCGCGGCTGAGCTCGCGGTCCGCAAAGGCTGGCGTGAGAAGCTGCATGAGCTCGAGTTGATTGAGCCCGATCCGCCACCGCACGCCTATGCCGCCGTGAACAGCGGCAAGCCCCATCCGACGCACATCTTGAAGGTGGGCGACCACAAGATGAAGCAAGGTCAAGTGGAGCCGGGCGTGCCGCTGGTGTTGGCGCTGGCGCGCGGGCAGCAGGACCTGGGTGACGTCACCCGTGATGTGGCGGGACGGCGCGGGCAGTTGGCGGAATGGCTGGCTTCGGCTGATCATCCGTTGACCGCGCGCGTGTTCGTCAACCGGATGTGGCAGTTCCGGATGGGCGAAGGCATCGTGAAGACGCCCAATGATTTCGGCACACTGGGCGAGCGGCCTACCAATCCGAAGCTGCTCGATTGGATGGCCAGCGAGTTTGTCGCCTCCGGCTGGGACATCAAGAAGCTGGACCGGATGATCTTGACCTCCAGCACGTACCGCCAATCCGCCGAGCAGCGGCGGCGGATGGATGCGGAAGTGGTGCGGGATTCGATTCTGGCCGTCTCCGGGCAATTGAACGCGAAGATGTACGGACCGCCAGTGAAGACGCCGATTGAGCCGGAGATCTACGACATCATCTTCACGGAGCAGGAGCCCGACAACTTGTGGCCACTGCCCAAAGACCGGCGCGAGATGTACCGCCGCACCGTCTATGTGCTGAACAAGCGCACGGTGCGGCTGCCGATGCTTTCTAATTTTGACCAGCCCGACACGATGTCCAGCTGCCCGCAGCGGCCCACGTCGACGCATGCACTGCAGGCGCTGACGATGATGAATTCGGACTTCATGGCCGAAGCCGCTCGAGCGTTTGCGGCCCGGCTGGGCAAGAAGGATCCGGTGGGCGATGCTTATGCGTTGGCGCTGACCCGCGAGCCGCGGCCGGAAGAGCGCAAGTTGGCGCAGGAGTTCTTCAAGAAAGGTGGTACGGTGGCGGACTTCGCGTTGGCGCTGCTAAATCGCAATGAGTTCATCTACCTTCCCTAAGCCGCCTGAAGGCCTCTGCTCGCGTTCGTCGCGGCGTGACGTGTTGCGTGCGGCGGCGCATGGCTTTGGCGGGATCGCGCTGGAGGCGATGTTGGCCAAGGGCGCGTTTGCTGAGCGCACGAATCCGCTCGCCGCCAAGCCGCAGCACTTTCCGGGCAAAGCGAAGAACGTCATCTTCCTGTTCATGGTGGGTGCGCCGGGGCAGATGGATACGTTTGACCCGAAGCCGCTGCTGAAGAAGTACGAGGGGCAAAAGCTGCCCGAGAGCTTCGGCAAGATCACCAGCCAGTTCACCGATGGCTCCACGCCCATTCTCGCGTCGCCCTTCGAGTTCAAGCAGTACGGACAGTCCGGTGCCTGGGTCTCGGACCTGTTCCCCAACTTGAAGGACTGCGTCGACGATATCTGCTTCGTGCGCAACTTCTACACCGAAAGCGTGGTCCATGCGCCGGCCATGTATCAGGTGCATACGGGGCGCATTCTGATGGGCTATCCGAGCATGGGTTCGTGGGTGACCTACGGCCTGGGTTCGGCCACCGATAATCTCCCCGCTTACGTCGTGATGCCGCAGCCGGAAGGGACGCCCGAGGGCGGTACGCCGTGCTGGGGGTCAGCATTTCTGCCGGCCGTGTACCAGGGGACCTTGCTGCGTCCGGGGCCGACGCCGATCCTGCATTTGAAAGCGCCCGCGGGCACGACGCCGGAGCGCCAGAAGGCCACGCTCGACCTGTTGCAGAAGATGAATGATCTCGATACGGCGCCTGGTGATTCCGAGATGGCCTCCCGCATTGCCAGCTATGAACTGGCGTTCAAGATGCAATCGCATGCGCCGGAGGCCGTCGACCTGAACAAAGAGAGCGAAGCGACCAAGAAGCTCTATGGCCTGGATCGCAAAGAGACCTCCGAGTTCGGCACGCGCTGCCTGCTCGCCCGCCGGATGGTGGAGCGCGGCGTGCGCTTTGTCCAGATCTATTCCGGCGGCGGCCCGGTGAGCGTGCAATGGGACGCGCACAAGGACCTGGTGCCCAACCATCGCAAGATGGCCGGCATGACCGATCAACCGATTGCGGCGCTGCTCAAAGACCTGAAGTCGCGCGGGCTGCTCGATGAGACGCTAGTGATCTGGGGCAGTGAATTCGGGCGTTTGCCGATGTCGCAATCGGGCAATGGCCGGGACCACAACATGTTCGGATTTACCATGTGGTTCGCGGGCGGCGGCGTGAAGGGCGGGCAGACCATCGGCGCCACCGACGACTTTGGCCTCTACTGCGCAGGCACGAAGTATCACATGCGAGACTTCCATGCCACCATCCTGCATGCCTTGGGTCTGGACCAGCACAAGCTGTGGTACCTGCACAACGGCCGCCACGAAAAGCTGACCGACTTTGGCGGCAACGTGATCAAGGAAGTGTTCGGTTGAGACGGCGGGACCTGCTGGCGTTACCGCTGGCGTGGGGGGCGCTGGGCAAAGCTCGGGCGGCAGGTAAGTACACGGACAAGCTGTGGCAGCAGGCGCTGCCGCTCTACCGGAAGATGTTGGCGCATCCGTTTCTCACGGGGCTTTCCGATGGCACGCTGCCGATGGAGAAGTTCCGCTACTACATGCTGCAGGACGCCATCTACCTGGGCCGCTATGCCAAGGCGTTGAACGTGGTGGCGGCCAAGGCGCCCACGCAGGCGATCAGTGAGTTCTTTTCCGACGGCGCCATCGGCTGCATCAAGGAAGAACGGCAGATGCACGCGCAGTACTTTTCCGCCGCCGAATTGAATGCCGCGCGGATGGCGCCCACTTGTGCTGCCTACACCAATCACATGCTGGCCGTGGCCCATCAAGGGACCTTTGCGGACGGCGTGGCGGCGGTGACGCCTTGTTACTGGATCTACGCCGAAGTGGGGCGCGAGCTGATCAAGCGCGGGTCAAAGAACAAGGCCTACCAGCAGTGGATCAACCAGTATGGCGGGGAATCCTACGGCACCACGGTCAAGCGCGAATTAGCCGTCGTCGATGGCCTGACGCACTTTGACACGGCCAGCTTCGAGGAGCACTTTCTCGCCAGCGTTCGCTACGAGTATCTGTTTTGGGACATGGCCTGGCGCTTGGAAAAGTGGGAGCCGTAGGCCAGCTTGAAACAGACACTGGAGCGGTACTTTGAGTTCGAAAAACTAGGCACCAACTGGCGCACCGAGATCCTGGCCGGGCTGACGACGTTTGTCACGATGGCCTACATCATCTTCGTCAATCCGTCGATCTTGAAAGACGCCGGAATGCCGGTGGCGGCCACCACCGCGGCCACGTGCCTTTCAGCGGCCCTGGGCAGCTTCCTGATGGGCGCGGTGGCCCGCTATCCGATTGCGCTGGCGCCGGGCATGGGCTTAAACGCGTACTTCACCTATGCCGTGGTGAAGGGCATGGGCGTGCCGTGGGAAGTAGCGCTGGGGGCGGTGTTCCTTTCTGGCCTCGCCTTCCTGATCCTCACCTTGACCGGCGTCCGCCAGATGATCGTCGAGGCCATCCCCGCCGACCTGTACGCGGCGGTGGCGGCGGGCATTGGCTTCTTTATTGCACTGATCGGCCTGCGCAATGCCGGCCTAATTGTCGCCAGTCCAGCGACGCTGGTTGAACTGGGCAAGCTGTCTTCGCCTAGCGCGTTGCTGGCGATTCTGGGCCTTTTCGTCACGGCTGGCTTAATGGTGTGGAACGTGCGCGGGGCGATGCTGTGGGGCGTGGCGATCACCACCGTGGTGGCGCTGGTGACCGGCCAGACGGCGTGGCACTCGACCGGTTCCCCGCTGGCGGCGCTGGGTGAGACGGCGCTGAAGCTCGATATCGGGCGCGCGTTGAGCCTGGGCGCGGTCTAGATCATTTTCGTTTTCTTGTTCGTGGATATGTTCGACAACGTGGGCACGCTGGTGGCAGTGGGCAAGCGTGCCGGGTTGTTTGATGCGGCCAATCGCATTCCGCGCGTGGATCGCATCCTGCTGGCCGATGCGACGGCCACCATGGGGGGCTCGCTGCTGGGCACTTCGACCGTCGTCAGCTACATCGAAAGCGCGGCGGGAGTAGCGGCGGGAGGCCGGTCCGGCGTGACGGCGATTGTCGTGGCGGCGCTGTTCATTCTGGCGCTGTTCCTGGTGCCGGTCGCGGGTGTGATCCCGGCGGGGGCCACGGCTCCCGCGCTAATCCTGGTGGGTTGCCTGATGATGAAGCACACGGCGGAGATCGCCTGGAACGACCTGGAAGTGGCCATCCCCGCGTTTCTCACCATTGCTCTGATCCCGCTGACGTTCTCCATCGCCAACGGCCTGGCGTGCGGCTTCCTGAGCTACGTGCTGCTCAAGAGCGTGCGGGGCAAGCGCGTCCACTGGTTTGTCTACGTGATGGCTGCGCTCTTTCTGCTGCGCTTCCTCTACCTCGGCCGCGGTTAGCTCGCGGGCCGGAAACTTGACCTGCGCCGGGCTGCGGCCGTAAGCTAAGAATTCTTGGTATGGGACGCAAACCGCACAAGAACGATTCGTTGCCCGGTTCACTGGACATGCTGATCCTGCGGACGCTGTCGCGGCGCAACCTCCACGGCTACGGCATCGTCCAGTTCATCCAACAATCGTCCGGCGATGAGCTGCTGGTGGAAGAAGGCTCACTGTACCCGGCGCTGCAGCGGCTGGAGCTGAACGGTTGGATCCAGGGTGACTGGGGCGTGACCGCGAACAACCGGCGCGCCCGAATCTACAAGATCACTGCGGCGGGCCGCAAGCAGCTGGCGGTGGAAACCGGGAAGTACGCCAAGCTCACGCTGGCGATCGCCCGGGTGATGGGTGCCGAGTGACTGGCCTGTGGCGGCGGCTGAACTATTGGCTACAGAGCGCCCGGCGCGCGGCGGCCTTGCGTGAGGAGATGGAGCTCCACCTGGCCGAGAAGGCCGCGGAACTCGAAGCCGGTGGCCTGACGCCGGAGCGCGCCCAGGCCGAAGCGCGGCGCCGCTTTGGGAACGTCGGCGTCAAGCACGAAGAGTCACGGGAGATCTGGATGACACGTCTTTTGCCGGAACTGGGTCAGGATATTCGCTATGGCTGGCGCACGATGGCCTCCAGCAAGGCGTTCACCGCTCTGGCGGTGCTGTCGCTAGCGCTGGGGATTGGCGCCAACACCGCGATCTACAGCTTCATGGAGGCGATCTTGCTGCGATCGCTGCCGGTGGCGGAGCCGGAGTCGCTGGTGGTGTTGAATTGGCATAGCCAGCCGCCGCAGGGCGCGAGTAAAGAATGGGTCCACGTGGTGCATGGGGTGCAGGGCATCCTGTGGCCCGGCGACAAAGGCGCCATGGTGAGCGGGATGTTCCCCTATGCCGCGTTTGAGGCGCTTCGCGAAGACAACCCCGCTTTTTCAACCTTATTTGGTTACTTCGATGGGCGAAGCAGCAACGTCGCCATCGGCGGGCAGGCCATCAGCGCCAATACGGAGTACGTCACCGGCGAGTATTTCCGGGGTCTGGCCGTCTTGCCAGTTGCCGGGCGGCTGATTGAGCCGGGCGATGACCGCGCGGGCGCCGCCCCGGTGGCCGTGCTCAGTTTCGCCACCAGCCAGAATCGCTTCGGCGGAGCGTCGAATGCGCTTGGACAACGGATTCTCATCGACAACGTGGCCTTCACGGTGGTCGGCGTGGCGCCTCCCGAATTCTTTGGCGTCGACCCGGCGGCATCACCCGATCTCTACCTGCCTCTGCACACCAACCTGCTGGTGGATAGTGCCGCGGCGGGGCGAATGTATGGCGACCAGAACTTCTACTGGATCGAGATGATGGGCCGCCTGCGTCCCGGTGTCAACCTGGCCCAGGCGCAGGCCGCGCTCGCCCCACGTTTCCATCAATGGGTGGCCGCGACGGCGACCACTGATGGCGAGCGGGCCAAGCTCCCCACACTGACGCTGAATCCTGGCGCCGCCGGCCTGGGCAGTTTGCGCCGCGAGTATTCCAAGCCGCTCTATGTGCTGCTGGCGATGGTGGGGTTGATCCTGGCCATCACCTGCGCCAACATCGCCAACCTGCTGCTGGCCCGGGCCGCCGCGCGGCGCCGCGAAATGGCCGTCCGGCTCAGCCTGGGGGCGGGACGCTTGCGAGTGGTGCGGCAATTGTTGACCGAAAGCGTCATGCTCGCGTCGCTGGGCGGCGCACTCGGCGTCTTGTTGGCGATCTGGGGCGTCCGCTCGTTGACGTATCTGTTCGGCAAAGGGCAGGCCGACTTCACGCTCCGCGCGGAGCTGAACTGGAGCGTCCTGGCCGTCACGGCGGCGCTTTCATTGGTCTGCGGACTGTTGTTTGGCCTGGTGCCGGCGATTCAATCAACGCGTCCGGATGTGATGCCGGAATTGAAGAACGGCCGCGGAGGCGAACCGCGCCGCCGCTTGCAGCATGTGCTGGTGGTCGCCCAGATCGCCATGTCTTTTCTGATCCTGTTTGTGGCGGGGCTGTTCGTCCGGACGCTCGACAATCTGCACTCGGTGCAATTGGGCTACGCCCGCGAGAACATCCTGCTGTTCTCCCTCAACGCGAAGCAGGCCGGGCATCGTGACCCGGAGATGACCACCTTCTACACAGACCTCCGCCAGCGCTTGGAGGCGATCCCCGGAGTGAGTGGCGCCACCCTTTCGCGTTCTTCGATCATCAGCTCCGGCCGGGCGGGCGGCGCGATCATGGGCGCGTTGAAGATCGGCGCCGTCACCATCGATGGCGCCCGTGTGCTGGGCGCGGGACCGGGCTATCTCACCACCATGCAGATCCCCCTCCTTGCCGGACGCGAGATTGACGGCCGCGACCAACCGGGCTCCGCTCCGGTGGCCGTCATCAGTGAGCGGCTGGCGCGGACCTACTTCGGCACCGAGAATCCGGTAGGCCGGCGCATCACGCTGCCGGAGGAAAAGCGCGAACTCGAAATCGTCGGGGTGTCGGCCAACGTGCGGTCCGGTGGTCTGAAGAATGAGGGCGGCAACCCGCTGACGGTGTTCGTCGCTCTCACTCAGTTCCCCGCGGACCGGGTGACTTACGCGCTGCGCACCACCGGCGACCCCCTGAGCTACGTCCCGACCGTGCGTGAACTGGTGCGCGAGGCCGATCCACGCTTGCCGGTCACCAACGTGCTGACCCAGGCGGCGGAGATTGACCGGTCGATCAGCCACGAACTGACGTTTGCGAAGTTGTGTTCCGGCTTTGCGGTACTGGCTCTGTTGACCGCGTGTGTCGGGCTCTACGGCACGATGTCCTACAATGTCGCGCGGCAGGTGGGCGAGATTGGCATCCGCATGGCCCTGGGCGCGCCTCGGGGGGCCGTCGTGTGGATGGTGCTGCGCCGCGTGCTCGTCCTGACGGCCGTGGCGCTCGCCATCAGTATACCGGCGGCATTGGGCGGGTCGCGACTGCTGAAGTCGCTGCTGTTCGGGATCCGGCCGACGGATCTGGGGACGCTGGTGCTGGCGGGTGCCGTGCTATTTGCCGCGGCCATTCTCGCCGGCTACCTGCCAGCCCGGCGAGCGTCCCGCATCGACCCGCTGGTGGCACTCCGTCAGGAGTAAGCTTACGGCGCTAGCGAGGCGAAAACAGCGGGTCTACTTCTGGGGACAACACCACCCAGAAGCCGTAGACCGCCAGAAATGTTCCAAACGGAAATTCGGCCAGCATCAGCGCGCACACCACCATGGTCAGGTCTCGCGACCAGGGGCGGAACCGCCGCAGGCCCACTCCGGTGGCCACCATCGGGATGGCCAACACCAGTGCCAGCAGCATCAGCACGGAGCCAAAGATTTCCACGAGCGGCAGGTTCAGCGACTCTCCGGTGCCCGCCTGCGTCGCGTCGATCATCAGCGCGATCGGGCTGCCAAACAAGGCCATGCCGACCAAGGCCAGCAACGCCCCGAACACTCCGAACATGATGAGCAGCGTCCCTAGAGTACGTACATGCTGGTCGATACCCAAGCCCGTCCTCCGTCATCCCGGCCCGCGCAGCAGGCCTCACCCTCACTCTACCGCGATGGCCTCTGTGCTGGTGTTGCGCCTGCTGCCGGAGGCGCGCCGGAAGCCGCTGGACGCGCAGGCCGCACCGGGGCGGGGCAGCAATTCTCCGGGCAGACATCATGATTGGGTCCGCGCGCCCCCAGCGTGCGTCCCGGCAGCTGATCCCGCCGTTCCAGCACCAGTTCGCGAATCATGGCGATAAAGCGCGGGTCCGCGCCGACGGTACGGGCGCGCCGGATCTGGATGTTCAATTCCCGCGCGACATCCACGGCCTCAGTGTCCAGGTCGTAGAGCACCTCCATGTGATCAGAGACAAAGCCGATCGGGGCCAGCACGGCGTTGCGCGGCGCGAGGGTGCGGAGGTGGTCCAGGATGTCGGGTTCCAGCCACGGCTGCGTCGGCGGGCCGCTGCGGCTCTGCCACACGAGGTCGAACTCATAGTGCCCGCAGGCCTCTGCCACCAGCCGGCATGCTTCACGAAGCTGCACGGTGTAGTCGCAAGTGTCAGCCATCGACATCGGGATGGAATGCGCGGTGAACACCAGACGAGCGTCCGGCAACTCGGCCAGCGCCGCGCGGACGTTGTCGGCCATGGGTTCGATAAAGCCGGGGTGGTTGTAGTAGACGCGAAGCTTGGCCACTTCCAGCTCTTCAAAGCCGGCCGCAGTCTTTGCTGCATAGATGTTCTCGCGATACTGGCGGCAGCCGGAGTAGCTCGAAAATGCGGACGTGACGAAGGCGAACACGCGGGTGACCCCGTCGGCCTTCATCTGCTCCAGCGTATCGGTGAGCATCGGGTGCCAGTTGCGGTTGCCCCAATAGACGGGCAGGGCTGGACCTTCGGTGGCCAGCAGATCCTTGAGCGCCGAGATCACCGCCCGGTTCTGGTCATTGATCGGGCTTTTGCCGCCGAAGTGCAGGTAGTGTTCCGCGACCTCCGCCAAACGCTCCGGCGGGATGCCGCGGCCGCGGGTGACGTTCTCAAGAAAGGGCATGACGTCGGCTGGACCTTCGGGTCCGCCAAAGGATACGTAGAGGATGGCATCGGACATAAGCTACTCTCTTAGATTCCCATGCTTACTTCGAAGAAGTCTTTTCTGTTTTGTGCAGCGCTGGCGATCTCCACCCTTGGGGCGCAGACGCTGGACCGTCAGTATCAGGACGTGGCGGGCCGCCTGGTGGGCGCGGCGCTCACCGACGAGGGAGGCTATCAGAAACTGACGTGGCTCTGCGACCGGATCGGTGCACGGCTGGGTGGGTCAAAAGCCCTCGAAGAGGCCGTCCGCTGGTCCGCCGCCGAGATGAAGCGCGAAGGGTTGGCCAATGTCGTGACGCCCAAGGTGATGGTGCCGCACTGGGTGCGCGGCGCGGAATCGGCCAAGATCCTGGCGCCCATCGCGCGACCGCTGACGATGCTCGGGTTGGGCAACAGCATCGGCACGCCGAAGGACGGCATCACGGCCGAAGTTGTCGCCGTGCGCAATTTTGATGAGCTCAAAGCACTGGGCGAGGCGAAGGTGAAGGGCAAGATCGTGCTTTACAACGTCGATTATCAGGGCTATGGCCGCACGGTCACCTACCGCGCCGCCGGAGCTTCGCGCGCGGCGGAGCTGGGTGCGGTGGCATCACTGGTGCGGGCGGTCGGCTCAGCGACACTGCAGACGCCGCACACCGGGGCGCTGAATTACGCCCCCACTGCGCCCAAGATTCCGGCCGCCAGCGTGACGCTGGAAGATGCCGTGCTGATCCAGCGGCTGATCGATGCCGGTGAGACGGTGCGGGTCCATTTGCAGATGGAGGCGCAGATGCTGCCGCCCGCCGAATCGGCCAATGTGATTGGCGAGATTGTGGGTCGCGAAAAGCCCGAGGAGGTGGTGGTGCTGGGCGGCCATCTCGACAGCTGGGATGTGGGCCAGGGCGCACATGATGACGGCACCGGCGTGATGGCGGCGCTGCAGGCGGTGGTGCTGATGAAGAAGTTGGGGCTGCAGCCGCGGCGGACGGTCCGGGTGGTGCTGTGGACCAATGAGGAGAACGGCCTCGCGGGCGGCACGGCGTACCGGGAATGGGTGGGCGCGGCGGTGAAGAAGCACGTCGCGGCCATCGAGATGGACGGGGGCGGGGAACGGCCGCTCGGTTTCGGCATCGGCGGCGGTGATCCTAAGCAGGTAGAACTGCTGCGGCAGATCGGCAAACTGCTGGACGGCATCGGCGCCGGCCGCATCACCATCGGCGGCGGTGGCGCCGACATCAGCCCCATCATGCGCGAAGGCGTCCCGGGCATCGGGTTGCAGACTGTGGGCACGCACTACTTCGACTGGCACCACACCCACGCCGACACACTGGACAAAGTGGACCCCGTGGAGTTCAAGAAGTGCACGGCGGCCCTGGCCGTGATGGCTTACGTGCTGGCCGACATGCCGGGCAAGCTGGCGGAATAGTGGGTTGAAGGCGGGCTACTCGACCCACGCCCCTTCCAGTACCTCGACGACACAACGGCAAGTGCCCTATTGAGAGCCAACGCCTCACGCTGAGCCGCGACAGAATGGAGCGGAGTCCACCGGTCCAAACCGGAGACATGGGTGACAGAATGATCCGGAGACATCGGTAACAAACGCAGGGCAGAGGCATGTGCGGGAGGTCCAGGAGCGGCATCGTGGAAGGATGCCGTGGATGGAGAAACGTACCATGGACCTGCGTGT